>JBDHJR010000055.1:0-4833 GCA_039586815.1 Gemmatimonadota bacterium | reverse complement strand
GAGTGCCCGTCTTCGTCTGGCTGGTGCGACGATGGGTGAGCTGATCTTCGAGACGCGCGAGGCGTCGTACCGCTATCCGGCGGCGCATGACGACGTCGTGCGTGCGGTGACGCTCGCCGTGCCGCGCGGAGAGCTGGTGGCGATCGTCGGGCCCAACGGCAGCGGCAAGACCACGCTGCTCCGGCTGCTGCTCGGCGTGCTGCGGCCCAGCACCGGCGCGGTGCTGGCCGCAGGCCACGCGGCACACTCGTGGCGCCGCAGGGAGTTGGCGCGGCTGGTGGGTGTCGTGGCGCAAAGGGAGGAGCCGGTGTTCCCCCTGCGCGTGCACCAGGCGGTGCTGCTGGGTCGCTACGCGCACCTGGGGCCGTTCCGGGCGGCGCGGACCAGCGATTTCGACGCAGTGGAGCGCGCACTCGAGCGTTGCGACGTGCAACACCTGCGGGACCGCTGGGTGGCGACGCTATCGGGCGGCGAGTGGCAGCGCGTGCGCATTGCCAGGGCGCTGGCGCAAGACCCGCGAGCGCTGGTGCTGGACGAGGCCACGGCCAACCTCGATCTGCGCCATGAGATGGAGGTGTTCGAGCTGGCCGCTGAGTTGGTGCGGCGCGAAGGGCTCGCGGCGGTGCTGGTCACGCACCAAGTGAACCTGGCGGCCCGCTTCGCCGATCGCGTGATCGTGATGGATCGAGGAGGCATCGCGGCGCAGGGTACACCGGCCGAGGTGCTGCGCCGCGAGGTACTGGAGCGGGTGTTCGCATGGCCGGTGGCGGTAGAGCAGTGGCGCGGTGTACCGCAGTTCGTGCCACTCAGGCGAGAAGAACCCGGAGAGTGAGGCGTTGATGAGGTATCGCGTATTGCTGGCGTTGGTATTGGCGGCGAAGACGGGGGCTGGGGCCGCCCCGGCCGCGCAGGCACAGGAACCGGCCGACACCGCGGCGCTCGCGCCACTCGTGGTCACGGCGACGCGGATCCCCACCCGGCGCTCGGCGCTCAATGCCAGCGTGACGGTGCTCCAGGGTGCGGATCTGCGAGCCGAGGGCATACGCACGGTCGCAGACGCCCTGCGCGAGATGAGCGGCATGCACGTGGTGCGGCAGGGATCCTACGGCGGTCTCACCTCGGTGTTCGTGAGGGGTGGCGAGAGCGACTACGTGAAGGTGCTGGTGGACGGCGTGCCGCTGAACCAGCCCGGGGGCGCGATCGACTTTGCCAACCTGACGACCGACAACGTGGATCGCATCGAGATCGTGCGGGGACCTACCAGCGTGGTGTACGGGTCCGATGCCGTGTCGGGAGTGATCCAGGTGTTCACCCATCACGGCAGCGGTCGGCTGGGTGCTGAGGCGAGCGTGCGCGGCGGCAGCTTCGGCACGATCGAGGCGGATTTGGGGATCGACGGTGGCAGCGACGTCGTGAGCTACTCGCTCGCCGCCAGCCGCAGCGCCACGGACGGGATCTATCCCTTCAACAGCAGCTACGAGAACCTCGTGGCGAGCGGAGCACTGCGGGTCACGCCGGATAATCGGACCGACATCGGCCTTGCGCTGCGCTACGGCGACAGCGATTACCATGTCCCCACTGACTTCACCGGAGCGCTGGCGGACAGCAACGCGTTCCAGGAGAGGAAAGACCTCGCGGTCTCGCTCGATGCGGGGCGGTTCTTCTCGAGCCGCGTCGAGGGCCGGCTGTTGCTCGCCGTCAACCAGAAGGACGGCGGGTTCGAAGATCAACCCGACGGGCCTGCCGACACGCTGGGGTTCTTCGGATCCAGCAGCCACGAATCGGTGTCGCGGCGCAGCGCAGACCTGCGTGCGAACTGGCACGCCACCGGCACGGAGGTGGTCACGTTGGGCGCCGAGATCGAGAGCGAGCGCGGCACCTCGGCGAGCAGTTCCCTCAGCCAGTTCGGGACGAGCACCGACTCGCTCGATGTGCGGCGCAACAACCTCGGTGTGTACGGCCAGCTCCAGGCCGCTCCGCTCGACGGCCTGGCGTTCACGCTGGGCGCGCGGCTCGACGAGAACGAGCAGTTCGGCACGTTCTTCACTTACCGCGGCGGCGTGAACTACGCGTGGAGCTCCGGGACCCGGGTGCGTGCGTCGCTCGGCAAGGCGTTCAAGGAACCCACGTTCTACGAGAACTTCGCCGCCTCCCCGTTCGCGCGGGGCAATCCCGATCTCGATCCGGAGCGCGCGCTCAGCTGGGAGATCGGGGTGGAGCAGGAGATCGGTTCCACAAGCGTTGTGCTGGGAGCCACCTATTTCCACCAGCGGTTTGACGACCTGATCCAGTACACCGCCGTGGCCCCGGAGCCCGACGCGCCCAACTACTTCAACCTGGCTGCCGCGAACGCGCTGGGCGTGGAGGTCGAGCTGCGCGGCGAGCCGCTCCGGGGGCTGGACCTGGGGGCGAGCTACACCTACCTGCACACCGAGGTGATCGATGCGGGGGCCGACGAAGGTCCCGGTGCGGGCTTCGTGGAGGGGGAACGGTTACTGCGGCGTCCGACCCATGCGCTCAGCGCTGACGTGTCGTACCGAGTGCGCGAGCGCGCGTTCGCCTCGCTGCGTCTCAACTACGTGGGTGAGCGCGACGACCGCGACTTCGGGACGTTCCCGGCCACGCCGGTGACGTTGCCATGGTACGTGACGCTGGATCTCGCTGCCGAGGCAACGCTGTGGCGCGGCCTGGCGGCGACGTTCAGGGTGGACAACCTGTTGGACGAGGAGTACGAGGAGGTGTACGGGTTCGTGGCTCCGGGGCGGCGCTGGCTCGTGGGCGGGAAGGTGCGGCTCTAGCGCGAGGCAGGGGCCCTACCTCTGCGGACTGCACTCGCCAAGTGCCCCCGTGTGACTCCGAACCGCAGTGATGGTAAGGCCGACCGACGCAATGCACGATCAGCCTACGGTCAGTGCTCGCAAGGTCCGCTCCGGCAGGACCCCGGCCTCGCGCTGAGCCGCTTCCCATTCCCCGTCCCTTATCTTTCCCCCATGCCGCTCGTCACCACGCCCGCGCTCATCCTGCACAGCTTCCCCTACGGCGAGACGTCCAAGATCGTGCGCCTGTTGACGCCCGAGCACGGAGTGCAGGGCGCCATCGCCAAGGGGGCCGTGCGGCCCAAGAGCAAGTTCGGCGCCAAGCTCCAGGTATTGAGCCAGGGAACTGCACAGCTCTATATCAAGACGAGCCGAGATCTGCAGACCCTGGCGGAGTTCGAGGTGACGCTGCAGCGGCCTGAGTTGGCGCGAGACGTGGCGCGGTACGCTGCGTGCTCGGCGCTGGCCGAGCTGGTCATGCGGTTCTCGCCTACCGAGCCCCACCCCGAGATCTACGAGCTCACAGTGCGGCAACTGGATGTGCTCGCAGCTATCCCGCCCGAGGCGCTGGATGCGGCGTCCCTCGCGGCTCTATGGAGTGCGGTGGCCGCGCTCGGCTTCGCCCCCAGCGTCGAGCGCTGCGCGCAGGACGGAGCGGAGTTGCCCGAAGGGGCCGTGGCGTTCTCGGTGAGGGACGGTGGCTTCGTGTGCGGCACGTGCGCCCGGGGCGGGTCCACCACTAGGCTCGAGGCGGCCGACCGGCGTGTGCTCGAGCGCCTGGTAGCCGGGACGGGCGATGCGCTGGAGGAGCTTTCCCCCAAGCACGCTGCGGCCCACCGCCGCCTCCTGGTGCGCTTCGTGGAGCAGCACGTTGCCGAGGGGCGCGAGCTCAGGGCGCTCACCTTCTGGCAGGAGATCTCGTGAGCCGTCACGTCGTCGTCGGCACGGCCGGTCACGTAGACCACGGGAAGACCGCGTTGGTCAAGACGCTCACCGGCACAGACACCGATCGCTGGGCCGAGGAGAAGCGACGCGGCATCACGATCGACCTCGGCTTCGCGGTGCTCGATCTGGGCGAGGGGCTCGCTGCCTCTATCGTGGACGTGCCGGGACACGAGGACTTCGTGCGCAACATGGTGGCCGGTGCCACCGGTATAGACGTGGCTCTCCTGGTCGTGGCCGCCGACGAGGGAGTGATGCCGCAAACGGAGGAGCACCTCGCGATCATCGAGTTCCTGGGGGTGCACACGGGAGTTGTGGCGATCACCAAGGTGGATCTGGCCGAGCCCGATTGGCTGGAGCTGGTGGAGAGCGACGTGAGCGAGCGCCTGGCGGTCTCCACCATCGAGTGGGAGCCAGCCGTGCGCTTCTCAGCGGTGACCGGAGAGGGAGCGGAGGACTTGACGCGCGCCCTGGCAACGGCTGCAGCGCGAGCGGTGGGACGCTCGACCGACGACCTGTTCCGCATGCCGGTGGACCGCGTATTCAGCGTGGCGGGGGCCGGCACGGTTGTCACAGGCACTACGTGGAGTGGGGCGGTGGCAGTGGGGGACGACGTCCGGGTGCTCCCGGGCGACGGCACGAGCGGCGTGCGCAGCGTGGAGGTGCACGGGGAGGCGCGCGAGCGAGCCGAACCGGGCCGCCGCACGGCGCTCGCGCTGCGCAGCCTGGAGCGGGCCGACCTGGCGCGTGGCGCGGTCGTGGTGGCCGACCCGAGCTGGCGGGCGACCTCGGCCCTGGACGTGATGGTCACACTGCTCGATTCCGCCCCGCGTCCCCTGACGCAGCGCTCGCGGGTGCGGCTCCACATCGGCACGGCTGAGATCCTGGCCCGCGTCACGCCGGCGGCTGGGGAGATCGCCCCCGGTCAGACCGGCGCGGTGCGGTTCCGCCTGGAGACGCCGGCGATCGCGCGCTGGGGGGATCGCGGTGTGGTTCGGACATACTCGCCCATGCACACGGTGGGCGGTTTCGTGGTGGTCGATCCGTGGCCGCCGCGGCGCCCGCGGCGCCCCGT
>JBDHJR010000029.1:0-20139 GCA_039586815.1 Gemmatimonadota bacterium | reverse complement strand
GGCTCCTTGAGCAGCTCCAGCACCTCGTACCGCTGCACCAGATAGAAGCTGACCACGGCCCCCAGCAGGAGCGCTGCGAGGCTCCACAGAATGCGCCACCTCAGCTCCTCGAGGTGGTCCAGGAAGGGCATGTCGCCCTTGGCAGTCCGCTTGGTCATGTGGACGGGGCCGAGATCGGCCGCCCCTCAACCGTCCGGATTGCCGAGCTTCGTCCGCGCGAGTTGGGCTTCCTCGGACCTGGGGTATCCGGCAATGACACGACTGTAGTACACCTGGGCGGCGCGACGGTCCCCGCGCCGCTCCGCCATGAGGCCGAGGCGGTAGAGCGCCGTTGGCGCGTGACGAGAGTCGGGGTGGTTGCGGATCACCAGCTCGTAGGCAGCGGCGGCCGAGTCGGGCTCGGACTCCTCCCAGGTCTCACCGATGAAGAACTGGGCGTCGGACGCACGAGGGTGGTCGGGGAAGTCGGCCAGCAGCGTGAGGAACCCGAGGCGGGCCGTGTTGGGGCTGCCGCGCCGCAACTGCTGCAGCGACACCGAGTACAACTCCTCCGCCCCGACCCCGCCCCCCGTCGGAGGACGCCCGGCTGCCGCTCCTGTATCCCCCGCGGCCGGCGTTGCCATGATCGGCAAGGCGGCGCGCGAGTCGAGCTCACCGCGCAGCTCGGTGAGCCGCTGTTGGCTCTGGCCGGTGAGCTCCTGAATCTGTACCAGCTGCCGCTGCACGTCCGTCATGTCGGTGCGCACATCGCCCTGGAACGCCGAGACACGCCGCTGCAGGACCATGAGCGAATCGTGCAGCCTCTGCTGCAGCAACAACACCTGGTCAAGCATGACAGCCCGCGCCGAATCGGCGCGGGCTGTCTCTGCTCGATACTGCTCTAGTTGCTCCTCCACGCGCCGCACGTCGCCCTTGAGCGCACACGCACTCAATGCGACACACGTCGCGAGAAGGGCAAGACGCGTCACATGCCGCTGGGACGGACCAGCACCGTGCCACCGCCGGCCACGGCGAACTCGTCACGGCGGTTCTTGGCCCAGGCATCCTCGTTGGAGCGCGCATCGACCGGCTGCTCCTCACCCATGGAGCGAACCGTGATGCGGCCCTCGTCAATGCCGCGGTCCGTGAGCCACTTCTTGGCCGAGAGTGCTCTGCGCATGCCGAGCGCCATGTTGTACTCGTCGGACCCGCGTTCGTCGCAGTGACCGACGATCAACACCTGTAGCGCCGGGTTCGCCTGCATGATGCCGAGCTTCGTCTCCAGCAACTCGGTATCCTGGCCCGGCCGGATGTTCGACTTGTCGAAGTCGAAGTTGACGTGCTCCGCAAGCATCGCGACCACCGCAACGGTGATCTCGCGCTCGCGGCGCGCGGCTTCCTCGCGCTCGCGGCGGATGCGCTGCTCCTCCATCCGCGCCCGCTCGATGCTGTCGCGCCGGGCTGCCTCGACCGCCGCGAGTGAGTCGGCACGCCGGATGGAATCCCGGATCGCCGCCGAGTCCACGGCCGGCGTCACATCTTCGGGCTGTCCACCGCCACATGCCGCCGCCACCATCACGGCAGCGCCGAAGGTGAGAGCAATCGGTACGCTGAGTCGCATGTTCACTCCATTCTTCTATGGTTCCGTAGGCATCACTATCCGTGGAGACCATGCTGGGAGCCGTGCATCACCCACGGTCGTAAGCTGGCGCACCCTGCCGGTCTCGATGTCGATCACCCAGATCTGACGCCGCCCCGTGCGATCCGAGACGAACGCAAGGTGCCGTCCGTCGGGCGCCCACGTCGGGTCCGTGTTGCGCCCTGCACTGGTCAGCTGCCGCACCGCCCGCGACCGGGAGTCCATGATGAAGACCTGGAGACTGCCCTGCACGTCGCGGTGGAACGCGATGCGCGTACCGTCCGGGGACCACTCCGGCGCATTCGAGCTGCCGGTCACGCCGTAGTCGAACGGAGCGAACAATTCCTGACCCGTCCCGTCCGCCGCCATCACGTAGATCTGCGGTAGTCCCGGGCGCGTGGAAACGTACGCGATCTGACGTCCGTCCGGGCTAAACGTGGGTGATAGGTTATCGGAAAAGCGCCCCACCGTCAAGCGCTCTAAGCAACAGTCCTGAGCCAGGTTATAGCGGTAGACCTCGGTGCCGTCGTCACCGCTCCGGGCGAAGGCTAGGAGCTCTCCGGTAGGCGAAACGGCGGCCGCGTAGTTGAGCAGCTCCGCGGTGGGCGGCACCGCCCGTCGCTCTTCGGTTTCCAGGTCGTGAACGACGATGCGCCCCCTGCCCTCCGACAGCTCACTGTAGACCACCCGGCCCGCGTCCGGCATCCACTCCGGCGAAAACGCCGTGATTTCTGGGGGGGAAATCACCTCCAGGTCGGCACCGTCCGCGTCCACCCGGTAGAGGCGGCCGCGCTGGATGAACAGCAGCCGCGTGGCGGCGAATCCCGGCTCGCCGGTGGCCGCCAGCACCAGCTCGTCGGCGATCCGGTGGGCGCTCATGCGAAAATCCGGGGAGTCGAGGGGTCTCAGGCCGGAACGCACCACCTCACGGGGCGTCTCCCCCCGCACGTCGTACAGCGTGGCGCGCACGCGCGTGGAGTCGGTCTCGGGAGTCAGGGACACCGCCCATTCTGCGCCGAGCGCGGCGTAGAGCGAGTAGTTGACAAACGGGATGGCGGTGCCGGCGGTGTCGTCGCCCCCGGCGGAGAGCTGCGTGAGCCCCAATAAGAGGCTGTCCCCACCGGGCAGGGAGATCATCTCGAACCGGTCGCTCAGCTCCAGGTCCCGCGTCACGATCGCCCGAACCGAGTCGAGCCGCTCCCCATAGGTGCCGCCCAAAACCAGCATTCCGGGGCGCAGCCCGGGGGTGTACGTGATGCCGATGCGCACGCCCTGCTCGACGGGGGGCTCCTGGGCCACGACCGGGACGGCGACGCACAGCGTGAGTATGGCTGGGACGATCGGAGCCGCGCGCCGCGCGCAGTTCGCCAAGGGGCGTGTGGGAGCCTCGCAGCGAGGGCTTTCGGGGGCGGCGCCGGTGGGTGGAACGGGATGCGCGGGGTGGTGGGCCGGTGCGTCGGAAGCCCGGAGCGAGAGGCTGCCCCCACGCCCCGCAACCGCGGCGCGCGTGCTCACTGGAGCCGTCACCGCGTACTCGATGGGTCGAAGAAGAAGTTCACCGGCAGCACGTCGGCGCCGTAACCCGCCGGCAGGGGCCCGAACGCCTGCGACGTGGCCGCCGCCTCGATCGCCCCCTGCGCCTCCAGATCGAACGCGAAGTTGCCGGAGCGCTGGATAAACCTGATTCCGGAGATCGAGCCATCACGGTGCACCAGGAACATCACCTCTGCGCGCAACGACACGTTTCCTTCTGGCCGGTGCCAGCGGCGATAGACCTGCGCCACTACGTTGCGCAGGTACTCCGGGTAGGGAAACTCGACGCCCGTGGTCTTCACGGTCGCCGGGTCGCTTCCCGTGGAGGGCTCGACGTCGGGCGCCAACTCCACCTCTGGCGTGGTGCGGGGGGCGGGCTCGAGCTCGACCTGGCGCTCCGGCGGAGGCGGAGTCTCCGCGACACTCGAGCGACGCCGGCTGCGGACCGGCGCGGGGCGCTCGGCGGGGCGCTCGACGACCTCCGGCGCGCGGCGCGCCTCCGGCGGCGTCTGCGGGGCAGCCACCAGGTTCACGTTGTAGATCGGCGGCACCGCCCGATGCACGATCGCAGGCGAGGAAAACAGCGTCCCCACGGCTACGGCGTGAATCGCCAGCGTGACCGAGAACGCGACGCCCGATCCACGAGCCTCCGGAGCCCGATGCCGCGGTCGCCGTGGCCTGCTCATCGTCTGATCAACTCGGGTTCCGCCACAAGGCCCACGTCTCCCACACCGGCGGCCCGCATCACCGCCAGCACGCGCACCACTTGTCCGTAGTCCACGCGGCTGTCGGCCCGCAGGTACACCCCGCTGGGCTCTCGAGCGCTCACGATGGCGGGGAAGGCGGCGCGGAAATCCTCCAGCGAGAGGGCCGATTCGTCGACGAAGATCCGCCCCTCTCGATCGATCGACACCACCAGACCCTCCCTGGGCTGGAGCGGTCGCGCCTCGGCACGGGGAAGCTGCACGTCGACGCCCCCCTGCATGATGGGAGCCGTGATCATGAAGATGATCAGGAGCACGAACGCCACATCGACCAGGGACGTCACGTTGATGTCGGCGGTCACCTGCAACTCGCCGCGGCCGCGCAGCCCGGTACCGGGCATCCGCTAGATCCTGCCCTCGCGCGCCATGGTGCCCACGATCTCCTGTGCGAAGCCCTCCAACTCACCCGTGAAGACGCTGAGGCGGCTCACGAAGAGGTTGTAGGTGATCACTGCGGGGATGGCCACCGCCAATCCAAGGACGGTCGTGACGAGGGCCTCCGCCACGCCGGGCGCTACGGCAGAGATGTTGCCGGAGCCACCGGCCGCGATCCCGATGAATGCGTCCATGACACCCAGCACCGTTCCCAATAGCCCGAGCAGGGGACTCACCGACCCGATCGTCGCCAACCAGGGTATAAACCGCGCCATGAGGTCGCGTTCCGCACCGACCTCCTTGGCCAGCACCATGCGCAGCACATCGAGCTGCGTGGCGCTGAGCGGGTCGTGCTTACCGCCGCGTGTCTCCTTGAGGGCTCCGGGGCGCAACTCCGAGAAGAAGTTCACGCCCTCGCGCAGCAAGCGTCCGTAGGGAGACGGCGGCAGCTTCATCACCGCGTGGTAAGCGTCCTCCAGCCGTGTGGTCCGCTCGAGCGCATCGAAGAAGCGATCGCCCTGGCGACGCACGCGCCGGAACTGAGCCCATTTGAGAACGATGATGAACCAGCTCACCAGGGAGAAGAACACCAGCACGAGGAGCACGATCTTGGTTGCCGTGCTCGACGTGGTGACCAGCTCCCAGGCACTGGTGGGAAGTGCCCCACCCACCTGCAGCATCATGCCGCTTCCTCCTCGATCCACTCGTAGGTGCGTCTCAGCCCCTCGCCGAGCGTAACCTCGGGTCGCCACCCCCACACCCGTGCCGCCTTGTCCACGCTCACCGCGCTGCGCTGCAGCTCCCCCGGCCGCGCCTCCGCGTGCTCGATGGGAACGGTGACCCCCGTGGAGTCGAGCAGCTCCTGCGCCAGCCGCGTGACGCTGGTCTCCACGGCCGTTCCCACGTTGACGGCCACGTCGTCGATGGTGCCGACCAGCGGCACCTGCCAGTGAGTGGCGCACAGGTTCGCGTTGACGACGTCGCCCACGTACACGTAATCGCGCGTCTGCGACCCGTCGCCGTAGATGGTCAGCGCCTGGCCACGCAGCATCCGGCTCCCAAAGATAGCCACGACACCTGCTTCCCCGTGCGGGTTCTGGCGCGGGCCGAACACGTTGGCGTAGCGCAGTGCCACCGCCTGGAGCCCGTGCAGCTGCGCGTAGGCCGCCAGGTAGAACTCCGAGGCCAGCTTGCTCACGCCGTAGGGTGACACAGGCAGCTTGGGTGCAGTCTCGGGGTGCGGCAGGTCTTCGCTCTCACCGTACACCACCCCGCCCGACGAAGCGAAGACGACGCGGCGCAGCGTACCGGCACGGCCACCCTCCAGGAGGTTGAGCAGACCCAGCAGGTTGGTACGGGCGTCGAGGGCCGGATCCTGCACCGAAACCCGCACGTCCATCTGTGCCGCGTGGTGATTGAGGATCGTGAAGCCCTCCCGGGCCATCAGCTCTCGCGCCTCGGCCGAACCCACGTCGGCCTGCACGAACGCGGCGCCTTCGGGCACGTTCTCGCGGCGGCCGCTGGAGAGATCGTCCAGCACGGTGACGTCGAACCCGTCGGCCACGTAGCGCCCGGCCACGTGCGAGCCGATGAACCCCGCCCCCCCAGTCACCAGTACCTTCTCGCTCATCGATGCCGTCTCCACGCTCCGTCGGAGCCAATTATAACGCAACGGCCGCGAATTGCGGCCGTTGCTGTCTCACTCTATGCGATCGAACGCACCGACCCGCGCCGGTCGCTAGGGCATCTTGCGGAACAACTGCACCGGTGAATCCTCACCGATGTCGATGTCGTGGATGAACATCAGGATGCCGGACGAAGTCTGGTCGCGCCGGTGCACGATCTGGAGAAAGCCCACCGTATCGGGGGCCGCTCCGCCCGCGCGGGAGCGGATCACTGCAAACACGTCGCCCAGCGCCACACCGTCGTTGCGACCCCGGTCGATGAACATGATGTCCTGTTGCTGCGGCAAGGGGCCCAGGTCACGGCTCGCCAGGATGTGCCCCTCCATCCCGTTCTCCACCGGCACCGGCACTACGACCCCGGGATCCACGAACGGCTCCAGCGGGAGGGCCCGCTGACCGTCAGAGATGTGGCCGAACTGAAGGATGACCTGCGCGAGTACGCCCTTGTCGGTCGTTTCCGTCACGATCGCCACGCCCGACGGCTTCACGATCTGGCCCCATCCGCTGACGCTGCGCGTGACGACCGCGACCAGCAGCGAGTCGCCCACCTGATACTCGCCGCCGCTCGGCTCCTCGACCTCGATCTCGGAGTAGAGCAGGGCCGAGGAGCTTTGCTGGAGGTTGCGCAGCGTCTCCTTGCCCACCGCGCCCAACACCTTCCCCCAGGGAAGATCCTGGTTCTCGGTGAGGAAGCCCGCAGCGTAGAACTCTCCGCGGCGGATAGGCCTGAACCAGAAGCCGGGCGAGCGTATGCTCATGATCGCCCCTCCGCGGTCCACCTCGCGGGCGAATACGGTCGGCGCAGTCTCACTGGGCGGCGGCGGAGGCGGCGCGCCAGGCGGCGGCAGCGCTTCCGGAATCGGCACCCCTTCGGGCGGCGGCTCGTACCCCGGCTGTCCGGGTTGCAGCACGACCTGGCCCGCCGTCTCCGGCGCGGTCGAATCGCCTGTCACCGGCACGCCCACGACCGTCGCGCTTCTGTCGAGCGGCCCGAGGCGCAACTCCTCGCCGGGGAAGATCCAGTGCGGATCCTCCACCACGAGCGTGTTCAGTCGGTAGATCTCCGGCCACAGAAGAGGATCACCGAAGTAGTAGTCTGCCAGGTCCCAGAGGGTATTCCCCTCCACGACGACGTGCACGTCGGGAAGCTCGGGAAGCTGGGACAGCTCCTGGAGGGTCGTATCCTCGATCGCGACCTCCAGGGTGTCCTGCCCCTGCAGCGCACCGCCCCACAGCATCAGGGCGGCCCCGAGAATGATCCCTCTGCTAGAACGGAAGATCGTCGTCTTCCTCATCAAGCGCCTCCGGGAAGTCGTTGTACGACTCCGATTGCCCGTCGGCGACGGCCGGCTGGGCGCTGGCCCGCGCGGGTACATCGGCATCAGTTCCTCCACCCCGCGGCGTCAACATGATCATTTCCCGGCCGATGACCTCGGTGGTGTACCGCGTCTTGCCCTCGCGATCCTCCCACGTGCGGTACTCGATACGGCCGTCGATGTACACCTTGTCACCCTTCTTCAAGTACTTCTCCGCGATGTCGGCCAGGCCCGAGCCGCGGTTGTTCCACAGCACCACGCGGTGCCATTCGGTCTTCTCCTGGCGTTCCCCGGACTGGTTGGTCCAGGAACGGCTCGTGGCCAGCGACAGCGTCGCGACCCGGGTCCCACTGGCGGTACTTCGGACTTCGGGGTCCGCCCCCAAATTCCCGATCAGCATGACCTTGTTCAGACTGCGGCTCAAATCGACCTCCGGCGTTGGGGGGTGGGACACGGACCGGGTCAAACTACAACGCCGCAAGTCCTTTTGTCAACCAAACATACGCCACTTTGGGCGGTTTCACGCCGGCCACTGTTCGGGATAGTTACGGGTCGCCGCAGGGCCTGGGTGGTACGGTACGGCCCAGAGCGCGGCGGGCCAGTGAGATGGGTCACCCCCCGCCGCTCCGCCCAGCCCCGGGAAGCGGGAAGGGGGAAGGGTACGACGGTGAAGATCGGGAAGCAGGAGTCGGAAACAGGGAGAGGCTGGCCGGCGAGTGGGCAGCGCGAGGTGGTGGCTCTGCCGGAGCGAACCTAGGCGGGAGGTGGGTCAGCGAGGGTTGGGTCCTGCCGGAGGGAACGTACGGCGGCGGTGAACGGACGGTGCATTGCCTGGAAGTCCGGTCAGTTGCCAGGACGTTCAGGCCGGCGAGGAACACGGGCCGCGCCGTCAGTTCACGCAGGCAGGGCCCAACCCGAGCGCTGAGCCGCTACCCGTCTTCGCGCCCCCCGAGAATCTCCAGCACCTCACCGGACTTGAGCCGCGCCCGCTCAACCAGAGCTTCGGCCTCGGCGGTCACCTTCTTCTTGAACCCCGCATCCTCGATCTCCTCGAGGTTGATCAGCACGTTGCGATACGCACCCCACAGCCCAGTCTCGAGCGCCCGCGCCCCCACCTCGAGATCGGAGCGCAGCGCGATGGAGCCGTGCCGTCCCATCTCGGCCATGGCGTCCCAGCAGCCGTCCACCAGCCGCATCGTGGTGAGCGGCACCTCGAT
This sequence comes from Gemmatimonadota bacterium, assembly GCA_039586815.1. Classification (GTDB taxonomy): domain Bacteria; phylum Gemmatimonadota; class Gemmatimonadetes; order Gemmatimonadales; family GWC2-71-9; genus WVYX01. Next base: position 11,631 of record JBDHJR010000029.1, on the reverse strand, counting down.
CGCCTTCTCGAGACCCGCCTGCATCGCTGCATGCCGCGCATCCTTCTCCGCCTTGCTGTCCTGCGGCATGGCCATCGCCTGCATGTAGTCTGTGAAGGCGTTCGTGTCGGCATCGATCATCGAGATGAGACTCTTCATCGCCGCGTCGAGCGGTGGGAGATGCTGCCGCATCACCGGATCCTGCGCCTCGAACTTGCGGCGTCCGTACGTCATCCAACCCATCATCGCCCCCAACGCCGCACCCATGGCCGCGATCAGCGCCGCGGCCGATCCCCCACCCGGGGCCGCCGTGCGAGCGCCGAGCTCCTCCACGAAGCTCCGCACCGGCATGCCGGCCAGCGTCTCCTGCGTCTCGTCTTCGATCATGTATTCGATGATCCTCTTGTCGGGATCGAACCGTGCGACCGAGCTGAGCCCCAGCCGCTCGATCACCAGTCTGATCTTCTGCCGCTCATCGAGGATGAACAGGTTCTCCCGCTCAACGTAGTAGTCGGCGGCCAACAGCATCGCCTCGAGCGGGATCAGCCCCACCAACTCCGAGCCCGCCACCGCCAGGTTCAGCTCGCGCGCCGACTTCACGCACTCCTCGAACGCCACGTGGGGCGGCGTCACGCGGTAGTCGTCCAGGTTCATTGAGACTTGGGCCAGGTCGTACTCGTCCACGTACCACCCGATGCCCTTGACCTTGGGGAGCCGCCCCGGCTGATCGGGCCCCCTGCCCTGCTCCCGCAGGTCCAGCGCGATGCGATGCGCCTGCTGCTTGGTACCCAGCACGTTCACGTTGTAGGCGATGAGGAAGAACCGCGCCCCGGTTGCCGTGGCACCCCACTCGGGCACGAACTGCGCCGGCCCGAAATCGGGTGCCCACTCCTCGCGCTGGAGCTTGTCCGTCAGTCCTTCGTACTCACCCGCACGGATGTCCTTGAGCGCGGTGCGGTAATCGTGCTGCGCGGCCGCTTCGTACAGGAAGATCGGTATGCCCAGCTCCTCCGCCGCCCGTGCCCCGAACTGCTGCGCCAGCGCCACACACTCTTCCATGGTGACGTTCGCGACCGGCACGAAGGGGCACACGTCCATCGCCCCCATGCGCGGGTGCTCACCCGTCTGGCGCCGCATGTCGATCCGCTCCCGGGCGACGCGCGCCGCGGCGAGCGCACCCTCCACGACCGTCTCGGGCGAGCCCACGAAGGTGTACACCGTGCGGTTGGTGGACTGGCCCGGATCCACGTCGAGCAGCGTGCACCCCGGCGTCTGCCGCACGGCGTCGGCTATGGCGTCTATGACTTTCTGGTCGCGCCCCTCCGAGAAGTTGGGGACGCACTCGACGAGCTTGCGTGGCTGCATGGCGTGTCTAGTCAAACGGGTTGGTGCGCGAGTGTCAAACCATGGAGCGCGCCAGGATGAGCGCGTCCTCGCGCGGCGTCCGGTAGTAGTTGCGGCGCCTGCCGATCTCCGCAAACCCGTGCCGCTCGTAGAACGCCTGAGCGCCGTGGTTCGACTCGCGCACCTCGAGGAAGGCGGTCCGCACTCCCTCCTTCCACAGCGCATCGAGCGCCGCGTGCAACAGCCGAGACGCTACGCGGTGTCGCCTGTGGTCGGGATCGACCGCGAGGTTGAGGATCTCACCCTGCTCCAGCACCCAGCGCGCCACGGTGTACCCTACCACCTCCTCGCCGTCCTCGGCCACGAGGATGAGGCCCTCCAGGAACGAGCGGAAGCTGGCGAGCGCCCAGGGGTCGGGGAAGATCCGCTGCTCGAGGGCGGCCAGCACCTCGAGATCAGCTGGACGAGCCGTCCGAACGCGGTAGGGGTCTGCCATGCTTCTCTTCCCAGCGCGCCTGGGCTGCTGCCAGGCGCCCGTACTCGGGCTCGAATGCCTCGGGATTGTCCACCGGCGAGGTACCACCCTCCACCGCGAGCAGCTCCAGCAGAGCGCTGGCCCGGGGCGCACCGGCGGGCGGCCCTACCGCTTCGTGGCCGGTCCAGCGCTGCACCTCTGCGGCGTACAGCAGCGCCCCATCGCCCACTGCCAGCGCCGGCGCCACGGGCGAGCGCCGCACCAGCTCCGCGACGGGGCAGCACACCGGCTCCACCAGCTCCGCTACGCCACCATCGTCCACCTGGTACACGGCACCGAACACGTCGCCTCGCAGCGCGTCGTACAGCGCCGCGACCGGCCCGGAGGCGAACCGGTGAGCAGCCCACGCCGCCGCGAGCAGCGACGGCGCCGTGTGCAGCGTGAGCCCGTCGTGCACGCGCAGGATCCCCTTCGCGGTCGCCACGCCGATGCGCAGTCCCGTGAAGCTGCCCGGGCCGTTTGCCACCACGATGCCGCTTAGGTCGGCGAACGTCGCGCCCGCGAGCCGCAGGGCTTCCTCAATGGCTGGAGTGAGGTCGGAGGCGTGGCGTCGCTCGCCGAACAGCACTTCGCTCGCGGCCCGCCCCCGCTCCCCCACGGCGACGCTGCCCCTGTCGGTGGCAGTCTCGATGCCGAGGTAGAGGGTCACGCTACCCGCTCCAGCACCCGGCGATCGGGATCGTCCGCGTGCGACAGCTGGATGTGCGCATCGGGTGGCGGAGCGAACGCCCCGGCCTTTTCGGGCCACTCGACGAACAGCATCCGCGCCTCCCGCATGAGTCCGGGGAAGTCGAGGTCGATCGCCTCGGCGGGCTCGCGCAGGCGGTAGCAATCGGCGTGCACCAACAACCCGTGGGGAGACGCATACTCGTGCACCAGCGCGAAGGACGGGCTCCGGGCCGGCTCGGCGCGGGCGGCACGCGCCACCGCCTGCACGAACGTCGTCTTCCCGGCGCCGAGCTCTCCGCTGAGCCAGACGACCGAGCCGGCCGCCAGCTCCTCCCACAGGCGAGCGGCCGCCGCACCCAGCTCGTCCAGCGAGACCACCTCACGCACCGCGCTTCGCTCCCGCCCGCTTCTGCTTGCCCGCGCTCGTGCCCCGCGGCGACTTGCGCTCCGGATCGCCGGCGGCCTTGAGCTCGAAGACCTGGTCGCGCAGCTGAGCCGCCAACTCGAAGTCCAGCTCGGCCGCCGCCTCCCGCATCTGCTCCTCCAGCACCTGGATCAGGCTCTCGCGGTCGAGCCCCGCCCCAGATTCGGCGGCAGCGGGCTCGGGCCGCGGCGCGCGCGCGTCGGCCACTCGGGTAACCAGGCGGACCTGGTCCACGGACTTGTGAATCGACACCGGAGTGACGCCGTGCTCCCGGTTGTGCTCCTCCTGCAGCGCACGCCGCCGGTTCATCTCCCCCAGCGCACGCTCCATCGAACCGGTTACGCGGTCGGCGTAGAGGATGGCGCGCCCGCTCAAATTGCGGGCGGCACGCCCCACCGTCTGGATCAGCGACCTGTCGGAGCGGAGGAAACCCTCCTGGTCGGCATCGAGGATCGCCACTAGCGCCACCTCCGGCAGGTCGAGTCCCTCGCGCAGCAGGTTGATCCCCACCAGCACGTCGAACTCGCCCAGCCGCAGGCCTCGCACGATTTCCATGCGCTCGATCGTATCGATGTCGGAGTGCATGTAGCGCACCCGCACGCCCGTCTGCTGCAGGTAATCGGTCAGGTCCTCCGCCATCCGCTTGGTCAGCGTCGTCACCAACACGCGCTCGTGGCCGGCCACGCAGCTCCTGATCTCGGCCAGCAGGTCGTCCACCTGGCCGCGCACCGGCCGCACCTCCACCTGCGGGTCCACCAGTCCGGTGGGCCGGATGATCTGCTCCACCACGACACCCTCGCAGCGCTCCAGCTCGAGGTCCCCCGGCGTTGCCGACACGAACACCGTCTTGGGAGTGAGCCGCACGAACTCGTCGAAGTCGAGCGGGCGGTTGTCGAGGGCGGACGGCAGGCGGAAGCCGTAGTCCACAAGCGTCAGCTTGCGCGACCGATCGCCGTGATACATCCCGCCGATCTGCGGCAGGCTTACGTGCGACTCGTCGATGATCGTGAGGTAGTCGTCCGGGAAGTAGTCGAGCAGACAGGCGGGGCGCTCGCCGGGGCGGCGCCCATCCAGGTGCCGGCTGTAGTTCTCTACCCCCGCGCACGTGCCGATCTCCAGCAGCATGTCGAGGTCGAACATGGTGCGCGACTCCAGTCGCTGCGCCTCGAGCAGCTTGCTCTGCTCGCGGAAGCCGCGCAGGCTCTCCACCAGCTCCGCCTTGATGGCGCGCGACGCGCGCTCCACCGTGGGCCTACGGGTCACGTAGTGCGAAGCCGGATAGACGGCGCAGCGTGCCAGCTCCGTGATCACGTTGCCCGTCAGCGGATCGATCTTGGAGATGCGCTCGACCTCGTCGCCCCAGAACTCGATGCGCACCGCCTGCTCCTCGTACGCCGGCAGGATCTCCACCGTATCGCCGCGCACCCGGAACGTGCCGCGCTCCAGTACCACGTCGTTGCGGCGGTACTGGATCTGGACGAGAGCCTCCAGCACTCCGTCCCGCGGATGCTCCTGGCCGGTCTCCACGGTCACCATGAGCCGGCGGTACTCCACCGGATCGCCCAGGCCGTAGATCGCGCTCACCGACGAAACCACGATAACGTCGTCGCGCTCCACCAGGCTCGAGGTGGCGCGCAGCCTCAGCGCATCGATGTCGTCGTTGATGGACGCGTCCTTCTCGATGTAGGTGTCGGTCTGCGGGACGTACGCCTCGGGCTGGTAGTAGTCGTAGTAGGAGACGAAGTACTCCACCGCGTTGCGCGGGAAGAACGACTTCAGCTCGCCATAGAGCTGGGCCGCCAGCGTCTTGTTGTGCGACATGATGAGCGTGGGACGGCCGTGGGCGGCGATCACGTTCGCCATCGTGACCGTCTTCCCGGATCCGGTCACGCCTAGCAGCGTCTGGTACCGATCCCCCCGCTCGAGCCCGGACGTCAGCTCCGCCACAGCACGGGGCTGGTCACCCGCGAGCGCAAACGGCATCTGGAGATCGAAGTCGGCCATGGGTCAAAAGTAACGGGGAACGGTTCGAGCGGCGCCCAACGCGATGGTCCGGTGGGATGGAGTGAGGCGAAGGCAGGGCCCCGGTCGAGCACCAGGCTACGTCGCCAGCGGGTTGCTCCCGCTGGGCCGCGCGGTAGCCTCGCGCCGCTCCACCGTCTGCACCCCCTTAACCCGCCGCATCGCCCGCATCACCTTCGCGAGGTGGTTGTGGTTGTCCACCTCCACGAACACGGCGCCGGCCATGGCACCGTCCTGACTCCACAATTCTGCGCTCTTGATGTTAGTGCCGGTATCCGAGACGGCCTCCATCAGATCGGCGTAGAGACCGCGGCGGTCCTCGCCCACGACCCCCAGGGACACCACGAAGACCTCGCCCTCGACCGACTTCCAGTCGATCTCCACGCGCCGCTCCGGATCGTCCGACATGACCAGCAGGTTGGGACAGTCCCTGCGGTGGATCGATATGCCGCGGCCCTTGGTCACGTAGCCCACCACGGAGTCTCCCGGCACCGGCTGGCAGCACTGGGCATAGCGCACCAGGAGCCCGTCCACGCCGTGGATCTTGAGGCCGCGGCCCACGCGGATTCGGTCCATCACCCGGCCCAGTCCGAAGCCGGTGGGCTTGGGGGCCTGCAGCTCCTGGCTGCTCCGCTCGGGGAAGAGAGCCTTGATCACATGGCCCAGCGGCGTGTCGCCGCGCCCCAGCACCTGGTACAGCGTGTCTCCGTCCACCACCGAGATCCGCTGCGCGGCCGCCTCCAGCGTGTCGTCGTCGGGCATGGAGAGCCGGCGGCGGCGCAGCTCGCGCTCCAGGATCTCCTTGCCCAGACCGATGCTCCGCTCTGCCTCCTCCTGCTTGATCCACTGCCGGATCTTGTGCCGTGCCCGGGCGGTGCGTACGTGGCTCAACCAGTCCTTGCTGGGCTTCGCGTGCGACCCCGCGAGTATCTCTACGGTGTCGCCGTTCTTCAGCGGCCGGTGCAGCGGGGCGATCCGGCTGTTCACCCTGGCGCCCTGGCAACGCAGCCCTACCTCAGTGTGCACCGCGAACGCAAAGTCGAGTGGCGTGGCACCGGCCGGGAGGCGCTTCACGTCGCCCCGCGGCGTGAACACGAAGATCTCGTCCTGGTAGAGATCGATCTTGAGGAACTCGAGGAACTCCTCCGGCGTGTGCGCATCCTGCTGCAGCTCGAGCAACTGGCGGAACCACTCGAAGTGACCGTCCAGCTCGTCGCGCTGCTTGCTCTCCTTGTAGACCCAGTGGGCGGCGATGCCGAAGTCAGCCGTCCAGTGCATCTCGCGCGTGCGGATCTGGATCTCGTAGAGTTGCCCCCCCGGCCCGAAGATGGTCGTGTGCAGCGACTGGTAGCCGTTCGACTTGGGTGACGCGATGTAATCCTTGATGCGCTCCTGCAACGGCGTCCACTTGTGGTGGATCACGCCGAGCGCGTGGTAGCAGTCGGGCACGGTCTCGACCAGCACACGGAACGCCATGAGGTCGTAGATCTCCTCGAACGGCCTGTGCCGCTGCAGCATCTTGCGGTAGATCGACCAGAGATGCTTGGGCCGCCCTGCGATCTCGAAGTCCTCGATCCCTGCCTCGTTGAGCGCCTCCTCCAGCGGCACGCGCAGCCGCTCGATCATCTCCTGGCGCTCCTCGCGCTTCGCCTGGATCTGCTCCACGAGAGCCCTGTAGTCGTCCGTCTCGAGGAACTTGAACGCCAGGTCCTCCAACTCGCTCCTGATTCCCGCCATTCCGAAGCGGTGCGCCAGCGGCGCATAGATCTCCCGGGTCTCCTGCGCGATGGCCCGCTGCTTCTCCTTGGGCAGGTGCTCCAGGGTCCGCATGTTGTGCAGGCGATCGGCGAGCTTCACGATGATCACCCGCGCATCCCGCGCGATCGAGAGTAGCAGCTTGCGGTAGTTCTCGGACTGCACCTCCGCTGCCGAGCGGAACGTCAGCGAGGAGATCTTGGTGAGTCCATCCACGATGTCCGCGACCTCGTCGCCGAAGTCGTCGCGGATGTCGTGCAGGGTGACCTCTGAATCCTCGGCCACGTCGTGCAGCAGGGCGGCCGCCACGGTAACCGAGTCCATCTGCTGCCGCACCAGGATCTTGGCCACCGCAATCGAGTGGGAGATGAAGTCGTCGCCCGAGAGGCGCTTCTGACCGCGGTGCGCCGCCTCGGAGAACTTGAACGCACGCTCCACCAGGCCCAGGTCGAGCCGGTCCTCGTGCTCGCCCAGGACCTTCGCGAACTCTTCGTCGACCGCTTGGAGCGCTACGGTCACAGCAGTCCTGCCTCCGCGAAGCTGAAGTACCGATCGCCGGCCACGATCACGTGATCGTACACCGGAATGTCCAGCAGGCGCCCCGCCTCCACCAACTGGCGCGTCACCGCGCGATCGTCGGGCGACGGCACGGGGTTACCGCTGGGGTGGTTGTGCACCACGATGACGCTCGCGGCCGCCTCCGCGATGGCGGCGCGGAACACCTCGCGGGGATGCACCAGCGAGCCGGTCAGCGTACCGCGCGTGATGAGGAGGTCCTGCGTGATGCGGTTCTGGGTATCCAGCGCAATCAGGTGAAACTCCTCAACCACGAGGTCGCGCATCGCCGGCGCGGCCCAACGGTAGACGTCGGCCGGCGCGCTGACCACGAAGCCGGGCCGCGACGCCTCCTCCGACAGGCGCCTGCCCAGCTCCAGCCCGGCCAGCACCCGGCCGGCCTTGGCCCGGCCCATGCCGGGCACTCGCGCCAGCTCTCCCGCCGGCCGCCGCGCCAGCTCCCGGACCGATCCCCGTCCGAGGCGCACTACATCCCCCGCCACCTCGAGCGCATCCGAGCGTGACGTCCCCGTACCTATCAGAATGGCAAGCAATTCGGCGAGCGTCAACGAATTGGGGCCCAGGGAGAAGAGCCGCTCGCGGGGCCGCTCGGCCGGCCGGGCCTCGGAGAGGCGGAGGGGGGGCATTCTCGCAGCATGGGTCTCCCACGGCACCCGAGGGTACTCGGAGCCTCGCGGGAGGTGGCGGAAGAACGAGCGGCCGGGCGGGGCTACGCCCTAGCCCCGTGGCACTTCTTGTACTTCTTCCCGCTGCCGCAGGGACAGGGGTCGTTGCGCCCCACTTTGGGCATCGAGCGCTGCCGCGGCTGCCCTCCCTGGGACCCCGCCTCGCCGTGGCTGGCCTGTAGCGCGGAGGGCGGCGGGCCCTTGGGCGCGGCGGCGCCAACCATCATATCGGCCTCGGAAGCGCCGACCTCGGGCTTCTCGGCGCGGGCGGCGGCCAGGGCCTGAGCCCGGCTCGGCGGCGGCGGGCCACCCACCTGCACCTGGAACTTGAAGAAGCGGTCCGCGAACGTGGACTTCATGTCGGTCATCAGGTCCACGAACATCTCGAACGCCTCGCGCTTGTACTCGATGAGCGGGTCCTTCTGACCCCACGCGCGGTACTGGATGCCGTGACGCAGGTGGTCGAGCTCGAACAGATGGTCCTTCCACTTCTCGTCGAGCACGCTGATCATCACGTGTGACAGCAGCTTCTCCGCCAGGTTCTCGGTCCCGTGCCGGTTTCCCAGCTCGTCCCACGAGGCGATCTTGGCGCCGAACGCCTCGCGTCCCACCGTCTTGAGTTGCTCGTCCAGGGCCTGCTGGTCGGGGATCTTCTCGGGGTCCTTGATGTCGGGCGCCGAGACGAGGTAGCGCATCAACAGCTCATTGTAGATGGAGTCCCGGTCCCACTCCTCCGGCACCTGCTCGCCCTGCTCCTCCGCGAATTGGTGCAGGCTGTCATCGATCCACCGCACCGCCTCGGCCTTGAGCTCCTCCCCGCCCTCCAGCGCAAAGAGGCGCTCCGAGTAGACAACCTCACGCTGCTGGTTCATCACGTCGTCGTAGTCGAGCAGCCGCTTGCGGGCCTGGAAGTTCTGGTACTCGACCCGCTTCTGCGCTCCCTCGATGGCGCGGGTCACCAGCGGATGGGTGATGACCTCACCCTCCTCCGCCCCGGACTTCTCCATGATCTTGGCGATCCGGTCCGACCCGAACAGCCGCATCAGGTTGTCCTCCAGGGAGAGGAAGAACACGCTGCTCCCAGGGTCGCCCTGGCGGCCCGATCGCCCGCGCAGCTGGCGGTCGATGCGGCGCGACTCGTGCCGCTCGGTGCCGACCACCACTAGTCCGCAGGGGGGGTCCGTATTGCACTGGCGCTTCTTGATCTCGGCAGCGTCCAGGTCTGCGGCCTCCATCACCTGCCCGAAGGGCGCCAGGCCCCGCGCCTTGATGCCGCACACCTGGCACTGCTTCACGTTGAGCCCCAGCTTGATGTCGGTCCCGCGGCCCGCCATGTTCGTCGCGATCGTGATCGAGCCCGGGCGCCCCGCCTGGGTCACGATCTCGGCCTCCCGCTGGTGCTGCTTGGCGTTGAGCACCTCGTGCTTCAGGCCGCGCCGCTTGAGCATGCGCGCCAGGGTCTCCGACACTTCCACGCTGGTCGTGCCCACCAGCACGGGCAGCCCTCGCTCGTGCTGTCGCTCGACCTCCTCCATGATCGCGTTGTACTTCTCGCGCCGAGTCCTGTAGATGAGGTCATGCCCATCGGCCCGCCGCACGGGGCGGTTGGTGGGGATGACCATCACCTCGAGACCGTAGATCTGGAAGAACTCCGTCTCCTCCGTCTCCGCCGTACCCGTCATGCCCGCCATCTTGTCGTACATGCGGAAGTAGTTCTGAATGGTGATCGTGGCGAGCGTCTGGGTCTCGCCGCGCACCGTGACGCTCTCCTTCGCCTCGATCGCCTGGTGCAAACCGTCGGACCAGCGCCTGCCCGGCATGATGCGGCCGGTGAACTCGTCCACGATGAACACCTGGCCCTCCTGCACCACGTACTCCACGTCCTTCTCGTACAGTGCGTACGCCTGGAGCAGCTTGTGAATGATGTGCAGCTTCTCGCTCTTGGCGGCGTACTCAGCCTCCAACTGCCGGCGTCGCTCCAGCTTCTGCTCGGTCGAGAGACTCTCGTCGTGGTCGATGCGCCCGAACTCCTCGGAGATGTCGGGTACCACGAAGAGATCGGGGTCGTCAGGACTCATGGTCTCGACACCCTGGTCTGTCAGGTGCACCGAGTGACCCCGCTCGTCCAGCACGAAGAACAGCTCATCCTCTACGTGCGATAGACGGCGCTGGGCGGCGGGCAGCTTGCGGTCGGCCACCCGGTCGAGCTCCACCTTCTGCACCAGCTGCTTTACGCCCGGCTCCTGCAGGTACTTCATGAGCCGCTTGTTCTTGGGCATGCCGAGCTGCGCCTGGAACAGCTTGACGCCGGCGTCGTAGTCCGTCTCGCCGCCGTTCCCGTCCATGCGCTTCTCGGCTGCGGCAATGATCTGGTTCACCACCGCGGTCTGCTTGCGCACCAGGTTCACGACCTGCGCATTGAACTGGGCGTACTTGCGATCCGCCTCGTTGCCCACCGGGCCCGAGATGATCAACGGGGTGCGGGCCTCGTCGATGAGGATCGAGTCCACCTCGTCGATGATGGCGTAGGTGTGCGGCCGCTGGACCCGCTGCTCCAACGAGGGCACCATGTTGTCCCGCAGGTAGTCGAAGCCGAATTCGTTGTTGGTGCCGTACGTGATGTCGCACTCGTATGCCGCCCGGCGCTCCGCACTGGACGGCTCGGTATCGTCGAGGCAGCCCACGGTGAGTCCCAGCCACTTGTAGACGTGGCCCATCCACTGCGAGTCGCGTCGCGACAGGTAGTTGTTGACGGTGACCAGATGGGCGCCGCTGCCGGGCAGTGCGTTGAGGTAGAGCGGCAGGGTGGCCACCAGCGTCTTGCCCTCGCCGGTAGCCATCTCCGCGATCTTGCCCTGGTGCAGCACGATGCCGCCGATCAGCTGCACGTCAAACGGCACCATGTCCCACTCGAGCTCGTGCGCCGTGACCACCACCTTGCTCTGGAGCAGCCGGCGGCAGGCCTCCCGCACGGTGGCGAACGCCTCGGGCAGGATGTCGTCGAGCGCCTTGGCCGTGTGCTTCTTCAGCTCCTGCTCGAGATCGTCCACCTCGTGGTTGAGCGCGTCGCGCTCGTCCGGGTCGGCACACTCGTGCCGCGCCTGCTTCTTCTCCGCAAGCCGGCTGCGCAGCTCGCCGAGCCGCTCCTGCAGAATGCCGCGCAGCTTCTCGGTCTGCCCCTGCACCTGCTCGTCCGACAGGGAGCCGAGGCGCGCCTCGTGCTCCTTGATGGCGTTGATGATGGGCTGAATCCGCTTCAGCTCGCGCGTGAAGTGGGTACCGATGACCTTCGTGACCAGCGTCTTGAGCATCAGTCTCCTGTCAGGTAAAGCCCGTGCGACTCGATGTATCGTGCGACGGCGGCCGGCACGAGGTCGTCCAACGACCCTCCCCGCCGCGCCCGCTCGCGGACCTGGCTCGCGGACACGTCCACCGCCGGCACGCTCAGCGTGCTCCCGGCGATGCGTCGTGGCATGTCCACGCCAGGACGGGACAGGACCACCACTTCTGCCAGCCGCGGAATCGCACTCGCCTCCCGCCACTCGGGAAGATCGTGAGCCGCATCGGCACCAACCAACAAAAATAACGCATCTTCGGGAAACTCGGCTTCGAACGCCCTCAGCGTCTCCACCGTATACGACACCCCCTCGCGATCGATCTCT
>JBDHJR010000054.1:0-11124 GCA_039586815.1 Gemmatimonadota bacterium | reverse complement strand
TGGTGTACGCCGGTTCCCCGAGTGAGTACCCGCTGGATACCGTCACAGCCAACGAAGCGTGTGGCTGGTCAGCGATGATCCCTCCCCACAAGTACACGCTCACCGCCTGTGCAGGGGAGGATTCGGAGCTGCTCCGGATCAGGCAAACCGATCTGCGGCAGTGCTGTGACGCCGATCCCCAGCTGGGCTCCGTCGTCATGGGCAACATCGCGCGGATTGTCGGCAGACGCTACGAGCGAGTCCAGCGGATCCTGGTGAGGGAAATCCAGAACAACCTCAGGCAACGGGATCCCTTGGCTGGCTGACAGGCAGCGCCGACGCTCTGGGATGGATCAGCGCCCGGCCCCGGGCCGGGCGCTGCTGCTACAGTCCCCGCATGGCTAGTTACTTGTCGAGGACGCGCACTGCATCGCAGCCCTCGATGGGTGTTCCGTCCGTGTTCTCACCCGTCACGCACGCATCAGTGTCGGATGCTGCAAGGCCCGCTTCCTGGGTTGAGTAGTGGGAGACCAGGTCCATGAACCCATCGTCGTTGACGTCCTCCAAGTGCCCACCGGCCTTGTGAGTCGGCGTCGCTCCGCCTGGGCCGAACGCGAGGGTCGTGACGTCCACGGTGGTCACGTCGAAGTCGGCGCTGCCGAGAATGGCCACCGGGATTACGCCCTTGCTCTTGGGGTTGATCGAGTTGGGATCGCTCCGCCCGTCCACCCTTGCGGGCCCTCCTATCCCGAATAGCTTAATCCCGTTTCGTCTATGCCCGGCGGGCCCATTGGCTGCGCCCGTGCCGGGCGCGATGAATGCCCTAGAGCGAGGTATGGAACTATGAAACGCCTGCCAGCTGTCGCATCGAGCTTGTTCGTCGCGGTCGCATCGACGGTCGTAGTCGGCTGCGATGCGGGGAACGAGACCACGGGACGCATCATGGGTCGGAGTGTCGAACTCGGAAACGGGACCGTGTCCACCTATGCCGAGTTCGACGGCAGCGACGTGCCGACGGCGATCGGTGTGGTCTACTCAGCGGGTGCATTGGAGGGGTTGCCCTCCGAGCCTTCCGACCAACATCACTGTTTCGATCGGGACGGCGACGGACGGGTAGAGGTGGACACCGAGTGCATCCCCACGCACGAGTTCGTCATCCCCCTGCCCGACGCGGTGTCCAAGCGGTCGGATGTGCCGTTCAAGTGGGCACTCTTGAACTGGAATCCGGCGGGGCACATCCCACCCGGCATCTACGATGTCGCGCACTTCGACGTGCACTTCTACATGGTGCCGATTGCCGATGTTTTTGCGCTCGAGGATGGTCCGTGTGGCCTGGAGTACATACGGTGTGACCAGCACGAGTTGGCGAAGAAGGCGCTTCCTTCCAACTACATGAGCCCCGATTTCCAGGACGTGGATGCGGTGGTCCCGGCAATGGGGAATCACCTCATCGACCTGACAGGTCCGGAGTTCAGTGGCGAGGAGTGGAAACGCAGCTGGATCTTCGGCGTGTATGACGGCGAAGTCATATTCTACGAGGAGATGCTGACGCGTGCGTTCATGCTCAGCCATCCGGACTCATGTTACCCCATCAAGTCACCGCCGGCGGTCGGGCGCAGTGGGTTCTACCCGACCGAATCGTGCATCCGCCACGCTGCGGATACGGGTGGAGCTGGCGACGTTGAGCTCGACGCCCTAGAGCGACGCGAGCGAGGAGCGACAGCGATGACGGAAAGGCTGGTATAGCCGCCGGCGACGTGCAAAGCTACGCCGTGACACGCGCCGCAGCCAGCCGGACGACGGTCTCGGCCGCCAATCCGAATCACTCTTGTTCGGATTCGATCTTGCGAGATGCGTTCCCGACAGCACATTGGCCAGATTCGTCTAACCGGGAGATGCTCCGATGAAGGTCAATGCTCTGATGGTTGTGAATGCGATCGTGGCGGGCCTGTTCGGAATCGGATTCGTCCTCGCGCCCGCACAGGTCTTGTCGCAGTACGGCATCACAACTGATGCGCCGTTCGACTTGGTGGGTCAGTTGTTCGGCGCCGCGCTCATCGGGTTTGCGGTGTTGACTTGGACTGCCAGAGACGCGACGAACTCGGATGCCGGACGCGCGATCCTGCTCGCGCTGTTCGTCGCCGACGCTGTCGGCTTCGTCGTAGCACTGATCGGCCAGCTGGGAGGGATCGTGAATGCGCTCGGCTGGTCGACGGTCGCCATCTATCTCCTGCTGACACTGGGATTCGGTTATTTCCGGTTCGCGAAGCCCGCGGCGGTGTGAGTAGGGACGTACCGGCGCCCGGCTTCCGGCCGGGCGCTGGCGTTTGCGTGGGTGCCGAGCTGCCCGGCGCCACGCCCCCAGAGGGTTAGATGGATAGTTAACGACGGTAAGGGTTCTTGACGAAACCCCTCCTTGCCCCCAAATATCGCGAATCCCCATAGGGCGGATGTCCCCCCGCTCCGCCGCCGACGACTTGGACCGTTGCTGCGAACCGGTGCCCACGCTGCACGTGCGCCCGTCTCACCGCAAAACTCCCGTCGCGCCGCAGTCGGAGATTAGCAGGTACAGGAGGCATGCCGGCCCGGAACTCAGGCGAGCTCCGTCGGGTGCCGCATGGCCCGTCGTCCGGAGAGTGTCATGAAGCGAGCGACCATGGTTGAGTACGAGGCCGCGCCTCACGAGGTGCAGGCGATTTACGACGAGATCATGGAAACGATGGGAAGCCAGGATGTGCTGAATGTCTTCAAGGCCCTGGGGAACAACCATCACGTTCTCCGCGCGGTATGGTCGATGCTCAGGAACACCCTCGTCGAGGGCGAGATTCCGGCTCTCCTGAAGGAGTTGATTCTCTTCCGCATTTCGATCGGTGCCGGGAACCAATACTGTACGTCCCTGCATGCCCACGCCGCATGCAGTTTGGATTCAACGTTGAACTACGACGATCTGAAGGCCCTCTCCGACGGTGAGGCGCTTGCCAAGCTCCCGGCGTCGTATCAGGTGGCCCTGGACGTGGTTTCCCGAGCCGCCCTGGAGCCCAAGAGCGTGGCGCATGACGATTTCGAGCTGGAAGAGGAGCTGCGGGACGCCGGGTTCTCGGAAGGGGAGATCGATGAGCTGCTGGCCGTGGGGTACTTCGCGGTGATGATGAACAGCGTGACAGACGCGTACGACATTCCCTGGGAGGCACCGTACCCTCCCGAAGCCTCGTAACGCGCGCCACCGGCCGGGCCTTCTGATGGCCGGTCGGCGGCCCCCGCCCGACGTAGTGACTCCGTTCAATGGCCACTGAAGGCGCGCTCTCGACCCTCTCGCGATACGAGGCGCTCTTCGAGCTCTCGAGCGAGGTAAACGCCTCCACCGACATCGCTCAGGTGGGCGAGCTTCTCGCGCGCCGTTTGAAATACGTCGCCGACGTGTTTTCGTGGCGGTATTTCAGCCTCGAACCAGAAGGCTCGGCGATCGTCTTGGATGGCTTTCGAGGCCGGGGGACAGTGCAGCAGGTACCGGTCGATCAGCTGTGCCGCATCGAGGTGGACCTGTGGAAGGGGAGAAAGTCGCGTTTCCTCGAGGGAGATGAGCTGGAAGAGGCCAAGCAGCTGCTGCCCGAGCAGTTCCGCAAGCCCACGATCGTGCAAGTATACGTCTGCCCCCGTTTCGGGACGGGCAGGCTCGAGGGCATGCTGCTCTACAGCAAGGTACGGAGCCCCTTCAACGAGCTGGACGTCAAGTTCCTGACCCTCGCATCTGAGATCTTCCACGGCAAGGTGTACCTGTTATGGGAGCAGAAGAAGTTGCGCGATCTCGAGACGGCGTATCTGCAGCAGGAGATCACGCTGCGGCAGAGCGAGAAGCTCGCGACCCTCGGAAGACTCAGCGCGGGGATGGCACACGAGCTGAACAACCCCGCTGCCGCCGCACAACGAGGTGCAGAGCAGCTGCGTGAGGAGATCGAGCGGCTGGCACGAGCGGAGCGGCGGCTCGGTGAGGCGGCTCTGAGCGGGGAACAAACCCGTGTGCTGGAGGGACTGGCAACGCTGGCCAGAGAGCGAATCAAGGCTCCCGTAGACCTGGATCCGCTGACGCGCAGCGACATGGAAGGGGAGATCGAGACTTGGCTGGATGGGCGCGGTGTAGCAGAACCCTGGGACTTCGCACCCACGCTCGTGACCATGGGCTTGACGAGGGATGAGCTCGCCGAAATGGCACAGGAATTGGGTGACGAGCGACTGGCCACGGTTCTTGCGTCCGTCACCAGTACACACGCCACGCAGGCGCTCATGTCCGAGATCCGTGAGGGAGCAGGACGGATATCGGAGATCGTCAAGGCGCTCAAGTCCTACACATACCTCGATCAGGCGCCGGTGCAGGACGTGGACGTTCACGAGGGATTGAACGACACGCTGGTGATGCTGCGCGGCAAGCTCAAAGACGGCGTCACGATTCGCCGCAAGTTCGACACCGAGTTGCCCCGCATCCAGGCGGCCGGCAGCGAGCTGAATCAGGTGTGGACCAACATCGTCGACAACGCGGTCGGGGCGATGCAGGGCCGTGGTACACTGACCATCAAGACATTCAAGAGGGATCCCTGGGTAGTCGTGCAGATCGTCGATGACGGACCGGGGATTCCGCATGACGTTCAGCCCAAGGTGTTCGACCCCTTCTTCACGACGAAGCCACCCGGTGAAGGCACGGGCCTGGGGCTCAACATCAGCCACAGTATCGTGGTGCAGAGACACAAGGGAGAGATCGAGGTCCACTCGAAACCGGGAGAAACCTGCTTCGAAGTCAGGCTTCCCCTTGAGGCCGATCTTGAGGAAACGGCCTAGAGTCCAAGGAGGTCAGTGATGCCGGAGCCGGTCATCATGACGGTGGACGATGACCCACAGGTCTGCAACGCCATCGAGCGCGATTTACGTCGGCAGTACCGACCGGATTATCGGATCCTGAAGGCCACGTCGGGGCAAGAGGCCCTCGAGGCCGCCGACTCGTTGAAGCGGCGGAGCGACACGGTGGCGCTCTTCCTGGCCGATCAGCGCATGCCGGAGATGACCGGTGTGGAGTTTCTCAGCCAAGCCGTCGAGCTCTTTCCGGATGCAAAGAGGGTGCTGTTGACCGCCTATGCCGATACCGAAGCTGCCATCAAGGCTATCAACGAAGTAGATCTCGATTACTATCTCCTCAAGCCGTGGGATCCACCGGGCGAAAAGCTGTATCCCGTAGTGAGCGATCTCCTCGACGATTGGCAGGCAGCGTACCAACCCGTCTTCGAGGGCATTCGAGTAGTGGGTAACCAGTGGGCGCCGGCGTCCCACCAGGTGAAGGAGTTCCTCGCCAGAAACAACATTCCGTATCTGTGGCTCGATGTGGAGATGAGCCACGAGGCTCAGCAGCTAATCGAAGGGACCGGCCTGGCAAAGCCTGAGCTACCCTGCTTGTTCTTCCCGGACGGGTTCGTGCTCTCCAGGCCCGACAATCGCGAGATCGCCGTGCGTGCTGGCTTGCAGACAATCGCCGACAGGCCGCTGTACGACCTGATCATCATAGGAGCGGGACCGGCCGGGCTTGCTGCAGCCGTGTACGGTGCGTCCGAGGGCCTGCGGACCTTGGTGGTCGAGCGGCAGGCCGCCGGGGGCCAGGCGGGAATGAGCTCGCGAATCGAGAACTACCTGGGGTTCCCCACTGGGGTATCGGGTGCGGAGCTCGCTCGCAGGGCCGTGACGCAAGCGCGACGCTTCGGCGTGGAGATTCTCACAGCACAGGAGGTAGTGGGTTTTGCGGCCGACGGCCCGACGCGAACGGTACGGCTCAGCGATGGCAGCGAGCTGCACTGCCGGGCGGTCGTGATTGCCACAGGTGTCTCGTACCGGCAGCTCCAGGCAGAAGGCATCGAGCGCTTGAGCGGTGCCGGAGTGTACTACGGCGCCGCAATGGGCGAAGGAGAGTCGGTACGAGGAAAGGATGTCTACATAGTGGGCGGGGCGAATTCGGCGGGACAGGCCGCGATGTATTTCTCGAGGTTTGCCGAGACCGTGACGATGTTGGTGCGAGGCCGGTCACTCTCCAAGACGATGTCGCAGTACCTCATTGCCCAGATCGACGAGACCGAGAACATCGTGGTGTGGACCGAGACGGAGGTACGGGGGGTGGAGGGTGATGACCGGCTCGAGCAACTCGTGCTGTCGTGCGAGGGTGGGAAGTTCAGCAAGACCGTACCTGCGAGTGGGCTCTTCATCTTCATTGGTGCGGTGCCGCACACCGATTGGCTGGGCGACACGGTCGCCCGTGACGAGCACGGCTTCATTCTGTCGGGACCGGAAGCAGAGGCCGCCGTCGCGCAGCGGATGTCACGCGATACTCCCTCTCCCAGGGTGCCCAGACGTTCCGCGGGTTGGCTTGCCGCGTCCACCACGACTCTGGAGACTCCCGTGCGTCACAGCCCCTACATGCTGGAGACGAGCCTCCCGGGCGTCTTCGTGGCGGGTGACGTCCGCCACGGATCGGTGAAGCGCGTTGCCTCCGCGGTGGGAGAGGGATCGATGGCGGTCATGTATGTCCATCTGTATCTGAGCAGCGTCGCCGGGCCACAGGTTATGGAGTTGAGCCACACGGCAACGGGGGGCACCGTGAGTTCAGACCCGAGCGAGACATCGTTGAGGTACCTCGTCGACGCTTACGCGCCGGCCGAGATGGCCCGTAGAGTGCTCCAGGTCGGCGTGGCCAAGGCGCGGCTGGCAATGCCCGATGCGCTGGCGCTGTCTGTGCTCGCGGGAGCGTTCATCGGACTCGGTGCTGCATTCGCCACGTTGGCCATGACGCAGACCGGCCTGGGATTCGGGCCGACACGTGTCCTGGGAGGCGTGGCGTTCTCGCTCGGTCTGATTCTGGTGGTGGTGGCCGGGGCCGAGCTCTTCACCGGGAACAACCTGGTGGCGATGGCGTGGGCGAGCAGGGCGATTACGACGCGGCAGATGGTGCGGAACTGGGTGCTGGTCTACGTGGGCAACCTGGTGGGTGCGGTGGGAACGGTGTTCCTGGTGTTCTGGACGCGTACCTGGACGCTGGGCAATGGGAGCTTCGGGCTGAACGCCCTGGAGATTGCCGCCGCCAAGTGTGAGCTCGGCTTCGTCGAGGCGTTTGCGCGTGGCGTGCTGTGCAACGCGCTCGTGTGCCTGGCGGTATGGCTGTGCCAGTCGGGCCGGAGCACCACGGACAAGATCCTCGCTATCATCTGGCCCATCGCCGGGTTCGTTGCGCTGGGGTTCGAGCACAGCATCGCGAACATGTACTTCATTCCGTTCGGGATCCTGCTCAAGTCGCAGGCCGGGCCGTTTGCCGTTGCTCTGGATGGCGCGGCGGCCGTGGACAGCCTCACCCTGTCAGGCTTTGCATCCAATCTGATTCCGGTGACGCTGGGAAACATCGTAGGCGGGACGCTGTTCGTCGCGGGAATCTACTGGTTCGTCTATCTGCGGCGACACGGAGCGGCCGTCACCGGAGATTGAAGCCTCGGCTTGAAGTCACGTTGTGGTGGGCGATCCCGTCGTGACCATCGCACGGCTGTCGCACGCCCCCCTTACCTCCCCCGCTCGTCGACCAGCCCGCTTGCGCCCCCCTGGGCAGTTGAGTTGACAACACCCCTGAAGGTCGGTGACTCTTTCCATCGCTGCCCGATGTAACACGAACCGGAGAATCCGATGCTCAAACGAGTTTCCCGCCGTTGGCCCGTGCTGGCAGTGTTGATCGGTTTCGCTCCATTGCCCGGCGCACTCCTGGGCCAGGACGGCACTCCCGACGGGACCGAGCTCACCATTCCCGCCGCCGACCGGATCCTGACGCTGGCGACCTTCTGGAGCGAAGCGAAGTACAACTTCGCGTTCTGGGATCGTGTCCCCGATCTGGACTGGGACTCCGAGTTTGCCCGGTATTCGGAGCGGGCACTGAATGTCGAATCCGACATTCAGTTCTTCCGCCTGGCTATCGAGTTCGGCAACCTGCTCGGTGAGGCGCACAGCATCATGATCTTGCCGAGGCGGTTCTGGCCGGCGTACGGCGCGCAGCCGTTCATGGAATTGTCGCCGGTTGGATACGAGGCGGTGGTGACCAACGTCGGCTCGGCTCTCGCCGACCGGATTCCCATAGGATCGGTGGTGCACGAGATCGATGGGATCCCTGTGCGGCAGTATCTCGCGGAGGAGGTCGATCCCTGGGTCGGGGCGTCGACCCCGCAGTACCAGTTCGCCATGTCCTTGATGGGAGAGGACGAGCAGATCGCCGGTGCCCTCATGGGTCCGCCGGGAACGGAGGTGACACTCGGCTTCGTCGCTCCCGACGGCTCCGCGCACACCGAAGCGTTCGTGCGCCAACCGCTGGCGGATTTCGCCGGCGCAGACTGGGTGCGACGCGGCCGCGTCAACAAACCCCACTTCGAATGGCGTTGGCTGGACGACGACATCGCCTACGTGGGCATCCACGTTTTCTGGGACGAGGCCGTCGTCGAGCAGTTCGAGGAGATCGTGCCCCAACTGCGCGCCCGCGCCCGTGGCATCATAGTCGACGTGCGCCTCAACGGGGGCGGCAACTCGGCCTACGGAGATCGGATCGGAAGCTACTTCACCGAGAGCCCCGTGCCGGTGATGACGTGGACGTCGCCGAAGCACGTCGCCGTCTACAAGGCCTGGGGGGCAAGGCAGGACGAATCCGGCGAGTATCGCGCCTACGGAGATGGAAGGGCCACCATCGAGCCCCAGGTGTTGATGGTGGATCCGGCAGCGGGACCGGCGCTGAGCGCCCCAACCGTGTTGCTCCAAGGTGCCTATACGTATTCGGCGGCGGAGAACTTCGTGTTGGTGATGCAGCAGATGCCGCAGGTCACCACCATGGGGACCACGACCGCCGGCAGCACGGGTCAGCCGCTGATCTTTCGGCTCCCGCACGGCGTCGTCGCCGGCATCACGACGAAGCGTGACATGACGCCGGAGGGCGAAGACTTCATCGGCGTTGGACTGGCCCCCGATGTGGAGGTCGTCGACAGCGCGGAGTCAATTGCCGAGGGGCGTGACCTGCAGCTCGAGCGTGCTGTCGAGCACCTGCTGCGGGTCGGGCAAAGGTAGATCGATAGGGCGAGCGGTCAGCTCCCCTGCAGGTACGCACAGGCGAGCCGCGTCAACTAGCCGGACGCCGCCGTACACGCACCCGCAGCACGGGAATCCCGAGCGGAATCGACGTTGTTTGGCTTGCCCCTGGGGCCACATTAGCCGCATCCGTCGAACCGACAATTGAATGGGGGAAATGGGGACATGGAGCACACGAATCCTGAAGATGCTATCCTCGCGCAGGCACGAGAGGATCTCGACCGCTGGTCCGAGGGTGATACCGAAGGCTACGGACAATCCGCTGCCAACGATGTCACGTATTTCCACAACGTCCCAGCTCACCCGCGCGTGGACGGGATCCACGCGTTCCGCGAGTACCTCTCTGCGTTGCGGGGACAGATCCCTCCGCACAAGTACGAGCTTGTGGATCCCAAGGTGCAAGTGTACGGAAGCGTAGGGCTCCTCACGCTCCAATACCATGCTTTCTTGCCGGATGGAGAACTGCTGGCACGTGGCAGGGGCACTTGCGTTTACAGAGAGGCCCATGGCACGTGGGTGATGGTCCACGCGCACTGGTCCGGGCTTGACGACGCCTGAGCGGAGTTCTGGCTGGGAGGCGAGGCATGAAGCGAAGCGATCGGGACTTGGGGATGGATCGCGCCATCACGCGGCGCGATTTCGTCAGCGGCATGGCGGTGGCGATCACCGGCCCGTCCTTGGCGGGTCCGTGGACGGCCTCGAGATCTGCCCAAGCCCGGCGTGCTGGGCTGCAGCAGGGCGCGGACTATCCGCCGGGCGCCATGGGGATGCGGGGCAGCCACCGCGGGTCGTTCGAGGCGGCGCACGCGCTGCGTGACGGTGCGCGCTGGGACGACCTGGGGCCGGAAGCCGAGACGGGCGAGAGTTACGACCTGGTCGTGGTGGGCGGTGGCCTCAGCGGATTGGCGGCGGCGTACTTCTTCCGCAAAGAGGTCGGACCCGAGGCGCGCATTCTCGTGCTGGACAATTGCGACGACTTCGGGGGGCACGCCACGCGCAACGAGTTTCGGTCGGGGGACCGCACGCTGCTGATCAACGGGGGCACGATCAACATCGAGGACTTGAGCGCGTACGACGCACCGTCTCAGGAGATGATCCGCGAGCTCGGCATCGACGTCGCGCGCTACCCCGAGTTCAACGACGCCGAGCTGTACCCATCGCTGGGGCTCAGGGGCGGTGTCTTCTTCGACGAGGAAACGTTTGGTGCCGACCGGTTGGTGGTCGGACAGGACGAGCTCGAGCTGCGTGAGTTCCTGGCCGAGGCGCCGCTGTCCGAGCCGGCGCGCAGGGACATCGCACGGCTCCACGAGGACACGGTGGACTACCTGCCCGGTCGATCGCTGGAGGAGAAGACGCGTGCCCTGCAGCGCATGTCCTATCTCCAGTTCCTCACGGATCTCGTCAAGGTCGATGCCGGTGTGGTGCCCTACTTCCAGACCTGGCGGCAGGGCTACTGGGGAATCGGCAATGACGCGCTGCCGGCGGAGATAGCCCGCGTAACCGGCTTCCCGGGATTCCAGGGCATGGGGTTTTCCGAATCCGAGCCGGGCGAGGGGGCCCTTCCGGTAGTCACGCCCACCAGCGAGCAGTACTTCCGCTTCCCCGACGGCAACGCTTCGATCGCGCGTCTGCTGGTGCGCAGCATGATCCCCGCCGTCGCACCCGGAAGCAGCGCGGAGGACATCGTGACGGCGCGATTCGATTACGCGCAACTCGACCGCGACGACGCACCCGTACGGATCCGGCTGAGCAGCACCGCGGTGCACGTGCGACATGTAGGGAACGACGAAAACTCGAAAGAGGTGGAGGTTACGTACATCCACTCGGGCCGGGCGCGGCGGGTGCGGGGCGGTTCCTGCGTGCTGGCCTGTTACAACGCGATGATTCCGTACATGTGTCCGGAGCTTCCCGAGGCGCAGCGCACGGCGCTGTCGTACGCGTTGAAGGCGCCCAAGGTGTACACCAGCGTGTTGGTCCGGAACTGGGAGGCCTTCCAGCGATTGGGGCTCG
>JBDHJR010000028.1:0-21440 GCA_039586815.1 Gemmatimonadota bacterium | reverse complement strand
GTGAGCGCCCGTGCCTCGCCAGACGAGACGTCGGCCACCCATAGCTGTATGCCGTCGTCGGCGGTGTGCGTGAACGCGATGCGCTTGCCATCGGGCGACCAGCGCACGTTCTCCAGCCGCGGGTTCTCGGGCAGCCCTGTGATCGCGCGCTCAAAGCCGTCCGACACCCGCAGCAACGTCAGCCCCACGAGGGGACGGGTACGGCTACGCCCGTTGATGCGGGGCTTCATTCTCATGCCGGCGAGCCGCAGCTCGCGCTCCGCCAGCTCCGCTATAGGCGGTAGGCTCGGCGCCTGGAGAAGCAGCATCCACTCGTGCTTGGGTCCCAGGCTGACGCCCGGAGTGGGCGGCGCATCCACGATGTCCACCAGCACCTGCGCCGGTACCTGGTATCCCTCCGTCGGGCCTGCCTCCTGTGCCCGCACTGTACCGCCCAGCAGCAGGGCCGCTGCGGCGATTCCACTGAGGAGGTGATGTCGCTCGACACTCATGGTCATGATCGGGCCTCCGATATGTTCGGTGTGAGTCGCTAAAGATGCCCCGCGGCCCCCGGCATCAACAGATGCGCGGCGACTGATCCCCCGGCAGCACATCTACAACGCGCGTGCCCCCGATTCGGGTTCTCAGCGCGACGATGCCGGGATGCTCGCCCACCACCCGGCCGATGACGGCGGCGCCAGCGACGCCTCCACGAACGCCACCAGGACATAGCGGGACGCAGTCTCATTCCGGCGGCATGCAACCCGTTGCAGCGATATCGGTTAGGCAACGCCGGAGGTGCGCGCTGGGAGCACATCTGGGAACAAACAGTGTGCCGGCCGCCCTACATCTCCCAAAGTGATTCCGGCCGAAGGATTTGAAGTCCCTAACGACGTCGCCGGGCCGGCTCAACTTGCTGTTTCTGCGCCGGCGCAGTATCTGAGAGGTAACGCGACCGCACTGGAGAGTGTCATGTCCGGCACCGGCAAGGACTACCTGCACAGCGTGAACGAGGCGCTGCGGAACTACGAGGATGCGATCATTCAGCGGGAGAAGTTCAAGCCGCTGGAGAGCAAGGTCACGCGGCAGCAGGACGTGGACAGCGCCCGCCAGAAGGTGGTCGACGTCGTAGTCGAGATCGTGACCGGGGAGCGCATGAAGTCCACCCAGCAGTAACGCCAGCAGGTCCTCCCCCAGCAAGCCGTGCTACGCGGCCGCCGTACTAACTTGCTAGGTCCCCGCCCCCGGCTCGCCCGCCAGTCGCGCGATCTCCCGCCGGGCGGCTTCCACGCGCGACTGCAGCTCTGAGTCCGCGCCGTCCCACAGCTCTACGAACCGGCCGTAGTACTCCACCGCACGCTCGTTGTCGCCGCGCTGCGCGTACAGCTCACCCAGGCGCTGGTAGATCCCCGACAGAGACCACCAGTCGATGCCGGCGCGATAGAGCCACGGCCGCTCCACGAACCGTTCGTACACCGCTACGGCGGAGTCCAGCTGTCCGGCCATGTCGTACGCCACGCCCAGGAACGGCAGGGCGCAGACCGTGCAGGCCCCGGTGTCGGTGGCTTGAAACTCCGCGATGGCATCGGCGTCACGACCCTCCGCGAGCGCCACCATTCCCAGAATCGCGTGGCGGTCCCCCTCATCGCCGCGGCGCATCTCGGGGGCCACCTCCCGCTCGAACTCTTCCAGGATCTGCTCCGCCCGCACGGGCTCGTCCGCCAGCGCGTAGAACATCGCCAGCAGGGTGTACGGCCGGTTGAGGGCGACCACCGCATCCATCGGATAGCGCGCTACCGCCTGCTCCGTCCGTAGCATGGCAGCGTCGCGTTGCCCGAGGAACCACAGTTCCACGAAAGCGAGCTGCACCTCCATCGCGAGCCTGAACTCCGGCAACTCGAGCTCGGCCGCCCCCGCGGTGGCGGCGCGCTGATACTGTTGCGCCTCGCGCAGACGGCCCCGCAGCAGGGCCAGCGTGGTCAGCTGCGCATTCACATTCGAGCTCCACAAGGGGTCATCGGCCTGCGCCTCGCGCAACTCCAGCAGCGCCGCCTCGGCGTCGTCGTAATCCCCCCGCGCGCTGGCGAGCGCGGCAGCGTGGACTGCGGTGGTAGGATGCCGGGGGGCGCGCTCGGTCATGCGCTCCAGCGTTTCGCCCGCCTCATCCCATTTCCCCTGCGCAGCCTGCGTGAGCATGGTATTGGAGTAGGCCGTGACCGTCAGGGAATCCACTTCGGTAGCCCGGCGGAAGAGCTGCTCCGCCCGCGCGAACTCACGCCGGTCCACGTAGATCGTGGCCAGGTTGTTGAGCGCCACGTAATCGGCGGGGTAGGTCTCGAGCACCGCCCGGTAGGAGTCGATGGCTCTCTCGAGCTCGCCGGTCACGACCCCGTAGTACGTCGCCTCGGTGAGGTGTCGCTCCCGTTCCGTGAGCCGATCGCGGTGCCGGAACGCCCTGGTCAGCGCATCGACCTGCTGCGCCCGGTCGAACGCGACGACTCCCAGCTTGCGATACGCCATGGCGAACGTGGTATCAAGCGCTACCGCCTCCTCGAGCAGCGACTTGCTCCGGGCCACGTCGCCCTCCGACAGCACCTTGATGGCCTGGGAGTACCTCTGCAGCGCGCCCAGCGAAGTGGTGGTTACCTCCTCCAGGGGCTCGTTGTCCCGAATCGTGCGGAGGGACTCGCCCACTCGCTCCCGCAGCCGGTCGGAAAGTCGATCGACCGCGCCGATGATCTCGCTGGAATCGGCGGCCGTCTCGCGATACGCAGCCAGCAGAGTGCCGTCCTCCGCCGACAGCAGTCGCACGGAGATCACGTAGCTGCTCCCGACGGCGCTCACCTCCCCCGCGATCACCGCCTTCACGCCGTCGCGCAGAGCCACCTCGCGCGCGAGCTCCGGGTCGAGGGGGTCGTCAGGCGAGCGGCTCATCAGCACCAGCAGCCGGGTCACATGCGCCGGATCGACCAGAGTCACCACGGGCGATTGGGCGAGGTCCACGCGGAATGCCTCGGTCACCGCCTGAGCCAGCAGCGAGTCGTTGGAACGGTTGGCAAAGTCGGCTACGATGAGCCGCTCGCGCTCCTCGAGCACACCCGCGGCCACCAGGGTGCCGACCGGGCCGATTCCCAGAAGCCGCATAGCCATGAACCCAACTACGAACAGGCTCCACCCTCCCAGGGCCAGCGCTCCGCCGCGCAGCGTCCAGATCCACGAGAGCCAGCGCAGCCGTGGTGTCCTGCCCTCGGCGATGCGCCGCTCGACATGCGCCGTGGCCACCACCGCGGGCAACCCGAAGAGCAGCAATAGACCCGCTCCCGGGAGGACCCAGTCGGGCAGACCCAGCTGAACCACGAGGAACTGGACCAGCGCTAGAAGGACCAGGCTGGCCATCAGGTAGAGCCCGCTCACACCAAGCAGCCCGACGCGCTGGGCTAGCGTAGCCGTCGGCTCTTCGGGCGGGCGCAGGGCCTGCACGAAGCCGGAGGCAGACGCATACCTGTCGCTCGGCTCGGGGGCGAAGACTCTGACCAGGACGTCGCGGATCGGGGGCGGGACGGCGCTGTTGAGCGCCTCGAGGCGGGGGTTTGGCTGCTTCACACGCTTTGCGATAACGGCCTGCGCCGTCTGCCCCTCGAAGGGGGGCGCGCCACACAGCATCTCGTACAGCACACATCCGAGGCTGTAGATGTCGCTCCGCCCGTCGATCTCCTCGGCTCCGATCACCTGCTCGGGGCTCATGTACTCGGGTGTTCCTACGGCAATGCCCGCTTGCGTGAGGCCCGGCCCGCCCGATTCACTGATGGCACGCGCGATCCCGAAGTCGGCGACCACGGCGTGGCCGTCGGCTAGCAGGATGTTGGCAGGCTTGATGTCGCGGTGCAGTACGTCCTTGCCGTGGGCATAGCTCAGCGCGCTGCCGACCTCCCGCACGATGTGCAGCGCTTCACCGAGGGAGAGGGTGCCCTGGCGAGTGATGCGATCCCTGAGCGATTCACCCTCCACGTAGGGCATGACGTAATACAGCAAGCCGTCGGCATCACCGGAGTCGTAGAGCGGGACTATGTGGGGGTGGTTGAGGCGGGCCGCAGTATCGATCTCACGCAGGAACCGCTCCGCCCCCAGGGTGGCCGCGAGTTCGGGCCGCAGGACCTTGATGGCCACCGGGCGGCCGTGCTTGAGGTCCTGGGCCAGAAACACGATCGCCATGCCGCCCCGCCCGAGCTCTCGCTCGATCGCGTAGCGGTCACTGATGGCTTCCTTGAGGCGGTTGAGGAATTCGACCAAAGACCGCGCCTCCGGCCGTCTGCCGTATATCGATTTGGATGAACGTCGGCGGCAGATCGTTGCGTGATCCC
This sequence comes from Gemmatimonadota bacterium, assembly GCA_039586815.1. Classification (GTDB taxonomy): domain Bacteria; phylum Gemmatimonadota; class Gemmatimonadetes; order Gemmatimonadales; family GWC2-71-9; genus WVYX01. The sequence continues at coordinate 17,100 of JBDHJR010000028.1, read as the reverse complement.
TGCGCTCTGCCCCGTGTTATGCAGTACGGAGTGTGACCCGAAGATGTTTCAGCCCGCAACCCGAACGCTGTTAAGGCGTGGCTGGCTGGCTGAACCGATGCACCGTTCCCTGATCCGAGAGCACGTACAGCTCGTTGGCGGCGTCCACCCCGAACGACGTGATGCGACCGATGTTGCCGAGGCTCCAGTTTCGGGGGCTGGTGGCAGCACCGCTCAGCAGCTTGAAGCTGCGGATCCAGCCCGAGCAGTAGTCGGCGTAGAAGTAGTGCCCCGCGAGCCCCGTGAGCGCGCTCCCCCTGTAGGCGTAGCCCCCGGTCACCGAGCAGCCCTGCGAGTGACTGTACTCCAGCACCGGCAGCTCGAGGCCCGTCTGGTCGCAGCCCACGGACGGGTTGAAGCACTGGGTCCCCTCCATGACGCGCCACCCGTAGTTCACGCCGGCCGCCGTAGTGACAACGGCGTTCACTTCCTCCCACCTGTTCTGGCCCACGTCAGCCACGTACAGCACCCCGTCTGTGGCGTCGAACGAGAAGCGCCACGGGTTGCGCAGCCCGTACGCCCAGATCTCTTCGCGGGTCATCGCCTGACCCACGAACGGGTTGTCCGCTGGGATCGCGTATGGATCGCCACCGTCCACGTCGATGCGCAGCAGCGCACCTAGCAGCGTGTTCCTGTTCTGGCCGTGATCCTGAGGATCTCCCGCGTCGCCGCCGTCACCCATGCCGATGTACAGCATGCCGTCCGGGCCGAACGCCACCTGGCCCCCGTTGTGATTGCCAAAGGGCTGGGCAACCGTCAGGATCAGCTTGTCCGACGCAGCGTCGGCCAGGTTGGGATCCCCCGAGACTGTGTAGCGCACCACTCGCGTGTCACCGCTCGGGTCTGTGTAGTTGACGTAGAAGTGCCCGTTGGCGGCGTAATCGGGGTGGAACGCGAGCGACAGGAGCCCCCGCTCGCCACCCGAGGAGACGTCGGCGCTGATATCGAGAAACGACCCGCCGAGCAGCTGTCCGTCCGCGATGATCCGGATGCGCCCACCCTGCTCGACCACGAAAAGACGCTGGTCTCCCGGCGGCGAGGCGAGGTGTACGGGCGAGTTGAGCCCGGTGGCCACGACCACGAGCTCGATCTCGGTCGAGGGCGGGTTGCCGACGCCCGGATTGCCGCCGTTGGGGTCGGCGGGTGCGGACCCGCCGTAGCAGGCTGCGGCCATTGAAACCGCCAGCGCGAGCGGCCGCATGGTGTGGATCTTCAAGCACGGCTCCGGGGCGAGAGGTGCCAACCAATACGCAATCGCGGCAAGGACGTTCCCTGTGCCTGCGTCCGCCGCAGCGGCACCCGGCGTCACGCCGGGGCCACCGCCGGGCCGACAACTATAACCGTCGAAACGAGTTAAGTCAGTCAGCGGGCGACCACGCGGCGGCGACGCCTGTGAGGGCCGTCACTTCGCCGATGCCGTAAATGAATGAGAATAACCCACTTACAGACCCGGCCCTCGTATCGGGAGCCACCGGTTTGCCCGGTGTGCCCCAGATTCACATCTTGCGCAGCATCCCGAGGCTGTAGCGGAGGACGACAGCAGCGTGACCGGAGTTCGAGACAGCCGCCCCTCCCAGTACCACGAGCTGGTGGACTTCCTCAAGCACGTGGGCAAGGACCCATCACGTCTGGTCTTCGAGGACGAGCTCACGGGGCTTCACAACCGCCGCTACCTGCGTAGCTACCTCGAGCATCAGGTCGACTGGGAGAGCCCCAAGGAGCACCCGCTCCCCCTGCTGATCATCGACCTGGATCACTTCAAGCAGATCAACGACACGCAGGGGCACGACACCGGTGACCAGGTGCTCACCTGGATGGCCTCCCTGCTCAAGGACGTGGCCGGCGAGACGGGCATTCCGATCCGCTTCGCGGGCGACGAGTTCATTCTGCTGCTCCCCAAGACACCGCGTGAGGCGGCGGGCGAGGCGGCAGACCGCCTGCTGCAGCTGACGCGCGACCGGCCCTTCCGCGTGCGGGAGACCGGCACAACGCTGCCGATCACGCTGAGCATCGGGATTGCATGCGCTCCCGAGGACGGGCGCGACCCCAAGGCCCTGTTCCAGGCCGCCGACACCGCGCTGTATCACGCCAAACAGTCGGGCCGCAACCAGGCGGCGAGCGCCGGCGATGTGGACCCGCGCAAGGTGTTCCCCAAGACGGCACTGCACCGCCTCATCGCCACAGGTATCGCCGGACGGGATGACGAGTTGGCCGTCATCTCCGACTCACTCGAGGCACTGGCCGGCGGGGCGAGCCAATTCGTCCTGGTGGAGGGCGGTCCGGGAATGGGGAAGTCGGCGTTCCTCGAAACGGTGCGCAGCAACCTGACCGGCAACGCGGCCTTCTCGGTAATCAGGGTATCCGGCGATCAGCAGGAGGGATACCGACCCTACTACCTCGTGTCGCGCGCGCTCGTGGCATTGCTCAACGAGCGGGCGGACTCGGGTCAGGGCGTGTTCCCGGGGCTCGACGACCGCGAGCTGGGGTACCTGGCGCACGTGCTACCGCAACTCACGGGCGCCGGAGCGCCCCCCGCAACCGAAGACGAGAGCGCGTTGCGCCAGGGCATCTTCAGCACGCTGGCGCGTTTCCTGCCGCTGGTGGCCGAGCACCGGCCGCTCATTCTCCTGGTAGACGACCTGCACTACGCGGATGAGGCATCACTGCTCCTGCTGCACATGCTGATGCAGCGCAAGGAGATCATGCTGTTCGTGTGCGGTTCCACGCTGGACTCGATCAAGCTGATGCGGGAGGAGGAATCACCTCCGCTGGAGCGATTCTGCGCCGCGCGCCAGGGCGAGTTGGGCATCCGGCGCGTACCGCTGACCCCCTTGGGCGGGGACGACATCGCGGAGTATCTGCGCGGGGTATTCCCCAGCCTGCGCATGCCGGAGGGCTTCGAGGACCAGCTGGCCTCTACGACACAGGGGAATCCGCTCTTCCTCGCGGAGATCATCCGCAAGCTGGTGGCCGATCACAAGGTGGGCCTGGAGGGACACGAATGGGTGGTCGCGCCGCTGGAGGACGGCTACTTGCCGCGCTCGCTCGAGGAGATCGTGATGCAGAAGATCTCCCAGCTCGACGAGGAAGGGCGCGACATCCTGGAGCGGGCGGCCGCCCTGGGGGACGATATCTCGGTGAGCGTGCTGTCCGGCAGCTCGGACGTGGACGAGAACCGCGTGCTGGAGTTCCTGGACCGTGCCGAGGCGCTGGGACTGGTGAGCCTCGACTTCCAGATCAACGACGAGGTGATGAGCTTCCTCGGCAAGCAGGTAGCCGAGATCAGCTACGGCGTGATCAACCCGGAGCGGCGCCAGGAGCTGCACGAGCACATCGGAGACTACCAGGAAGGACTGTACGAGCAGCGCTTGCTCCCCTCGGCATCGCTCCTCGCCTACCACTTCAAGCGTTCGTCCAACCAGGAAAAGGCACGGCGCTACGAGCGCGTCCAGCTGGCGCAGAGCCAGATGGTGTTCGACCCGCGGGAGGCGGCCGAGTACACGGGCGAGATCCTGGAATCGGAGGTGGAGGAGGAGCGCCGCCTGATTCCGGAGAGCCTCCGCCTCGTACCAGACGTGCTGCGCGCGTTCACCAAAGCGGTGCGCAACATCCAGCTCTACCCGCCTGAGAGCAAGGCGGTGATCCAGTCGGTCACGGACGTGAAGGTGGCCGTGGACGCCATCCTGGCAAGCAACGAGTGGCTCCATCTTTCGCAGGAGCAGCGCTTCCTGCTGGCAAACGGCCAGCGGGTCGACGTATCCGAGTTCAGCGCGCTGTCCGGAGCATTCCTCGATCTCCTCACTAAGGCGGAGCTGAAGGGCATGACCCTGCGCCGTGGCCTCAGCGACGAGGAGCTCGCGCCGCTGATCGACACGCTGAGCAAGGCGAAGCCGGAGTCCATCACCCAGGGATACTGGAAGCAGTTCGCGGCGGAGCGCAGGCTGACCCATATCGAGCTGGAGCAGGTGCGCTACTCGCGGGTCGTGCGACGCAAGGCGGTGGCAGGGGTGCGGCGGCCAGGCGCCGAAGAGGCGGAGCTGACGGCCGACGAGCTCGTGCTGATCCCCGAGGTGCTCCGAGCCCTCCAGGGTGGGGCCAAGATCGTGAAGCTCTACCCCATGGAGAGCGACCAGGTGGCGACTGCCATCCGCCGGCTCCATGACGCCCTGCAGCCCATTCTGGAGCAGCATCAACTGCTCACAGTAGCAGGCATCGACAAGTCGTTGCTGGTGAACGGCGTTCGAGTGGACACCGCGGCGTACGACGTGCTGGCTGCGAGCGTGCTGGACCTCATGCACACCGTGGGGATGTCGAGCATCACCTTCCTCGCCGACGTCTCGGAGGCGGACGTAGAGACCCTGCTCGGCGCGCTGCGCGACGCGCCGGCCGGAGCCGACCGTGCTTACTGGGACGAGGTTGCCGAACAGCGGGCGGTCTCGGGCATCGCATTCAACCAGCGACAGTACGCCATCGGCGTGGTGCAGAGCCTGGTCGCCGACGTGGACATCGTAGAGGACGAGACATCGGATGTGGAGGCTCCGGCACAATTCCTGGAGCGGTTCGCCGACGAGCCCGGCGAGGCGTTGCTGGAGGCACTGCCGCGGTTCGGCAGGGAGTTGCTGGTCAAGGGCGAGTGGGACCTGGTACAGCAACTGCTGCGCAAGATGTTCGGCAATTTCCACGAGCAGGACACGACTACGCGGGAGCGCACGGTACAGTCCTGCGGCGCGCTGCTCGACCTGTTGATTCTCGGGCTGCAGCGCAAGATGGCCGAGCTCACGGTGGGCGAGATGCTCAAGGGCCTGGAAGGAGAGACCGAGCCTCAGGTACTACGCGAGTTCGCATCGGTGCTGCACGCGATGGTGAACATCTCCATTCAATTCGGCGACTACCCGCTCGCGAGCCGCGTCCTGCACGCTCTCAAGAGCCGTCAGCAGGAGATGCGGGACGCCGGCTACGCCGATGCTGACACGCTCTCCAGGCTGCTCGACCGACCGCTCCAGCCCGCGGTGCAGACCCTGCTGGTGGAGGAGCTACGCGCCGCGGATCCGGACCGCGCCGGTCAAGCCGCGCAGGTCGTGGGTAGCATGGGACGCGACGCCATCCCGCTCGTGATCGAGGTAATCAAGCAGGAGCGCGACCTGCGCGTACGTCAGGTTTCGGCTGCGCTGCTCGCCGAGATGGGACCGGCCGCCGGCAAGGAGGTCAAGCGCGCCTTGGCCACCGAACCGATTGTGGAGCAGCGCTTCCGCCTGCTGGAGGTGGCCGACATGGTCACCCCCGACCTGGAGCACGAGCTGGCACACGCGCTGGCCGACGACAACTCCAAGGTGCGCCGCGCCGGCCTGCGCATGTTCGAGCGGCTCAAGCGCGACGATCTGATCGACCTCATCACCCCGTACGCCACCGATCAGGACCCCGATGCCGCCAAGGGCGCCATCAGAGGCCTGGCGGCGCTCGGCAGCGCACCCGCGGTGGAGGCGCTGCTCACGATCCGCAAGGCGACGCAGGAGCCCAAGGTGCTGATAGCCTGCTGCCAGGCTTTCGGCCAGGTGGGAGACGCCAAGTGCATCGAAGCGCTCACCGGAGTCCTGGACGAGAGGAAGTTCCTGCTGTTCGGCCGTCGCTGGGACGAGCAGGTTCGTGGTACGGCCGCCACCGCATTGCGGCAGATTTCCCACCCCGGCGCCACCGAGGCGCTCCGCCGCTACGCCAAGGACCCGCACCCGCGAGTGCGCAGTCTGGTCCGCTCCGAGCCGCCGAGGGCGAACGGCACCTAGCGACCGTCATCCGGCTGTCATCGCTTCTTAATGATCCCGCCTTACGGGTGACAGGACCCGTGGGTAGCATCTACCTGCGGTTCCGGCCGGTCATGGGCCCGCAGAGGGGCCCCCCGCCGGCATCAGCGGTACATGTGCGCCCAAGCGTGGAGGTGTAGCAATGTCGTTGCAGAACTCAGTAGCCAGGCGGGCCTGGCTGCCGCTGGTCTTTATGGCACTGGCGGGGTGCGGTCCATCGGAGGAAGTGCGGCAGAAGCTCAACGAGCTGGCGGTAGCCACTGCCCAGCGCGACAGCCTGCTGCTGGAGGTGGCCGACAACGCACGGCTCATGAGCGAGATAAGTGCAGAGCTGGCTGCCGTCCGGATCGAGGGTGATCGGCTGGTGGTGGGTGCCGAGTCCCCCATTCAGGCGAGGCGCGACTCGCTCCTCGAGACGATCAAGTACGTCACGGCACGAGTCGAGAATACCGAGGGCCGCTTGCGGCAGAGCCGGGCTCGCATCCGGGCGCTGTCGGCCCTGTCCGACAGCCTGCGCGGCACGCTCGAGGAGACGATCAGCAACTACGAGAGCGTGATCGACGCCCAACGCGAGACCATCGCCCAGCTCACTGAGCAGCTCGAGGCGCTGCACGCCGAGAACGCCCAGCTGGTGGCGCAGGTCGACACGCTGGAGGCCGAGACGAACACGGTGTTCTACGTGATCGGCACGAAGGACGAACTGCTCGAGCACGGCATCGTTCGTAAAGAGGGCGGCGCCCGATTCCTGTTCATCTTCGGCAAGCGCGGCGAGACGCTGGTGCCGGCACGGGAGCTGGACCACAGCGCCTTCACTTCGATCGACCGGCGCGAGGTCACCGAGATCGAGCTGCCGGCGGCCGAAGAGGAGTACAAGATCGTCTCGCGCCAGGACGTCACGTACCTGGAGACCCCGCCCGACGAGAAGGGACGCGTTTACGGAAGCCTCAGGATCACCTCACCGGACGAGTTCTGGAGCGGGTCCAAGTACCTGATCATTGTACAGGGATAGCTGAGCACAGCCGCCCGGCACCCAATCGGAGAGCCCCACCGCGCGAGCAGCGCGGTGGGGCTTTCGTCAAGAAGAGAGCCCCGCAGCACCCAGCGGCAGGGCTGGATTCGGGCTACCGGAGCTGGGAGGCCAGATCGGCAGCGCCCGGCAGGCTGCGGGGCCCTAGTTCGTCGCTTGAGAGGCGCCCGGGCTCACGACCCGCCGCCGAGCGGACCGGAGCCCATTATCTCGGCGGCGAAGGAGGCCGCCTGTGCGCGTTGCTTCAGGTAGTAGTGACCGGCCTTCTCGGCCAGCTCTTCGGTAGGGTAGGAGGTCACGCCCCAGGATTTGTCGAAGGTGACGGTGGCCTCTCCATCGACCAGGAAAGTGAAGCGTCCGCCCTGCACCGGCACCACGCTGATGCGTGAGGTGATGCCACTGTCCCTGGTCGGCTTCGGCTTGGACGACGCGGACATGGCCTTCCCTTGGTGCACTGTCTATTCGGGTGCGGTCACGCCGGTGCGGAGGTACAGCTCGCCGGCTCGCTGCGCCAGCTCCTCGGTCGCATACGTGCGGATCCCCCACGACTTGTCGAACACCGCGTCACCGCGACCATCTATGAGGAACAGGTAGCGGCCCTTGTACCGGACAACGCTCACCCGAGAGTCCGGGCCCTGCTCATCGATCATGCTCGCCATGAACTGACTCCTCCGCTTGGAGTGCCGGCTAACGCGCTCACTTTACGTGTGACGAGACGAGGAATCTGTGACGCAAGTCGCTGTTGCAGTGCTCTGTAACGGGCGCGCCGGCTCGAGTGTGATGTGTGGATGAAAGGCAGATCCGAGGTGCAGTGACTACAGTCACTCGCTTCCGTAGAGGACACCGACTCTACGCCGGTCCCACCCGACGCGGCGGGTCATGCAGTGGGTCATTTTGACCCACCCTTGGCACCGGGAAGCCGAACCGATCCACAAGAGAGGGCCGGCTGCAGCCGGCCCTCTCTGGCGTCGCAGACTTCAACCGAGCCGGCTAGCGTTGCGCCACCTTTCCAGTCAGACCGGCCGGCAGCGCCTCCCGGTGCACCACGATCGTGATCGTCTTGGCCCTCACGTACGCCTCGGACATGTACAGGAAGCCGTCCTCGGCGCCCGTCACGCCCCAGGAGTTCTTGGTCAGGTAGTACTTGGCCCCGTCACGGTCGCGCGCGATCCCCACCAGGTGCATCAGATGGTCGTCGGTGGAAGTGTGGTCGTCGAACCCCAGCTGCCGTACCTCCTGCGTGACCTGGACCTCGGCCTCCGGCACGGTGCACACCCGCTCCTGCGCCTCCTCGCTGCGGTCACCCCACGGCTCGAGTGGGAGCACGGCCACCCCCTTGCCGTGGCAGAAGCTCCGCTCGCTCACGTCTCCGTCCCAGTCCACGGAATAGCCGCGCTCCAGTGCATTGTCGATGACTCCCATGAGCTCGTCGAGCGGCACGTTGTAGCTCTCATTGCGAGCCCAGTTGTCGGGTACTTCCACCGCGAACCACGTGTAATACGGGTGGTGGTTGAACGAGGTGAGCTCCACGTAGTCCTGCGGGCTCAGGCCGAGCTCGTCCGCGAACGAGCGCGGCGTGTAGGTCTTGCCCTCGTAGACGAACTGCTCGGGCACCTCGCCGAGATATGCGTCCAGGATCCCGTCGATCGCATCAGGCCACACGGGGCTCAGCTGACGGCGTTGCACCAGCGCGTCTGCCGCCGCCCGGACCAGTGCGATGAGCTCACCGTGATCGTGCCGCTCGGCGCCGTAGCGCCGGCCTGGATATACCGACTCGGGTACCGCACCGTACTCCCGCACGGCCCGGAACACGTCGCCTCCCAGGCTACCCTCCCCCAGTGCCGCATTCCCGTGCAGCCGCACGTAGTTGCGCACCTTTTGCGGGTACGTCATACGGACGAAGAACATCTCGGAGAGGTCCACCGGCTGCTTGCCCATGCGGAGCAGCTCCGTCTCCATGAACGAAGACGACGCAAAGCTCCAACAGGTGCCGGTGCGTGCCTGGTCCTTGACCGGCGTCGTGCGGACCCGCTCCTCGATTTCGAAGCCGAAGCCTTCCTGCGCGGCCGCGGCACCCGGTAGCAGAAGCGACATGATGAGAATTGCGATCGTCCCGCGCAGCATACCCCGCCTCCCTTGATGGATCATTCTAGAATGCCTCGCCTATGCTCAGATAGAAGCCACCCGAGTTCACGTCGAAACCCCAGCCGTAGTCGGCCCGCAGGTTGAGCCCTTCGGGGCTGATCAGAAAGCGCACACCACCGCCCAGCGAGGCGTGAAATCGATCGAGGGCGACGTCGCCCCAACTGTCGGCAACCTGCCCCACCGCCCCGAATGCCACCGCACCGATGCGCCACCAGACGGGAAGCCGATACTCGCCCTGGAACGCCAGCAGTTGCCGGTCCAGGTAGCGCCCCTGGAAGTAGCCGCGCAGCAGCCTGTCGCCGCCGAGCTGGGGCATGAGATCGAATGGTGGCGTGCCCGACGAGGCCAGGCCCACTCCCCGCAGTGCCAGCACGTGGGTGCGGAACAGCGACTGGTACAGCCGCATGTCCAGCGTGTAGCTCCCGAAGTCGTACCGGCTCCCGAAGGAGCCGTCGTACAGCACTGCGCGCAGCTGGTTGTACCAACCGGCCCTGGGGTACACCGTGTTGTCCCGCGTGTCCAAGGACACTACGGCACCGAGCCCGATGATGCCGCCGTCCTGGGAGCCCGGTACGGTCCCGCTGGCGAGCAGGCCGTCCTCTTCAACTTCGCGCAGTTGGCGGTAACCGGCCCGCGCCAATCCCCCCAGGAACCAGCCCTTGCCCACACCGCGCTGGACCTCCACCAGAGAATTGAACGACAGCGGGGTGTAGTCCTCCTCAGCATCCTCGGGCGTGTCGTTGCCGATGCCCCAGAACTTGGTGGGGAACTTGCTGAGCCCGAGGTTCCCCACCACGCGCCAGCGCCCGTCGCCCAACCACAGCTCACCGTCCAGCGCCGTGATGATCTGCTTCCTGGTCGTGTAGACGGCGATGGCTGTCAGGGACGACGGCTGGAACCGCTCGCCGCTTCCCACTGCGGGCGGGTCGGTGAGCCAGAAGTAGTAGGAGAGCAGGCCGCCGAAGCCGAGCTTGGTCTCTGGTTGGTAGAACAGCACCGGCAGTGGCACCAGGGTGTTGCCCGGCGTTGCGGCCGCGCTGTCGGAGGGCGCCGCCTCACCCTGCTGCTCCTGCGCGCCGAGCAGCGCGGGCGCGCAGAGCAGCATCGTGACGATCGGGATGGTGGACCGTCTCACCGCCCCAGCCAGGAGGGCCGCGTCGCCTCGCTCACCGCGAATACGCCCGGCTCGAACTCCACGTCGATGGTCCAGTAGGCGTAGCGCTCGTGGAGGCGGAGCCGGCCGTCTCTGAGGAACACCAGCTCGGCCGCGATCCAGCCGCCGCCCAACGGCTCGTACGCGTTGAACTGCACCTCGATCGACGCTCCGCTCGTCCTGCTCCGGAGAATGACACGCCTTAGCAGCAGATCCTCCTGATCCACCCAGAAGTGTGTGCCCTCGGACTCGGAACCCACCACATACACAAGGCGCCCCTGCCACGTATCCTGACGCAGCTGCGCAAGGTCGAACTGCAGCCGCTCGAGGCTCGCGATCGTCTGCTCTACCGACTGCATGTACACGTCGAACCCCAGCAGCAGCACCGGATGCGGACCGGGGCTGGATCGCACCAGGGTGTCGGCTTCGAAGATGTGCCACGTGGCGTCGCGGTAGAGCTGGTAGTTCCCCCCCTCGACGGGGGCTATGTCGCTGCGGACCGTGCCAGGGAGCACAATGGACTCGTACCACATTCGGGCGGAGTCCAGAGCCCCGGTCTCGAGGTCGAAGTACGTCACCGCCTGGATCAACGCCAGGTTCTCGTACCACTTCCCGGCGTAGCGGTCGTGCATCGCCCGGATCACGTCTGCGCCCGTACGGATCGAATCGGCGGGCGGCGCGGCGAGCGCGAGGGTGAGCAACACTGCCTGTAGCATCCCGACCTCCCGTTCACAGTTCCACGGCGCCCGAAGCTTAGCACGCGGGCGCGGCGGCGTCACGGTCGGGGAATGCCCCGTCGCGTCCTACAGGCTGATCCAGAAGTTGAGCTTTATCAGAAGGGTGTTGTGTGAGGTGTCGGTGAAGGCGCCCTTGATCTGCCCCCAGGCGTCGAAGTCGGGATCGCTGGACTCGCCCGCGCGGTTGTGATTCCACACGAGAAAGAGCGTCGATCCCGCACGGTACTCCCAGCGGATCACCAGGTTGCTGCGCAGCGAGCGCACCGAGAAGTCCGGGTTGCCGAAGGTGATCGGCTCGGCAGGCCCGGGACCGTCCGGATCCACCGTGTACGCATTCTCCACCTCGTCGTACTCGATGGTGGAGTTCCCGTCCTCTCCGTATCGAAGGAAGTCAAATGTCCCGGGCTCGGCCAACTCCTTGAAACCCATGTAGTCGCCCGTGGAGGCGAACGGCTGCGCCCAGAGGTGGACTGATAGGTTCGGGGTGACGGAGAGGTCGGCACGCAGTGTGATGTCGAGCGTCGTCTGAACCAGCTCACTGAACAGATAGCGCCCCCCATATGTCGCAGTCGCCAGCGAGTCCTCCTCTTGGGTGACGTACTGCGCCATCGCATGCTGCTTCCTGAATCCCGGGGAAATTGACAGGCTCATCGCCCCCGCCGGCCGCAGGTTGATGCCGACACTTCCCCCGGCGCCCCATCCGTCGTAGGCGTTGGCTGCGTAGTTGCCGGACAGCCCCACGCTCATCGTCTTGCGATGGTCCGTCTCCACCCAGGCGTACGTGGACCATCCACTCGGAGCCTCCATGATCGGTCCGCCCCGAGTATGCCGGTCCGTCTGGGCGGTGAACCAGCGGTTGAAGCCCGAACCGAAACCCCAGTAGTTATGCATCTGGGCGGAGAATCCCGCGTATGCGCCGCTCCACACTCGGGTTCCTCCGAAGTTCCACTCACCCGCGATGTTGGCACTGGCTGTGAATCGCCTGAACACCTTCCCCGGATCGAGCCAGCGGCGCGTGACCCGCCAACCGTTGAAGATCCGGTCGGCCTCGCGCTCGAAGCCGGCGTCGTTCACCTCGAATCCCGGAGAGTAGGCGTAGAAGTCGGTTCCGTAGATCCAGTTGCCGGAGATCTTGCCGATCTGAGCGGAGCCGGCGAAGCCGGTCATGCTGGTGGCAGCAGTGTCCAGCAGCTTGTAATCCTGATCGGGGCGCTGGTAATAGCGGGCCGAAGAGCGCTGTGCCGATGTGATCGCCTCCGGGTCGCCATTGATGCGTGACCCGCTAAGTGAGGCGTTGAAGGCGAACTCGTTGTTCGCAAACTTGTGGAACAAGTCAACGCCGCCCGTATAGGCAGACGAGCGGACGTAGCTGAACAGCGTGTCCTTCGTGTCGCGGTTGACGGCCGTTCCCATGATTCCCACCCCACTGCCGCCCCCGCGGAAGTCCTTCCGCAGACTCACCACAGCGTAGTTGGCCAACGGCTCCACCGGCTCCGACCAGCGCGTGCCGTCCGTACTCTGGAACTGCGCATGCTCCCGCCCAGTGAGCGCGTCCATCACTCCGATCGACCATCCGCCCGTCTTGCCCGACAACTTCGCCGCGGCGAGAATGCTGGTCGCATCGGGAGAGCTCACCCAGCCGTCCACGGCCTCGACGTAGCGCGTGGGGGTACGTCCGATGCGCCGCGAGTAGAACAGCTGCGGAGCGCCGAATACGAACCCCCCGCTTCCCGCACCGAACTGGAAGATGTTGGCCCCCTCCACGAAGAAGGGACGCCGCTCGGGGAAGTAGGTCTCGAACGCCGACAGGTTGACCACCGCCGGGTCGGCCTCCACCTGACCGAAGTCGGGATTCACCGTGGCGTTAAGCGTCATCTCGCTGGTTAGGCCGTACATCAGGTCCAGCCCCACTGACGCGTCCTGCACGCTTCCGTCGTTGAACGGATTGGCGCGATCCGCTCCCTCGAGGTGGTCGGTCTGCGCCAAGGCGTAGGGGAGCAACTCCAGCCGCCGCGGTGCCCGCACATCCCGGACCCCGGTCAGATGGCCGAAGTGGGAGGCGTAGCCCTGCTCCTCGTTGGGTACCCAGCTCCACAGCACCTCTTCGCTCTTGCGGAACACATCACGCTTGAAGTTGATGCCCCACACCTGCTCCTCGGCACCGGAGAACCGCAGCTGGGAAAAGGGGATCTTCATCTCGACGATCCAGCCCAGGGAGTCCACACTGGTCGCCACCGACCACACTGGATCCCACGAACCGTCACCGTGATGGTCGTCATTGGTCAGCACGGCATCGCCCCGCACTCCCGCCGGGTTGACGCTGAACAGAAACGCCGTGCGGTGGTCGTGGTACGAGTCGATGATCACTTCAAACTCGTCACTCGACGTCCAGCTGTCCCGCCGCCCGAGCCGCCGGGCTATGTCGAGCGGCTCGGTGTCGTACAGGCGGGCACCGACGTAGAGGGCACCGCCGTCGTACACCACGCAGACCTCGGTACGCTCAGTCGGCTCGGTGCCGTCTTCCGGCTCGGTCTGAGTGAAGTCCGCGACGATCATCGCGCCCTGCCATACATCGTCGTCGAGGCGGCCGTCGAGACGCGGCGCCGCGTTCACGTACTTCGCTTCAATTGAGGGTGGAATACGACCGTCCGGGTTGCGCAGCTCGGGACGCGTCGTATCGGCGGTCTCCGGGGCCTGCGCTACTACGGCCTGGAAGGCGAGCGCAAACGTCCCCAAGTGCATCCCCACACATCCTCAACGTACTGATCACCCATTAGACGCATCCAAAGAGTGGATGGTTGCAGCCCATTTTCGTAATCCGATAAAACATGTCGCACATGCAACCGAACGCACCTCCTCCTCTGTCTAAGCAAGTGACGCCGGCGGATTCGGCTCGCGAATCGCGCTGGACGCCGTCAAGGGGAGAAACGAACCATGGACTGTTCACGCATCACCTCGGTATGCACCCTCGCTGCCATGTGCTTTGCATTCCCGCTGGCGGAACTCCGCGCCGGCGACGATCCGGAGCCCGCTGATCCGCTATCCATTATTGCCGTGCGGCTCACCACGAGGGTCGAATTGGATGGGCGACTCGACGAGTTCGCGTGGGTTGGTGCGCGCGCGGTAACCGGGTTTCGCCAGCGGCAGCCCGACGACGGCGAGCCCGCCACTCAGCGCACCGAGGTGCGCTTCCTGTTCGACGACGACGCCTTGTACATCGGCGCGCGTATGTACGACGACATGGGAGCCGAGGGAGTGACGTCCCGTCTGGTGCGGCGCGACCAGCACAGCAACGCCGATGAGCTCACACTCATTTTCGACACCTTCCACGATCACCTCGGCGAGACGGTGTTCTCCATCAACCCGGCCGGTGTGAAGGGCGACGCGTTCGGCCCGGGCTCGAGCTGGCCCGATCCGTCGTGGGACCCGGTGTGGCAGGTCAAGACGAATATCGATTCCCTCGGCTGGACGGCCGAGTTCCGCATACCGCTGTCACAGCTGCGCTTCCCGCGTGACTCGGTGCAGACCTGGGGACTGCAGCTAAGGCGGTATACCGCTCGCCTCAACGAGCGGGCCCAATGGGCTTACTGGCCCCAGACCGAATCGGGTGGGCCCTCACGCTATGGGCACCTCGAGGGCCTCTCCATGGCGGCGTCGCCGTCCAAGGCGGAGTTCCTGCCCTACCTCGTGGGGCGGTCAGTGAAGCTCGACACCCAGGATTCCGACAACCCGTTCAACAAGGGCCACCACGCCGACTACCGGGCCGGTGTGGACATGAAGCTCTCGCTCACGTCCAACCTCACGCTGACGGCGACGATCAACCCCGATTTCGGTCAGGTGGAAGTGGACCCGGCCGTCGTGAATCTCAGCGCTTTTGAGACCTACTTCCCGGAGCGCCGTCCGTTCTTCGTGGAGGGCCGCGGGTTCCTACGGTACGGTGGGCTGTGGTGCTTCTTCTGCAGCAACACGTCGGGGCTCAACCTGTTCTACTCCCGGCGCATCGGGCGGTCGCCCCAGGTAGGCAGCAACGCGTACGACGCCGGTGACTGGGCCGACGTGCCTCACAACACGACCATCGTGGGCGCCGGCAAGATCACCGGCCGGACCGGCAACGGCTGGTCCATCGGCCTGCTGAACGCAGTCACGGCTCGGGAGCACGGCGCCGTCGCCACCGACTCCGGGCTCGGCATTTCAAAGGTGGTGGAGCCCACCACCAACTACTTCGTGGGCCGCGTGACGAAGGACATGAATGAAGGCGACATCCAGCTCGGTGGCATCGTGACCTCGGTCGTGCGACACATGCGGGACCCGGCGGTGTGGCAGAGCCTCAGCCAACACGCCGAGGGGGCCGGCTTCGAGTCCGTGATGTGGTTCAAGAACCGCACCTACCGTTTTGCCACCAACCTGGCCCTGTCCCAGATCTCGGGTCATCCAGAGGCGATGCTGCGGGTCCAGCGGTCCAGCGCGCGGTACTTCCAGCGGCCCGACCGCCAGGGCGGCAGCAACGGCCTGTTCACCAATACACTCGACTCCAACCTCACGTCAGTGAGGGGCTACGCCGGGTACGCCCGCTTCTCCAAGGAAAGCGGAGACTGGCGCTTCGAGCTGAACGGCAACATGCGGAGCCCCGGTTTCGAGGTGAACGACCTCGGGTTCAACACCCGCTCCGACTACTGGTGGATGGGAGCCAACGTCAACCGCCGGTTCCTCACGCCGAACAGCGTGTACCGGAGACTCTCGTTCACGGTCGGCGGGCAGCAGCAGTACAACTTCGACGGCGATCTCACGGACCGGCAGGTGCAGGCCTCGATGTGGAGCCAGCTCGCCAACTACTGGTGGTTCAGCACCTTCGTCATCCACCGTCCGACGGTGCTCGACGACCGCCTCACGCGCGGCGGGCCGGTCGTGGCGCGGGCGGGCTCGAACTACTGGCACTTGGGTTTCGACACCGACTCGCGCAAGACGCTGGTGTTCGGCCTGGGCGGCAACTACAGCAGCAACGTGGAAGGCATGACGGGCTACGGGGCGTACGCGGACTTGATGTTCCGCCCAGCCTCCAACATCTCGGTCAGTATCGGTCCGTCGTACCGGCGCTCCGAATCGTCGGCCCAGTACGTGACCTCCGTCGACGACGTTACAGCCGTTGACTTCTACGGCCAGCGGTACGTGTTCGGCGAAATAGAGCGGAACACGATCTCGATGGACACGAGGCTGAACATCACGTTCACGCCGACGCTGACACTGGAGGTGTTCCTGCAGCCGTACATCTCGAGCGGCAGCTACTCGCGCTTCAACGAATTCGCGGCGCCGCGCGAGCTGGCCAAGAACGTCTACGGGGAGGACGTTGGAACGATCGCTCTCGACGACGGCGTCTACACGGTCGACCCCGACGGAGACGGACCGGCCGAGTCGTTCGAGTTCAACGACCCGAACTTCAGCTACCGCTCCCTGCGCGGCAACGCCGTGTTGCGCTGGGAGTTCCGGCCCGGCTCGACGATCTTCCTGGTGTGGACGCAGTCCCGCAGCAACAGTGCCCCGGTGGGCGACATGGACTTTGGACGCGACATGCGGTCACTGTTCGAGGGGCCGGCGGACAACATCTTCCTGGTGAAGATCAACTACTGGATCGGGCTGTAGCGCGAATTCCAACCGGGAGCAGGTGAGTACGGGCCCGGCACCATGCCGGGCCCGTCTTGTGTTACGACAGTTGGTTCAAGCCGAGTGGATTCCTCGGTAATCGGTTGTCTCCCAAGAACCCACAGCGGGCTACAGGCGTATTACAGGCAGTCCAATGACACGCCGCGAACTGACCGCACTCCTCGGCCTGGCCCTGCTGGCCTGCGGTGACGGGCTGAGCCCAGACCGCCAGGAAGGTGTCGAGCCGTATGTGTACGCCGTCCCCGAGCAGACCGGCGACGGCTGGGCGACGGGCGACCTGCGCGACCACGGGCTCCGCGTAGAGCCCTTTACGGACCTGTTCTTCTTCATCGAGAACGGCGACTTCCCCGAGATTCACAGCGTGCTCGTGGTGCGGCACGACACGCTCGTGCTGGAGGAGTACTTCGCCGGTTGGTCCATCAACGCGCGGCGCCGCATAAACTACGGTCGCGAGACGCTGCACGAGCTGCACTCGGTCACCAAGAGCTTCACGTCGGCCCTGATCGGTATCGCGGTAGACCAGGGACTCATAACCGACCTGGA
>JBDHJR010000053.1:0-5859 GCA_039586815.1 Gemmatimonadota bacterium | reverse complement strand
CGCTCCTCGACGCCGAGCCCGGCGTGCTGACTTACCCCGAGTCCTGGTCGCCCGACGGACGCTTCCTCGTCTATCGCGAACAGGACGCGCGGTCAGGACGTACCGACCGGGACCTCTGGGTCCACACCGTCGATGGCTCCCGGCCCCCGCGACGCCTCCTCGATCTCCCGTCGCTGGAGGAAGCGCCCCGCATCTCGCCGGACGGAAACTGGCTCGCGTTTGCCTCGGACCTCTCGGGACGGTACGAGATCTACGTGACCAGCTTCCCTGACCCGGGCCGACGGTACGTCGTGTCCCTGGAAGGTGGAACCGAACCCGGCTGGTCGCCTGACGGCCGCGAGGTGTTTTACCGGAACGGGAACCAGATGATCGCCGCGCGAATCGAGACGACTCCGCAATTCCAGGTGGTCGAGCGCGTCGTGCTGTTTTCCGGCCGGTACTCGCGCTGGCCGTTCAGCTCGCAATACGACATGCATCCCGACGGCCAACGCTTCGCGATGATAGCACGGCCCCCCGAAGATCGTGCCTCGCGTGTGGTCGTGGTGGTCAACTGGGTCGAGGAGCTGCGACAGACCCTGCGCCGGTCGGCCAACTGACCCCTCAGACCCCGGCCCCACAGCCGACATGAAAAAGCCCCGCACTCGCGGGGCTTTCTTCAAGGCGCCGGGCGGACTCGAACCGCCGAATGGAGGTTTAGCCCCGCACTCGCGGGGCTTTCTTCAAGGCGCCGGGCGGACTCGAACCGCCGAATGGAGGTTTTGCAGACCTCTGCCTTACCACTTGGCTACGGCGCCGGCTGGGAAGTGAAAAGTCGCACCGGGCGGGGGCATTCTCAAGCCATCAGCCGGGGGCGCCGCCTCCCGGCCTATGTCAGGTCGGGAGTCTAGCTGTCGGCGGGTTCGTCCAACACCGCTCGCACACCCCGCACCAGCTCGGTGAGGGTCCACGGCTTGGGAAGCAGTGGCGCGTCGAACTCGTGCTCCATGCGCTCGTGGGCCTCGGCGCCAGCGTATCCCGTGGTGAACAGGAACTTCGACGTGTTGCCGGTGAGCCTGAGCGCGTCCCGCAGCTCGTAGCCGTTCATATTCGGCATCACGATGTCCGAGACCACGATGTCCACCTCGCAGTCGGCCGCGTCCATCAATTCCAGCGCTTCGAGACCGTCCGAGGCCGCCAGCACTGTGTAGCCGAAGCGCTCGAGGATACGCTTGCCGGTGATGCGCAGGCGCTGCTCATCCTCTACGAGCAGAATGGTCTCTGTGCCGCGGGGTAGGTCTTCCTCCCGCAGTTCCACCGTTGCAGCATGTGGTCCGCTGGTTCGCGCGTAGGGGAAGAACAGCTTCACGACCGTCCCCTTTCCCTTCTCGCTCTCCAGATCCACGAAGCCGCCCTGCTGGTTCATGAGGCCGTAGATCATCGACATCCCCAGCCCCGTGCCGCTGTCGGGCGGTTTGGTCGTGAAGAACGGCTCGAATACCCGCTGCACCACCTCGGCGTCCATACCCACTCCGGTGTCGCGCACGCGCACGCAGCAGTAATCGCCCGGCACCGATCCGGGGCGCGACAGGGCGTAAGTGGCATTCACCTCGACGCGCTCCAGCTCTATGTGCAGGGTGCCGCCATTCGGCATCGCGTCGCGAGCGTTGGTCGCCAGGTTGATCACGATCTGCTCCACGGCCATCGGGTCGGCAAGCACCCGGTCGCACTCAGACTCAGTGGTGAGCTCGATCGCAATGGTCTCGGGAATGAGGCGGCGCAACACCCGCTCGAGATCGGTTATGACCTTGGACAGGTCCACCGACTTGAGGCTCAGCTCCTCCTGCCGCGCAAAGCCCAGGAGCTTCTTCACCAGGTCGCGTGCCTTCCGCCCGGCGCTCTGAAGCTGGTCCAGCTCTTCCAGCAGGTGATGGTACTCCGGCGGAAGCGAGTGGCCCACCAGCTCCGCGTTGGCGAGCATGACGGTGAGCAGGTTATTGAAGTCGTGAGCGATGCCGCCGGTGAGCCGTCCCAGCGCCTCCATCTTCTGGGCCTGGCGCAACTGCGCCTCGAGCTCCAGCCGCTCCTCCTGACTACGCTGCCGCTCGGCCATCTCGCGGCGCAGCCGCGTGTTTGCCTCCGACAGCTCGGTCGTACGCTCCAAGACCCGCTGGTCCAGCTCCTCGTAAGCCTGCTGCAGCACACCCTCGGCTTCCTTGCGCTCCGTGATGTCCTCGCAGCTGGTCACGACCCCAACCGGATCGCCGTTCGCGTCGAGCACCACGTCGGACAACAGTCGTACGGGGATGCGGCTACCGTCCTTGCGCACGTTCACGCTGTCCCGCTGCCAGCTCGATAGGCGCTTGAGCTGTATCTCGGAGAGGCGCTGGCGTTCAGCGGGAACGGAGAAGATGCCGACGTCCTGGCCGATCAGCTCGTCGACGGTATAGCCGTGCATCGCTGCGTCGGCAGGGTTGGTGTAGACGATCCTTCCCTCGGTGTCGGTCACCGTGACACCGAGCTGCATGGTCTCGAGCGCCTTCTCGAGCTGCCGCAGCGCCTCCTCGGCCTGCTCACGCCCCGCCGCTTCGTGGTCTATGCGGGCACGCAGCTCTGCCAGGAGCGCACGGGGGTCCGCCCGATGGGACGCGGGGCCGCCGCCCTTGTCGGGAGAGTCGCCCGAGCGGGCGCGTGGCTGAGCCGGTGTGGTGCCGCTAGCCATTGTAGATCACGCCACCGCGATCCCGGTAGAGTTGTAGCACGGCGCGTGCCTCCTCACGGAGCACACCGCGCTGGATTTCGATTCCACGGTTCTCCAAATACCTGTACGACTCTGGAAACACTGGCCCTTCATCGAATTCGAGTATGTGAGCATCCTCACGCCGGGCCCCGCATAACACCCGACTCACACCGCTCCACAGCAGCCCGCCGAGGCACATGGCGCACGGGTCGCACGACGCCGCTACGTCGTGCGGCGGCATCCCCTTCGCACCGAGCGAGTAAGACTGCAAGCGCGACTCCGCCATCATCAAGGCGATCATCTCGGCGTGCAGCGTCGAATTGCGATGCGCAACGACGAGATTCATGCCCACTGACACGAGCCTCCCGCCGTCCCGCTCGAACACGGCTGCCCCGAAGGGCCCGCCGGTTCCCCGCTCCACGTTCTCCCGGGAGAGCTCGATTGCGAGACGAACCCGGTCTTCCGCCGTCTCGTAGGCGCGGTCCCACTCGACCAAGTCGCCCACCCAGTCGGGATAGGTGATGCGGATTTCCGGGCTCTCGCTCACCGCTTCCCGCCCCTGGCGGTTCCGTCCCACGAGCGCGGCGCAAGGTAGCGGCCGGGCGTCACCGGGGCGTCACCTCCGGCAGGTACCGCTTGGGGAACTTGGCCACCACGGTGTAGGCCGGGTCCACGATGTTGGCCACCGTGCTCTCGCTTAGCTGGCTCACCACCTGGTACGCGTCCCAGCGACCGAAGCCGTACTCCTCGAGCCACTCTACCAGCTCCACATGCGCCAGCCTGAAGGCGTCGATCAGCGGCCGGGCGCTCCCAGCCACCATGATGTACTTGTCGTCCTCCAGTCGTGGCCAGTCGATCGTCTTGCCCCTGATGACGTCGATCTCCAGCACCACGTCTGCGGAGGTCTCGAGCCCGGTGCCCGACACCTCGCCATGTCCTTGGCGCGCGTGCACGTCGCCGAAGTAGAAATACGCCCCGTCGTGGAAGATCGGCAGGTACACCGTGGTGCCCTGCCGCACCTCCGGAGCGTCCATGTTGCCGCCGAAGTCGCCCGGCCATAGCCCGCTGAACGCCTCCTGTCCCCGCGGTGCCACGGCTACCCGTCCCAGCATGGGTTGGAGCTCGATCTCGATGCGGCCGATGCGGCTGTCCGGCAGCTCCGTAGTGGCCACCATCCGGTCGCGGTCGAGGTGCCACACGTAGCGCCGCTCCGGGATGGGGTCGTTGAGCAGCCGTACCCGGGCATCGGTGGCGAGCCCTCCGAACGTGGAGTAGATGCGCGATGCCGCGACATCATGGTTCAGTTCGAGCTTCGCGATCTTGACCACCAGCACGTCGTCCGTGGTGGCTCCCTCCACGTAGATCGGTCCGACCTCGCCGGGGAATGCGCCTCCTTCCTCCGTGTAGTAGGCGCCGAAGTTGGTGCTCGAGATGAGGACGGTGCCCGGCTGGATGCGCAACACCGGCTCCCGCACCGCGAAGGTCGGTTGGGAGACCGTGGGTGTGAAGCGTACAGTATCCTGGGCAGACAGACCGGGTGCCAGGAGTGCGAGCAGTCCCGCTATGGGAAGGACCCGCTGGGCATGCATGAGCACCTCCGGGGGTGGACCCGCCCGAATCTGTCGCGCGGGAGGCGCCGCGGCAACGCGGCGACTAGCTTGGAAGTATCATGTGCGGCCGCTTCTCCCAGGCCCAGATCGCCGAACTCGACCGGGAAGTGTTCAAGCTCCTGAGCGTACCGGCGCTTCCACCGCGCTACAACGTGGCACCAACTCAGGAGGTAGCGGTGGTGCGACGGTCCGGCGACGCTCCCGGGCGGTCGCTCGACCTGCTGCGCTGGGGCCTCGTACCGTCCTGGGCCAAGGATCCCACCATCGGCAACCGCATGATCAACGCGCGAGCGGAGTCGGTGGCCGACAAGCCCGCATTCCGCGACTCGTTCCGGGAGCGGCGCTGCCTGGTACCGGCCGACGGCTTTTACGAGTGGGCCAGCACGGAGCACGGCAAACAGCCCTACTACGTGCGGGTGTTGGGCGGAAGGATGTTCGCCTTCGCGGGGCTGTGGGACGCGTGGCGGGACCGGACTGGAGCCACGCGTGAGACGTTCACCATAATCACCACCGAGCCCAACGATCTGCTGCAGCCGGTCCACAATCGAATGCCCGTCATCGTGGAGCCGGCGCATTACGACCGCTGGCTGGATCCAGGGACGACCGAAGCCAGCGACCTCGTCGAGGTCCTCCGGCCCTACCCTGCGGACCAGATGAGCTACTACGCGGTGAGCCGCTATGTGAACAGTCCGGACAATGAGGGTCCCGAGTGCATCAGGCCGGCCGATGCCGGGGCAAGCGGGCCGGGAGACACGGGCGACGCGCAGGGCACGCTGCTGTGATCACGTCGGCCGCCGAGGCTATGGCCCTGCTACAGACGTTCGACCCGGACGATGACGAGCGCGCGGTGAACAGTGCGGAGCGCATGGTGGACCTGCTGCGTGATGCTACCGCACCGCTCAGCCGCGAGCACTACGATCCCGGACACGTGACGGTGAGCGCCGTGGTGCTTTCACCCGAGAGAGGCAGCGTACTGCTGGTGTTCCACGAGCGCCTGGAGCGCTGGCTCCAACCCGGCGGACACATCGAGCCCGGGGATCGAACACTCGCGGCGGCGGCGCGGCGCGAGGTTCAAGAGGAAACGGGGCTCGATGTGTTGCTCGGTGTACCTTGCCTCGTGGGGCTCGACGTGCACGAGATCCCCGCGACGCAGGACGAGCCCGATCACTTGCATCACGACTTCATGTTCTGCTTCACGGCTGCGGACACGACGATCACCGGAGGCGATAGCCGCGCCACATGGTGCGGCGTGGGCCAGCTGCAGGAATACGGTGTGGACGGACCCCTGCTCAGGGGGGTGGAGCGCGCCCTGCGCTCCACCGGCTGCTAGCGCACCCAGGAACTCAGCATCAGAGGTCTCAAATGCTCATCACGACCACGCACAGCATCCAGGGAGCGGAGATCGCCGAGTATCAGGGGATCGTGACCGGCGAGGCGATCCTCGGCGCCAACATCTTCAAGGACTTCTTCGCCGGCATCCGCGACATCGTCGGCGGACGCTCTGCCGCTTACGAGCAGGAGCTGCGCAAGGCA
>JBDHJR010000052.1:0-6025 GCA_039586815.1 Gemmatimonadota bacterium | reverse complement strand
GTCCCGCCCCCCCTTTCAACCTGCAACCCTTTTCTCCATGGTTGTGTCTCCTAGTCAGCAGCGACCCAAGAGCTCGGGGGTTGGGTGGAAGAACAAGCAATGATCGCCGGCGTCCGCGCCGGAGAGCCACAAGCAGAGCGCGCGCTCTACGACCAGCACGTCGACCGGGTCTACCGGCTGGCGTACCGGATGGCCGGCGACGAGGACCTGGCTCGGGACTTCACGCAGGACGCGTTCATCCGGGCCTTCGAGAAGATCGAGCAGTTCCGCGGCGAGGCTGCACTTGCCACCTGGCTGCGATCGATCGCGGTGAGCGTGATCCTGAACGGGCTCAGAAAGGTCAAACGGTTGCGGCAGCGGGAGGTGGGGTTGAACGCGGCCAACGCAGTAGGAGGCGGTCCCAGCCGGGCCGAGCCGGACCTGAAACAGAAGCTGCAGGGCGCGATCGACGCGCTGCCTGACAAATACAGGATGGTGTTCGTGATGCACGACGTAGAGGGCTACACGCACCAGGAGATCAGTGAGGCGCTGGGCATGCAGCTCGGCACCTCCAAGGCACAGCTCTCGCGAGCCCGTGCCAAGCTGCGGGAATCGCTCGCGGAGTTCGCCGGGGAGTGGGCATCATGACCGAAGAGAAGTTCCAGGAGTTCTTGCGCGAAGCGGCGCAGGACTACCACCGGCCGCCGGAGTCGCCGCGTGCGGAGATTTGGCAGGCGATCCGGCAGGAACGGCGGGCTCAGGAGGCGGAGCGAGCGCGTCGGGCATGGCGGTGGCAGCGGCGCGCGTTCCGCTCGCCCGTGGTGCGCTGGGGTGTCGGCGTAGCTGCTGCACTGGTCATCGGCATTGGAATCGGGAGACTGATGCCGCGACAGGCGGGACAGCTCGTAGAGGGACCCGATGCCGAGCCGGCGGCCGAGATGGCCGAGCCGAGCGCCGCGTACCGCTACGCCGCCAACGATCACCTGGGGCAGGTGGAGATGTTCCTCACCGCGTTCCGGGTGGATTCCCGATCGGGACGCCCGGTTGCCGACTCGCCGGACGAGGCGCGCCAGCTGCTCAGCACGACGCGGCTGCTGCTCGACTCGCCGGCATCGGACGACGCGCAGATGCGCACGCTGCTGGAGGACATAGAGCTGGTGCTGGTGCAGAT
The DNA here is from genome assembly GCA_039586815.1 of Gemmatimonadota bacterium. Lineage (GTDB taxonomy): Bacteria > Gemmatimonadota > Gemmatimonadetes > Gemmatimonadales > GWC2-71-9 > WVYX01. Next base: position 4,875 of record JBDHJR010000052.1, on the reverse strand, counting down.
CTCGCAGTTCGAGGGCCCGAAGGGCGACGAGGAATTGGATTTGATCGATGACAGCATGGAGCGGCGCAGCGTGCTGCTCCGGCTGCAGACGGCTTTGACCGGCCAGCCGGGTATGGCCGGCGTGCAAGGAGTGCTCTGATGCGGAAGATGACCATGACTCTGGGACTCATCACCCTGTGGGCTGGCCTGGCAGTGGCCGGGCAAGCGCAGGAGCGGGCGGAAGCTGCGTCCGGCCTGAGCTCGGCGTGGAGTGCGGCGCCTGCCGCCGAGACTGTGCCGGCAGGCCTGCAGCAGGACCCTGCCGACTCGCTGTACCGCGCGGGGCGCAGAGCGCTGAACGCCGGCGACTACCGCGAGGCGGCCGACTACTTCGCCACGATCCGGGCGCGGCACCCCAACTCGGGGTATGTGGCCGATGCCTACTACTGGGAGGCCTACGCGCGGTATCGCGGCGGCAACACTCAGGACCTGAGGGTGGCGCGCGAGCTGCTGAAGCAGCAGGCCGAGCAGTACCCCAACGCGGCCACGGGGCACGACGCGGAGATCCTGCTGGGCCGTGTGCAGGGCACCCTGGCGCGGCACGGTGATGCGGAGGCCGCGGAAGGAGTTGCGATCGCCGCGGCTCCCGCGGCGCCCGCGCGCCCCGAGCGCCCCGAGCGCCCCGAGCGCGCCGAGCCGCCTCCGCGCCCGCCCAGGCCGAAGGGGCACGAGGACGACGTCAGGGTCACCGCCCTCAACGCGCTGCTCCAGATGAATGCCGAACAGGCGGTGCCGATCCTGCGGAAGGTCTTGGAGCAGCGGGGCGAGGGCTCGGTGGAGCTGCGGCGCAAGGCGGTGTTCATCCTGTCGCAGAAGCCCACCGATGAGACCGCGGCCATCATGCTCGATGTGGTGCGCAACGATCCCGACGCGGAGGTGCGGGCGCAGGCGGTGTTCTGGCTGTCGCAGGTGCCGACCGAAGAGGCAGTGATCGCGCTCGATTCGGTGTTGCTCCACTCCACTGACCGTGAGGTGCAGGAGAAGGCGGTGTTCGCGCTGTCACAGCATGGGAGCGACCGGGCGGCTCAGGCGTTGCGCAACTACGTGGAGCGCGAGGACGTGCCGGAGGAACTCAAGGAGAAGGCGATCTTCTGGATCGGGCAGCATCACGATCACGAGAACCGTGAGTTCCTGCGCCAGCTGTACGGCCGGTTGCGCAGCGCGGAGCTGAGGGAGCGCGTGATCTTCGCCATCTCGCAGGGCGGGATGGAAGCGGACTCGCGCTGGCTCATGGACCGGGCGCTGGATACCGAGGAGTCGCTCGAGATGCGCAAGAAGGCGCTCTTCTGGGCGGGGCAGAGCCACGAGGTGAGCACGGCCGACCTGGTGCGGTTGTACGACACCATCGGCGACTACGAGATGAGGAAGCAGCTCGTCTTCGTGTTCTCGCAACGGCACGAGCCCGAGGTGATCGAGAAGATGATGGACATCGCGCGCAACGATCCCGATCCGGACCTTCGCAAGCAGGCGGTGTTCTGGCTGGGGCAGTCGGACGACCCCAGAGTGGCGGATTTCCTGCTCGAGCTGATCACGCAGGAAGTGCCCTAAACCGAGGCGCACAGAGGAGAACGAACGATGCGGTTCTTTCCCATAGCGGTAGTGGTCGGTGGCATCACGCTCACGGGCGTGGCCTACGACGTGCCCACAACCACCACGTGGACGGCGGTCCTGCAGCAATGTGAGGACCGGGAGTTGCAGGGCGCGGCGATGAACGCGCTGCTGCAGATGGACGCCGAGCAGGCTGTGCCGATCCTGCAGAAAGTGCTGGAGCGGCGCGATCCCTGCTCTAGGGACCTGCGCGAGAAGGCTGTGTTCGTAATCTCGCAGCAGGAGACCCCGGAGACGGCGGCTATCCTGCTCGGAGTAGTGCGCGACGATCCGGATGCCGAGGTTCGGGCCAAGGCAGTGTTCTGGTTGTCGCAGGTGCCGGGCGAAGAGACCGTGGTCGCGCTGGATTCGCTGCTGCAGCACTCCGCCGACCGTAAGGTGCAGGAGAAGGCGCTGTTCGCCCTGTCGCAGCACGACAGCGAGAGGGCGGGGCAGGCGTTGCAGGCCTACGCACAGAGCGCGGAGCAGCCGGGCGCCCTGCGGGAGAAGGCGATCTTCTGGCTGAGCCAGCACGACGATGCGGGTAACGTCGCCTTCCTCCAGCAGCTTTACGGCGAGCTCGAGACCCGCGATCTCAAGGAGAAGGTGATCTTCGGGCTGTCGCAGCGGCACGAGGCAGAGGCGGTGGAGTACCTGATGACCATTGCGCGGACCGAGACCGATCCGGACCTGCAGAAGAAGGCGATCTTCTGGCTGGGCCAGACCGACGACCCGCGGGTGGCCGACTTCCTGCTGGAGATCATCGGACAATGAAGACCACGACTTCTGTTGCAGCGGTTGCGCTCGTCGTCGCCACCGTGGCATCGGCGCAGGGCCAATCGCTCGCCGACCGGGTGGCCGCCGTGAGCGACGGCCAGGTGCGGATGAGCTTCACCGCCAAGCCGGGAGTCTGCGGTGACGGGCGCAACATCAACACGCACACGCACCACAGCACCAGCGACTGGGAGAGTTGGTGCGAGGCCGGTCCGGTGCGGGTGGCGCTCGACGTGAGCGGCGGCGAGATAGTGGACGTCGATACCTACGTCGGCGGCCGCTGGCGCGAGCGGTCCGACGCGATCGACCTGGGAACGGTGCCGGCGCCCGAGGCCGCGGCGTACTTCCTGGACCTCGCTGCCGGCGCGACCAGCCGTGTCTCCAAGGACGCAGTCCTGCCGGCCATCCTGGCCGACAGCGCCGAGGTATGGCCCGATCTCCTGCGCATCGCCAAGGACGACGACCGGCCGCGCGGGACGAGAAAGGCAGCGGTGTTCTGGCTGTCGCAGGCGGCCGGCGATGTAGCGGCCGAGGGCCTCGAGGAGATAGTGCTGGACGAGGACGAGGATTTCGATGTCCGCAAGAGCGCGGTGTTCGCGGTGTCGCAGCTGCCCGACGACGAGGGCGTGCCGATTCTCGTTCGCGTGGCCCGCACCCATCAGGATCCGCGTATCCTGAAGCAGGCCATCTTCTGGCTGGGGCAAAGCGGTGATCCGCGGGCAATCGCGCTGTTCGAGGAGTTGCTCACCACGCCGTAAGCCGACCTGGAGCAGCGATCTCACAGGGGCGGTGTGGCTCTCGGGCCACTACCGCCCCATCTTAGTGGCGCACCCCATCCCGGTCGGTGTCCGACGATGAAGACCAATCACACCTGGCTTCTGACCCTCGTCGCGGCGAGCCTCGCTGCCTGCGCAGTGAATCCCGCAACCGGCAAGCGCGAGCTCATGCTGGTCAGCGAGGGTCAGGAGATCGCCATGGGGCGGGAGGCCGACCCGCAGGTGTCGGCCGCCTTCGGCATCTACCCGGACGACGCGATCCAGGGCTACGTATCGGGCCTGGGCAACGACCTGGCGGGTGTTGCCGAGCGACCCCATCTACCCTGGACGTTTCGGGTGGTGGACGATCCGCTGGTGAACGCGTTCGCACTCCCCGGCGGCTACATCTACATCACCCGCGGGATCATGGCCCACTTCAACTCCGAGGCGGAGTTGGCGTCGGTGCTGGGGCACGAGGTCGGGCACGTCACGGCGCGGCATTCGGCGCAGCAGATCTCGCAACAGCAGCTCGCACAGGTCGGCCTGGTGGCGGGCGCGGTGCTGGTGCCGGAGGTGCAGGATTATCTCGGCATCGCGGCGGCCAGCCTGCAACTGCTGTTCCTCAAGTTCAGCCGGGACGACGAGCGGGAGGCCGACGACCTCGGGCTGCGGTACATGAGCAGGGCCGGAGAGCGGCGCGGGAGGGGTGCCGGGGTGGCTCTCCACCCACCCGGATCCGGAGGACCGCCAGGAGCGCATGCTGGCGCAGATCGACACGCTCCCGGTCGAGGGCACCAAGGTGCTGCAGCTCGAGTATCTGCAGCGACTCAACGGCATGACTTACGGCGACAATCCCCGCGAGGGGTATTTCCGGGGGAACGTGTTCTACCATCCCGATCTCGCATTCCGCCTCGACTTCCCCGCGGGGTGGCAGACGGTGAACAGCAAGCGGCGGGTCGCCGCGCAGAGCTCGCGCGAGGACGCCCTCATCCAGCTCGATCTGTCGGACGAGCTTTCGCCGGAGGCCGCCGCTCAGTCATTCGCGGCCATGGAGGGGGTGCGGGTGGGCCGCTCCCAGTCCGGCGACATCAACGGGCTGCCGGCGACGTCTCTCACGTTCACCGCGGCCACGGAGCAGCAGAACCTGGCTGGCATCGTCGCGTTCATCGCGTACGAGGGGAATCTGTACCGGCTCATGGGGCTCACCCTGCAAGCACGCTGGAGCGCGTACCGCAGCGCCTTCCAGCAATCGATCATGAGTTTCAACCGGCTGTCCGACCGTGCGGCGTTGGGCGTGCAGCCATTGGAGCTCGACATCGTGCAACTCGACCGACCGATGACTCTGGAACAGTTCGCGCAGCGCTATCCCTCCGAGGTGCCGGTCGCCGAGCTGGCGCTGATCAATCAGGTCGAGCCCGGGGTCGAGCTGGAGGAAGGGCGCGCCCTCAAGCGGGTGGTGGGTGGCCCGCTGCCGCGCTAACGGCCCGTGAGCCAGCCCGTGTTGCAGGCGTCAGCGTATAGAGCGGCCCAGCTCGTGCACTTCGGGCTGGTGCTGGGCATCGGGATGATCGTGCTCGTGTTCAGCTTCATGAGGCCGGCGCTCGGTGTGGAACAGATGGACGAGCTGACGACCGTGTTTCGACTGGTCGCCATAGCGTTGCTGTTCGTGACCGTCTTGGCGATGCGGCTGACTCGCAGCCGGATCGAGCCGATCCGCTCG
>JBDHJR010000069.1:0-2820 GCA_039586815.1 Gemmatimonadota bacterium | reverse complement strand
GACCTCGATCGCGTGGCGGCGGTGGCTGGGCGGGCGCTGCTGCTGGACCGCGGCAGCCTGGTGGCCGACGGGACGGTGGAAGACGTCCTGGGGAGCGACGGCGCCGTGGCGACCGGCTGCAGCACCACTGTTGCCGACATCGCGCGGGCGGCGGGCCTCGCGCCCGGATACCCGCTCACCGTGAGCGACGCTGTGCAGAGGATGAGACGGTGAGCGCGCTCCGGCTCGAGGAGGTGTGGTTCGGCTACGACGATACGCCGGTGCTGAAGGGAGTCTCCCTGGAATCCGCGGGCGGCGAAGCTCTAGCGCTGCTGGGCCGCAACGGGGTCGGGAAGACCACCCTCACCAAGCTGGTCGTGGCGCTGCTCCAGCCGAGCAGCGGCGTGGTGCGACTGGGTGGTCGGATCACCGAGGGAAAGGCGCCGGAGGACGTGGCGCGCCTCGCCGCCTACGTGTTTCAGCATCCCGACCAACAGCTGTTTGCCCGCACCGTGTGGTCGGAAGTGGCGTTCGGACCGCGCCAGCAGGAGCTGAGCGCGGACGAGACGCGATCCATAGTGGGCGATGCCCTCGAGCGGGTGGGCCTGGAGGCCTACGCGGACGTGCACCCCCATGACCTCCCGTCCGCTCAGCGCAAGCTGGTCACCATCGCCGCGGCCATGGCACAGCGGCCCCGCGTGCTCGTGTTGGACGAGCCCACGCAGGGGCTCGACCGCGCAGGAGTGGCCCGAGTGGCGGACATCGTTGCCGCTCTCACCAAGGACGACGTCGCCGTGCTGGCCGTGACCCACGACCTCGCCTTGGTGGCCGAAGCTCTGGAGCGGGCAATAGTGCTGGAGGACGGACGGGTGGCCTACGACGGCCCGTCGCGCGAGCTGCTGCTGGACGAGCAGAGGGCGCGTGAGTTCGGGCTGGAGGTGCCGCCTGCTGCTGCGCTGGGAGCAGCACTTGGGTTGCCCGGTGGACCCGTGAGGGTGCGAGAGGTGGTGGATGCGTTGCGGGGAGAAGGGTAGAGACGGCCGTGCAGCGTGCAACGGTCAACGTGCAGAGGGAGTGGGGGGAAGCCAGGCCGGGGTCCTGCCGGAGCGAACCTGAGGCGGCAAGTGGGCTCAGCGAGGCTGGGGCTCTCCCGGAGCGAACGTCACGAGCACTGACCGACGGACTCCGCCGATGGGGTTTCGGCGGAGCCCATTGGGGAGTGCAGTTCGCGGAGGTAGAGTCCCAGTCTCGCAGTGAGCCGCGCCGTCAGTCCTAGCGCGGCGTGAAGTCCGTCTTCCCAGTCACTCTCCGCGCGAACGCCGCCAGCAGCCGCGCCGCCCGCTCCAGGTCCTTCACGTCCACCATCTCGCACGGGCTGTGCATGTAGCGGTTGGCTACCGAGACCAGCCCCGTCGGAATGCCTCGCTGTGCGGTGTAGATCGAGTCGGCGTCTGTACCGGTGTCGCGCGGAGCCGCCTGGATCGAGTAAGGGATCTTCTCCTTGTCCGCGGTCTCGACCAGCATCTCGAACACGACCGGGTTGACCGCGGAACCCCGAGACAGCACCGGGCCACCCCCCAGCTTGAAGTCACCGTGCTCCTTCTTCTCCACGCTGGGGTGATCGGTCGCGTGCGTCACGTCCACCACGAGCGCCACCGTTGGGTCGAGCTCCGCCGCGCTGGTGCGGGCGCCCCCGCCCGTCCAGGCGATCTCCTCCTGCGCCGTGGCGACTGCGAACACTCCGGTCTTCGGCTTGCGCGTCGACAGCAGGCGTAACGCCTCCAACACAACGAAGGCGCCGATGCGGTTGTCTATGCTGCGCGACACGAGCGCTTCAACGCATCCGCCTTGTTCTTGGCCCCGATGTCGATCCACAGGTCCTTCACCTTGGTGACGTTGTTCTTTTCGTCGCCGTTGATCAGGTGGACCGCCTTCTTGCCGACGACTCCGTCCACCAGCCCGCTCTTCGCGGCGATCACCACGCGCTGGCCCACCAGCACCTGGCTGTCCCATCCACCGATGGTGGAGAAGAAGAGGAAGCCGTCGTCGTCCACGTGGACGATCATGAGGCCGATCTCGTCTATGTGGCCGGCGAACATGACGCGCGGCGTTGCACCGGGATTGACGGACGCGATCGAGTTGCCCGATACGTCGGCGTGAACCTCGTCGGCGAACCGCTTCGCCTCCTGCCGCCACACGCCTGCAGGGGCGGTCTCGAAGCCCGAGGGCCCCGGGGAGTCGAGCAGTTGTTTCAGGAACTTGAGGGAAGACGCTTTCATCACCACCCACCTGCTGAGTCCGTCGGACGGCCCCCCCAAGCCGTCCCCGAGCGGCGAGCCCGCTCGTTTGGCTGCGAACCTATCATGGCACTTCTCGGGGTCTAGGCCGGTATTGGGGCAGCAGGGGCCGGAATTGGGACATCCGGCCCCTGCCACGTGGGGGATTCACCTAGGGTTACCCCGCTTCGGCTAGTGCCCCGAGCGTCGCCGTCAACAGCTGATAGAACCGGCCCACCGAATCGATGTGCACCCGCTCATCGGGCGAGTGCGGGAACTCGATCTGTGGGCCGACTGAGATCATGTCCATCCCGGGGACCTTCTCCCCGATGATTCCGCACTCGAGCCCGGCGTGGATCGCCTTGATCTCCGGCTCGCTCCCCAGCTGTGCGGTGTGCTGCTGCTTCAGGATCTTGAGCAGCTGCGATTCCAGGTTCGGCTTCCAGCCGGGGTAGCCGTTGCCTTCCTCGACCGCCGCGTTTGCCTGGTAGCCCATGCCGCGAATCCGCTGGCGCAGCGCGGTGAGTGCAGAGGCGACCGAGGAGCGGCTGCTCATCCCGATGAC
>JBDHJR010000002.1:0-176540 GCA_039586815.1 Gemmatimonadota bacterium | reverse complement strand
CCACACAGATCAAGGGAGACGGCGAGGCTCACCCCTACCTGTCGCCGACCGACGAGTTCGCCGACTACGAGACCTGGGACAAGGGCAACCTCAACCTGAGCGAGCTGAAGACGCCTGAGATGCTGCAGTACGAGTACGCCCGGACCGCACTGCAGTTGGGACTGCAGGTCGAACAGCGGATCGGCGTCAATCCGTACAAGTTCGGCATGATCGGCTCGACCGACAGCCACACGTCGCTCGCCACCGCCGAGGAGGAAAACTTCTTCGGCAAGCACTCCGGCACCGAGCCCGATGCCACGCGGTCGGAACACCCGGTACTCGCGCTTGGTGACGTCACGATCCTGGGCTGGGAGCAGGTTTCCTCGGGCTACGCGGCCGTCTGGGCCACGGAGAACACGCGCGAGGCGATCTTCGACGCCATGATGCGCAGGGAGACCTATGCCACCACCGGGCCGCGCATGCTGGTGCGGTTCTTCGGCGGCTGGGAGTTCACGGCGGACGACGCGGAGCTGCGGATGCCTGGAGGCGTGGGCTACACCAAGGGCGTGCCCATGGGCGGGGACCTGCCCGTGCGATCGGGCAACGGAGCCCCCACGTTCCTCGTGGGCGCACTCAAGGACCCGTTCTCGGGCAACCTGGACCGCATTCAGATCGTGAAGGGTTGGCTCGATGGCCGCGGCCAGCGACACGAGAAGGTGTACGACGTGGCCTGGAGCGACGCCGACCGCCGCCAGCCGGGCCGCGACGGCACGTTGCCGCCGGTGGGCAACACGGTGGACGTGGCGAATGCCACGTGGACCAACACGATCGGGGCGCCGGAGCTGCTGACGGTGTGGACGGATCCCGACTTCGACGCGTCGCAGCCGGCCGTGTATTACGCGCGCGTGATCGAGATCCCCACTCCGCGCTGGACGGCGTACGATGCCTACCGCTTCGGCATCACGATGGACCCCGAGGTCCCGATGACTACGCAGGAACGGGCCTACACGAGTCCGATCTGGTATACGCCGTAACGACTCGGTAGGTTGGAGCGACGCGGGCCGGCCCGGGAACCAGAAGGCACCCGGGTCGGCCCGTTCCCTTCAGACGACGAGAGACGACTGACCGCAACATGAACGAGAAGCTCACACGCTGGCTGCGCGAGCCGCTGGTACACTTCATGGCCATCGGTGTGGCGCTGTTCGGGCTGAACCTGCTGCTCACGCGCGGTGACACCGCGTCCGAAGCCGACCGGCGCGTAGCGGTCACCGAGACCGAGATCCGCTGGCTGCGCGACACCTGGCAGAGTCGCTGGCAGCGGCCGCCCACCGAGATGGAGCTGCGCGGCCTGGTGGACGACTACGTGCGCCAGGAGGTGCTTTACCGCGAGGCCCTGGCCATGGGGCTCGACCGGGACGACGACGTCATCCGGCGGCGCATGGTGCAGAAGATCGAGTTCCTCACCAGCGATCTGGCGTCGCAGGTACAGCCCACCGAGCCGCAGCTCCAGGCGTACTTCCAGGAGAACCTCGACCGCTACCAGATTCCCGAGCGGCGCAGCTTCGCGCACATCTACTTCAACCTCGACCAGCGCGGCGAGGCCGCCGTAGCGGACGCGGAGCAGCTCCTCGCCCGACTTCGCGGCTCACCTCCCAGTGAGGCGCGACCGCGCGAGCTGGGCGACCGGTTCATGCTGCAGCACGAGTACCCGTTGCAGCGCGAGCAGGACGTATCACGGATCTTCGGGCAGCGCTTCGCCGCCGCGCTGTTCGAGCTGGAGCCCGGCGAGTGGCAGGGTCCGATAGCGTCGGGCTACGGATTGCACCTTGCGTACGTGACTGCGGTCGACGAGCCCCAGGTGCCCGACCTCGACCTGGTTCGCGGCACGGTGCTGCGGGATTACGGGACCGCGCTGCGAGAGCAGGCGAACGATGCATTGCTGGCAAGCGTGCGCAGCCGCTACACAGTAGAGATCGACGAAGCGGCGATCCGTGCGCTGGCACTGGGGGGGGATTCCGCGGCGGCTGGTAGCTGACGTGCGCCTTCACCCACGCTCCGTTGTACTGGCACTGGCGCTGACTCTGGCCGGGCCCGCCCTCGCAGACGACGTCCCACCCGTACAGGTACAGATCAAGGAACGCGAGCCGGGTGCATTCCTGGTGCAGTGGTTCGTTCCCTCAGTGATTCCGGCTCAGGCGATGCCCCATCCGGAGTTGCCCGCGCACTGCCGCCCCGACGGGGAGCGCGTTGTGTTGAGCCAGTCCGGAGGCTGGCTCAACCGCCAGGCCTACCGCTGCCCCGGCGGCCTGGCCGGCCACACCATCGGCATCCGCTACCCGGTGCCCAACCCCTCCGTCAGAACGGTCATGCGCCTCGAGCTGCTGTCGGGCGAGCGGTTCGCACACGCGCTTGCGGCAATGGAGAGTGCCTGGCAGGTGCCGGAGGCGAACGTCGGACCGATCGTCCAGTGGTTGCGCGACGCGCGCAGCGCGGTGGTGAGCGGCGCCCGCCACATCGTGGTGCACTGGGTGCACGTGGCCCTTATCCTGGCGCTCGTGTTGCTGGGCGGCGTGCTGGGTTCGATTCGGTTCGTGACCGCGTTTGCCGTGGGGCAAGTCGTGGCGGTGGCGGTCACCGCCTTGGTCGCCCGGCCACTCGACGCGGTGGTCGCGGAGATCTGCGTCGCGATTGCGGTGGTGTTCCTGGCGCGGGAGGCGTTGCGCGCGGAGCCGCAGGCGCAGCGCGTGACCGGGCTGGCCGCCGCGACCGGCCTGTTCCACGGCGTGGCACTGGCCGCCCTGCTCCCGGCCACGCCCGAAGGGAGCGCGGTCCAGTGGTCACACCTCCTCGTTCTCGTGCTCGGGATGGACGCGGCGCTGCTCGTGCTGGGATTGATCGCTGCCTTGCTCGGGCGGCTAGTGGCACGGCGCTGGCCGGCGGAGGAGGCACGCGGGCGTACTGCCCTCGCCTACGTGCTGGGCAGCACCGCGGTGGCCGCACTGCTCTCGCTCGCGTTCGTGAGACCAGCCGGCGACGTCACAGCGACAACGACCGCCCCACGGCTCCCTGGGGCAGGCGCGCCGCCCTCCGCCGCCGGGATGCCCACATCCCGGCGGGTCGCCACGCAGCGGCTCGACATTCCGATCCAGAGTTACCTGGCCGTGGAGCCCTTCGAGGTGCGGCACGAGGCGCTGCTGCGGCTCCAGGACCTGGCAACCGCGATCGGACTGCGTTTGCCAGGAGACGGGTACCTCGAGGTCGCAGAGCAGGACCGCGTGGCTCGCCGCATCGCCGACCACGTCGCATCTCGCACCTTCGTGGAGATCGACGGCACCCCTGCAGCGGGATTGGTAGACCGTGTCAGCTTCATGACCGTGGACGCGCAGGGCGTGCTGCCGCGCCAGACACCGGTGCGCGAGACAGTGGACGAGGCCTTCCTCGGGGTAACGGTCGCCTATCTCACCTCCGGAATGCCAAATGAGGCCACGCTCTCATGGGCGACATTCCCCGCGGGCACGGAGTCCATCCCGGCGACAGCTATAGATCCCGAGTCGTCGCGCTCGACTACGCTCACGCCCGACGAGCCGGTGCTGCGCTGGGAAAACGAGCTCATGGAGAGCCCCGTGCCCACGGTGGCAGCCGTGGCCGTCGAGCCACCGCGGCTGCCGCTACCGCTGGTGTCGCTCCTCCTCGCCGGGCTGGCGGTCGCCTTCGTGGCGGCCGGCTGGCGCCGCGACCGCCGGCTTACCTCGTCGGCCACCGCGCGCGTCACGCTGGCCCTCGCATTCGCACTCACGCCGCTGCTACACGTATCGGTGACGCTGCCCACCTCCTTCGGCGGCGTGACCTCGCCACACCAGGCCCGCCGCGTGCTCGCGAGCGTGCTGCCCAACGTGTATCGCGCCTTCGAGTTTCGCGAGGAGGGTGCGGCGTACGACCGGCTCGCCGTGGCCGTCACGGGGCCCACGCTCACCGACATCTACCTGGAGCACCAGCGCGCGATGGTGATGGAGGAACGTGGCGGAGCGCGCGCGCGGGTGGACGCTGTCGAGGTGACCGAGGTACGCAGCGTGGCGCCACGCGAGGGCGGGGGCTTCGACGCCGAGGCCTCGTGGACGGTGGGCGGCACCGTAACCCACTTCGGCCACCGCCACTTCCGCCAGAACCGCTACGACACACGCGTGGTCGTGGTACCGGTGGACGGCACGTGGAAGATCGAATCGATCGAGATCCTGGAGCAGGAACGCGTGCGGTGATCGTTCCTCGCAACCGCTGATCCGGAGACTGCAGCATGACGACACCACAGAGTGATCCTTCGCGCGACCACAAAGAGGAGCGAGCGATCCTCCAGCTCAGCCGACTCGAGCGGGTGAGCGACGTCGTGTACGCCTTGGTCATCCTGCGCATCTTCCTGTTCGTCCCCCGTCCCGGCGGCGCCGACTGGCACTGGACCGCCATCGGCCCGTTCGTGCTGGACAACTGGCTGACCTTCGCCGTGGTCGTCGTCGCTATGGCGATCACGATCATCTACTGGCTGCAGAGCAATGTCCTGCTGGGCCACCTGGTGCGGACCGACGGCCGGCACACCTCGCTCATGATCCTGCAGCTGTTCTTCCTGTTCTTCTTCCTATACGCAATCGGCCTCGGGATCAACCTGGGCCCGTCCGCCGGCGCCAGGTCATTCGAGAGTGTCGCGGCGGCGCTGCTCGGCATCAGCGGTGGCTGGGCGTGGGCGTACGCCATCAAGCGGCGCCGCCTGTTGCGGCCCGACGTGACCGATGAGGAGGCGCGCGCGTTGGCGCACCGCATACTAGCGGAGCCGATCACGGCGCTCTTCACCATCCCGTTCGCGTTCGTGGGACCGGGACTGTGGGAGATCGCCTGGCTCAGCTACCCGCTGTGGGTGAAGCTGTTGAAGCGTAAAGGGGGGAGAGCGAGCCGGTGAGCGAGGACGGTAGCGGAGAGCGGGGCGACGGCGTGCGACACTTGCACTGGGGACTGCTCGCGCTGCTTGTACTCATTCCCGCACAGGCAGCGGCCCAGGAACTCGAGCCGCGCGCCCTCACCAACGTGCCGATCGGATGGAACTTCGCCATGGTCGGCTACCGGTACGCCACCGGCAACGTCCTGCTCGACCCCGCCGTCCCGATCGAGGACCTCGAGCACGAGGGGTGGCGGGTGCGGCTGCAGTGGGATGTGTCGTTCTGAGCTGAAGGCCTCGCGCGCGCGGCTGATCCGATGTGTCCTGCTGGCCGTCGGCAGCGGCGCTTTCGCATTATCCGGCTCGGCTGCGCCCCTGAGCGCACAAGAGCCTACCCCCACCCCACCCACCATCGACACGATCGTGATCATCACCGAGGACCCCTTCACGCCGGAGGAGGCCGAGGGAAAGGGCGTGTTCCGCGTGATGAACTCGCTGCACATCGAGACCAGACCCCAGGTAATCCTCGGCGAATTGCTGCTGCACGTGGGCGACCCCTTCGACGCAGCGGCAATGGAGGAGTCGGAGCGCAACCTGCGCAGGCGCGAGATCTTCAAGTCGGTGCAGCTCGACACGGCGACGATCGATGGCAAGTTCGCGGTGATCGTGGACACCCAGGACGGCTGGACCACCAAGCCGAACCTCAAGTTCAGCGTGGCCACCGACGGGACGTGGACCGGCCGGTTGGGCCTCACCGAGGCGAACCTGCTGGGGACTGGCAATCTGGCGAGCATCGCGTACGTGAAGGATGTGGACCGGCACGGCCCGGAGCTGGCTGCCAACTTCCGCCGCATCGCGGGCAGCCAGGTGCGCGCCAAGGGTGTGGTGAGCCTGTGGAACGACGGCACCAACGGGTGGTGGCGCGTCGGTGATCCATTCTACTCCGACGTGGACCGGGTCTCGCTCGACTACCACGGCGACGCCGCCGGCGGACGTGTGCTGCAGTACCGGGTCGACAGCTCCGGCACCGACACCACGCAGTACCGTCGCGATGCATTCATAAACCGGGGGTGGGGCGGCTTCGCATCGGTGGCTCAGCCGAACCGATACGTCCGTCTCGGCGCACTGGGCGAGATCCGCCAGGACAAGTACGTGCTCATGCAGGACACCGGCATGAGCGTGCCGGACAGCCTGTACGGCATCGTCGGTTTCTGGGTCGAGTACCGGCGCACCCGCTTCGCCGAGGTGCGGTACTTCAATGGGTTCGTCACCGAAGACATCGACGTCAGCACGCGCATCAAGCTGGGCCTCAACCTGGCACCCGACGCGTGGGGTTACCCGAGCGATGGGCTGGGTCCGCAACTCGAGGCCTCGGTCGGCGGTCGCGGCCGAACCGGCTTCTTCCTTGCGTCACTCAAGGCCAACGGGCTGTTCAACGCGGCCGGCCTCGACTCGGGCCGGGTCATCGCCGAGTTGACGCTGGGAGTGAAGTTCCTCCGCCGCCACTCGACCGCACTGTTCATCCAGGGCGGCGTGATGGAGAACCCACCCCCTGGCGAGCAGTTCGACCTCGGCTTCACCACGCCGCCGCGTAGCTGGGGGGCGCACTCCTTCGTGGGCACCCGCTCCATCTGGGGCACACTCGAGCACCGCTGGTTCGCGCTCGAGGGGTTATTCAACCTGGTTTCGCTGGGCTTCGCCGCGTTCCTCGACTACGGGGGCGCCTGGTACCCCGACCAGGAGGCGCGCTTCGGCGGGAACGTCGGCATCGGGCTGAGGCCGGGGGGAGCGCTCGGCACAGCCGCGCGCACCGGTCGGATCGACATCGGGTACCGCTTCGGGGAAGGATCGGACGTGGGGAGCCGCATCGTGCTCACCTTCGGTGGCTCGATCGTGTTCCCGTGGGTGAAGGACCCCGGAGCCATCGTGAAGAAGGAAGGACCCTAGGCTAAGACTCCAGCGCTTCCTCCACAGCATCCCACCGATCGGGCGGCAGCTCCGCCAGGCGCAGCGCCGCACGCGCCAGCTCACGATACAGGTCACGCACGTCGGCCGGCAGCGCGCCCAGATGCATTCGTATCGTGTCCGCGTCGCCGCGGGCGACCGGTCCCGTGAGCGCCGCCTCGGGCCCTCCGGTGAGCGCCTTGTTGAGCGCCTCCGACATCAGCGGTCCCAGTGCCGCTCGCGCCTGCGCGGGGCTCAAGCCCACGTCCGCCAGGAGTCCCTCGGCCACGCCCGCGAGCGTCACCAGATAGTTGGACGCGAACACCGCGGCCGCATGGTATACGGCCCGTCGCTCCTCGGGCACCTCGACCGGCACCATTCCCACAGAGCGCGCGATCTTGGACGCAACCACCATCGCATCGGGTGTTCCACCCACGCCGGCCACGGCGCCCTCCAGGCCCGCAGCGCCCTCGGAGGTGGCCTCGAGCGTCTGGTACGGGTGCAGGGATCCGAGCCGGGCACCGCTGGCGCCGAGTGGTTCCAGCGCCTCGAGGCCGAGCGCGCCGGACAGGTGCAGCACCGTGTGGCTCTCGGTCACGGCACCGGTGGCCGCGAGGGACGCGGCGACGCGTGCCACCGCGTCGTCCGGTACCGCGAGCAGCACGATCTCCACCTCGCCCAGCCAGGGCGGTGTCTTGCCAAGCGTGATTGTGAGTGGTGGGGGAAGCTCTCTGGCATGCCGGCCGTGCAACACGACGCGATGACCGGCCCGGGACAGCGCGAGGCCGAGCGCGACACCTGCGCGACCCGGCCCCACGATCCCGACGTTGCTCACGGTGTGCGGCTTACCTCCGTGCCCTCGCGCTCCGCAAGCGTCAGTAGCTCCACCTGGCTGTTCGCCTCGCGCAGCAGGCGGAGCGCCTTCTGCACCTGAGGGTCGTCCGCGATACGCCGCCGCGACTCCGACTCCCGCCCGAACACGTAGCGCTGCACCTCGTAGGCGAACTGCTGGTCGATCAGGTCGCGAGCTCCGCGGAACTGTGCATCCGTCACCTCGACCTCCCGGTCCCTCAGACGGCTCAGCAACTCGGCGCGCATCCGCTCGCTCACCGTGAAGCCGGGATCGGTCAGGGTTCCGGCCGCCTTGATCTCCAGCGCGTGCGTCGTCATGACGTCACGCCACACCGGCAGCTTCGACCCGAGCGTACGCAGGAACTCCTGCTCCGGGGTCGTCAGCGTATCGATCGGCACCACCAGGTCGGGCCGAATCCCGCCGCCGCCTATCACCTCGCGACCGGCGTCGGTGTAATACACCTCCGCCGAGTCCACGGCCGTCGTGTCGTCGGCCTGGCCCCGGACTTGCGCCATGGCCAGCGCCTCCATTCCCTGCCGGTCCATGGACCGCTGGATGGTGCGGCCGCTAGGCGTGTACCACCGCGCCGTCGTGAGGCGCAGGGCCTCTGTGCGGCCCAGCCGGAACACGGTCTGCACCAGCCCCTTGCCGAACGTCGGCGTGCCCACGATCAGCGCGCGGTCGTGGTCCTGCAGCGCTCCGGCGATGATCTCGGAGGCACTCGCCGTACCGCCGTTCACTAGAACGACCATGGGCATCTCGGGCCAGGTCTGCTCCCCGCGCGCCTCGTAGGAATCGGACGTGCCACGGGCGCGCCCCTTGGTGGAGACCACCGACTCACCTCGGTCGAGGAACAGGTCAGTGACGTCCACGCCGGCGTCGAGCAAGCCGCCCGGGTTGTTCCGCACGTCGAGGATGAGCGACCGGGCACCCTCCTCGCGCAGCCGCACGACCTCCTGCTCCAACTCCCGCGCCAGCGTCTCGCTTATGCTGGAGTACACCAGGGAGATGTAGCCCACATCGTCGGCCAGGATGGTGGAGAGCTGGATCGCGTTGATGTGGATCAGCGCGCGCTCGACACTGACGTCGAACGGCTCGGGGAATCCGGGGCGTGCGACGGTGATCGCCACTTCGCTGCCGGGCTTGCCCCTCAGGGCCGACACCGCCTGGTCGCTCTTCCACCCGAAGGTGGATTCACCTTCCACTGCGATGATCTTGTCGCCGGTCTCGAGGCCGGCGTCGTCGGCGGGTGTGCCGGCAATCGGTGCGATGATGACGATCCACCCGTCGCGCACGTCGATGCGGATACCCAGGCCTCCGTAGTTGCCCGTCGTGCTCTCGGTGAGCTCCTCGTAGTCCTCGCGGCGCAGGAACCGGGCGTAGGGGTCGTCCAGCTTGTCGAGCAGGCCGTCGATGGCCATGTCGTACAGCTCGTCGACGGCGACGGAGTCGACGTAGTAGTCGGCCACGTAACCGACGACGTCGTCGAACAGCCTCGCCTGCTGGTAGACGTTGCCCGCCCGCGATGTGCCCCGCTGCAGCAGCCATCCGCCCGATAGGAACGAGATGAACCCCACCAGAGCGAGCAACAGTATCCGCTGACCCTTCATTCGGTTACCTCCGTCATGACCGTCTCGAGACTCCCGAGTCCTCCAACCCTGCCGCCCCCTACGTTGTTCCGGCGAGTCGCTCCCGCACCGTGTTCCAGGCCACATCTGCCAGGGCGTGGGGCTCGAGCGTCGCGTCCAAATGGATGATGCCCGGTCCAGCCGCTTCCCGGAAGGCCTGGCCCACGCGGTCGTGCATGGCGGGTTCCTCCCGCTCCATGCGGTCGGGGCGCTTGCCCTCGGCCTGCTGGCGCCTGCGGCCCTCCGCCGGGTCCAGGTCCAATACAAGGGTAACGTCGGGACGCAGCCCTCCGGTTGCCAGGCGGTTGGCCGCCAGCACTGCCTCCCGCTCGAGCCCCCGTCCCGCCACCTGATACGCCACGGTGGAGAGATCGAACCGGTCGCTGATGACGACCCAGCTACCGTCATCCAGGTGCGGCCGGATCACCCGCTCCACCAGCTCCGCCCGCGCCGTCAGAATGAGAAACAGCTCCGCAGCCGGAGTCCACGCCCGGTCCGGATCCAGCACCAGATCCCGGGCCGCTTCGGCCGTGTCGGTGCCGCCGGGCTCACGCACCTCCAGCACCTGGCGGCCTGCCTCTCGCAGCCGGGCGGCAAGCCCGGCTACGAGCGTAGTCTTGCCCGCTCCCTCCGGCCCCTCCACCACTATGAAGAACGGTGCCACGCCGATCTCTCCCTCACTCGAGGGTGATGATCAAGCTCTCGGATCCTTTTCTGATGCCCTCCATGATCTGGTCCTGCACTCGCAGCATGAGCTTGTCGAAGTTGGCCTGGGCGGCAACCATGCTCTGGTAACGGCTATCGGACTGCACCTCACGCAGGAGGCGCTCGTATGCCTCACCATCGGCCTGCGCGGGCTCCGCACCCTCCGCCACCGCCTTCTCCATGCGCGCCGCGACCTGCTGTAGCTCCTCGAGCTTGGCGTCCAGCTCCGGCACGCCATCGAGGCCGTCACGGGCGCGCTTGAGCGCCTTGTAGTCGTCACTCTGCCCGATCAGACGTCCCAGCTCCTGAGCCTTCTCTTCGATCACAGGTCACTCCTTGGTGGCGAGCAGATAACGCAGGCGTCCGAATAGATCTCTCTCGAGGCGAGCCCCGCGCCAACCGGCCTCGCGAGCAAGGCGGAGAGTCGCCTCCGCCCGGGTTGAATCTACTTCCAGCGCGAGCAGGCCGCCCGGCACCAGCGCCGGTGCCGCCCCCTCCAGCAGGCGCCGGATATGCGCCAAACCACCCTCCCCGCTCACCAACGCCTCGCTCGGCTCGAACAGCCGCACCCCGTCATCCAGAGCCGCGAATTCCTGCGCGGTCACGTAGGGCGGGTTGGAGACTATCACGTCGAAGGTCTCACCGGCCACCGGGTCCAGCAGGTCGCCGCGGCGGAACTCCACCGCGGTCGAGAGCTCCAGGCGGCCGGCATTGGCCTGAGCCAGCTCCAGCGCCTCCGCCGAGGCGTCGGTGGCCACGACCCGGTCGAATGCACCCTCGGTGGCCAGGCTGAGGGCGATGCATCCGCTTCCCGTGCCCACGTCCAGTGCTGCTCCGCTGCCCGACAGGGCCAGCACCAGCTCCACCAGTCCCTCGGTCTCGGGCCGCGGGATCAAGACCCGGGGATCGATCCACAGCTCCAGCCAGCGGAACCCCGCCACCCCAGCGGCATACGCTGCGGGCTCGCCCCGCGCCCGGCGCTCCACGGCATCCCGGTAGCGGGCGCGGCTCTGCTCGGCTGTCTCGGCGTCCTGCCGCAGCCATGCATCACCCACGGTCTCACCCGAGAGACGGGCCCACAGGCCGGCAGCCTCCCGGCGGGGGGCTTCACAGCCCGCCTCGGCCAGCCGCTGCGCAGCTGCGCGCAGCTCTTCGCCTACCGTTGGCATGGGACTCAGGAATCGGCGCGCTCGTCGCGGTACGCCGCTCCCAGCGCCTCGATGATCTCGTCCAGCTCGCCGTCGAGCACCGCGTCCAGCCGGTGGGTGGTGAGGTTGATGCGGTGGTCGGTGACCCGGCTCTGGGGGAAGTTGTAGGTGCGGATCTTGGCCGAGCGGTCGCCCGTGCTGACCATGGCCCGCCGCTCCCTCGACCGCTCGGCCTCCTGCTCCGCGACCACACGGTCCAGCAGCCGGGCCCGCAGCACCTCCATGGCCCGCATCTTGTTCTGCAGCTGGGACTTCTGGTCCTGGCACTGGACCACCAGACCGGTGGGCACGTGGGTGATACGCACCGCGCTATCCGTAGTGTTGACGCTCTGTCCACCGGGTCCCGAGGAGCGGAAGACGTCCACCTTGAGGTCCTTCTCCTCGATCTTCACGTCCACCTCCTCCGCCTCGGGCAGCACCGCGACGGTGGCGGCGGAGGTGTGGATGCGTCCCTGGGCCTCGGTGGCGGGCACCCGCTGCACCCGATGGACGCCCGACTCATAGCGCAGGCGGCCGTACGCGTTCTGCCCCGCGACCTTGAACACGGCCTCCTTCACTCCGCCCACGTTCCCCTCGGAGGCTCCCACCATGTCCACCCGCCAGCCACGCCGCTCTGCATACCGCGTGTACATGCGCAGCAGGTCCGCCGCAAACAGCGCCGCCTCGTCGCCCCCCGTGCCGGCGCGGATTTCGACGATCGTATCGCGGTCCGCCAGAGGGTCGGGGGGGAGCAGCAGTTGCTGGAGCTGGGCTTCGAGCGCGGTGACCTCGGGACGCAGCCGATCCACGTCGGCCTGGGCCAGCTCCGCCAGCCCCGGGTCGGTATCGCACGCCAGCTCATCGGCCTGGTCCAGCTCGTCCTGCAGCTTCCGCAGGCGCGCGGCAGCCTTCTGGATGGGCTCCAGCCGGGCGTGCTCCCTGCCCAGCGCTTTCAGCTTTGCGGGATCGCGCGCGGTGGCGGGGTCGGCAAGCTCTCGTTCTATCTCGGCCGCGCGTTCAAGCGCGGCCTCGAGCCGCGCTCCCATGGCGAGCTAAGCTCCGCTCTTCTTGGCCGTCCCGGAGTAGCGCTGGCGGAAACGCTCCACACGGCCAGCCGTGTCCACGAGCTTCTGCTTGCCGGTGAAGAACGGATGGCAGCGTGCGCAGATTTCCACGTGGATGTTGGACACGGTCGAGCGCGTCTCGAACGTGTTGCCGCAGGCGCACTGCACGACCGCGCGCTGATAGGTGGGATGGATGTCCGCTTTCACCAAATACACTCCCTGACGTACAAAACGGTACAACATGCTGGTCCGAAGAGGCGGAAATATAATCGTGGCACGGACTTGGGGGCAAGCGGCAGCCCCCGAATCACGATTGACAGGCTTCCCGCCGCAGCGTAAGCTAGGCCTGTTTATGGGCGACAAACCATCGAACGACCCGTCGGAGTCGGTGGCTCAGCGACTCCAGAGAATCCCCCTCTTCACGCAGCTATCCGAGGCGGAAGTCACCCGCATCACCGAGGTGGCGCGGGAGCGCACCTACCCCAAGAACAGCGTCATCCTGTTCGAGGACGACCCCGGAGACGCCCTCTACGTGGTGCTGGCGGGTGAGGTGAAGGTGGTGCTGATCGGTGAGGACGGCCGCGAGGTCATCCTGTCGATCCTGCGCTCCGGAGACTTCTTCGGGGAAATGTCGCTGATCGACGATCAGCCGCGCTCGGCGCACGTGATAGCCACGGAGGACTCCAATCTTCTGGTGCTGCGGCGGGACGAGTTCCGCAAGTGCCTGGAGGACGCACCACGCATCGGCCTGGGGCTGCTACAGGCGCTGTCGCGGCGCTTGCGGCGCGCGGACGACAAGATCGGCGGCCTCGTGCTGCTCGACGTGAACGGCCGTGTGGCCCGGGTGCTGGTGGAGCTGGCCGACGAGCACGATGGAGTGCACATCCCGCGCAAGATCACCCACCACATGCTGGCCCAGATGATCGGATCGAGCCGTGAGACCGTGTCGCGCACCATCCGCGATCTGGGCGAGCGGGGCCTCATCGAGGTATCGCGCAAGGACATCGCGATTCGCGACCGCCCCGGCCTCGAGGAGCTGGCTGGTCTCTAGGTGAGCCATGTCACGGATCACGCGTGACTGCACCGCTTGTGTGAAGACCGCGGCCGCCGGTACGTTCGCCGAGATGCCTACCCAGCCGGTCGGATGGCCTACACGATAACGATCTGGGGTGCGCGTGGGTCGATTCCGACCCCCGGCGCGCTGACGACCCGCTACGGGGGGAACACCCCCTGCGTGGCCGTGGAGCAGAGCGGCGAGGGGCCCGACCGGCTCGTCATCCTGGACGCGGGCACCGGCATCCGCCTCCTGGGGCAGCAGCTGGTGGAGCGCGGCAACGGGCCACTGCAGATAGACCTGTTGCTGAGCCACACGCACTGGGACCACATCCAGGGCATCCCGTTCTTCGCACCGTTCTTCAACGACGGGAACGAGGTGCGCGTCTGGGGGTCCAAGCAGGGCGACGTCGATCTCGACGTCATCCTGCGGCAGCAGATGCACCCGGTGGTGTTTCCGGTGCCGCTGGACAGGGTCGCCGCGGAGTGGTTCGTGGAGCATGTAGAGCCGGGCTCCTTCGAGATCGACGGATTCGGGGTGCAGGCGATCCGGCTGCGCCACCCGGGCAACACGCTGGGCTATCGGCTGCAGCCCATCGGGGGCGGGGCCAGCATGGCCTACGTCACCGACAACGAGCTAGGCTCGGGCGGAGATTATGATGTCGGGCCCAAGTGGCGCCGGGAGCTGGTACGGTTCCTCAAGGGCGTGGACGTGCTGATCCACGACGCCATGTACACGCCCGACGATCTCGACCAGCACCGCGGCTGGGGACACTCGTCCTATGCCGAGGCGGTGGCCTTGGCTGCAGAGGCCGGAGTTGGGCAGCTCGTGCTGTTCCACCACCGCCCCGAGCACGACGACGCGGCGATGGACATCGTGGTCGAGGCGGCACAAGCTGAGGCGGAGGAAACGGGGCATGCCTTCGAGGTGATAGCCGCCACCGAAGGGATGCAGCTCACCCTCTGATGACGGAGGAGAGACTCATGCGCTGGCGTTCGGTAACGGTTCTGGCCCTGGCAGCGGGGCTCGCAGCACCTCACGTCGTCCGGGGGCAGGATACGCGGCCGGGCGTCGCCGTCATGCCCTTCGAGGACGGTGGCTCCTACGGCCAGGACGCGGAGGACTTCGAGGCACTCACCGTGGGGATGCAGCAGCTGCTGATCACGGAGTTCGCCATCAACGATGCACTGCGCGTAGTGGAGCGCGGTCGCATCAACGACCTGCTGGCCGAAATGGAGCTGGGGGCCTCGGGCACGGTCGACGCGGGCACGGCAGCAGAAGTGGGCCGGCTGGTAGGCGCTAAGTACATGGTATTCGGGAGCTTCATCGACTGGTACGGCGACTTCCGCGTTAACGCGCGGATCGTCAACGTGGAAACGGGCGAGATCGTCAAGGTGGAACGGGGCCGCGAGAAACGGGAGAACCTGTTCCCCATGGTCGTGGACCTGGCGAACAACATCACCAGGGGACTCGACCTCCCGGCGCTCTCGGAGCAGGCGTTCCAGGGCCGCCGCGGCCGGTCGGAGGACATCCCACAGGAGGCGCTCAGGCTCTACAGCAAGGCCCTGCTCTACCAGGACCGCGGTGACACGGAGCGCGCCGTGGAGCTGTTCAGCCAGGTAACCCGGGACTTCCCAGAATACACGGAAGCCCAGGAGGCCTTGAGGCAGATCCAGCAGGGGTAGTAACATAGGCGCGTGACGGCGCCTGTTGCAGCACTCGGTCAGGGAGTAGCGCGCTCGATCGCCTTGTTGGGGGCTCTGGCGCGCTTCTCCTTTTTCACTCTGGAAGCGGCGCGGTGGCTGCCCCGAGCCGGGCGCCGGGTCGCCTTCCGCGTGCTCCTGCGGCAGGTGTGGTTCACCGCCCTGCAGGCCCTCCCGCTGATCCTCGTCCTCAGCTCCATCCTGAGCTTTCTGGTGATCTCGCAGGCGGTGCGGGAGCTGGGACGGCTCGGCGCCACGGAGCTGCTGGGACGGCTCATGGTGGTGGCCATCGTACGGGAACTGGGGCCGCTGATCACGGCCCTGGCAGTGGCAGGGCGGTCGGGCACGGCCATCGCGGCCGAACTGGCCACCAACAAGGTGACGGGCGAGATCAATGCGCTGGAGGGCATGGGCATCGATCCGCTGCATTACCACGTGCTGCCGCGCTTCGGAGCCGCCATCATCTCGATCCTGGGGCTCATCATCGCGTTCGACCTGGTGGCCATCTTCTCGGGACTGGTGGCGGCTACCGCGAACGGCATGATGCCGGAGCGCTACTTCGACATCGTGCTCGCTTCGTTGTCATTGGGAGATATCTGGGTCACCGTGATCAAGGGACTCGTATTCGGGATCATCGTGGGCACGATCCCGAGCTTCCAGGGTCTGCGGGTGCGCGGGTCGCCGACCGAGATCCCGGTCGCTGCCAGCCGAGCGGCGGTGGGCAGCATAATCGCGATCTTCATCTGCTCCGGCCTCTTCGTGATCCTGCTGGCATGACGGCGCCGCTCCGCTTCGAGGACGTGGCCCTGACGGGGACGGGGACGCGGATCACCCTGGAGGTCCCGCAGCACCGTGCGCTCGTGGTCACGGGGGCGGAGGCGAGCGGCGTAGACGCTCTCCCCGGCTTTGCGCTGGCGCTCACGCGGCCCCAGGCCGGCCGCGTGCTGCTGTTCGGGGAGGACGTAGCGAGTCTGCCACGCCGTGACGCTCTCGCGTTCCGCAGACAGGTCGGATACCTTCCCGCCGGCGACGGCTTGTTGCACAACCTCTCGCTCAAGGACAACGTCTCGCTGCCGCTGCGCTACGGTAGCGACCTCACCGAGCGCGAGATCGACGGTCGCATCAGGATAATGCTGACGCTGGTCAAGCTGGCGGATGCGCAGGACCTCCGCCCCGCCGAGGCCAACGAAGAGCAGCGCCGCCGCGCGGCACTCGCACGGGCGCTGGCGTTCGACCCCGCCCTGGTCATCCTGGCCGATCCGTTCGACGGCTTGACGACGCGCGCCGCCGCCGAGCTGCTGGAGCTTGCGCGAGGTGGTGAGACCGAGGCAGGTTCGAGGCGCACGGTGTTCATGACGGGACAGTTCATCCCCCAGCTGCTCGAGTCGCGCGTGGAAGTGCGGTACCGGCTTGCCAAGGGCGAGCTCCTGCGCGACACGTGAACGGGAGGTAGCCACGGGACGCACCGATTTCCTCGTTGGGCTCTTCATCCTGGTGACACTCGGGATCGTGGCGGGTACCGCCGTGCTGACGAGCGGCATCCTGGAGGGCCGCTACGACCTGCACATGAGGGCGGAAGAGGCCGAGGGTCTCAACCAGGACACGCGCGTCGAGCTCCAGGGCCTCGAGATCGGGCGGGTGACGGCCGTAAACCCGCATCTCGACTCGACGAGCAACAGGCTCGACTTCATCGCCACCCTGTCTATTCGGGAGCGCTTCCCCGACGGGACGCGGCTGCGGCTCCCCGTGGGTACGCGGGCGGTGATCGCGCCGCCTCCGACGTTCGTGGGCGCCGCGATCATCGAGTTCGAGATGCCGCCGCCCTCACCGCTGACCGCCTACTTGCTACCGGGTGACACGCTCGGCTCGGAGCGGCGGTCCAACATGATGGAGGCGCTGCTCGACATCGCCACGGGCATGAAGGGCGACATGCTCGATGCGCTCACCGAGACACGGCAGCTCGTAGTGAGAACCACCGAAGCTGTGGACCAGACAGGCAGCCTTTTGGCGAGCGCACGCCCCCAGCTCGAAAACGTGCTGGACCAGCTGTCGCAGAACCTGGAGCGCACCAACAACATCCTGGCGCAGGTCGAGCCGCGTGTCGGGCCCGTGACCGACAGCATCATGATCGCGCTCGAGACTACCAACAACCTTCTAGCGGAGCTCGACAGCCTCGCGGTCACTGCGCACGACCTGGCTAGTGAAAACCGCGAGGACATCGACTTAGCCATCGACAAGCTCACGCGCTCGGCCGTGATCTTCGAGCACTTCGCCGAGCAGCTCAGCCGCCGGCCAATGCGAATGCTGTGGGGCGTGACGCCTCCCCCACCGCCCGACTCGGTGGTTCCCGACAGCACGACACCATCCCCGTGAAGTACGCCCTGCTGCACACCGGCACCCTCGAGCTCGACGCCGTCTCCGCGGCGCTGGATGCCGAGGGCATCACGCGCCAGTTGGTGGAGTCACACAGCGAGCTCGCGGTGGCCGGGTCACCGACGGTATTCGTGCTCACCGCGGCGAGCCGGGAGCACTTCCCGGCCGACCGGTTGCGGCGCTTCGTGGGCGAGGGCGGCGCCGTCGTCGCGACGGGCGCTCCCAACGAGGAGGACGTCCCACCGGAGCTGCCCGACGACCTGATCGCGTCCTTCGTGCCGCACCCGTGGCAGCCCCGTCAGCTGCTGGTGGCGCTGCGCGGCGCGTATCGCGAGGCGGCCGCCCGCGCCGATTCGATCCGGGCACGCCAGGAAGCTGCGTTTCGCACCCGCGAGATCAAGGAGCTCACACGGATCGGCATGGCGCTCTCCACGGAGCGCGACTACCACGCGCTGCTCGAGCTGATCCTGTCCCAGGCGCTGCGCATCACGGGATCGGACGGCGGCAGCATCTACATCGTGGAGGAGCAAGAGGATGATACAAAGCGGCTGCGGGTCTCCCTTTCCCAGAATGTCTCCCGGCCCGACATCCCGTTCGTCGAGTTCACCATGCCGTTGGACACGACGAGCATCGCCGGATACGCGGCGACCACGGGCGAGCCGCTGGTCATCGACGACGTCTACTTCCTGCCGCCCGACGTGGATTACACTTTCAACCGCTCGTTCGACGAGAAGTACGGGTACCGCTCCAAGTCGATACTCACGGTACCGATGAAGGACCACAAGGACGAAGTCATCGGGGTGCTGCAGCTCATCAACCGCAAGCGCCACGGTGACGCCAAGCTGGCGGAGCCGGAGGACTTCGACGCCGAGGTCGTCCCCTACACTTACCGGCTGGTCGAGCTGGTCTCATCCATGGCGGGGCAGGCAGCGGTCTCCATCGAGAACAGCCAGCTGTACGAGGACATCGAGCGGCTGTTCGAGGGGTTCGTGCGCGCGTCGGTCACCGCCATCGAGCAGCGCGACCCTACCACGTTCGGCCATTCTGGGCGCGTTGCCTCGATGACGGTGGGGCTGGCGCAGACGGTGGACCGGATCACCGACGGGCCCTACCGCCACGTCCGGTTCTCCAGGGAGGAGGTCCGTGAGATCCGCTATGCCGGCCTGCTGCACGACTTCGGCAAGGTGGGCGTGCGAGAGCAGGTGCTGGTCAAGGCGAAGAAGCTCTACCCACCCGACCTCGCCCTCATCAGGCAGCGATTCGCGTTCATCCGGCGTACGGCTGAAGCGGAGTACCACCGGCAGCGCGCGGAGTACCTCGAACGGCAGGGAGATGCCGGATACCGCGACTTCGTAGGTAAGCTCGAAGCGGAGCACGGAGAGCAGTTGAGCGAGCTCGACCAGTTCATGCACCTGGTCCTCGATTCGAACGAGCCCACGCTGCTCCCGGAGGGGAGCTTCGAGAACCTGATTCGCTACGCCGAGCAGTACTACGAGGACCTCGACGGCAGGAAGCAGCCCTACCTAACCGGCGACGAAGTGCGGTTCCTCAGCATTCGCAAGGGAAGCTTGGACGAGAGCGAGCGGCTGGAGATCGAGAGCCACGTGACCCACACCTACCGCTTCCTGCTCCAGATCCCCTGGACCAAGGAGCTGCAATCGATTCCGTCGATAGCCTACGGGCACCACGAGAAGCTGGACGGCACGGGTTATCCGCGGCAGGTAACAGGCGATCAGATACCGATTCAGACCCGCATGATGACGATCGCCGACATCTTCGACGCACTCACGGCAGCCGATCGTCCCTACAAGCGTGCGGTTCCCTCTCCCAGGGCGCTGGACATCCTCCAAACCGAGACGCAGGCGGGAATGCTCGATCCCGACCTATTGAAGCTGTTCGTCGAGGCGAAGGTGTTCGACAAGCGGGACGAGTAGGACTCCGCCGCTGGGACTGGGGTCAGCCGAAGTGAACCTGCGGCCGCAGCAGGTTGGTCAAGCGAAGTGGGGGCTCTGCCGGAGCGAACGTCACGAGCACTGACCGGCAACAAGCCCTGGTTAGGATGGTCGACCTTACTTCTCTGTAGACCTTAGCGCTGCGTAGTCCATTGGGGAGTGCAGTTCGCGGAGGTAGAGCTCGCGCCAAGCTTGACCAACTCTACCGGCTGCACCGGTCGGTTAGGGCTCTCCCCAACCCCCGCCACCCGGAGTGTCGATTTGAAGCACGTCACCGGGCTTCATCGTGAGCTCCACCCGCCCACCTAACGGCTCCCCGTTGAGCGTGTTGCGGCCCGGTGCTCCGGGCTCGCCCCCCGAGGCACCCTGTGGAGCGCGGCGGCGGCGCTCGCTGATCACGCTCACCTCCACCTCCGCGAGAGCGCGGTAGGCGCGGGTCACGCCCCGACCACCGGGGTGGCGTCCCGCTCCGCCGCTGGATGAGCGCCGCGCGTAGGTCTCGACGCGCAATGGGTGCTCGAGCTCGAACACCTCGACCGGCGTGTTCCGCGTGTTCGACATCCCGACGTGCACTCCGGACGGGCCGGGACCGGCGGGCGAAGCACCCTGCCCGCCACCGAGCGTCTCGTAGTAGGTCCACCCTTCGCCGCCGAGCACCACGTTGTTCATCGTGCCCTGACCCTGGGCCGCCACGTCGGCCGCCTGGGCGAACGCGAGGAACAGTGTGTCGGTGATCCGCTGCGAGGTCTCGACGTTCCCCGCGGCTACTGCGCGGGGCCACGGCGCATTCACCAGCGATCCGGCGGGCGCTCGCACGGTCACGGCACGATGCATCCCCCCGTTGGTGGGAATGTCCTCGTCCACGAGACAGCGCAGCACGAACAGCACCGCCGACCGTGTGACCGAGACCGGACAATTCACGTTGCCCGCGGTCGCGGCGCTGGTGCCCGCAAAGTCCATCACGAGTCGGTCGTCGATCACCTCCACCGTCACGCAAATCCGAATCTCATCGTCGGTCACGCCGTCGCCCTCGAGCCAGTCCTCGGCGGTGTAGCGGCCGGGCCGGATGCGAGTCCCGATGGCCGCGCGCGTGCGCCGCTCGGCGTAGTCAAGCAGGTCACGCACCGCGCCCTCCACGAATTCACGGCCGTGCCGCTCGACCAGCT
Source organism: Gemmatimonadota bacterium (assembly GCA_039586815.1). Classification (GTDB taxonomy): domain Bacteria; phylum Gemmatimonadota; class Gemmatimonadetes; order Gemmatimonadales; family GWC2-71-9; genus WVYX01. The sequence continues at coordinate 156,011 of JBDHJR010000002.1, read as the reverse complement.
CGCGGTATCGTGCAGCGCCCCTCTCGCACGCCGCGAGTTGCGCGGCGAGATCGCCCCGGCGCATGTCCGGGGTGCGTACGTTGGCGAGGAGCAGCCGCTCCACATCGCGCTGCACCGCTCCGCGCGCCGTCCACTTGATGGGCGGGATGACGAGTCCTTCCTGGAAGATCTCCGTCGAATGCGGCGGCATGCTTCCCGGCCGCGAGCCGCCCACGTCGGAGTGGTGTGCCCGAACCACGGTGTAGGCGCCAATCGCACCGTCCAGCTCCACCGCATGCACCATGGTTATGTCAGGAAGGTGAGTGCCCCCGGTGTAGGGATCGTTCAGCACGAATGTGTCGCCCGGCTCCGGAGCGAGCTCGCGCACGGCGGTCACTGCCTCCGGCATCGCCCCCAGGTGCACGGGGATGTGCGCCGCCTGGGCGATCAACTCTCCCTCTGCGCTGAAGACGGCGGCGGACGAGTCACGCCGCTCGCGCACGTTGGGGGAGAGCGCGCTGGCCACCAGCACCGCTCCCATCTCCTCCGCGAGGCCTGAAAACGCGTGGGCCATTACCTCCAGGCCGATGGCGTCGAGCGTCACGTTCGCTCCAGGACTACGGCACCCGTGGCGTGAACGGTACCGCGCCAGCCGGGCTCGATGCGCACGGTGCAGTCGATCACGTCCAGCATGTACGGCCCGACCACTGCGGTTCCGGGATTCAGCTCCTCGAGCGGCGCTCGGGCTTCCCCGGACGGTTCCGCCGCGTGGCCGGTACGCTCGGCCAGCCGCACCTCGCTTCCACTGCGGCTCGCCACCACGCGCAGGTTCACCAACTCGACCGGGCGCCCGGTGTCGGCGTGGCCGAACCTATCGCGGTGCGCGCCATGGAAAGCGGCGGCCGTGTCGTCGCCCGAGTCCCCCACCGTCACCGTCAACTCGTAGCCCTGTCCAGGGTAGCGGCAGTCGGCGAGGCGCTGAAGCTCGGCGCCGGCGAGCGCGCTGCGCGCCTGCTCCTCCAGATCAGTGAAGGCCGTCTGCATGCGCGGCAGGTCGAGCTGGTGCGCGAGCGCGTGCAACGATGCGGCAAACTCCAGCTTGTCCGGCGCCGAAGCCAGGCCGAGCGCCGACAGCACGCCGGCGTGAGGTGGCACCAACGCGCGATCCATCCCCAGGCTGTCGGCCATGCGACAGGCGAACATGGGCCCTGCCCCGCCGAACGCGACCAGCGTCATGGATCGGGGATCGACACCGCGCTCCACGCTCACCCGCCTGAGCGCCCGCACCATGGCCGCGTTGGCGACCTCGATGATCCCGTCCGCGCAGCGCTCGAGCGAGAGGCCCGCAGCCTCGGCGACGTGGCCCACCGCCTGCCTCGCCTTCGTCACATCGAGGCGCAGACCGCCGGCCAGTGGGTGATCTGCGTCGAGCCAGCCCAGTACTGCGGCGGCGTCGGTCACCGTCGCTTCGGTTCCTCCGTTGCCGTAGCAGGCGGGTCCCGGAACCGCTCCGGCGCTGCGCGGCCCCACGCGCAACGCGCCTCCCTCATCGACCCACGCCACACTGCCTCCGCCCGCCCCCACGGTCTCGATCAGCACGTGAGGCAGAGCCAGGGGGACGCCCCCAACGGCCCCGGCGGCCTGCATCATGGGGCGACCGGCCAGCACGATGCTCGCGTCGGCACTCGTTCCGCCCATGTCCAAAGTGAGGAGATCGTGCATACCGAGCTGCGCGCCCACGAGTCGCGCGCCCTCCACCCCTCCTGCCGGACCGGACAGCGCCAGGGCAGCGGCACGCTCCCCGGCATGGGCCGGGCGCAGGGCAGCGGCCAGACGTAGCTCGTGGGCGGGATCGCGAAAGCTGAACAGCAGCGCCACCGCCACGGCGTCGGGGCTGCGTTGCTTCACCTCCTCCACCACTCGCTCGACCTCGGCGTCACCGAGCTGCTGTACCACGCCCTCGGCACCCACCCGCTCGCGGACTCCGACTACGTCGTCGCGCCGCGTCAGCGGCGGTGGATGGTCACGGGAGAGATCGTACAGGTGGCTGCGATCCTGCCGCCGCAGCCAGAGGAGATCCTCGAACCCAGCCGTAGCGACCAACACGACTCTGCCACCGCTGCGCTCCAACAGGGCGTTCGTGGCCACGGTGGTGCCGTGGATCAGCGCCGCAGTCGCTACTTCCCCACCGCGCAGGTCGCGCAGCTGATCCCATACTTCAGCGGAGACGGCGCCGGGAGTCGATCTGACCTTGCCTACCGTGACTTCTCCTCGGGGCGACAGAGTCACGATGTCGGTGAATGTGCCACCGACGTCGACCCCGAGGCGCGTTACCTCCGACGCCACAAGGCGTAGCCGACCAGCAGTGCAGTTGCTAGGAGCGACAGCAGCCCCACCCAGTCACCCAGCCTGGTGTAGAGCGTTACTCCCTCACTGGTGATCATCTCGCGTGACTCGAAAGTGCGCACGTTCAGTTCCGTACGCTGGTGCTGCCGTCCGAGTGGATCGACGAATCCCGATACACCCGTGTTGGCCGCCCTCGCGATCCCCACCCGATTCTCGATTGCCCGCATGACGAGGTGCGCGGCGTGCTGGTAGGGCCCAACCGTGCGTCCAAACCAGGAGTCATTCGTGATGTTCACCAGGAATTCTGCCCCGCCCCGCCGGTAGCTCCGAGCGAGGTTCTCGAATGCCGACTCAAAGCAGATGAGCGCTCCGAAGCGCAGTACGGTCTCGGAGCGTTCGACCTCCACCTCGTAGACGGGAAGCTCGCTGCCCGGCGTGAACCCTCCGAAGAAGCGCGAGAGCCAGCGCGGCGCGGCAATGGGTGCGCGCTCCGTGATCGGCACGAGGTAACGCTTGTGGTAGACGGGAAACTGACGCGCCGTTTCCTGATAGTCTACCAGGACGCCCGCGTTGTACCGCTCGACACGGCCGTCATCCATGCGCTCGAAGTCGAGCGCCCCGACGAACAGAGGTGTGCGGGCTCCGCTGGCCAGGTTCCTCAAGAACGGCATCCACAACGGGTTCTCCCGGAAGGTTCCCGGCACCGCCACCTCCGGCCACACGATGAGATCGGGATAGGCCAGCGGTCGATCTGACAGGAGCAGCGGTGCCGCAGCCCTCACCGCCTCGCTCGTGAGACGGAGCTGGTCGTTCACAGCCGCATCTCCGCGGCCCACTTCCCACTTTTCCTCGAACCCGATGTTGGGTTGGATGACCGTTACATTGGCCGCCCGCCTGAGCTCTACGGTGCGCTCCCGCACCACCCCGTACATCACGGCCAGCGCGAGACCGACGCCTACGCTGCCGGCGAGCACCATGGCTCGCCGCCGCTCGGCCCGGTAGCGCCACGCCAACGCCAGAGCCACGTTGGCCGAGACGAGGAGATAGGTGACGCCGCGCGCACCCACGATGTCGGCAATCTGCACCACCGTCGGATAGCCCGTGAGCGACGTGCCCAAGCCCAGCCAGGGGAAGCGGAAGTCCCCCTGATGCCCCACTATCCACTCGAACGCCGTCCAGAGCACGGGGAACACGAGCAGCAAGGAAAGCCCCCTGGTGCGCACGATCCATCCGGTGATCGCGAAGAGAGCCGCGCTGTAGAGCGCCAGCCCGACGATGGCTGCGAGGGCCGCGATGACCGACACCTGGGTGTAGTTCCACATCGCTACGAAGATCCAGTGCAGCGTCAGGCCGTTCGCCGCCATACCGAACCAGAACCCCTGAGCGAGGTGCCGGCGCACGGGCCGCTGGTCTTCGGCACCGTCGAGGATCAGCCAGGCCGCCGGAACCAGGCACAAGAACGACGGCAGGAAGAGATGAAACGGGGGATACGCGGCGCAGCTGAGCACAGCGCCGCCGATCACGAGACGCCAGTCCCCCACGGGCAGAGCCAGCGCCCTCACAGCGCCACCTCGCATCCGTCGGCAGCCGAGCGGTAGATCCCTTCCATGACCCGGTGCAGCAGAACCTGGTCGTCCAACTCGGGTGCGGATTGCTCGCCACGCACCACGGTGAGGAATTGCTCCCACTCGGAGCGGTAGGAAGCGCTGAATGCGTCCCGCTGTGCAGCGTCCTGCGGTGGCGTCACGTTCATGGGTGTCCCGTGCATCTCCTTGAACACTGCCAATGGTGCCAGGCTTGCAGTACCGCCGTCGCCCAGCACCTCGAACGAGAACCTCTCATCGTGGCCGATGTAGCGCCACGACACGTCTACGAATATCGAGTGCCCCCGATCACAGCGGATCAGGGCGCACGCGGAGTCCTCTATGTCGCTGTCGCCCTCGTGGGAGCTGAACACCGCCGTTACGCGCTTGGTCCCGGGGCAGCCCGAGAGCCACAGCCCGAGATCGACGAGTGGCAGGCCGAGATCGGTCATCGCTCCGCCGCCCGACTCCCTGCGCCGCGCCCGCCATCCTACGTCGGGTCCGACCGGCCGGAAGATATGCCAACTTGCCCGCACCGCGCGGAGTGCGCCGAACTCGCCTCCCGCTATGAATCGCCGCACCGCCTCGGTGTCGGCGCGGTAACGGTGATTCAGGCCCACGAACACCGCCTTGCCGGCCTCCTGGCTGGCCGCTATCACGCGCTTCACGCCGCTCACCGAGATTGCCAACGGTCGCTCACATAACACATGGGCGCCTGCCGACAGCACGCTCTTGACGTGCACTTCGTGCAGGTGATTCGGCGTGCAAACCACCACGGCGTCGGGCTCGCCGTAACGCAGCAGGTCCTCGATGTCGTCCCACACATTGGGAATGCCGAAGCGACCTGCCAGAGCCTGGGCTTTCGGCACGTCGATGTCGCAGATGCCGACGACTTCGGCCCCCTCGAGTCGACTCAGTGTCACCAGGTGGGCCACCTGAGCCACGGCTCCGGACCCGAGCACTCCGACCCGCACCGGGGCGCTCATTGGCTCTCCCTGATGGGAATGCGGTAGCTCAGTCCGCCGCGCACCGATGCGGTCAGCAGCTCGGTCGTCGCCTCGCCACGCGCGTCGGCCGTGAGCACGAGCGACTTGGTGAGCCCGATCTCGAACCCCAGCGATCCAATGATGCCTACGTCTACCATGTCCAATGCACGCTCCACGATCGTCCCGTTGATCGCCTCACCATCGCCATTGCGGAAGTGGATCCCCACTCCCATTCCGGCGTACGGCCGCACCCGTCGCCCCGGCTCGAACAGGTAGTGGAAATCGAGCGCGAGTCCGAAGTCAGCCCAACTAATCGTCCCTACGTCGATCGTGACAGTGGTATCGTCGACGATCTCCTCCAGTTGGCGCTCGAACTCGTCGATCTCCTCCTGGCGGAACTGGCCCTTGAAGTACGTGGTGCTCAGCAGCACCCGGACTTTGGGGGCGAAGTTGCCGAAGTCGACCCGCAAGGCGCCGACCGGCTCCGTGGTCAGACGATTGGACCACATCGCTCCGGCCTCGACGCCGATGGCCGAAAACCTGATGCCCTCGTAGCTGAATTGGTCCCAGAAGCCCTGAGCCCAAGCGGACCCCGGCAGAAGCAGCATTGCCAGCCCGAGTCTAATACCAGCGCTCAAGGGTCGTTCCCGGGAAGTAGGTCGTCACTATCGTGCTTGCGTCCTGTCCTGCCCGCGCCCTGCCCACGGCACCCCACTGGCACATTCCCACTCCGTGTCCCCAGCCCGCGCCGCTTGCCGTGATGCGCTCCACCCGTCCCCCGCGCCGTTCCACTTCGATCTGGAAGGCCGTGCTGCCGAGCGACCGGCCCGCGGGCGTGGCGAACACCGCGCGTATGTCGGGACCGAACACGGGAATCTCACCACGGGTCACCACAATGCGGGCCTCGGCCACCCGTCCCGACGGTCCCGTACGCTGCACGCGGACGTCGCGCAGCTCGTCCACCGTCACGCCCTCCACACCGAGCCGGGAGGGTACGGTCCGGCGTAATATACCCGCCAGCGTTGCCGCGTCCCACTCGACGGTCCAGCGGAAGTTCGGCGAGATGTCGCAGTAATGCCCGCCCTGCCGCCGGTCCGACACCGGTCGGAGGTAGGGCAGGCGCTGACCGAAACGGAATACCTCGTCGGGCGAGGCGGTGGAGTAGCCGCAAGTGGAGTGAAAGAACGTGCTGACGAGCTCTCCGCGATAGACCACCACCCTGCCCGAGGTCGAGCGTACCGCATCCCAGCCGCGGTCGCTCTCCACCGCAACACCGCCGTAGGCCTGATCCGTCACGGTGGCGCGCAGATCGTAGCCCTCAGAAGCGAACCGGCCGCGGTTCTTGAGGGCGTAAGTGCGCGTCACGATCGCCTGCGCCTCCACCGCTGCCTGTTCGTGCGGGGCGCGCCGCCCCAGCTCCGCATTCACCACCCCGGCGACGTACGCCTCGAGGGACAATTCGTTCACCACGTTCAACGCGCCGTCGTGCACGTACGCCTCAACCACCCCACGATACGGCTTGCCGTTCAGCTCCACGAACTGCGAGCGATCGAGGCTCACGAACGTCACCCGCTCGTAGCGTCCCGCGCCGGGACCAGAGACGCGAACGGCGCGTCCCTCGGGAGCAAGCTGCGCCTGCTGGCTGCCGGTGATCCGGAAAGCCACGCTTCCGCCGACGACGCCGCCGACGCTGCCCTGCCCCGTGATCCGCGCCTCACTCGCGCCCACCAGAAGACCTATGCGGATGTCTGGCTCGTCACCCACCTGCGCCGTCGGAGCGGCCCCCGCACAGGCACACAGGAGCGTGACGATCGCGGCAGCAAGAAACTTGGTCACGGCTTCGCCGTCGCCTGAAAGTCGTAGTCGACGTTGTCGTCGAGGACGACCTGGATGAGGTCGCCGGGGCGCGCCCAGCCGCCCTGCGCCACGTACGTAACACCGTCCACGTCGTCGGCCTGCCACGGGACACGGCCCACGTGGGTCGCGCCCGCCTCTTCGGGATCGGCTATCCGGTCTACTAGCACGGTCGCCTCGCGTCCCACGTAGCGGCCCAGTCGCTCCTCGGAGATCGCGCGCTGCACCTCCAGCAACTCCTCCTGTCGCGCGCGCTTCACATCGTCGGGCACGTCGTCCTCGAACTCGGCCGCGCGCGTCCCCTCCTGCTCTGAGTAGGTGAATACGCCGAGCCGCTCGAACGCCATCTCCTCGGCAAACTCCAGGAGCGTCCGGAAATCTTCATCGGTCTCGCCGGGGAAGCCCACAATCGTGGTGGTGCGGATCGTGATGTCGGGGATACGCGACCGCAGCCAGGAGACCTTCTCGCGAATCGTGTCGCGCCGCTCCGGACGGCGCATGCGCTCCAGCACCGCGTCCGAGGCGTGCTGGATGGGGATGTCCAGATAGGGGAGGACGCGCTGCTCGCCGGCCAGCAGTTCCACCAGCCTGTCGGTCAGCCCCGCGGAATACACGTACAGCAGTCGGAACCAGGGCACCGTGGTGCCATCGAGCAGCGCCTGCAGCAGATCGGGCAGCTTCGCGCCGTCGCGTCCCAGGTCACGGCCGAAGTGCCCCAGGTCCTGCGCCACCAGGTTGATCTCCTTCGCCCCCTGCAACTCCAGCTCACGTGCCTCGCGCACCAGCCGCTCCACCGGCTCAGAGCGGTGCTTGCCTCGCATGAGCGGGATGGCGCAGAAGGCGCAGCCGTGGTCGCACCCCTCCGAGATCTTGAGGTACCGCACGTGCGGCGAGTCGCCGAGGTACCGGCGCACGCCCGGATGTCCCGCCGCCGGATCGTCGATCAGCCCGCGCTCCGCCAACGCGGGCACCAGCGTGTGGAGGTCGTGAAAACCCAGCAGCATGTCGACGTCGGGCATCTCCCGCCTCAGCTCTTCCTGGTAGCGCTGTACCAGGCATCCCACCGCGACGACTGCCTTGACGTCACCCGACTCCTTGAGGGCAGCGGCGTGCAGGATCGCCTCGATCGACTCACGCTTCGCCGCGTCGATGAAGCCGCAGGTGTTCACCAACACGACGTCAGCCGCGTGCAAGTCTCCCACGACCTCGGCACCGTGCCCTACGAGGTCGCCCACGAGACGCTCGGAGTCCACGGTCGCCTTGTCGCAGCCGAGGGAGATTATGCCGAGTTTCATGGAGATCAAGCTACCCAGGGAGCAAGTGGAACGGAAAGCGGAAAACGGGAAACGGGAAACGCACCGTCCGATACGCTTCCCGTTTCCCGCTTCCCGTTTCCCGCACCTGGGAGCCCGTTCCTACGACAGGAAACTCTCCAGCGCCCGCGCGCGGCTCACGTGCCGGAGCCTGGCCAGCGCCTTCTCCTTGATTTGCCGCACGCGCTCGCGAGTGATGCCCATCATGCTGCCGATCTCCTCGAGCGTCATCGGCTCCTGACCGTCCAACCCGAAGTAGAGGCGCAGGATCTTGGCCTCGCGCTCCTTGAGCGTGCCGAGCACCTCCTCGATGGAATCCGACAGTGCTCGCTCGAAAGTCTCCTGGTCGGGGCCGGCATTCTGCGTGTCTGGCAGGTAGTCCAGCAGCTTGTTGTCCTCGCCGGGAGTAAGCGGGGCGTCGAGCGAGAGGTGGCTCTGCGAGATGGACAGCGTCTTGGCCACCTCCTCCTCGGAGATGTCCATCCCCTCTGCGATCTCCTCCACCGTTGGCTCACGTCCCAGCTCCTGCTGCAGCGCCGAGGAGCGCTTGCCGATCCGGTGCAGCGTGCCGGCGCGGTTGAGCGGCACCCGCACGATGCGGCTCTGCTCGGCGAGCGCCTGCAGAATCGCCTGGCGAATCCACCACACGGCGTAGGAGATGAACTTGATGCCCTTGGTCTCGTCGAACTTGTGCGCGGCACGAATGAGACCGAGGTTGCCCTCGTTGATGAGATCGGAGAGGCTGACGCCCTGGTTCTGGTACTTCTTGGCAACGGATACCACGAAGCGGAGGTTGCTCCGCACCAGCTTGTCGAGCGACTCCTCGTCGCTCTGCTTGATCCGCTTCGCCAGATCCACCTCCTCCTCCCGGCTGATCAGCGGGTACTGGCTGATCTCCCGCAGGTATTGATCCAGCGAGCCTTCGTCGACCGAAGTCTTCCGGGCGGGGCCGAGTCGCATACGGGCAGTTCCTCCGGCGAATTATCTAGTGGGAACCTGCGTAATACGACAACGGGCAGCCACCCAAGGGGGTGCCCGTGTTCACGACAAAACGATTGGCGCGCGTAACAAATGACTTACAGGAGGGGAGGTCAAAGATCCCGACCGATCGCAGCGACTGGTCGACACGCTTAGAGCCATCTCTGCAGCGGAACCTGGCGCATGGTCCACCAACCGCTGACAACCGGACGCAAAGCTGCAGGGCCGTACTCCCTTCGAACGCGCTGCATTTTACGTTAGTCAGGCCGGCCCAACGGCGCAACCGTCACCGCCCATCCGCGCGCGCCCGCCCAGTCACGCAACTCGGCTGCCAACTCCCGCGTCTCGCATTCATGTTCCAGGGTGGCGCTCACACAGACGGCCCGCTCCCCCGCCGCAAGCGTGGCGCGCACCACCCGCGCCCGGGGCACCCCCTCGAGTGCTTCGAGATCGAGCGTGGCACCGCCTACGCTCAAGAAAACGGCGACGGAGGCACGCTGCTTCTGCATGCGCGATCATGCCACCGTCGCCTAGCCAACATGTAACGATTGTCCTGCACGGGGGGACGCTTCCTCGCCGCGGCCCGGAGCTTACCCCCGCTGCAGCCCGTACTTTTCGATCTTCTTGTACAGGTTGCTGCGCGGCATGTCCAGCTTGCGAGCCGTCTCGCTCACGTTCCAACCGTTCTCCTCGAGCTTGGCCTCGAGGAAGGCACGCTCCGCCGACTGCTTGAACTCCTCGAACGTGTCGCAGTGGATCAGGTCTCCCACCGCGCCGTCCGCGGCGGCACCGGCCAGCCGGACCACGTCCAGCTCCGTCACCGCATCGCCTGCCGAGAGAATGACCAGCCGCTCCACGGCGTTTCGCAACTCCCGTACGTTGCCGGGCCAGTCCCGGCCCTCGAGCGCGCGCATGGCATCGCCCGCAAAGGGCTTGGGCTTGACCCCGCTGTCGCGCGCGAGATCGGCCACGAACCTCTCGACCAGTAGCGGGATGTCGTCCCTGCGCCCCCTGAGCGGCGGCACATCTATGGGGACCACGTTGAGCCGATAGTACAGGTCCTCCCGGAACCGGCCCGCCGCGATCTCCTCGTCGATGTTCTTGTTGGTGGCGGCGATCACCCGCACGTCGATCGAGATCGGCTTGGTGGCGCCGATGCGGGTGACGACACCCTCCTCCAGCGCCCGCAGGACCTTGGCCTGCGCGGCGGCACTCATGTCGCCGACCTCATCCAGAAACAGCGTGCCGCCGTCGGCCTGCTCGAACTTACCCGCGCGGTCGGCGAACGCCCCCGTGAACGAGCCCTTCATGTGACCGAACAGCTCGCTCTCGATGAGCTCACTGGGGATGGCCGCGCAATTGACCTCCACGAACGGCTGGTCCGCCCGGGGCGACCCGCGGTGAATGCCCCGAGCAACCAGCTCCTTGCCGCTGCCGTTCTCGCCTGTGATCAGCACCCGTGCCCCTGTAGGCGCGACCTTGTCGATGACCTCGATGAGATGGCGAACGGCGGTGCTCTCCCCCACGATGGCGTACTTGTCACCCACCGATGCCCGGAGGCGCACGTTCTCCGACTCGAGCTCCGCCTGCTCGAGCGCGTGGCGCAGGGTGAGCAGTATGCGATCGGTGTCGAGCGGCTTCTCGAGAAAGTCGTACGCGCCGCGCTGGGTGGCCTCCACCGCCGTCTGAATGGTTCCATGCCCCGAGATCATGACGACCTGCGCCTCAGGATCCTGCTCCCGGATCAGGGACAGCACCTCGAGTCCATCCATCCCGGCCATCTTCACGTCGAGCAGAACCAGGTGCGGCAGGAACTCCGGATAGGCCTTGAGCGCGGCGCCGCCCGACTCCTCGGTACGCACCTCGATGCCCTCGTACTCGAGTATCTGGCGCAACGCCTCGCGCACGCCCTTCTCGTCATCCACCACCATCACGCGCTTGGCCATCAGCCGGGCCAGCGGGGCCAGCGGTAGAAGGTCAGCGTGCTCTGACTGACGTGCACCTCTCCCACCGTGCGGGGTACGGGAAGCAGGAATGCCCCGTCGGTGCCGCCGGTGAGGTAGTTCACCAGCCTGGGAATCGCAGCCTGCGGCAGATTGAGCGCCATGATCGTCACCTCGTCGGGCGTCCAGCTCACCACCCCCGTGTCCCGCACCGCAACCACACCGGTCACCCGGATGGGTTGCCTTCCCTGGACATACCCCGCCATGGCACCCAACAGTTCCCGACCGACCGTCTCCATCAGCAACTGCCCTTCCAGCGTGATCCGATCGTCCGACAGGGTCAGCCGCAGCGAGTCGAGGGCCTCCTGTGCGGCGGGGTCCAGCCTGGCCTGGAGGATGGACGCGATCTCGTTGGGCGAGAGCCGCACGTAGTTGACACCGCCCCCGGCGATCAAGCGTTCCTTGCGGAGCGCAGAAAGCAGCGCGGAGTCGCTCGGCACGCCCACGAAGGCCTGCTGCGCCCGCGCCTCGACGGGCACCGGCAGCGCCACCGCGAGGGCCAGCGCGCCCTTGAGGTAGAGGCCCCTCATGCCAGCACCACCGCGTGTCGCCGCGCGTACCGCGCGCCCTGCGCCGTCAGCGTACTCTGCATCAGATCCACCGATTCCACGGACACCTCCGCTTGGTACACCAGTGAGTCCAAATCGGTCGCCAGCCCTTCGAGGGCCGCCGGTCGGGCATCGCGCTTGGCGCGGCCCAGCGTGAGATGCGGGTGGAACGGCCGCCCCTCGGTCGGGAACCCGGCGCGCTCCATCTCCTGCTCCATGCGGTGCTGCAACAGCTCCAGCGGCGGCACGGGCTCGAGGCCGGCCCACACCACCCGCGGGCGCTGCGCAGAGGGGAAAGCGCCAAAGCCGCTCACCGGCAGCGTGAACGGTTTCGCCCCCTCGGCGGCGGCCGCGATCCCGGCGGCGATCTCGTCCTCCCGCTCGGCCCCCACTTCCCCCAGGAACTTGAGGGTGAGGTGAATCGCCTCCGAGGTCACCCAGCGGATGGGGTACTTCGCAGCGCGCAGCGGCGCCGCCACCTCCCACAGCGCCTCTCGGATGTCGGTGGGAAGGTTGATCGCTACGAACAATCGCATCGGAGGTCAGGTGCGCTCGGTGAGCAGCTCGAGCGGCATGTCGTCCGGCGAGAGGAGGCTCCCCCGTCGGTAGCCGTTGAGATCCAGCGTCACGCGATCGAAACCCAGCGCAAGCAGCCGCTCGGCAATGGCCTCCCTGTGCCGCCGCACCAGCGGGAACTGCGACTCGGGTACCTCGATGCGGGCCTCGCGCCCCCGATGCCGCACGCGCAGATCGCCCTCGATTCCCACTGCACGCAACGCCACCTCGCCCTGCTCCACCTGGTGCAGTCGCTCGGGAGTGACGGACAGACCGAACAGAACGCGGCTGGAGAGACATGGGGCCGCAGGCGCGTCCCAGTTGGGGAGACCGAGGGCGCGAGCGGCGTCGCGCACGTCGGCCTTGGTATAACCCGCCTCCGCGAGCGGCGAGCGCACCCCGCGCTCATCCGCGGCAGCCACGCCGGGGCGGTGCTCTCCCAGGTCGTCGGCATTGGTACCGTCGGCCACGGCCGCGATGCCGAGCTCGGCGGCAAGATCCGAGAGCTTGTCCCACAGCTCGCGCTTGCAGAAGTAGCAGCGGTCGGTGGGGTTGGCGACGTAGCTGGGATCGTCCATCTCGTCGGTCCGTATCTCCACGAGACGGAGGTCGAAGCGCCCCGCGATGTCGCGTGCGCGGTCGCGCTGCTCGGCCGGCAGCGATGGACTGAGCGCCAGAGCGGCCACCGACCGCTCCTTGCCCAGGATTCGCCGCGACACCACCGCGAGCAGGCTCGAGTCCACGCCCCCCGAGTATCCCACGAGCAGCGACGGCATGGCACCGATCAACCCGTTGAGCTTCGACTCTTCAGGCATGCGCCAATTAATAGCGGTGGGAGCCGGGAGATGGAAGGCGACCGGCGCATCCAGACGGTGGAACTGCCCCACGCCCCGAGGTAGACTTCGTATGACGTACTCCCCCTTCGGGAGGATCACCCACATGCGCGGCGCCCGCACCACCCTCGCAGCAGCAGTGCTCCTGGCAGTGCAGAGCGGACCGGTGTGCGCCCAGGTAGTCCGCGGACACCTGGTGGGCGCCGGGACCGAGCGCCCCGTGCACGGGGCCCTGGTGAGCCTCATCGACCCCACGGGCGCGCGACACGCCATCGAATTGAGCGACGCTTCCGGACGGTTCGCCGTCCAGGTGGGCCAGCCGGGCATCTACCGGCTGGAGGTGCGGCGGGTCGGCTACCGTACCGTCATCTCACCGGCCCTGCAGCTCCACCGGGGTGACACCCTGCAATACGAGATGGAGGTGACCGCGGAGACGGTTCAGCTGCCGGCCGTAGTCGTTGAAGAGCAGCGCCGCTGCAGCCTGCTGCCCGAGCTGGGCAGCCGAACCGCGGCCACGTGGGAAGAGGCACGGAAGGCCCTCGACATCACGGCGTGGACGGAAGCCCGCGGCGCCCTGCGCTTCCACATCGTGAAGTGGGATCGCGAGCTCGAACCCGAATACCTCGATATCGAGTCGGAGGAGCGGGAAGAGAGCGTCAGCCTTTCCCGCGAGCCGTTCCGCTCCCTCCCCGCCGACCGGCTTTCTGCCGGCGGCTATGTCCAGCAGTCCGGGTCGGATTTCGCCTTCTACGCACCCGACGCCGAGGTGCTTCTCTCCGAGGAGTTCCTCGAGGACCACTGCTTCCGTCTCGAGGCGGGTGAGGATGAGGAAGACAACATGGTGGGCCTCGTGTTCGAGCCAACCTCGGACCGCGTGCTGCCCGAAGTAATCGGGGTGCTGTGGCTCGACCGCGGCACCGCCGAGCTGCGCCATCTCGAGTTCCGGTACACCAACCTCCAGTACTGGTATCCGGACATGCAATACGACGTCCCACGGCACACCGCCGCGGGCTACGTCGCGTTCGAGCGCCTGCGCACCGGCGCCTGGATCGTGCGGCGCTGGTGGATCCGCATGCCGGTGATCCAGCTCGAGCGCCGCCGGGTGAGCGCCATCGCAGGGGCGGAGGTGCGCGAGTTCCTGACCGTCACCTCGGTGCGGGAGGAGGGCGGCGAGGTCACCGCCACCTTCAACCGGCGCGGCGAGCAGCTCGACGGCGAGCTCACTGCCACGCTGCTGGGCACGGTGTTCGACAGCACGACCGGGGCGCCGCTCGCGGGAGCCGTGGTGCGGCTCACCGATACCGACTTCGTGGCGCGTACCGACGGGCGGGGCGCCTTTCGCATCTACGATGTACCCGAGGGAAGCCACGTCGTGCAATTCACCCACCCCCGTTACGAGGCTTGGAACAGCCCCTTCCCCTCCCGGGAGATCTCCCTAACGAAAGGGCTGGTGACTTCGGTGGACCTGGCGGTGCCTTCGATGGAGAGCGCCTCGGCCATGCTCTGCCCCGGCCACCGCTACCAGGAGAGTGACGGCCTCGCTGTGGGCTTCGTAGCGGACAGCACCACGGGCGTCCGTCTGCCCGACGCGACGGTGTTCTTCGAGTGGACCCAACCCGGAGCGCGCGCGGATGCGCCACGGGGGCATGCGGAGGCAACCACCGACGCGCAGGGCTCCTACCGGGCATGCGGCCTTCCGCCTGGCACCGCCATCACGGTGTGGGCCACGGCGCACGATCGGTGGGCCGAGCCGGTGATCCTCCGGGTGGAGCGGGGCGCCATCGTACAGCAGAACCTCACGGTGGACCTGCGCTAGCGGGACCCCGCCCGGCGTGGCTTAGCCCAGCGGCCGGTCGAGGCTGCGGTACTGCACCGCCTCGCTCACATGCTTGGGTTCGATGTCCCCTGCACCCTCCAGATCGGCAATGGTCCGCGCGATCTTGAGCACCCGGTGATACGCTCGGGCCGAGAGCTTGAGGCGCGCGATAGCCCTTCTGAGCAGAGCGTCGGCCGGCCGGCTGATGCGGCTCAGTCGCTTGAGGTGCTTCGGAGTCATGTGGGCATTGGCGAACAGGCCCTCGCGTCCCGCGAAGCGCTCCAGCTGGCGGCTGCGCGCCCGGCTCACCCGGTCCCGGATCGCGGTGCTGGGCTCCCCACTCCGCTCGCAGGAGAGCTCCCCGTGCGGCACCCCAGGCACCGCGAGATGAATGTCGATACGGTCGAGCAGCGGCCCGGACACGCGCGACAGGTACCGCTCGACCAGCGGTAGCCCACAGGTGCACGCGCGTACGGCGCTTCCGAAGTAACCGCAGGGACAGGGGTTCATCGCGGCGGCGAGCATGAACCTGGCCGGATAGCACAGCGAGTTGGCTGCCCGCGAGATGGTGACGTAGCCGTCCTCCAATGGCTGGCGCAGCACTTCCAGCACGTTCCTGCGAAACTCGGGCAGCTCGTCGAGGAACAGCACGCCGCCATGAGCGAGGCTCACCTCGCCCGGGCGCGGGTGCGCGCCACCGCCGATCAGGCCCGCGTCGCTGATGGTGTGGTGCGGCGCGCGGAACGGCCGCTCGGTCACCAACGCCGCTCCGGTGGGCAGCAGCCCGGCGACGCTGTGGACCTTGGTGGTCTCCAGTGCTTCCTCGAGCGTCGCCTGGGGCAGAATCGTCGACAGCCGGCGCGCCAGCATCGTCTTGCCGGAACCAGGCGGGCCGATCATGAGCAGGTTGTGAGCGCCGGCGGCTGCGATCTCCAGAGCGCGCTTGGCGTGCTGCTGGCCGCGCACCTCGGCGAGATCGGCTGCATCCTGGGATACCCCGCCGAACAGCGAGTCGCGGTCCACTGCGGCGCGGGGGAGCGGCTTCCCCTCCCTGAAATACGCCACGACCTGGGCGAGCGCCTCGGCGCCCAACACCTCGATCCCGGTTACGACACCGGCTTCGGCCACGTTCGCCGCGGGCACTATCACACCCTTCAGCCCCATCGCCTTCGCGGCCAGCGCTACGGAGAGCGCACCGCGCACCGGGCGCACCCCGCCCTCGAGGGAGAGCTCTCCCACGACTACGTAGTCCTCGAGGGCGGGCGGTGCGCTCCGCTTCGCTCCCCGGCCGTTGGGGCACAACTGCTCCGTGGCTGCCAGGATCCCCAGCGCTATGGGCAGATCGAACGCAGAGCCCTCCTTGCGCACGTCGGCCGGCGCCAGATTCACGGTGATGCGCTTCAACGGAAACTCAAATGAGGAGTTCACAACCGCCGCGCCGACGCGTTCCCGCCCTTCCTTCACCGCACCGTGAGGCAGCCCCACAGTTGTGAACGAAGGCAGGCCGTTCGCGATGTCCGTCTCGACGTCGACCAGGTAGGCATCGATGCCGAGCACCGCGGCAGAGCGGACGCGGGAAAGCATGGGGGGATCCTCGGGGCGAAGGTGCCCGACTATAGGACGGTGCACGCCGGGCCACGGGATCGAAACGACGCTGGGTGGGCCCAACGCGCCCTGCAGTGCGCGTCCTGGTCGACCGCACAATCCCGACAAGGATGCTTGTTGCCCCCTGCCAGGGGGATGTCATCTTGGCGCTAGGCGGTGGCGCTGCCGGCTTGACGTCCCCTTGCCGCCGCAGACCCACCGTGTCGCCGGCTATTGGGAAGGAGGCCGCGGAGATGAGGACCTACTCGCGGACGCGGCGGCTAATGGCGGCAGTACTCTTGGCCTGGTTTCAACCCGCCTGCACCACGTTTCAGACGACTGACCTGGCACCACAGGAAGCGCTGGAGGGCCAGGAGCAGGCCATTCTCACGGTTGCCGACAGTGCGGGCGAACGCATCATCCACCTCGCAAATCCGTGGGTCACGGCTGACAGCATCGGCGGCACCCCGTGTGACCAGCACTTCACTTGCTCCGCCGGGTCCACGCTCAGTGTCCCGTTGTCGTCGGTTCAGAGGCTGGAGGTCAAGCGTTACGACAAGAAGGCCACGATGTTGCTGGGGGGGGTGGTTCTAGCAGCGGCCTTGGTGGTGTTCATGGCCGCCTTGAATAGCTCGTTGGAAGAGGCTTGGGGGTCGAGCCAGCCCTGACAGCCGGCACCCGCCGCCATCACACCAGGAACCGCGGCAGCTCCGGGCTGAGGTGCATCAGAATGTCGTAGACCGACACGCCGATCGCTTCGGACACGTTGTTGGGCTGAATCGCGGGATCGTCGGGACCGAGCAGCGTGGCTACGTCGCCCACCTGGGCTGCGGGCTCATCTCCCAGCTCCACGATGCAGTGGCTCGCGCTCACGGCGCCAATCACCGGGAAGGTGCTCCCGTTGATCAGGACCCGGCCACCCTCCACCGCCTTGCGCGGGTAGCCGTCGGAGTGTCCCACGGGCAGGGTGGCGACCCAGGTGGGCTTCTCGGCCACGTAGTTCCTGCCGTAGCTCACTCCGTCGCCCGGACGCAGCCGGGCCACGCGCACCACGCGCGCCCGCAGCCGCACCGCGCACCTGAGCTCGGCGCGCTCGCGCTCCACAGCCGGCTCAGTGGGGTAGGCGCCGAACAGCGCGATTCCCGGACGCACCATGCCCAGGTGAGCTTCGGGCAGGTGGAACACAGCGTTGGAGGACGCCGCGTGCAGCGTCCCCAGCCCAAGTCCGCGGCTGTCGGCTTCGCGAGCCAGCGTCTCGAACCGTCGCAGCTGCTCGCGATCGTAGTCGTGCTCCTCCACGAACGTCATGAAGGTGCCCTGCACGCGAACGTCGGGCCGGCTCACGACCTCCTCTATCCACGGAAGGGCCCGGTGGTACGGCATGCCCATGCGGCCCAGCCCGGTGTCGAGGTAGAGGTGCGCTCGCAGGGGTCCACCCAGCCGCCCGGCAAGCTGCGCCAGACGGTCCGATGCATCATCGGTGTAGAGGCTGAGCTGTATGTCCCGCGCCACCAGCTCGTGGCCGTCCCGCTCGGTGCACATCGCCATCAGCAGGATCGGCTTCTCGATGCCGGCGTCTCTGAGACGCACCGCGGCGTCGGCCTTCACCACGGCCAGGCTACTCACCTCCGGGAATGACGCCAGAATCGGCGCCGCGGTCTCCAGGCCCAGGCCGTAGGAGTTGTTCTTCACCACCGCCATGATCGGTCGGCCGCCGGATAGCCGCGCCACCTGCTCCACGTTGTGGCGCAGCATCTTGGGGTCGACCTCTACCCAGGGATCGAAGCGGTCCCGCGGCACGCGAGTCGTAGCGGGAGCCTCCTCGGAGAGGAGCTGGCGGGGGCCCAGGCCGGCGGCGGCGGCCGCCCCCAGAAAGGAGCGACGGGACATCGGCATGAGGACCAATCTACGCCCCGGCGGGCCGTCGGCCATACGCCAAGGGCCCCACATCGGTGGGGCCCCAGCGTGCCGCGCTTCGCTCAGCTCCTTATCTACTACACTGCCCGTCGGCAGCTACATCCTGTTCACGAACCGCTCGCGCACGACCTTGCCGTCGCGCCAGCGGCGCGCCACGACCTGCGTGCCCGCGCCGCGTCCCGATCGCGGCCGGCGGTTGACGATCCACTCCGAGTAGGACGTGTCGCGGGCGGTGACGCTGCGCACCGGGAACGCCCCGAGGAACGTCTCCACCCACCCAAAGAACGCCAGAGCGCGTGCGTAGTCGGAGTCGGCCTGGCGATCGCGCTGCCCCCTCCTGGGCCGCATGGCGTCCTCGGTGTAGAACTGCTCGTACGCCTCGAGGAACCGGCCCGCGAGGAGCTTGGCATTCAACTCCTCCTCGAGCCCGCGCACGTCGGCCGGCCCGGCCTTCAGCAGCTGCATGGCCCTAGGCCGCTTGGAGACCGATCTCACCCTTCACGTATCCCATCTCGAAGGCGTAGGCGAACAGCTTCTTCTGCAGGAATTGGCGCGCCCTGTGGATGCGCGACTTCACGGTACCCAGCGGCGCTCCCGTCTCCCTGGCGATCACCGCGTAGGGCAGCCCGTCGAGGTCGCTCATCAGCAGCGCTTCCTTGTACTCGGCCGGCAGCTCGTCCATGGCGTGCACGATCTCCTCGTCCACCAACCCGTTGAAGAAGTCATGCTCTGGGTCGCGCTGATCCGTTTGCAGGATCATGAACGACTCCATGTCCTCCACGCTCATGCGGTTCACCTCGCGCTTGCGGCGACGATACTCGTTGATGAACGAGTTCCGCAGGATCGTGGCCAGCCAGGCCCGTACGTTCGAGCCGGCATCGAACCGGTGCCAGTTGCTGTGCGCCCGCAGCATCGTCTCCTGCACCAGGTCCTCCGCCATGGCGGGCTCTCCGCTGAGGCGCAGGGCGAACCGGT
This sequence comes from Gemmatimonadota bacterium, assembly GCA_039586815.1. GTDB lineage: Bacteria > Gemmatimonadota > Gemmatimonadetes > Gemmatimonadales > GWC2-71-9 > WVYX01. The sequence continues at coordinate 136,741 of JBDHJR010000002.1, read as the reverse complement.
AGAGGAAGTCTGCATGCGGCATGGCCAGATCCTCGAACACCGGCGGTGCGGCAGCAGCGGGAATCTCTGCAGCTACGGCGGTCATAGCAGCTCCTTCTCTCCCAGGAGGGCGCCGAGGAAGGGAGCGGCACGCACGATCTCGAGCTGATCGCTCCTGAGCCCGCGCAGCATCGCTATACCGTGCCGGTCGATGGCGGCCACGTCGGCGAAGTCGAGCTGGACGCGTCGTCCACCATCGATCTGCTCGCGGCACTCCTGCTCCAGCAGGCCCACGGCGTCGCCCTGGATCCTGCCCTCCACCTTGAGTGTGATTTGCGGTGGTAGCTCCGCGAGACGGGTAATGCGCAGCACGCTCGGTCCTCGGCAATGGGTTCGCCATTCCTCTATAGCACGCGCCATGCCACACCGATGGGTGCTGCCTCAGATCCTACAACTCGTTGAAAAGAAAGTGGTTATGAGACAGAAAGGCCGGATCGTCGGACCCGGCCTCAAGCACACTACTTACGATATTTCGTCAGGCGACAAAATATCGCCGGACCGACTTCGGTCAGCCGCCGGCCCTGCGCACGATGCCCAGCTTCTTCATGCGGGCCTGCAGGGTCGTGGGCTTCATCCCCAGTACGCGGGCGGCTCCCTTGGGCCCGCTCACGCGCCATGCGGTGTGCTCCAGCGCAGCTATGATGTGACGCCGCTGCACCTCGTCCAGCGTCGGCAGCTCGCCCTCCACTGCCATGGGACCGGACTCCCGCAGCCACTCCCCCAGCTCGAGTTCGGTCTCGGGGCTTACGATCACCGCACGCTCGATCACGTTCTCGAGCTCCCGCACGTTTCCCGGCCACTCGTAGCTCTGCAGCGCGTTCAAGGCCCGCTGCGGCACGGTCTGGATCGTTTTGCCCATCCGCTTGGCGTACTTCTGTGCCAGGTAGTTCACCAGGACCGGGATATCGCCCCTGCGGTCCCGCAGGGCCGGCACGTGGATGGGATACACCTTGAGCCGGAAGTAGAGGTCGGAGCGGAACCGTTGCTCCTGGACGGCGCGGTCGAGGTCCCGGTTGGTGGCCGCCATCACCCGCACGTCCACCCTGATGGTATTGCTGCCGCCCACGCGCTCGAACTCGCCGTCCTGCAGCACGCGCAGCAGCTTCACCTGTAGCTCCGCGGGCAGGTCGCCGATCTCGTCCAGGAAAATGCTGCCTCCGTCGGCCAGCTCGAAGCGCCCCACGCGGCGCTGCGTGGCACCCGTGAAGGCGCCCTTCTCGTGTCCGAACAGCTCACTCTCGATGAGCCCCGGGGAGAGCGCCGCACAGTTCACCTTCACCAGCACTCGGTCCTTGCGGGCACTCGCCCCGTGGATCGCCCGGGCCACCAGCTCCTTGCCGGTGCCGGTCTCGCCGGTGATGAGCACCGTGGAGTCGGTGGCCGCCACCCGCTCGATCTCGCGGAACAGCTTCTTGATGGCGTTCGACCCCCCGACGATCTCGCCGAAGTTGTGCTCCATCTCGATCTCTTCCTGCAGGTACACCTTTTCGAGATTGAGCCTGCGCCGTTGCTCCTCGGCCTCGACCCGCTCAGTGATGTCCCGCGCCAGCGCCAGCACCCGCTTCGTACCCCGCTCGTCCAGCAGACAGGTGCGCACCTCGACGGGGAACCGCGTGCCGTTCTTGCGGCGATGGTACCCGGCGATCGTCGTGGGTCCGGTGAGCTCGATCTCCTCGATGTTGCGCCGCACCCGCTCGGGCGAGAACCCTTCCCAGATATCCCACACGCGCATTCTGCTGAGGGCGCCGCGGTGGTAGCCGGTGGAGTCCACGGCCTGTTGGTTCACCTCGACCACGCGGCCGTCCGGCTCGAACACATAGATCGCGTCGGCGGCTCGCTCGACCAGGCGGCGGAAGCGCTCCTCGCTCTCTCTCAGCTTGGCTTCGGCCTCCTTGCGTTCCGTCACGTCGCGCACCCAGGCAATGACACACCGCCCGCCCTCGACGTCTACTGTCGACGCGGATATCTCCACGGCCAGCGTGGTGTTGTCCTTCGTGACGCAGGTGAGTTCGTCGGTCCAGGCGCTCCCCTCGCGCAGCACACCCTGTGCGAACTCCTGGAACCGCGGCAGCTCGCCCGGGTGCACCGCTGAGATCGGCAGCACCAACAGCTCCTCGCGGGCGTAACCGAGTAGCTCGCAAGCGCGCGGGTTCACCTCGATGATGGCGTCGTGGACCGGGTCGAAGACGAAGAGGGCGTCGTTGGAGTGCTCGAAGAAGCTGCGCAAGCGTTCCTCGCTCTTGCGCAACGCCTCCTCGGCACGCTGCAGCACCTGGCGCGCCTCGCGCGAGGCCTCGAACTGCACCTCCAGCACCTCGAGCTCGGAGAGGAGTTGCTCTCGGCTCTTGCGCCCGCCCTGGGTAGGCTCGTCGGTCCGGACGATGAATTCGCCGGTGTCGCCTGGGCTCATGGTCACAATCTGACACAACTGACGATATTTCGTAAGTTCCCGAGGGCATCCCGGTTCGGCGCCAGCCTGGGCCAGAAACTGTAAGTGCCTGCTTTACAACACCTTACCCTTGCCACGCCAGAGCGGGAACCCGGACCACCCGACCCCTGTTTTCTAATCCAGCCACGACGATCGTGGCCATTACCACCTCCCCCGAAGTGCCGGGCTGCGGACGGCCCGGATAAACGAGAAGGCGGCATCCGCGAGGATGTCGCCTTTCTCTCGTCCGGGCGCGGGTGCCGCTGCGCCGATCTACTCCTGCGAGCGCGCCTGCGCCTCCGCCTCCATCGTCGACCTCACCGTGATCGTCTCCAGCCCATGGGCCTGGGGCCCGGTCTCGGCCCTGCGCAACAGCCAGGCGAAGAAGAAGCCCAGGAAGCCCAGTATCGAGAAGATCCACATCCCGAGGGCATACCCACCGGGGTTCTGCACGCTGGCGCCCGCAAAGTCATTGGCCCAGCCGATCATCATGTTGAACCCGAACAGACCGATGTTCTGGATCATGGTCATCAAGCCGTAGGCGGTGCCGAGCCTCCCTTCGTCCACCAGATAGGCCACCGCGGGCCACATCACCGCGGGCACCAGGGAGAACGCGATCCCCATCATCGCCATCGGCACGAGCAACGGTACGCTGGAGTAGGCCATCATCAGGTAGACCGGCACCAGCAGCAGCGAACCCCACATCATGAAGAGCGCACGCTTACCGACGCGGTCCACCATCAGACCGAACAGTGGCGTGAAGATCATCGCGAACAGCGTGATGAGGCTGGACAGGAAGCCGCCGAACTCGCGAGTCGTTCCGTGGCCCTCGATGAAGAACTTCACGGCGAACGTCTGGAACGGGAAGACTGCAGAGTAAAAGGTCACGCACAGCAGCACGACGTACCAGTACGATTTCGGGAAACGGAAGAGGTCGGCGACGACGACCTTCTCGGTCTCGCCCGCCTCGCCGATCTGGTACTGCTGCGTTGCCCGGTCCTCCATGATCCAGTAGACCAGAGGGCCTATCACACAGAGGGTGCCGACCACGACGGCGATCACGAGTGGCCACTGCCAACTCTCGAAGGCCGGCTTCGCCCAGGTGGGGGAATTGAGCGCCAGAAACGACCCGAGGCGCGCGATCGTGAGGTTCACGCCGAACGCGAATGAGAGTTCCTTCCCCTTGAACCACCGCGCGATGGCCGTGGTCACCGAGACGATCAGCGACTCCGCCCCGACACCGAAGATCAAGCGGCCGCTAGCCATGACCGCCAGCTGGCTCGTCGCAGCAGTGATCACCGCACCCACGAAGCAGAGCACGCCAAACAGCAGCGTGGCCTTCTTGACCCCTACCCTGTCGATGATGATCCCGCCGATCAGCACCATTATGATGTTCGGGAAGCTGTAGATCGCGTTGAGCAACCCGATGTTCTTGTCCGAGAAACCGAGCTGATCCTTCAGGAGGTCGGCGATCGGGCTCACCGCGTCGTAGACGTAGTAATTCCCGAACATCGCCAGGCTGATCACGACCAACACCAGCCAGCGGTACATCGCGGGCGGCGGCGGACGCACCACGTCTGCGGCAGCTCCAGACTCGGTCATGCGCGCGGTCCTTTCAGATGAGAAATCCGGGGAGGCGTCGCGGGCCCAAGTATGGAGCGCGGGTCGCGCGGGCGCCAGGCGTGGGGCGGGCTCGTTAGACGGTGACCATCTGCAGCAGCTGGCGCGCGCCCCCCTTGAACGAGTAGGCCTCGTAGCCCTCCCGCTGCATCACCTCCGCCAGGTAAGCGGTCTGCACACCGAAGCTGCAGTACAGCACGTACGTCCGCGTCTTGTCGAGCTGCTTGAAGCGCGTCGCTAGATCGGCGATGTCGCGGCGCTCCGCGCCGGGGTAGTGCCAGTGCCGGAAGTGGTGCGGCTCGCGGCAGTCCAACACCACCGCGCCCTCGGGGATCTCCGTGGCGAAGAGATAGGGCTGCACCAGGTCCACGTCGCGCAGTGCGCGCAGATCCAGCGTCTTCCGCTGGGATACGGCGTGCTGCAGCACTGAGAGGTCGACGTGCGATTCCTCGTCCCGCGCCGCCGCGGGCTTCGCGTGGGTCACCGGCCGATCCTGCAGGATGGCGCAGTACTCCCGCACATGCGCGCTCAGCACTGCGGTCCCGATACGCTCGGCCCGCGCTATGATCTCCAGCTTGTCGAGCCCGAGCAGCGGGCGGAACACCGGAAGCGACGCCACTTCATCGATGGCACGCAGGTTACCCAGCGTCTGCGAGGAGACCTGGCCCACCGCCTCACCGGTGATCACGGCCTCGCCGCGAATATCCTGGGCTACAGCTTCACCGGCGCGGTACATGAGGCGCTTGAGCACAACCTGCCAGTACTTGGGCTGCACCTTCGCCTTGAGCTCGTCCACCGTCGGCACGAAATCAACGACGTGGATGCGCGGGCGGTCGCCGAAGCTCCACTCGTCGGCCAGGATCTTGGCCACCGATACCACGGCGCGCTCGTACGCCTCACCGCTCAGGTTGCAGAACACGTAGTCGAGGGAGATGCCGCGCTTGAGCATGAGCCATGCGGCAACTGCCGAGTCGAACCCGCCGGAGATGAGACACACCGCCTTCCCTTCGACACCGAGGGGCAGCCCCCCCATCCCCTGCTCCCGTCCGCTATAGAGGAAGGCCTCCTCGTCACGCACCTCCACCGAGACGGTGACGTCGGGATGATCCAGGTCGACCGCGGCGGCGTATCGGTCCAGCGCGGCTCCGAGCTGCACCTTCACTTCCTGTGCGGTGAAGGAGTGCTTGCCCACCCGTCGGGCCCGCACCGCGAACCTCTGGTCTCGCACCCGCTCGGCGTAGAGCGATTCGCCCACGCGCACGATCTCGTCCAGGTCGGCGGGCAGCCGCGCTTCCACCTGCGACACGCTGCTCACACCGAACACGGCGGCCAGCCGGTTGAGCGCGGAAGGATCGGACGCCTCCACCAGGATGCGGCTCCAACGCGCGTCGATCCGGGCGTCGATGTCCCCCGCCGCCAGCGCGTCGCGCATGTTGCGCACCAGCCGCTGCTGGAACCGCCGGCGGGTCCTGCGGGCTTTGGTGGCGACTTCGGGCGCCACGCGAACCAGGAAGAGCGTGTATTCTGGCGTCGCCTTCGAGGTCATGCCTCGAAGGTACGTAGCGTCAGATGGGATTCCAAGCGGCGTTGCGAGGCGCCTACAGGCCGGGGAAGATCTGCTCGATGCGGCGGGCCCGGTAGTCGAAGATCCCCTCGAGTTGCCGCCGCACCATGACGGCGTGCGCCGCCAGACCGAGCGGCCCTAGCGGCAGCGCATACTCCACACGGTCCGACACCTCCACACCTTCGGGCACCGGCCGGAAGCTGTGCAGGTGATACCACGACTTGTAGGGCCCAACGAGCATCTCATCCGCGAAGCGGACATTCTCGACGAGGCGATCGATGTGGGACTCCCACCGTAGGGGGACACCCAGCCATCGGATGCGGTAGCTGATGCGGGTGCCCTCCCGCAAGACCGGATCGGAGGCCGCCTGCACCTGGAACACGAGCCATGGTGGGGTTATCTCCGCCAGGTTGTAGGGATCCGTGAAGAACGTGAACACGGCGTCCAGATCGGCCGGCACCGTCTGTGATCGTGCCAGCACGAACCGCTTGCCGTTCCGCTTGGCGCCGGTCAAAGCGAGGCTCCTTGAATCGCTGCGGCACCGTAGCGCTCGAGATACGGACCCACGCGCAGCTTGCGGGCCGTGTTCCGCGAGCTCATGTAGCGTATCTTGCCGAACACCGGCCGTTCCGGGCCCCACGCCCGGTCGTAGCGGCCCAGCACCCAGAAGATCCCCGAATAGGAGTTGGGATCGCGCCCGTCGAGAGCGTACCTGTTGTTGAGCTCGATCATTACCTGCAGCGCGTCGATGGGCGACCCAGACCACTCGAGGATCTTCTTGCCCCACAACATGCGCAGGTAGTTGTGCATCTGCCCCTCCTGTACCAACTGCCGCTGCGCCGCGTTCCACAATTCGTCGTGCGTGGCCGCGCTCTCGAACGCGGCACGGTCGTAGCGGTACTCGCGCGGATCGCGCGCGTGATCCGCCAGAGTGTGCTTGGCCCACTCCGGCAGCGAATCGTAGCGGTCGTAGTCGGAGCGGAACGCGCACATGTTGTACCCCAGCTCGCGCCACGTCACGAGCTGATCCACGAATGCCGTGGCACTCTCACTCATTCCCCAGCCGGAACGGCTGCCGCGGGCCTGCGGCAGCAGCTCGTCGGGAGTCCACCCTTCGGCGACAGCGACACGCGCGAACAGCTCGTGGGCACCCAGGTGACCGAAGTGGAGGTACGGCGAGAGGCCGCTGGTTCCCGGGTCACTCAGCTCATTGCGCCGCTCTGCGTAGCGCGCGAGCCGCTCGTGCACGAACCGATCGGCAGCCTCGCGGGCGGCCGTGGAGCCTCCGCGCAGGGCCACCGGTGGCACGGCGTGGTCGATCGGCAGGCCCGCGAGGGCGGACCGTTCGCCCGCAAGCAGTCGGGCGGACGCGGCTGGCCAGCGGTCGGTAACGGCACGATCGGCACCCTGGAAACGCGGGGCATCGAGCGCCGCCAGCGGTTCGGCTAGCGGCCAATCCACGAGGTGCTCTGAGAGCGCGTGATGCAGGAAGCGACGGAACTGATGCGCCGTAGCGAAGTCGCTCGTGGCGGCCCGCAGCGGGAGCAGTCCATTGGCATCCACTGCTTCGAGTCGCACGGACACTCGCGGCGCCGCTGCGCTCACCATACGCGGCAGAAAGAACGCCGGGTAGTCGTCGGTCACGATCACGGCAGCCGAAGCGGCCAACGTCTGTAACAGACCCTTGCCGGCCCCGACCTCCGGTTCCACGTATGGGACGTATCCAACGCGGCTCGCGGCAAGGGCGGCGGCGTGATCCCCCATGCCCTGCAGCACGAACGCGTGAAAGCGCTCGCTGGCCCAGGGATAATCCGCACGCAGAGCCTCCAGCACGAGCAGCGGCTTCTCCAACTCGTTGGCCCACTCGACGGCTCGCTCGAGCGCGAAATTCGCCGTGAGCCGGCGGTGCGCCGTCATCCAATACAGCACGAACGCCCCCTCCCCTCCGGGGGGCGCGTCGTTAGCGGCGCGGACGCGGATAGCGGGAACGGGGCTCATTGCGCGATGCCTGTAACTCGGCGGCCTTGGGGCCGGCGACCTTCCGCCGACCCCGAGAAGATATCAGCCTACCACTCGGGCAGGATCACCGTGTCAATCACGTGAATCACGCCATTCGAGGCCTCGACATCGGCCTTCACGACCGTGGCGTTGTTCACCCAAACCGAGCCATCCTTCACCATGATCTTGACGTCCTGACCGTTGACTGTCGTGGCACGGTCGAGCTTGACCACCTGACCGGAGGTGACGCGGCCGGCCACCACGTGGTACGTGAGGATAGCGGTCAGCTTCTCCTTGTCCTGCAGCAGCGCCTCCACGGTTCCCTCGGGCAACTTTGCGAACGCCTCGTCTGTCGGCGCGAACACGGTGAACGGGCCCTCGCCCTTGAGCGTCTCAACCAGGCCGGCAGCGGTGAGGGCGGCGGCCAGGGTGTTGAACGAGCCGGCTGCGACCGCCACGTCCACGATGTCGTCCGTGGCATAGCCGGCCGCGCTCGTCGAGTGGTTCATCTGGGCCTTGGCAGCTCCTGCGAACAGAAGGCCGGCGGCGACCAGGGCGTTCAGGGTGCGGAACTTCATGTTGGGTGCCTCCAGGTAGTGTTGGGTTTGCGGATGATCTATTTGGAATCCCGCGACCTTGGCGGGCGTTGTCCAACTGACGTCTAAGAATTTAGGGGATAGTCCAGCCTATGTCAAGGGTCTGTCTAAATATAAATATTGACATGGCTTAGACAGCCTCCTATCTTGTCAGCCATGACCGAGCCGAGCAGGAATCGAGAGCCACGTCACCCGATCAGGGTGGTGTCCCTGCGCACCGGGCTCACGCCCGACGTGCTACGCGTGTGGGAGCGACGCTACGGAGTGGTCGAGCCGCAGCGCAGCGAAGGAGGGCAGCGGCTCTACTCGGATGCCGACATCGAGCGTCTCACCCTGCTCAACAGGGCCACGCAGGCTGGCCGGGCCATTAGGCAGGTGGCCGAGCTGGGCAACGAGGAGCTGGCCGCCCTGCTGGAGGAGGATTCGGCGGCGCGCACGGCGACTGCCCCGGCACCGGCTGCGGCGGCCGCCGGGAGCGAGTACGTGGCATCCGGCATCAGCGCCGTCGAGGCCCTGGATTCGGGGCAGCTTCAGTTTGTGCTGGGTCAGGCCGTCTTAGCGCTGGGCGCCGCGGATTTTGTTGATCAGGTCCTCGGCCCCCTGCTCCGCCAGATCGGGGACCGCTGGCACGACGGCTCGCTCACCCCAGCACACGAGCACGCCGCCTCCATCATCATCAAGCGCACCCTGCAGTGGATGGAGGAGATCCTGGAAGTGCCCGCATCCGCCCCCTTGATGCTGGTGACGACGCCGGCCGGCGACCGGCACGAGATGGGGGCCATCTTGGTGGGTGTCGTCGCCGGCACCGAGGGGTGGCGCGCCCGCCAACTGGGACCCGACCTGCCCGCTGCGGACATTGCCGCGGCCGCCACACAATCGGGTGCTGCGGCGGTGGCAGTGAGCAGCATCCGCGACTACGACTCAGGCCGGCTGGGGGCGGAACTCGAAGCGCTGCGTGCGGCGCTGGGTGACGGTGTGGATCTGCTGATCGGTGGGGCTGCCGCCGCGCGGCTCAGTCGCCAGATCGAAGCGATGGGTGGGCGGTACCTGTCCGACCTGAACGAACTCAGGCAGCACCTGCGCGAGGTGCGCTAGAGGTCGCGCGGAGACCGCGCGCCACCGCCCGGCACCGACTGCACCTCTTGCGGCTCCGGTGTGTGGTCTTCCCCGGGGTTGATGAAGCGGTCGTGCTCTATGAGGTACTGCTTGTCGTACAGCTGGCGGTAACGCCCGCGCTTGGCGAGCAACTCCTCGTGGGTGCCGCGCTCCACGATCTCTCCCTCTTCGAGCACCAGGATCTGGTCCGCGCTGCGGATGGTCGATAGACGGTGCGCGATCACGAACGACGTGCGGCCATGCCGCAGCGAGCGCAGGCCGTCCTGGATCATCGCCTCGCTCTCGCTGTCCAGGCTGGACGTCGCCTCGTCGAGAATGAGGATCCGCGGATCGGCCAGAATCGCCCGGGCGATCGCGATGCGCTGCCGCTGCCCACCCGACAGTTTGATGCCCCGCTCGCCCACGATGGTGTCGTAGCCGTCCTCGAACTCATCCACGAAAACGTTGGCGTGGGCAATGCGCGCCACATCCCTGATCTCTTCCCGGGTGGCGTGCGGCCGTGCGAAGGCGATGTTCTCCGCGATGGTGCCGTCGAACAGGAAGTTGTCCTGCAGCACCACGCCGAGCAGGCTGCGGTAGTCGTGCAGCCGGACCGTGTCGAGATCGCGCCCGTCCACCGTGATCGTTCCCTGCTTCGGCCGGTTGAATGCCATGACGAGGGAGATCAGGGTGCTCTTGCCCGAGCCGCTCGACCCCACCAGCGCCGTGGTGGAGCCGGCGGAGGCGGTGAACGACACGTTCCTGAGCACAGGCACGTCGGGGTTGTACTCGAACCACACGTCGCGGAACGCGATCTCTCCGTCGATCTCGCCCAGCTCATCCTTTTCCGAGTCTTCCTCCTCCTCGGTGGCCATGCGGCGGATCTCGCGAATGCGGTCGAGGCCGGCAAAGGCCTCACTGATCTGCGTGCCGATCTCCGCGATCGACACGAGAGGGGCGGCCACCAGCCCGGTGAAGAAGATGAACATCACGAAGTCGCCGAGCGTCATCGTGCCGTCGAGCATCGCGCGTCCTCCCACCACTATCATGATCACGCTGATGGCGCCTACGATCACCGTCGTGAACGCGCCGATTCCCGAGATCCCGGTGATCGCCTTGGCGATGTTGCGGAACAGGCGGTGCACCCCGCGGGCGAACACGAGCTGCTCCCCCCGCTCGGCGACATACGCCTTCACGACCCGCACACCACCGAGCGACTCGGTCAGCCGCCCGGTGACCTCGGCGTTGATCTTGCCGCGCTCGCGGAAGATGGGCCGCAGCTTGTTGAACGCGAACGCCATCGCCCCACCGAACGTGACCAGCACGATGAGGATGACCGCCGTGAGCTTCCAGTTGAGCACGAACAGCACTACCAGTGCGATGGCTGCCGTGACCAGGCCACCGGTGAGCCGCACCAGGCCGGTACCGACCAGATTCCGGATCCCCTCGGCGTCGGTCATGATGCGGGAGATGAGGACGCCGGTCTTGGTGGAGTCGAAGTACGCCACCGGAAGCCGACTCACGTGCGCCTGCACCGCCTTGCGCATGTCGGCAATTGCGCGTTGGGCGGTGACACCCAGCACCTGAGCCAGCGCGAACGAAGTGGTCGCCTGCACCAGAGTGGCGGCACCCACTGCCGCGGCCAGCGGTACGAGCAGCGCGGCCTGTCCCTGCCCGACCACGTTGTCGATCAGGAACTTGGAGGAGCCGGGAAGCACCAGGCCCGCCAGCCGGTTGACGATCATGATGACCGAACCGACGGCGAGGCGGCGCCGGCGCGTCCAGATGATCTCGCGCGCCTCGCGCCACACCAGGGCGGGGTCGAGCTTCTTCTTCTTCTCTCGGTCAGTCACAGACTAGAACTACTCACGGGGTGCAGCGCTCGAGTCAAGTGCGCGCCTAGCGGTACCGTAGCGCGGCCTCTAAGTTCTCCCATGGCCTACGCACTCATGGCGAGCGGCGGGAAGGACTCCATTCTCGCCCTCGACCGGGCGCGCGACGCAGGACTCGACGTGCGGTACCTCGTGACTTTCCACGACGGGGCGACCGGGCGCGTGCGGTTCCACGGGGTGCGCCACGAGCTGGTCGAGCAACAGGCTCAGGCGCTAGGCCTCGAGTGCCTCAGCATGCCAACGCTTCCCACCACGTTTGAGGCCACCTTCCTCAGGACGCTGCGCGAGCTCAAGGACCTCGGCGTTACCGGCGTGGTGTTCGGCAACGTGAACCTGGCCGATGTGCGGGAGTGGTATGAGGAGCGTGTGCGGGCTGCCGGCCTGGAGCACGTGGAGCCTCTGTGGGGCGGGCCGGCCGTCGAGGTGGCCTGGGCCGTGGTGGAGCGCGGCTACCGCGCCATCGTCGTGAGCGCCGAAGTCGCGCGGGGCGTTGCGGGGTTGCTGGGGCGTGAATTCGACGCCGACCTCGTGACGGAGATCAGCACGCGGGACGACATCGACCCCTGCGGTGAGCGCGGGGAGTTCCACACGTTCGTGTTCGACGGTCCGGAGTTCAGCTCGCCGGTAGAGTTCTCCACGGGCGAGACCGTGGAGCTCGAGGGACGCCGCTTCGTCGATCTGGTGCCGGCCGGGGCGCCCTCCACCTCGAAATGGGACTAGGCCTTTAGCACTCTCTTCTCGAGGGCGTCGAGCGCCGCCACGAACGCATCGCCGAAGTAGTACTCCAGCTCATCCCGCCCGCCTTGGTAGATCGTGGGACCGGTGTCGATGCACACCAACTCTTCGTCGTCCACTTCGTCTGCCACGCACAGGATGTCGTCGTAGAAAGTGAGCGGGAAGAGACAGTCGACCATGGACTTCAGCTCCCGGTGGTCGAGCCCCTCCTCCAGGCAGTAGGCGTGCAACAGGCAACCGCGGCCCACGCGGTTGTGGAACACGCACGAGCCGTCCTCCACCCGCGTGCGGTGTGAGCCGCCTCCGGGCACCTCGGGGTCCTTCTCGAACTCTCCGGTGAACCACCGCTCCCGTGGGACTTTGCTGTAGCGCTCGAGCCCGTCGGCGTGGCGCTGAATGCGCTCGTAGTGATACAGGTCAACGTCCACACCGTACTGGCAGCAGGCGTCGTGACAGAAGTTGCACTGCAGGCAGTGCGTGAAGTACGTACGGCGGAAGATGTCGGCGTCGATGTGGGTGATCACGGGCGCGCCGTAACGGCTGGCGAACGCCTTGGGGAGAGCCAGCAGGCCCTGCTCGGTGGAAAAAGTCGAGCCGGTCATCTGGGGAGACAATCTAACACGCCCTCGCACGAGAGCCGCCGCACGGGTAGACTTGTAGATGAAGCCCGGCGGGAGGAAAAGCATGCCCGACGGACGCGCCAAGGAGCAGCGCGACGCCGCATTGGTGACCGTCAGCAACCGCCTCCCGGTCACGTTGCGCCGTGGACCGAGCGGACCCGAGCGCGTGCGCTCCTCCGGCGGTCTGGTCGCAGCGTTCGCGCCGATCCTGGAGGACCGCGGCGGAGTGTGGATCGGGTGGCCCGGGCTCGAGTTGCGTCCCGGGGAGAGCGTCTCGGCGAGCGACGACCCCTACCATCTCGAGCCAGTCGGCATTCCGCGCCAGGACTTCAAGCCCTACTACCAGGGATTCTCCAACCGCACACTCTGGCCCCTGTTTCATACGCTGCCCGGGCAGGCCGTCTTCGAGACCAGCGAGTGGGAGGCGTACGAGCGGGTGAACGAGCGGTTCGCGGAGGCGACCGCAGCCGCCATCGGGGCCGAAGACCACGTAGTGGTGAACGATTACCAGTTGATGCTCGTGCCGGGGAGGCTGCGCAAGCTGGCGCCGTCGGCGGCCATCGCGTTCTTCCTGCACATCCCGTTCCCACCGTACGACGTCTTCCGGGTGCTACCGTGGGCACGGCCGCTGCTACGCGGCATGCTCGCCGCGGACCTGGTGGGACTCCACGTCTCCGGCTACGTGCGCAACTTCCTCGACTGCGCCAACCGGCTGCTTGGACTCAAGGTGGACCAGCGCCGCGGCATCGTGCACATGGACGGGCGTACCGTGCGGGTGATGGCCCTGCCGCTGGGCATAGACTTCAAGCACTACGAGCAGCTCGCGCAGGAGGCGCCCGGTTCCGGTTTCCACGGGGACGAGCAAGTCGTGCTGGGTGTGGACCGGCTGGACTACACCAAGGGCATCCCGCAGCGGATCCATGCCTTTGCGCGGCTGCTCGAGGCCCATTCGGACCACCGTGGCAAGGTCACCCTGCTGCAGCTCGCTGTACCGAGCCGCTCTGAGGTCAGGGAGTACAAGGAGCTCAAGCGGGAGATCGACGAGCTGGTGGGCCAGGTGAACGGGCGCTTCGGAAGCGCCAACTGGACGCCCATCCGGTACCTGTACCGTTCGGTGTCGCCCGAGAAGCTCGCGGCGATGTACCGCGACGCCAACGTGGGCTTCGTTACCCCGCTGCGCGACGGCATGAACCTGGTCGCCAAGGAGTACGTAGCGTGCCAGGTGGACAATCCCGGCGTGTTGGTGCTGTCACACACGGCCGGGGCCGCCGAGACCATGACCGAGGCTTTGCTGGTCAACCCCTACGACATCGACGACACCGCAGCGAAGCTGCACCAGGCGCTCACGATGACGAAGAAGGAGCGCCGCGCCCGCATGCAGGCCCTGAGGAAGCGGGAGTCAAAGCACGACGTGCACCAGTGGGCCAAGAGGCTGGTGCAGAGGCTGGGGAGGGCGGCGAAGGAGAACGGGTAGGGGGGCCTCTCGGGCAAGAAACAAGGGGGAGGCTGATGCCTCCCCCTTTTGGCGCACAGTGTGGTCGATCGCCTACTTGCCCATACAGGCCGCGTACGCGTTCACGAAGCCCCGTCCGAATTGCGGGTCGTGACCCTTCTTGCCCTCGTCGTCCGCCGTCTGGGCGAGCCTGCTCTTCCAGGCACCCACGGAGATGTTGGGGTTCTGCTGCTTGATCAGAGCAGCAACGCCCGCGGCGTGGGGAGCAGCCATGCTGGTGCCCTGCGCCCACGTATACCAGTGGATGCCACCGTCGCGGTAGCTCGCACTCAAGACCATGTCATACCACCAACCCGGTCCTGGGTAGAGCCTCGAGTCGCCTCCTGGGGCCGCCACGTGCACCAGGGAGTTGCCCGAGTTGCTGTACGTGGCGAAGTCCCGGAAGTTGTCACCTCCGAAGATGAATCCCGTAGGACCGGTTGCAGAGATGGCGATGCTGTTCCCCGCCTCCGCGGGGAGTACCGTGTAATCCCACGAATGGTCGAAATTGAAACCGTCGTTCCCAGCCGCCGAGATCACGAGCACGCCCTGGCGCGCGGCGTAGTTTGCAGCGCGGTTCATCGCAGACACCAACGGGCCGGCGCCGCCACCCTTCTTGACGATGCCGCGCAGGCTCATGTTGATGATGTCGGCGCCACCACCACCCTCTGACATGGACGTGGCGGCGTAGTACATACCCTCGATTATCCAGCTAAAGGCACCACTTCCGTAATGCAGCACTTTCACGCCGATGATCGTGGCCTCGGGGGCAACGCCAATCACACCGAAGCTGTTGTCAGGTGCGGCGGCAATAGCAGCGACGTGACTCGCGTGACGGAAGCCGGGACCGTCATCGTCGAATGCCGTCCCAGGGACAAAGGACGCCGATGCCCCGGCGTCGAGGTTCGGTTCAATATCCCCGTGATCGCTCGAAATACCGCCATCGAGAATTGCTATGCGGACTCCAGCTCCCGTGCAGCCAGCATCCCAAGCCTCCGGGGCCAGGATAGCTGGCATGTTCCACTGATACCCATAGAACGACTCATCGCCGGGTGTGATGACAGACTCTTCGAGGTCGTAGGTCAACAGAGGCGGCTGCCACTCAAGGATCTGATCGGCCGCACCGTTCGTGAATGCGCCGCTGTTGAGCGCGTTCTCGAGAAAGTCCGGATCAGCTGAGACCGCGACACCTACTCCGTCTTCATGGCTGAAGGTCAGCGTCCCACCAGCACTCTCGATCGCCTTCGTCTGCTTCTTGCCCCACTTCCCGGCGGTGAACACATATGTGTCCTCGCTTGACTCTCCCGCAGCCTTCGCGAATGTCGGACCCTCTGCCTGCGGCGGCTCCGCTGGCTGATCCGCGCACGCAAACGCGAACAGAGCCAGCGCCGCTACGGTCGTCAACCGCAACCCGATTCTACACTTGCTGCTCATTTGCTGCCTCCATCGAGAGGGGTGATGAGGTATCTCTAGTCGTCGAATATGAAAAAGGCGCGTCTGCAGATGGCAGACACGCCTGAGTCAATCGTCGATCCCGCATGAGCAACGCGCCATGCGTGCCGAGCGAGCACCGCGGGTCGCGGTGATCGCCGCCACAGAAGAATACTCCTAGCTCGGGCGCTGGTTGCAGCCACTTCCTACACTCGTCCCGCGGATCACTGTGGTAGGGCGACCACAGTCTCTGCACGGCAGAGCCGAAGATACACCTCGGCCGCAAGCGCGCAAGTAACTCTCCAAGGGTCTTCCTCGCATACCCGCACCCCACTGTCGGGTCCGTGACGCCGCACGCGAAACGGCTCGCCGGAGGTTTCCGACGAGCCGTTCATGCTGCTAATCGGCAGTACGGTGCTAGTTCACAGCACCTGCCGCATTTACTCGGCCTTTGCCATAGAAGGGGTCGTTGCCCTTCTTGCCGCGGTCGTCGGCCGACTGCTGGACGATGGTCTTGACCCGGCCGGGCCTGCGACCGATGTCCTCGATCACGAGACTCGCCACGCCGGCGACGTGGGGGGAGGCCATCGAGGTACCGCTTGCACCGAGAATGTAGATCCCGGTCTGACAGACCGGGATTACCAGGCTCGTAGTCGAGCAACCGGCCCATATCCAGCCGGCGCTGTTGGCGACGCTCCTGCCGCCCGGGGCGGCAACATTGATCGCCGAGTTGCCAAAATTGGAGTACGGTGCGAACGCATCCACGTTGAACCAGGGTCCCCAGCGTGAATCACCGGCTTCCGGGGCGGTCGCCGACACGCAGATCGTGGCAGGCGTGTCACAGTACGTGGCGTACTCGTTGCCGTTGTGGTCCAGGTCGATAGCGTCGTTGCCGGCCGACACTACGATTGTCATCCCCTGGTTCTTGGCATAGTTGAACACGCTGTTGATGAACCCGACAAACCGCCCGTTCCCGACCTTAGCGAACCCGCCACCGAGGCTCATGTTCGCCACGTCGGCTCCGTTGTCCGCGGCATGCAGTAGGCCGGCGATTACGCTGCCCAAGGGGCAGCTGCCGAAGACGTTACACACCTTCACACCGATGAGCGTGGTCTTGCTCGTCACTCCAGCCAGAATGAGCGCGTTGGATGACGCCGTCGCCGCTACATGGGTGCCGTGCCAGTAGAGGTCCGTGACCGGATGCCTGCCCGGGAAGTAGAGCGATACGAGGAAATCATCGAACGCCTCAAACGAGACCGACCGCGATAGATCCACCCGGCCCGCAAGATCCGGATACAGGTAATCGATGCCGGTATCCAGGATTGCTATCGTAACGTTCGAGGAGCCCAAACGGCCGGCCGCCCACGCTGCATCAGCACTGATGGCCCGCATGTTCCACTGACGGGCATAGCGCGACGCCGAGGTGGGGTCGTCCGGGCTTCCAACCTCGTCAGCGAGTTCAACGCTGTTCTCGTCCCACATCGGATCCAGATCGAACGCCTCATCCATCTGGATGTCACTGACGTACTTCTTGCCCCCCAGCGCGCCGGCACCGGCTTCGTCGAGGCCGTTGACCACGGCGATGCCGACGTCGTGGGAGAACACCACGTTGCCACCAAGCTTCTGCACGTCGCGGGCGAAACCACTCGGCACACCCTTGCCCTTGAACATGACCAGGTACTGGTCACCCAGATCCGGCTCCTCGAAGCCAGCCACCGCGAAGTCCGGCGGCTCGACCGGCGGCGCCTGGGTCGGCCCGTCTGCGCACGCAAACGCGAATACAGCCAGCGCGGCCACGGCCGTCAACCGCAATCCGATTCGTACACTGCTCATGTAGCTGCCTCCGTCGAGAGGGGCATTGAGGCGGAACGATGATCCGCCGACTCGATTCCGTTAGCCTTCTGATATGAAAAAGGCGCGTCGCCAGACGGCCGACACGCCAGTGTCAAGTTGCGATCTCGGATGAGCAGTGCGCCACGCAATCCCAACGAGCACCGCAGACCGCGGTGATCGCCGACACAGAATGCACGTGTAACTAGGGCGCTGGTCACATTCACATCCTACTGTTGTCGCGCGGGAGGTCACTGAGGCAGTACGCCGCCACAGCCTCAACCCAGTGGATCCAAACTATGGGTGAGGGGCAAGCGTGCAAATCGCGCAACACGGTTTTTCCTAACGCACCCTAACGCCACGCCTGCGATCTGGCTCAAAATGACCCATATGCAGCTGGGGCAAGCGGGAAAGAGCACTTCGACACCGACGGTTACCGCACAGTTATTTAGCGCGCGTGTCCATCGTGGGTGAAGAGTAGAGGGGCTCACATCGTGTGAGCCCCTCTTGGTCACCACTGGCCGCCCTTGAGAGCTAGTTGATGGCGTTGTAGGCGTTGAGGCGGCCCTTACCGTAGAAGGGGTCGTTGCCCTTCTTGCCCAAGTCGTCAGCCGACTGCTGGATGACGGTCTTCACCCGACCGGGCCGGCGGCCGATGTCCTCGACCACAAGGCTCGCCACGCCCGTGACGTGCGGGGCTGCCATCGAGGTGCCACTGGCGCCGAGAACGAACCACCCGGTCTGGCACGCCGGGATCACCAGACTCGTCTGCGAGCACCCGGCCCAAACCCAGCCTGCGGAGTTCGCGATGGATCTGCCGCCCGGCGCGGCCACGTTGATCGCGGAGTTGCCGAAGTTCGTGTAGGGAGCGACGGCGTCCACATCGGTCCACGGACCGTCGCGACCGTCACCCGCCGTAGGTGCGGTGGCCGACACGCAGATAGTGGCAGGCGTATCGCAGTAGCTGGCATACGCGTTGCCGTTGTGATCCAGGTCCCAGGCCGAGTTCCCGGCCGACACGACGATCGTCATGCCCTGGTTCTTGGCGTAATTGAACACGCTGTTGATGAACCCCACGAAGCGCCCGTTCCCGGCCTTGGTGAACCCCCCGCCGAGACTCATGTTCGCCACGTCGGCTCCGGCGTCTGCGGCGTGCAGGATACCGGAGATCACGCCGCCGAACGAGCAGCTGCCGAAGACGCTGCAGACCTTTACGCCGATAAGAGTGGTCTTGCTGGTCACGCCGGCGGTCGCAAAGCCGTTGCTCACCGCCGTCGAGGCCACGTGGGTGCCGTGGAAGTGCAGGTCAGAGATCGGATGCCTGCCCGGGAAGAAGAGGTCGACAAGGAAGTCATCAAAAGCTTCGAATGAGACCGACCGCGAGAGATCCACGAGCCCCGCGAGGTCAGGGTACGTGTAGTCGATCCCAGTGTCCAGGATGGCTATCGTCACGTTCGGGGAGCCCAGCCGGCCAGCTGCCCACGCCTGGTCGGCGCTGATCGCCCGCATATTCCACTGCCATGAGTACCGGCTGGCCAGGGTCGGGTCATCAGGGCTATCGACATAGCCCTCGACCGACGCGACCGCCTCCTCATCGAACATCGGATCGAGCTCGAACGCCTCGTCCATCTGGACCTCGCTGACGTACCTCTTGCCCCCAAGGGCGCTGGCACCGGCTTCGTCGAGGCCGTTGACCACGGCGATGCCGACGTCATGAGAGAACACCACTGCGCCGCCGAGCTTCTCCACGTCCGCTGCGAAACCGCCGGGCACGCCCTTGCCCTTGAACATGACCAGGTATTGGTCGCTCAGATCCGGCTGCTCGAAGCCGGCCACCGAGAGGCTCGGAAGCTCCAATTCCGGCGCTTCCGCCGGCCCGTCCGCACAGGCAAACACGAACACCGCTAGAGATGCCGCGGCGGCCAGCCGCAGCCCGATTCGAGTGCTTCTCATCTGCTACCTCCGTCGAGAGGGGTGATAGGGATCCACGCAAACCCGAGCCGGCGGGTCGCCGACCCGGCAGTATTCACCTGACGCGAAACGGGCGTGCGACCAAGGGCCACACGCCCGCTTCGACATTCGTATTCATCATGTAGGAGACAGAACCGCACGACCTCACTGCGGTCGTCGCGGCCGTGAGCTGGCACTGACTGAGTTGTCACCAGGGCGCTACATGTCGTCATAGCTGAGTCGTCGGGAGGGACCTGTGGTAGGGCGGCCACGGCCTCAGCTCCGGAACATCAAGGCGCCAAGATACACCTAATCCCAAGCGGTGCAATAGGCATTCGCTGCGCTGGCGGCAGCCTCGCGCCGGGATCAGAATTCGAGATGGCGAGAGGAGGGCAAAGCACCGTGCCCGGGCAAACGAGGGAATCCCGCCTCACCTTCCACCCGCTCACCCTCGCCCGCTGGGCCGACTTCGAGCGGCTCTTCGGCGAGCGGGGTGCCTGCGGGGGCTGCTGGTGCATGTGGTGGCGGCTCAAGCGCTCGGAGTTCGAGAAGAGGAAGGGAGCCGGCAACAAGCGCGCGATGAAGGCGATCGTGCGCGGCGGGGAGGTTCCGGGCATCATCGCTTACTCCGGGAAGGAGCCGATCGGCTGGTGCTCGGTGGCCCCGCGGGCGGATTACTCCGCACTGGAGCGCTCCCGCATCCTCAAGCCGGTGGACGACCGGCCGGTCTGGTCTGTGGTCTGCTTCTTCGTGGAGAAGGCCCACCGCGGCAGCGGCGTGTCGGTCGAGCTGCTGAGGGCCGCGGTGGCGCACGCCAAGCGGCATGGGGCACGGATCGTGGAGGGCTACCCCGTGGAGCCAAAGCAGGACCGCATGCCCGACGCCTTCGTCTGGTTCGGCCTCGCCTCGGCGTTCGAGCGGGCCGGGTTCGAGGAGGTTGCGAGACGGTCGGAAACCCGCCCCATCATGCGGTTCCACATCCAGAAGTGATGGCTCACTCACTCTGATGCGAACCTCTGAGGATTATTACGCCGCATTCAGCGCCGAGTACGCCGAGCGCATCCGGCAGCTCGTGCCCCGCTACGACGAGATGCTGGAGACCATCCTCGATCTCCTGCGACTCGCGGACCCGGTTACCGTTTTGGACCTGGGTGCCGGGGTCGGCAACGTGTCGGAGCTGGTGCTGGAGGCGCTGCCGCGAGCCCACGTCACGGCGCTCGACCTTTCCCCCAAGATGATCGAGCGGGCACGCGAGCGCCTGGCAGCCTATGGAAAGCACGTGGACGTCATCCAGGGAGACGTGTCTGCCATCCCACCGGAGCGCACGTTCGACGCCGGGTTCTCGAACCTGGTGCTGCACAACCTGCCGCCCGACGCCAAGCGGGAGACGCTGCGTGCGATTCGGGGCTGGCTCCGACCGGCAGGCGTCTTCATATGGGGTGACATGATCGTGCACCCCGACGCGGCGCTGCAGCAGCATTTCGCCCGGCAGCGCGCCGAGCACGCCCTCGCTGCGGGCTGCCCCGGCGACTTCGTGGACTGGAACTTCGAGAAGGAGAGCCGGCTGGATCACCCCTGGACCACGGCACGAACCCTCGAAGAACTCACCGAGACCGGATTCGACAACCCTGAGGTCGTGTGGGCGCACGACGCCTTCGCGATCTTCTTCGCAGCCGTAAGAGAGCCATGACCACCATATCCGACATCCACATGACGCCCGAGGAGTTCCGCCGCGCCGGACACGCAGTGGTGGACTGGGTCGCGCGCTACATGGAGCAGGTGGAGGACTACCCCGTGCTCGCCCAGGTAGAGCCCGGCGAGATCCGGGCGGGGCTACCCGAGGCTGCGCCCGAGCGGGGCGAGCCGCTCGAGGCTGTGCTGCGCGACCTCGACGAGCTGATCCTGCCGGGCATCACCCACTGGCAGTCACCCAACTTCTACGCGTTCTTCCCGGCCAACGCCTCGGGCCCCGCAATGCTGGGGGACCTGGTCTCGTCGGGTCTCGGCGTGCAGGGGATGTCGTGGGCCACGAGCCCTGCCTGCACCGAGCTCGAGACCCACGTGCTGGACTGGCTGGTGGACATGCTTGCCCTGCCCGATTCGTTCCGGTCCACCGGCGCCGGCGGAGGCGTCATCCAGGACACCGCTTCCAGCGCCTCACTCTGCGCGCTGCTGGCGGCACGCGAGCGGGTCACCATTGGCCGCACCAACGCCGAAGGGGTCACCCGCAGGCTCACGGCGTACATGTCGAGTCAGGGACACTCCTCGGTCACCAAGGCAGCCGGCATTGCCGGGATCGGGCGCGATAACCTGCGCCTCATAGAGGTGGACGAGGCCTTCGCGATGCGGCCGGACGCGCTGGAGCGGGCGATCACCGCGGACCGGGAGGCGGGTCACACGCCCTGCTTCGTAGCGGCCACCGTCGGAACCACTCCCTCCACGGCGATGGACCCGCTGCGGCCCATCGGTGAGATCTGCCGGCGCCACGGCCTGTGGCTCCACGTGGACGCGGCCCTGGCGGGGACCGCTGCGCTGTGCCCCGAGTTTCGCTGGATCCACGAGGGGCTGGAGTTGGCCGACAGCTACTGCTTCAACCCCCACAAGTGGATGCTCACCAACTTCGACTGCGACGCCTTCTACGTGGCCGATCGCGCGGCGCTTATCGACTCTCTGACCATTCTGCCCGAGTACCTGCGCACCAAGGCCACGGAGTCGGGCGCGGTGATCGACTACCGCGACTGGCACGTGCCGCTGGGCAGGCGCTTCCGAGCCCTCAAGCTGTGGTTCGTGATCCGGCACTACGGGGTGGACGGGCTGCGGCTCCAGGTGCGCGAGCACGTGAAGCTGGCGCAGGAATTCGCCGGGTGGGTGGAGGCGGACGACCGGTTCGAGCTGGCGGCGCCCGTGCCGCTCAATCTCGTGTGCTTCCGCCACGTGGGCGGCGACGGGATAAACCAGCACCTGATGGACGAACTCAACGCGTCGGGCGAGCTCTACCTGTCACACGCGAAGCTAAACGACCGCATGGTGCTGCGCCTGGCCATCGGAGCACCGGGCACGCGGCTGCGGCACGTGGAGCGGGCCTGGGAGCGCATTACGGAGACGGCCGGCGTGATCGCAGGTCAGTAGAGAACGAGCATGGGCCGCAAGACGCACTGGGAGCGCGTCTATACGACGCAGTCGGTGGACGACGTTGGCTGGTTCCAGCCGCGGCCGACGGTGTCGCTGCGGCTCATGGAATCGGCGGGCGTGCAGCCCGATGCCGGCATCATCGACGTCGGCGCGGGTGCCTCGATGCTGGTGGACGAGCTGCTGGGGCGCGGCTACCAGGACCTGAGCGCGCTGGACGTGTCGCGTTCGGGCCTGGAGCACGTGAAGGACCGGCTGGGCGAGCGGGCCGAGCAGGTGCACTGGATCGAGGCCGACGTCGCCCGGTTCCACCCGAAGCGACGCTGGGACCTGTGGCACGATCGCGCCACCCTGCACTTCCTCACCGATCCAGCGGACCGTAAGGGCTACCGCCGCGCGTTGGAGGAGGGGATCGCTCCCGGCGGCCACGCCATCATCGCGACGTTCAGCCTCGAGGGACCGGCGCGCTGCAGCGGACTGGAGGTCGTGCGCTACAGCCCCACCACCATGTCAGCCGAGCTGGGAGCGGCCTTTGAGCTGCGCGAAGCCCGCGGCGAGGACCACGTGACGCCGACTGGGGTGGTGCAGCCCTTCGTCCATTGCCTGTTCCGCCGCCGCAGCTAACCTGCGGTCAGGCGCTCGGCTTGCGCTTGTTGGTCGAGACGCCCAGCACCGTGTAAAGCAGGCAGCTGCCCGACAGGCCCGTGAGGATCGGAAGGATTCCGATGTAGCCCCACGGCGTCTTCGGCCCCACGAACACCAGCGACAGCAGCACGATTCCCACCAAGACACGCACGGCCCGCTCGATGGGGTGTTGGTTGCGCGGGAAGATCTTGTCCAGCATCGATGGCTCCAAGGAGAATCCCGACAAGAAGATTCACCGGCGGACGCCACGAGGGAACCCCCGTTCGCCCGCTGGCGGCCCCGGTAGCCGCACGTCATTATCAGGCCCTATGGCCCTCACCATCCGCCCCATGACCCCCGACGACGGGGAGGCGGTCATCTCCATCTACCGGGAGGGGATCGCCACGGGGATCGCCACGCTGGAGACCGATGCGCCCGGCTGGGAGCGCTGGGACGAGACACACAGGCGGGAGTGCCGGCTCGTCGCGGAGGACGACGGACGGATCGTCGGCTGGGCGGCCCTCACTTCGGTGTCGCACCGCCCCTGCTATCACGGTGTGGCCGAGGAGACGATCTATGTTGCGGCCGACGCGCAGGGACGCGGAGTCGGGCGGACGCTCATGCAGCGGCTAGTCGAGGAGTCGGAGCGGGAGGGATACTGGACGCTGCAGGCCGCCATCTTCCCCGAGAACGAGGCGAGCGTGGCGCTGCACGAGGCGTGCGGCTTCCGCTCCGTGGGCGTGCGACAGCAGATTGGCGAACGAGAGGGGCGGTTCCACGACGTGCTTCTGATGGAGCGCCGCAGCTCCGTTGTGGGGCAATGAAAGAGAGGCGTGCCGTGCAGTGGGAATACCAGACAATGGCCATCAAGGCTGGAGGCTTCATGGGTGGAAAGGTGGACGAGGAGGCGTTCACTCGGGCGCTCAACGAACTGGGGCGAGAGCGCTGGGAGTTGGTGACCGTATTCGATACCGCCATGGGATCGGGCCAGACACGCGACGTGATAGCCGTGTTCAAGCGGCAACGCTAGGTCCCTTCAGTTACAATCCACGCCGAACCGCACGAGGAGCGAACATGCATCAGGGCGTGCTGCTGCTTCACATCCTGGGGGCGACCATCTGGACCGGCGGGCACCTGGTGCTGGCCATCACGGTGCTGCCACGTGCTCTGAAGGCCAGGGATCCCTCGATCATCGAGCAGTTCGAGGGAGGGTACGAGAAGCTCGGCATGCCGGCCCTGGTGCTCCAGCTGCTCACCGGCCTGTGGCTCGCGTACCGGCTGCTGCCCGACCCGGCGGCGTGGTTCGGGTTCGACTCGGCGGCAGCCACCCACATCTTCGCCAAGCTCTTCCTGCTGGTGCTAACGCTCGCCCTGGCGCTGCACGCGCGGCTGCGTGTCATTCCACGGCTCAACGCGGAGCGCCTCCCTACCCTCGCCGTTCACATCGTGCTGGTCACGATCCTGTCGGTGCTATTCGTGGTGGTGGGCGTGGGGATCAGGACTGGTGGGGTGCTGTAGCGGCGGTCGTTCCTGAGGCCGGTACGGGAGGATAGGTTTCTCGGCAATACGATTTCGACATTGGGACGTTCACGGGAGGGGTTTGATGAGAAAGACATGGGTTTACCTGCTGGCGCTCGCCATTCTGTTGCCGGCACCGCCGGCGCTGGCGCAGCGGGGTGAGGAAGAGGAGGACAAGCCACCCGAGCTGAACAGCAGCCTCGTTTCGGGACTCAAGCTGCGCAACATCGGCCCTGCCTTGATGTCGGGACGGGTGATCGACATCGCGGTGGACCCGGTGAGGCGCAGCACCTGGTATGTGGCGATGGCGTCCGGCAACGTGTGGAAGACCGTGAACGCCGGAACGACCTGGACGCCGATCTTCGACAAGTACGGCTCCTACTCCATCGGCGACGTTACGGTCGATCCCAACAACCGCTTCGTGGTGTGGGTCGGCACCGGCGAGAACAACAGCCAGCGCAGCGTCGGCTACGGCGACGGGGTGTACAAGTCGCTCGACGGCGGCCGCAGCTTCAAGAAGGTGGGCCTCGAGAACTCGGAGCACATCGGCCGGATCCTGGTGGACCCGCGCAACTCGGACGTCGTCTTCGTGGCGGCGCAGGGTCCGCTGTGGGCGGCCGGCGGCGACCGCGGGCTGTACAAGACCACCGACGGCGGCGAGACCTGGACCAAGGTGCTCGACATCAGTGAGAACACCGGCGTCACCGAAGTCCTGATAGACCCGCGCAATCCGGATGTGATGTACGCAGCGTCCTATCAGCGGCGGCGCCACGTGTGGACGCTGCTGAACGGCGGCCCGGAGTCGGGCATCTATAAGTCCACCGACGCGGGCGCCACCTGGCGCAAGATCAACAAAGGCCTGCCGAGCGGTGACAAGGGCCGTATCGGGATCACGATCTCGCCCATCAACCCCGACGTGCTCTACGCCATCGTCGAGGCCACGGGCGACAAGCACGGCTTCTACCGCTCCGCCGACGGTGGGGAGAACTGGCAGCGGATGAGCGGCTACGTGAGCAACAGCCCGCAGTACTACAACGAGATCTACGCCGACCCCCACAAGTTCGACCGTGTCTACTCGCTCGACACCCGCATGATGGTGTCGGAGGACGGCGGCAAGACGTTCGAGCGGCTGGGCGAGCAGTGGAAGCACGTGGACAACCACGCGCTGGAGTTCGACCCCGACGATCCCGACCACCTGCTCATCGGGTGCGACGGCGGCCTGTACGAGACCTGGGATCGCGGCAAGAGCTATCACTTCTACGCCAACCTGCCAGCCACGCAGTTCTACAAGGTGGCGGTCAGCAACGACACGCCGTTCTACTACGTGTACGGCGGCACGCAGGACAACAACACGCAGGGTGGACCCTCGCGCACGACGAACGTGCACGGGATTCGCAACAGCGACTGGTTCATCACCGTGGGCGGCGACGGCTTCGACCCGGCGGTGGACCCCGAGAATCCCAACATCGTATACTCGCAGTGGCAGTACGGCGGTCTGGTCCGCTATGACCGCAGCACCGGCGAGATGATCGACATCAAGCCGCAGCCCGAGAGGGAAGGGCCGCCGCTGCGCTGGAATTGGGACTCCGCGCTGCTCATCAGCCCGCACTCGGCGTCACGCATCTACTTCGCCTCGCAGATCGTGTTCCAGAGCGACGACCGTGGCGACACGTGGCGCGCGATCAGCCCCGACATCACGCGCAACATGGACCGCAACCGGCTCGAGATAATGGGGCGGGTGTGGAGCGTGGATGCGGTCGCCAAGAACCGCTCGACCTCGTTCTACGGAACGGTCGTTGCGCTCACCGAGTCTCCGCTCGTCGAGGGATTGCTCTACGCCGGCAGCGACGACGGCCTGATTCAGGTCACCGAAGATGGCGGCGCCACCTGGCGACGCATCGACGAGGTCGGGGACGTGCCGGCGATGACCTACGTGAACGACCTCGAGGCGTCACTGCACGACCCGAACACCGTGTACGCCGCGTTCAATAACCACAAGATGGGCGACTTCAAGCCCTACGTGTACATGAGCACGAACCGCGGCCGGTCGTGGCGGTCGATCACTGGTGACCTACCGGAGCGCGGCTCCGTCTACTCGATCGCGCAGGATCACGTGAACCCGAACCTGCTGTTCGCGGGCACCGAGTTCGGTTTGTTCTTCACAGTGGACGGCGGCCAGAAGTGGGTGCAGCTCAAGGGCGGCATGCCGACCATCGCGATCCGCGACGTAGAGATACAGCGGCGCGAGAACGACGTGGTGCTCGCGTCGTTCGGTCGCAGCTTCTTCATCCTGGACGACTACACGCCGTTGCGCGAGCTGAGCGACGCGTTCGCCCAGGCTACCCAGGCGCACATCTTCCCCATCAAGCGGGCGCACATGTTCATCCAGCGGCGCACGCTGGGCGGCGGCGAGAAGGCGAGCCAGGGGGCGAGCTTCTACACGGCGCCCAATCCGCCGTTCGGGGCGACGTTCACCTACTACCTGCGCGACGCGCTCAAGACGCAGCGCGCGCAGCGGCAGGCACAGGAGGGCAAGCTCGCCAAGGCGGGCGAGGACACGCCCTACCCTTCGTGGGACGCCCTCAAGGCCGAGGACCGTGAAGAGGATCCTGCTGTGACGCTGATCGTGCGCGACGAAGTGGGCAACGTGGTGCGGCGCATCAGCGGCAAGACCGGCAAGGGCATCCACCGGGTGACCTGGGACTTCCGCTATCCCGCCTACACGCCAACGCGCATCGGGGGCTCGGGGGGCTTCGGCGGCGGCGCCGGTCCAATGGCGCTGCCGGGCAGCTACACGGTGAGCCTGGAGATGCGCGTGAACGGGGTGACCACGGAGCTGGTGGGTCCCACTTCATTCGTGGTCGAGCCGCTCGGCGTGTCGAGCCTGGGTGAGGTCGATCGCGCGGCGCTGCTCGCGTTCCAGAAGCAGACGGGCGAGCTGCAGCGCGCCGTCATGGGCGCCAGCAGGGCGGCGGGCGAGGCCGCCAACCGGCTCGAGTACATCAAGCGCGCCATCGAGGAGTCGCCCGAGGTCGACCTGGCGTTGCGCGACGATGCCAGGGCGCTGGAGCTCCGGCTCATGGACCTGCGGGAAGCGCTGAACGGCGACCCGACGAAGCCGCGGCGCAACGAGCCCGGGATGCCGGGTATCCAGAGCCGGGTGCAGCAGATCGTGCGGGGTCACTGGTCGACCACGTCGGCTCCCACGGCCACGCACCGGCGCAACTACGATATCGCGGCGGAGGAGTTCGGCGAGATCGTGGGTGACCTGCGCCAGCTCATAGAAGTAGACCTGGTCGCGTTCGAGGACCGGCTCGAGGCGGCCGGCGTGCCGTGGACGCCGGGACGTGGCGTTCCCACATGGCCCCGGTAATCGGCGCGAGCTCGAAGTGAAGTCATCGAGGCGGCGGGCGGGTGCCCGCCGCCTCTTGCACGTAGATTGAGTCCTATGAGCGAACCAACCGTTCTCATAAGTGAAGCCGACATCCAGCGGCGTGTGAACGAGCTGGCGACGGAGATCTCGCGCGACTACGACGGCAAGGGAGAGATCACGCTCATTGCCGTGCTCAAGGGCGCGTTCATCTTCCTGGCCGACCTGTCCCGCCGCCTCACGGTCCCCCGCCGCGTCGAGTTCATGGCGCTGTCGAGCTACGAGGAGGGCAGCACCCACAGTGGGGCCGTGCGCCTGCTGATGGACCTGCGCGATAGCATCGAGGGCCGCCACGTGCTCGTGGTGGAGGACATCGTCGACACGGCTCGCACTCTGCACTACCTCATCGAGCTGCTCGAGACACGCGAGCCCGCATCGGTGCGTACCTGCGCCCTGGTGCGTAAGCAGGACCGCCACGAGGTGGAGGTCGCCATCGACTATCTGGGATTCGACATACCCGACCTTTGGGTGGTGGGGTACGGCCTGGATTACGACGAGCAGCACCGCACGCTGCCGTACATCGGGTTCGTGGAACCCGACGACGCCTAGCGCCGAACCGCGGCGCGGCGCACCAACGGTAGCGGCCGGCTCCGGAGACCCGGAGCCGGCCGCTACCGTTTCAGATGACGCGCCGTGTTACTCGCCGCCCGCCATCACCGAGTCACGCTTGGCCCTGAAGGCCACGCCCTCGCGCCAGTTGGGAAACGACTCCTCATTGGCCAGCTCGAACCCGACGCGGAACATCAGCCGCAGGTCGTCCACTGCGCCGGAGAGATCCCAGCTCGGGTCGTACTCGTCGGAGGGCTTGTGGTAGTTCTCCGCCGTGTACTCGGCCCGGCGCTCCATGGTCCACGCCTCGCCGTGCTCCACGTGATCGACGCCCTGATCCGTGTACAGCGCCGGCACACCTTCCTTGGCGAAGTTGAAGTGGTCGGAGCGGAAGTAGAAGCCCTTCTCCGCTTCGGGGTCGGGCCGCAAGCGCCGCCCCTGCCTCTGGGCCGCGCTCTCCAGGTAGTCGTCCAGCTCGGAGTTCCCCAGGCCAATCACCGTGACGTCGTTCATCGGGCCGTGGATGTTGAGCCCGTCCATGTTGATCGCCGCAACAGTCCGGACGAGCGGCACGGTGGGGTTAGTGGCGTAATGCGCCGACCCCAGCAGCCCCTGCTCTTCGGCCGTCACCGCGAGGAACATGATGGAGCGCTTGGGTGGTATCTCGAGCGATGCGAACGCCCGGGCAAGCTCCAACAGACCCGCGGTGCCAGTGGCGTTGTCGAGCGCTCCGTTGTAGATCTGGTCGCCTTCGAGCGACGTGTCCTTACCCAGGTGATCCCAGTGCGCCATGTACACCACGTACTCGTCGGCGCGCTCGGACCCCGGCAGCACGCCCAGCACGTTGTTCGAGGTGGAGCGGCGCACCGTGTTGCGCAGCGCGACCGACGCCGTCAGCGGCATGGGAACCGCCTCGAAGTCAGCGGAGCTGGCGAGCTGCGCCAGGGAGTCGTGGTCGAGCCCCGCCTGCCCGAAGATCTCGCGCGCGGCGTCCAGCGTGAACCAGCCCTCCACGGCAACGCGCGACATGTTGTTGTCCTCGCGCACCAGGTCGAACTGCGGCCCGCTCCAGCTGCTCTCTACAACGTCCCACGGGTACCCGGCCGCCTCGGTCTCGTGGATGACGAACGCGGCCGCCGCTCCCTGGCGCGCTGCCTCCTCGTACTTGTAGGTCCAGCGACCGTAGTAGGTCATCGTATTGCCGCCGAACAGCGCGGAGTCCTTGGTGGCAAAGCCCGGATCGTTGACCAGGATCACCACGGTCTTGCCCGTGACGTCCAGATCCGCGTAGTCGTTCCAGCCGTACTCCGGCGCCACGATGCCGTAGCCAACGAAGACCATTTCGGACGAATTGATACTGGACTGCGGCACGACGCGGGTGGTCCACGCCATGAAGTCGCTCGCGTAATCCCAGCGCGTCGTGCGGCCGTTCCCCCTGACCGTGAGCCGCGCGTTGGGCCGAGCGGTGATTGAGACCAGCGGCACCTCCTGCATGTAGCTGTCGCCGTTGCCCGGCTCGAGCCCGATCGCCTCGAACTGCTGCTGCAAGTACGCGATGGTCCGCTCCTCACCAACGGAGGACGGTCCCCGTCCCTCGAATGAATCGGCTGACAGAATCTCGACGTGCGCCGCAAGCTCCTCCGCCGTCATGAGATCGAGTGCCGCCGTCAGCGCCGGGTCCTCGCCGCAGCTCGCGGCGAGCAACGCCAGTGTGGCAATGCCGACAAGTTTGTTCGCTGTCATAGGACTGCCTTTCCTCCCCTGTTTCCACTTCGATCCGTGCCCAGCGGGACCGTGCCCACTCGGCTGCCCGATATAGCCTAACGGGGGGGACTGGAAACGGGAACGGGGCGGCGCGGCCGCCGCGCGGAGCGGCTGCGCACCAACCGGTAACTCAAGAGCACGACCAGCACGATCCCGTACACCGTGGGTCGAGTCGTATCGGCCTTGACCAGCCAGAGGAAGTGGAATACGGCGCCTGCGGCGGCCAAGTAAACCAGCCCGTGCAATCGCTGCCAGCGCTTCCCGCCGAGCCGCTTCACCCATCCGCGGGTGGACGTCACTGCCAGGGGCACCAGCAGCAGGAATGTTGCGAAGCCCACCGTCACGTAGGGGCGCTCCGCCACGTCCTCGACCACGATACTGAGCGAGAGTCCCTCACCAGTGAACAAGGTCTGGTCGGCGAGGTATGTGAGGAAGTGGAGCACGGCGTAGGTGAAAGCGAACAAACCCAGCATGCGGCGCAGCCGCACGAGCCACCCAGCTCCGAGCAACTGGCTGGCAGGCGTCACCGCGAGCGTCACCATGAGGAGCGTGATGGCCGTGAGCCCGGTGCGGTGAGTGATCTCCTCCACCGGGTTGGCGCCGAGCCCGCCGGTAAGCGCGTCCCGCAGCAGGAGTCCGAGCGGGACGAGCGACGCGGCGAACGCGGTGGGCTTTACCAGCCACCGCAGCAGTTGAACGCGCGTCATGTACGGCTAGTAGTGGCGGGCGAGGTCCATTCCCGTGTAGAGCTGAGCCACCTGCTCCCCGTAGCCGTTGAACGGCAGGGTAGCCCGCTTGATCAGGTCGCCGATGCGCCGCTCCCGCTTCTGGCTCCAACGTGGGTGGTCCACCGCGGGGTTCACGTTGGCAAAGAAGCCGTACTCGTGGGGCGCCACGACGTTCCACGTCGTGCGCGGCTGCTCGCGCGTGAGCCGGATGCGCACGATCGACTTGATGCTCTTGAAACCGTACTTCCAGGGAACCACCAGGCGAATGGGTGCGCCGTTCTGGTTGGGCAGCTCCTTACCGTACAGCCCCACCGCCATGAGCGTCAGCGGATGCATCGCCTCGTCGAGCCGCAGCCCCTCCACGTATGGCCAAGGAAGCGCGGCCCGTTTCTGACCCGGCATCTGCTCGGTGTCGTACAGCGTTGTGAATTCCACGTACTCCGCGTTCGAGGTGGGCTCGGCGGCCGCCAACAGGTCCTTGAGCGGGAACCCGAGCCAGGGGATCACCATGGACCACGCCTCCACGCAGCGCAGGCGGTACACCCGCTCCTCGGGCGGGAAGCCGCTGCGCAGCTCGTCGACGTCGAACGTCCCGGGTTTGTGCACCTCCCCCTCGACCGCCACGGACCACGGCCGGGGGCGCAGGGTGTGGGCGTGCTTGGCGGGGTCCTCTTTGTCGGTCCCGAACTCGTAGAAGTTGTTGTAGCTGGTCACGTCGTCGTACGGGGTGAGCTCGTCATCCTGCGCGCCCGCGGCCTCCTTTGCGGAGGCGTCGCAGGCTGCCAGGAGCCCGGGCAGGGCCGCGCCAGCCAGCAGAGTGGCGCCGGCCGTGGCTGCAGTTCCCAGGAACCGGCGGCGGTCCAGATAGACCGACTCGTCGGTGATCTCGGAGGACGGAATGTCGTCGGGTCGCTTGATCAGCATCGCTATCCTAACCGCGTTCGGTCGCGAAGGTTCCCGCCTTGCTCACTCCCCCCGCGGCACCCCGATCACCACCCTGGTTCCCTCCCCCACGTTGCTGTCCACCTCGATCGTGCCGTCCCACGACTCGACCAAACGCTTGCAGATGGCGAGGCCGAGCCCCGCGCCGCTCGACGTTGTTGAGAAGCGCGGCTCGAAGATGTGGATCATGTGCTCGCCGGTTATGCCGTGACCGTCGTCCTCGATGACGATTGTGGCGCGGTCGTCGCCCTCATGCGCCACCCGGATCGTCACGATCGTGGCCGCCGCGTCGCGCGCATTCTCGATGAGGTTGATCAGCACCTCCTTGACCTCGTCGGGGCGTACCAGCGCCTCCACCGGCCCCGCTGCCTCGACGCGCACCTCCGCGTCACCGCTCGCCAGGGAGTACAGCGCTGCGGCGTCCTGGGCAATCCCGGTGAGATCGCTGCTCACGAGGGCAGCCGCCTCGGCCGGTGGCGCGCCGAAGCGGGAGAAGGCGCGCGCAATCGCATCGAGCCGCTCGATCTCGGCCAGGATCTGCTGCGCCGTCTGCTCCAGCGTCGCGTCGAAGTCGCCGCGCCCCTGGCGCCGGGTTCGCTGCAGATGTTGAATGCCGAGCCTGATCGGCGTGAGCGGGTTCTTGATCTCGTGCGCGATCTGCCGCGCCAACTCACCCCAGGCCAGCACGCGCACGGCACGCGCCAGCTCGGTCGTGTCGTCCAGGGCCACTACACAGCCGCGGGGATCGGTCTGGAGAGCAGCGACCTGGGCGCGCACACGGCGCGCCGCGATGGTGAACTCGCGCTGGTCGATCTCACCTTCCGATCGCATGAAGTCGATCACCCACTCCCACACCGGGAGCCACTCGGGCGCGGCCGCCGCCGCGATGGGTGTGCCGTGCTCCAGCTCCACGGCGAGCAGCTCCGCCGCACGCGGGTTGGCGATGGTGACCTGCATGCTGCGATCGAGCGCTACCACCCCCGTCGCCACGTTGCGCAGCACGGTGGCCGTGCGACGCCGCGCCCCCTCGAGTGCCTGTTGACTCGCGTCCACGTCTTCCGCCATGCGCACGAAGGCGTCCATCACCGGCTGGAACTCGCGAGGCACGTCGGGCCCGAAGGGCGGGACCTCGTCCCTGCGTCCCACGGCGACCGCCGCGGCACGCAGCGACTGCACCGGCCGCGCCAGCGAGTGCGCGGCGAGAGCAGCCAGCGCTGCCGCTCCGGCCACACCCAGGATCGTGACCAGTAGCAAGCCGTAGGCCAGGTCTTCGCGCTCGCGCTGGATGTCGCTCACGTCCACCAGGCGGGGAGCCGCGAGCACCGGCAACATGTCCCAGGTGCGCCCCAGGCTGCGGTAGCCAACCCGCGTGAGCTGGCCGCCGATAGCCGCATCGGCGGTCATCTCCAGCCTGTCCTCCATCGCCAGCCCCGTGTACACGGCGGGTGGGAGATACCTCCCGAGGAGCCCGAGCTCGACCAGTACCGCCGCGCTCGCCGCTTCGAGCACGCCGTCCTGATACCATACGAGATCCGCGCTCAACCGGTCGGACAGCTCGCGCAGCCGAGCCGCCACGTCGTCGTACGGCACGGGGCCGAAGGCCTGGGCCGTACCCACGGCGTCGCTCAGCGTCTGCTGGATGAGGAGGTCCTGGCTGCGTGCCGCCTCCGCCCTGAGACGTCCGATAGACCACGCCGCGAATACGAGCGTGGGGATCACGAAGAACGCCGCGAGCGCAACCGACAGCCGCAGGCGGTAGGAGCGGAACGCGACCGCGTCCCGCAGACCCCCCGACACCTTCAGCCTACCACCCACCGCGGTTCCGCCGAGCCACAGGAGCAGAAGCAGCGCTACGTCGAGCACCACCAGGAGCACGCCGCGCACCACCAACTGGGAGGGGTCGCGCAGGGACACGACCGCGTGCAGGTGGCGCTCGTCCGGAGACGGCCGCAGTACCAGGGTGGTCCGCACCGCCCAGGCGGCGCGGCGCCACACCATGCGGTCCGCCGCGGCGACTTCGCCGGAAACGGCGGGCACACCGAGCGTCATCTCGTACGGCGCGTTCAGTCTGCGCTCCCCGCGCAGGAACCGTCCCACCAGCACCGGCTGGAACAGCCGTGAGCGCGGCGCCACTCCCACAGTCACCACCGTACCGTCGTCGTAGGGTACGGCCGTCACGTAGTGCACGCCGGGCTCCCGCTCGACGGCCTCCAGCACCGGCTCCCCCCGGCTGCGGGCCTGCGCAGCCAGATTCCCCAACAGCGTAGGGGTGAGGCTCAACTGAGCCAGCTCGAGCGATGCCACCGGGGCACCGTCTGGTGCCCAGGTGGCCAGCACGGCGGGGTAGTCGTCCTGGCTGAGGGGAGAGCGGCGCCAGGCGGCATAGAGGGCGGCGGCCGACGTGGGGGGCGCCTGCTCCAGCAGGCTGGTTCCGAACCGGTCCACGTACCCCAGGGCGACCGGATCTCCGCCGCGCAGGCGTTCGGCATCGCGCTCCGCCAGCAGCAGCCGGCCGTGCACCGTGGCTCCCCACGTGAGCAGCGCCGCCGCCGTCCCCGCTACCACCGCGAGCGTGATCAGCAACCGTGGCCGCGAGGCTGGCTGGATCGCCAGCACGAGGGACGGCACCCAGAGCAGCCCGTACCAGAACGGCCAGTCTCCGCTCGGTTGCCACGCGATCAGGCCCACCGCACCGAGCACGCCCGCCCACGCCACCGCGGCCCAGCCCGTCCAGCCCCGAGTTCGCGACCCCTCCCCCAGGCCCAGCAGCAGCGCCGCGGCGAGCCCGAGCGCTACGCCCACCATGGCGAGCGGCACTTGCCACGAGAACCACAGGCCCGCGTTGACTCCGGTCGCCGGCGGGGTGATCCCCCGCGCCAGGGTCCACATGAAATAGGGAGCCGCCAGCACCAACAGCCCGGTCACGGCGATCCCGACCCTGGTACGCCTCGCATGGCTTCGAGCCGGGTGCACCAGCGCGACCACCGTGAGCGCGGCCGCCAGCAGCAGCGCCCCCGCCGACGCGGAGAACGGTCCCAGCCAGCGGTGGAAGTAGATCGCGGGATTGAACAGCGGGCCGACACCCACGTGCTGGCCCGCAGGGGTGAGTATCAGGACCACCGTGATGCCGACCGCACCGCCCCACCGCGCAGCCCCACCCCCAAACAGGGCCAGCAGCGCGAGCATCACCAATGTGAGCGTGGTGCCCCACCGCACTCCCCGCGCCAAAAGCGCGAGCTTGAGCGAGCCTTGTGAGGGCGGCACCGTCCGCACGCTGAACAGTGTGTCGGGGGGTGTTTCACCTGCCACCGGAGTGCACGACGGCAGGCAGTAGTCGAACACGTCGGTCTCCAGCGGCGCGGACCCGGGGGTGTAGAACTCCAGTCCCGCCCCCGTCGTCCGCACGAAATGCGAGGCCAAGGTCTGCCCCTGGTCGGGCACCGCGCTGTCGGCCGCCAGCAGCACGTGGCCAATCGTGCTCCAGCCTCCCATCTGGCGGCGCGCCTCGAGCATGACGTAGAATGGGGTCATGCGCGCGGACAGCTCCATCGTGTCGCGCTGCGGGGGAACGCGGCGCTTGCCGGCCCAACTCCAGGGCCTGCCGGCCTGGTCCAGGATAACGACGCCGTGCTCGGGCGGTGCGTCCCCTACCACGTCGCCGAGCGCTGCGAACGCCTGCTCCTGGGTCTCGACGTCTAGCTGGGCGGCGTCGGCGGCGAGCCCGCGCGCCAGATCCACGGCCGCGCCCAGGGTCTCATCGAGGCGCTCGCTCGCTTGCTGGATCAGCGACTCGCGCACCTCGGGCCAGCGCTGCTCCACGGCCCGGACCCGCAGCGACGTGCCGAGTAGCGCCACGGCGGCGGCGACCGCGGCGACCGCGGTGGCCAGCGCCCCCACCCTGCGGGAGCGTGCCGCAGCCACCGCCACCCACAGGGAGAGCGCGCAGGCCAGGACCGCCCAGGTCAGACCGGGCTCCCCGATCCACAGCCCCAGGACGATCGCCTCGGCGGCAACCGCGAGCTCCCAATGAGCGAACCGCAGTCTTCTCGCGAACACCCGATCTACCTCAAGTACCTGACTCCGGACGCGGTGCGCGCTCACCTCGAGCGCGACCCACGCCTGATAGTACCGGTGGGCACCACCGAGCAGCACGGTCCCCACCTGCCGCTCGGCTGTGACACGTTCATCGTGGAGCAGCTCGCAGACGACCTCTCAACCGAGTTCGGCGTGCTGCGGGCGCCCACCGTGGAATATGGCGTCAACGCACCCACGATGAACCACTATCCTGGGAGTGCTTCGCTGGGCCGCAAGACCCTGCACCGCTTCATGAACGATCTGGTGGGCTCCTGGGAAGCCGGCGGGGTGGAGCAGTTCATCATCATCACGGCGCACGGCTCCGACCCGCACCAGGAGGCCGTATCCACTCTGCACACGAAGCGGGCGCGGGTCCGCACCGTGGATATCTTCGCGGTCCCCATAGAGCAGACGAACGGCGGGGGAAGCGGACCGATCCACGGGGGCGAGCTGGACACGTCGCTCCTGCTGTACGTAGACGCGACACTGGTCAACCTGGGGAAGGCCCGCGACTACTTCCCTCCCAAGGCCGTGGGGCGCCGCTATCAGCGGGGCGGGCGGGGAGCGATACCCAAGGAGAGCCCCGGCTCGCTGGGACGGCCCAGTCTCGCCACGGCCGACAAGGGGGAGCGGCTGTATCACTTCATCTACGAGCGTATCGCCTCCCGGGTGTTCCGGAACGACGAGGCGGCTGCAGGGTCCGACTGAGTTAGCATGCCTTCTCGTATCGACGTCCTCCGACTCGCAGGCCTGCTCACCCTGACCGCGGCCCTTGCAGGGGCGGCGGCAGCTCAACAGGTGGTGGACCGCGGGACGCTGCTCATCATGCAGGGGGGACGGCTGGTGGGTCAGGAGGAGTTCGTGGTGGAGCGGGGTCGGCGCTCCGGCGCGCCCGACGGCTTCACCATCGCCAGCGTGGTCGCCTACCCGGCCGAGCGCCCCACGCGCCGGCTCACGGCGGTGGTCGAGTTCGGCCCCGACTCGCAGCCGGCCGCCACCCTGGTGGAGGCGGAAGACGGCGAGCTGCGCCGCGTGCTGATCCGGCTCGGTCCCCGGCGGGTGACCGTGCGCGTCGTGACGCCGAGCGGGGAGGCAGCCCGTGAGTACCCCAGCGCCCCGCGGCATCTCGTGCTGGACGACTCGCTGTTCGCCGCGCACGCGGTGGAGCTTCCGGTGCCCCCGGGCACCGTCCGCTCCATTACGCTGCGGGAGGGCGGTCGCGGCACCGCCGACGTCTCCGACCACGGCAGCGACCGCACGTCGGTCGGCACTGCGCAGCGCACGCTGCACCACATCTCCGTGACCATGGGCGGCGAGCGGCGCGACCTGTGGTACGACGAGCGGGGACGCCTCGTCAAGCTGGCGATCCCGAGCCGCGGCCTCACCGCCCTGCGCAGCCCCTAGCTCACCGCGTAACTCAGTACCCCACAGCGAGTTCCGGCCCTTGGCAGGAAACGCTCCGGCGGCTTCATTTCCGGGGGTGTCTCGGGTTGAAACCTCCCCGTTTCCCCAACCGTACGAAGGAGTGTGCACTCAACGTGTTACGCCGCCCGGCCGTACGAATGGTGAACACTCACCGCAACCATCGAAGGCAAGACTCATGACACGCAGAACCACCATTCTCGCAGTGGCTCTGGCAACGGCGCTCCCGGCGCTCGCCCAGGGCCAAGCCGATCCCACGATCCCGCTGGACCTCACCCTGCAGCGGGCAGTCGATCTGGCATGGGAGTACAACCCCGTGTTCCGCCAGACCGCCAACGACATAGGTCCGGCCACGTGGGCGGTGCGGAACGCCTGGGCGGCGTTCGTCCCCGCCGTGGATCTGAACGGCTCTGTGAGCTACGCGGGTGCAGGCTCGCAACGCTTCCTGACCGCTGAGTTCCAGCAGGGCTCGCCCACACTCGGCTCGAGCTACGGCCTCTCCATGTCGGCCCGGCTCGACGGCCGCACCCTCATGGGGCCCGGCGTCTCGGAGGCGCAGTACGATGCCACGCTGGCCGCGATCAGCGGGGCCGAGGTGAACCTGGAGTCCATGGTGAAACAGCAGTACCTGGCGGTGCTCCAGTCCGAGGCGCAGGTCGAGCTGTCCGAGAAGCAGTTGGAGCGCAACGAGGAGTTCCTGCGGCTCGCGCAGGCGCGCTTCGAGGTGGGCCAGAACACCATGCTCGATGTGCGCCAGGCCGAGGTCGCCAAGGGGCAGTCCGAGGTCACCCTGCTGCAGGCGCGGCAGCTGGTGATCGTGGACCGGCTGCGGCTGTTCCAGACCATGGGGATTCCGGCCCCGGACGATCCGCTGTCGGTGACCCTGGTGGACACCTTCCCCATCACCCAGCCGACGTGGGAGCTCAGAGAACTGCTGCTGGCGGCCGAGGGCGGCAATCCCGATCTCATGTCGCTGCGGGCGCGGGAGTCTGCGGCCAAGGCGAACGAAAAGGCCGCCAAGGCCACCTGGCTGCCGACACTCTCGTTCCAGGCAGGCTGGTCGGGCTTCACCCAGGAGTTCACCAACCCGGACTTCCTGATCGGACAGGCCGAGAGCGGCGTGGCGAGTGAGTACCAGACGTGCACTGGCATCAACTCGTTTCTGCTCAATCCCGGGGAGCAACCCTTCGACTGCGGCACGGGCACCCTCAGCGACCAGGATAGAGCCGCGATCCTCGAGCAGAACAACGTCTTCCCGTTCAACTTCACCACCCAGCCGTTCGGCGCGCGGATCTCCATTTCGCTGCCGCTGTTCACCCAGTTCAGCCGGCCGCTGGAGGTGTCCCAGGCCTCGATCCAGACCGAGGACGCCCAGGAGGCGGTGCGGGCGCGTGAGCTGCAGGTGCGCACCGACGTGAGCCAGGCGTATTTTCAGCTCCTGGCCGCGTACGAGGCGATTAGGATTCAGGAGAACAACCAGACGGCGGCACAGGAGCAACTCCGCCTGGCGACCGAGCGTTATCGGGTCGGCTCGGGCACTTTCTTCGAGCTGCTCGACGCACAGCTCGCAGCCCAGCAGGCCGAGGCGGATTACATCAACGCCATATATGCCTACCACCAGGCGATCGCGACACTCGAGAACGCCGTTGGCAGGCCACTGCGCTAACACAGTGAGACGGTCATGAAGAAAAAGAAGGTCATCATCTTCGGCGGGATCGGCGTGGCGGTTGTCGCGCTGATCGGCCTCAACGCGGCCTCGAACCGGGACCGGGGGCAGTCGGTCCGGATGGAGGAGGTAGGCCAGCGCGATCTGGTCGCCACGGTCACCGCCAGCGGGCAGATCGAGCCCAAGCGGTCCGTCGACATCAGCGCCGACATCACGGGGCGCGTCATCTACATCCCCGTGGAGGAGGGCGACTGGGTCAAGCAGGGCGACCTGGTACTCAGGATCGACCCCTCGCAGTACGAGGCGGCCGTGGCCCGTGCCCGGGCCATGGAGGCCTCGGCCGAGGCCTCGGCGCTCCAGGCGCGTGCCAACCTCGAACAGGCGAGACGGGCGTCGAACCGCGCACAGGAGCTGCGCAACCAGAACCCCGACCTCATCTCCGACCAGGAGATCGAGCTGGCCCAGACGGACTTCGAGGTGGCCGAGGCGCTCGCCGTGTCGGCGACTCACCAGGTCGAACAGGCCAGGGCGAGCCTGGAGGAGGCACAGGAGCAGCTCGCCAAGACGGTGCTGCGCACTCCCATGGACGGACAGGTCACTCGCCTGGCGGTGGAGGAGGGCGAGGTAGCCGTGCCCGGGACGTTCTCGCGCGAGACCGGGCTGCTGATGACCGTGGCCGATCTCTCGATAATCCAGGTGACGGTCCGTGTCGACGAGACCGACGTCGTGCGACTGCACATGGGCGACTCGACCGAGGTGACGATCGACGCCTTCCCCGACACCACGTTCACCGGGTCGGTGACGCGAATCTCGCATAGTGCGGTGCAGGGGTTGGCCCAGACGGCCGGGGGCACCACTCAAGCGGTTGACTACGACGTCGAGGTGACGCTGGACGATCCGCCCGTGGGCATTCGCCCCGACCTGTCGGCCACGGCCAAGATCGTGACCGCGACCCGCGACAGCGCCCTGGCCATCCCGATCATCTCCCTCACGGTGCGCGAGCACACCCCCATTTCAACCGAGACGGCCCCGCAGGACACCACCGCGGGCACCGAGGAGGTCGAGGGCGTGTTCGTGGTGCAGGAGGGTCTCGCCGAATTTCGACCGGTTAAGGTCGGGATCGCCGGTGAGGAGTACTTCGAGGTGCTCGAGGGACTCGCCCTGGGCGACACGATCGTGGCGGGGCCGTATCAGACGATTCGCGACCTGCGGGACAGTGCGCGCGTGCGCGCCACCGGCGGGGGCGGCGGCGAAGGCGAGGGAGGCAGCTGATGTCGGCAGAGCTACTGATCAGGGTCTCGGACCTCACTCGCGAGTACCAGATGGGTGCCGAGACGGTCTACGCGCTGCGGGGCGTGGACATGGCTATCCGCCCCAACGAGTACGTCGCCATCATGGGACCCTCGGGATCGGGCAAGTCCACGTTGATG
Organism: Gemmatimonadota bacterium; assembly: GCA_039586815.1. Lineage (GTDB taxonomy): Bacteria > Gemmatimonadota > Gemmatimonadetes > Gemmatimonadales > GWC2-71-9 > WVYX01. Next base: position 96,175 of record JBDHJR010000002.1, on the reverse strand, counting down.
AACCTCATCGGTTGTCTCGACTCGCCCACCGGCGGCGAGTACTGGCTCAACGGGATGGAAGTGTCCCAGATGCCCGATGACGAGCTCGCACGGGTGCGCAACCGTGAGATCGGGTTCGTGTTCCAGACGTTCAACCTGCTGCCCCGGGCCAGCGCCCTGCACAACGTGGAGCTGCCCCTGATCTACGCCGGAGTGAACGGCCGGGTGCGGCGTCAGCAGGCCGCCCGCGCGCTCGAGCGGGTGGGGCTCGCCGACCGCATGGAGCACAAGCCCAACGAGCTGTCGGGTGGGCAGCGCCAGCGGGTCGCGATCGCGCGGGCGCTGGTGAACGATCCGAGCATCCTGCTGGCCGACGAGCCGACGGGTAACCTCGACTCCAGCACCAGTTCCGAGATCATGGCCGTGTTCGATGAGCTGTACCACCAGGGACAGACCGTCGTGATGGTGACGCACGAGGCCGACATCGCGGCGCATGCGCGCCGCGTGGTGACGTTGCTCGACGGCGTGGTGCACTCCGACACCGTGAGGGAAGCCGCTTAGCCCATGCCGTTCCGCGAGGCCATCCGACTCGCACTGCGCGTCATCTGGACGCAGAAGATGAAGAGCAGCTTCTCCATCATCGGCGTGTTCATCGGAGTGACCTTCCTGATCGCGGTGGTCTCCGTGGTGGAGGGCATGAACGAGTACATGACCGAGAGCTTCGCCAACAAGCTGCTCGGCGTGAACACCTTCCAGCTGCGGCGCTACCCCGGCGTCCAGATGGGCGACATCTCGAGCGAAACGCGGCGACAGTGGCGGCGGCGCCCGCGCATCACGTATGAGGATGCGCGCGCGGTCGAGGCGGGGCTGTCGGTGCCGGTGCTGGTGGCGTGGGAATCCTCGCGTCGCGGAGTTGTCGAGTTCGACGGGAAGGTAGCCCGGGACATCGACCTCATCGGGGTCACCGAGGAGTGGTTCGCGATCAGGAAGATGGACATGGAGGCCGGACGCGCCTTCAGTGCGCAGGAGGTGCGCACCGGGCAGCCGGTGATCGTGCTCGGCAACGAGCTGGCGGAGCGCCTGTTCGAAGATCGAGATCCCGTCGGGCGCGAGGTGCGGGTGCGCAAAATCCCGTACCGGGTGATCGGAGTGGCCGAGTCGCAGGGCAGCGTGTTCGGGATGTCGCTCGACAAGTTCGCCGTGGCACCGGCTCTCTCGCCCATCAAGCGGTACGTGAACCCACCGCGAGTGCTCGACGAGCTCAAGGTACAGGCAACCTCGTTGCAGGAGCTCCAGGCGGCGATCTCCGAGACCGAGGCGATCATGCGGAGCCGCCGGGGGCTGCGGCCGACCCAGGAGAGCAACTTCTCCATCGAGACCGCCGACGCCGTGCTCGACTTCTGGGACAACATCAACCGGTTCCTGATGACGGCGCTCCCCGGGCTGGTGAGCATCTCGCTCGTGGTGGGCGGGATCGTGATCATGAACATCATGCTGATGGCGGTGGCCGAGCGCACCCGCGAGATCGGCATTCGGAAGTCGCTGGGCGCACGGCGCCGCGACATCATGCGCCAGTTCCTGGTGGAGTCCGCCACCCTAGCCACGGTAGGCGCCGCAATGGGCATCGCATTCGGGCTCGGCATGGCCGCCCTGGTGCAGGCCACGACGTTCCTGCCCGCACGTGTGGCACCGTGGTCCATAGTAGTCGGCGTCTTGCTCGGCGCCGGCGTCGGCATCGGTGCGGGACTTTACCCCGCCAGCCGCGCCGCGCGCCTCGACCCTGTTGAGGCCATCCGGCACGAGTGACTCATGACGCAACTGTTTGAGGGCGTGGGTATCGCGTTGACGTCGCTGCGGGCCAGCAAGGTTCGTGCGGCCCTGACCATCCTCGGGGTCGCTATCGGCGTCATGGTCGTCGTCGTGATCGGCTCGATGATCACCGGCATCAACCGCGGTGTCGAGGACATCTTCAACCAGCTCGGGCCACGCACCTTCTTCGTGTTCCGCTACTTCTCGGGCGGGATCAACGTGTCAGACGGCTCCGACGAGATGAGCCCGTGGCGCCGCATGCCGCCGCTCACCCTGGAGGAGGCGGGGCGCATTCGCGCCCTGCCCACCATAACCCGGGTCGTGACCGAGGACGGCTCCAGCGGTCCAGTCGAATTCGGCAGCGTCAAGCTGGATGACGTGCCCATCCGCGGGCGCAGTCCCGAGTGGACGTTCGTGGCCGGCGGTGACGTGTTGCCGGGCCGGTCGTTCACACGGTTGGAGAGCGAGGCGAGCGCGCGGGTGGTGGTCATCAACGAGAAGCTGGCCAGCGAGCTGTTCGGCCACCTCGACCCGATCGGCAAGCGGATCAGGGTACACGGCATGCCGTACGAGGTGATCGGCGTGCACGTGCCGGCGCCCGACATCTTCGGCGAGTCGAACCGCCCCGAGGCGCTCGTCCCGCACAAGACGTTCCAGAAGTACGTCCCCTACTGGCGGGGCTGGATGAACTTCCTGGTCCTGCCGAGCGAGCACGTCACGGTGCAGGACGCCATCGACGACGTGACCAGCGTGCTGCGCTCGATGCGGGGACTGCGGCCGGCCGAGGACAACAACTTCGCCGTCGTCACGCAGGACCGGCTGCTCGAAAGCTGGAACCAGGTCACCGGCATGTTCTTCCTGGTGATGCTCGTGCTGTCGAGCGTGGGACTCATGGTGGGAGGCGTCGGGGTCGTCGCCATCATGATGATCTCGGTCACGGAGCGGACGCGCGAGATCGGCGTGCGCAAGGCACTCGGCGCCAAGCGGCGCGAGATCCTGTGGCAGTTCCTGGTGGAGGCGGCCACCCTCACCCTGGTGGGCGGCGCCATCGGGATGGTGCTCGGCGCCATCGCCACCGAGATCGTCAAGGCTATCACGTCCATGCCGGCCACGATTCCCATGTTCTCAGTGGTTGCCGCGCTGGCCATGTCGGTGTTCACCGGCGTCATCTTCGGGATGTACCCGGCGGCCAAAGCGGCGCGGCTCGATCCGGTCGAAGCACTCAGGTACGAGTGATTACGGGGTGTGGGGGCAGCCTCTTGAGCAGGACTTCTGACGCAGCCACCCACCACCCCGTACCTCTCATTCCGCCCACCAACGCCACCCCCAGAAGCCCTGCCTGCGAGGCTCCCCCACACCCCTAACGCAACTGCCTGTTGCGGAACCTCTAGCGCGCCCACCCCGTAAGACAAGCGGCTGGGCAAATCACCCAGCCAAGGTCTAGCTTTCTGCCATGCCGATCTTCGAGGGTCTCCGCCTCGCCTTCCGTGAGATCGCCGCTCACAAGCTGCGGTCGTTCTTCACCCTGCTCGGCATCATCGTATCGGTGGCGTTCCTGGTCGCGGTGGTCGCGATCATCCAGGGAATGAACGCGTACGTGAGGGAGAACCTGGCCGGCGCCATCGTGGGTAGGAACGCGTTTCAGGTACGCCGCATCCCGATCTCCGTGGGGCTGTTCGACGACGAGGAGTGGCGCGAGCTGCAGCGCCGCCCGGTGATCCGTCCCGAGGAGATGGAGTGGGTGCAGCGGGCGATTCCCGAGGCGGAGGCCGTCGCACTCCAATCGGGCTGGCCCACTCCGCTGGCCGACGTAGACTGGCGCAACCAGACGGTGGGCGACGTGCTCGTGTTCGGAGTCACGCCACCGTACCAACTCGTGCAGGACTACGAGATGGCGGCCGGCGAGGGACTCACCGAGGTGGACGTGAACGAGCGCCGCAGGGTGGCGATCCTGGGATTCGACGTCGCCGACCGGCTGTTCGACGACTTCGATGCCGCCATTGGCCGCAAGATCCGCGTGCGGGGCACGCAGGTCGAGGTGAAGGGCATCGTCCAGAAGAAGGGCACGGTGCTGGGGCAGTCGTGGGACGGGTTCGTCATGCTCCCCATCACGCTGTTCGAGGCGATGTACGGACGCCGCCAGACCACGACCATCTCGGTGAAGATGGCCCGCGCCGATCAGGTGGCCGATGCGATGCTGCGTGCCGAAGAGGCGATGCGCATCGCGCGACGCTTGCGCCCCGGAGAGCCCAACGACTTCACCGTCGATACCGCCGAGGGGCTCATCACGTTCTGGCAGAACCTCACGCGCGTGATCTTCGCGGTGGTGCCGGCGGTCGTGGCTATCGGCGTGATCGTGGGTGGCATCGTCATCATGAACATCATGCTGATGAGCGTCACGGAGCGGACGTTCGAGATCGGCATCCGCAAGTCGGTCGGCGCGAAGCGCGGCGACATCCAGCGCCAGTTCCTGGCGGAGTCGATCGTGCTTGCCACGACCGGCGGGATCCTCGGCATCGTCACCGGTTGGGCGCTGGCTCAGCTCGTCGCCGTAGTATCTCCCATGCCGGCGCGCGTCACCCTCTGGTCGATCACCCTGGCGCTTGCCTTGGGCGCCGGTGTCGGAGTGCTGTTCGGTGTGTACCCCGCACGCCGCGCGGCGCGGCTCGACCCGATCATCGCGATGCGCAATGAGTAGCGACCGATGAACCTCCGACTCTCGAACTTCGCCGAGGGCGCGGGCATGGCGCTAGACGCGATCCGGTCGCAGAAGCTGCGCTCGGGGCTCACGATCCTGGGAATCGTGATCGGGGTGGCTACAGTCATGTCGATGGCGTCCATCGTGCACGGCATTCGCGACCAGATCATGAACACGCTGGAGGTGGTCGGCCCCACGACCTTCCGTATCATCCGGTTCCTGTCGGCCACGCCGCTCAACCCCGACGCCCTGCCGCGCGAGGTGCGCATCCGCCCGGTGCTCAGCACCGAGGAGGCCGACGCAATCGAGGACCTGCCGGAGATCCACTACTCCGCAATCTGGATGGGGGTGTTCGAGAACCTGGAGTACGAGGGAGTACGCACCCAGCAGACCGTGGTGTACGGGGCGGACGATCGCTTCATGGAGATCCTGGGTGGCGCCATCACCGCCGGACGCACTTTCGTCCCCACGGAGGTGCGCACCGGTGCCAACGTGGTGATCGTGGAGGAGGAGGCGTCACAGAAGGTGTTCGGCCGGCTCAGTCCAATGGGCCGGACAATGCGGATCGCGGGGAGATCGTTCCGCGTGGTGGGGATTTACCGCCTGCCGGAGAACATCTTCCAGGCGCCGGGCCAGGAAATCTCGGCGATCGTACCGTACGTGACAGCGGAGCGCTCGTTCCGCTACGACGAGACACAGTCGCTCGTCATCCTGGTGAAGCCGCGCGACGGGGTCAGCGTGGACAAGGCGATGGACGCCGCCACACTGCAGTTGCGTAAGATGCGGGGGCTCAAGCCGGCAGATCCCAACTCGTTCGACATGCTCACGTCGGACCAGGTACTCAGCATCTTCGATCAGCTCACCGGCGTGTTCTTCCTCGTGATGATAGTGCTGTCGAGCGTGGCCCTCATGGTGGGCGGAATCGGCGTGATGGCGATCATGATGGTGTCCGTAACGAGCAGGACGCGGGAGATCGGGGTGCGCAAGGCGCTGGGCGCCACGCGGCGCGAGATACTGTGGCAGTTCCTCATCGAGGCGGCCACCCTCACGGCGGTAGGCGGAACCGTGGGGATCCTGGTGGGCCTCGGTGCGGGTCAGGTGCTCAAGGGATACCTGGGGCTCTCCACCGGAGTGCCTGTGTGGAGCGCGGCGGTCGCCACGGGTGTGTCGATCGGGATCGGGCTGGTGTTCGGCATGCTACCGGCCAACCGAGCGGCGCGGCTCGATCCGGTGGAGGCACTGAGGTACGAGTAGGGGGCGCGGCCACCCGCCGCGCCCGTCAGTTCCCAGCTCCTGTGAGGCGCTCCCGCATGGCTCGGACCGCGCCAAGCGGCAGGTTGAATCGAGGCACCCGCCGCATGTAGGCCTCGTATGATGACGTCCACCGGTATCGGCACGCACGTTCTTCCCACAAAGCCTGCACGCAAAAGGACACCGTGGCGCCTACCGCGAGTCCGAGAATGACCAGGTGAGGACGCAGCAGGCCGAAACCAAGCACGAGTAGGATGTAGCCGAGGTACTGGGGATGGCGTACCAGGCGGTAGACGCCTCTATCGACGAGGTGGGTGGTCGCGTAGTACGCGCCGCCCGAGCGCGGGTTGCCGTAGCGCCGAAGATCACGAAACGGGAGACCAATGAGGGGGACGGAGAGCAGCAGAAGGGCGAGAGCGACGCCTCTAACCCCAATCGGTGAGGGCGTGTCTAGAAGCGCCTGACCGACGATCACCCCTAGCGCCAGCACCGTCCCCACGACGGCGGGCGCCTTCGGCCACTTCTCAAGCTCAGTGCTGATCATGAGACCCGGTGGATGACGCTTCTCAGCCTTCCTGGGTGGCCGGATCCTCCGGGGCCGGCGACGTCGCCGCCAGTGCGAGCCGCGCGGCGACCCCCTCCATCTGACGGCGACGGAGGCGTGCCCATCCCGGGAGGCGGAGCGCGCCGATTCCGAACATGCCGGCGCCCACCAGCGACAGGAATCCAACACCCGCCAACGACCCGGCGTCGCCCAGCCCGGTGGCTGCGGCCACAGCGACGAGCGTAGCCGCCGCAATCCCAAGCATGCCGAGTCCCCCGGTCATCAGCGCTCGGGCGTCACCTTTGACCGTTTGAAGCCTGACGCGGTGTCCGGTTTCGGTTGGCTCGAGGAGAGCCTGCAGGTTGCCGTTGGTCCACTGGCGGAAGGGACCGTCGTATCTCACCGTCCCTCGGGCGTCGAACGTTTCGCGCAGATCGACGACCAGGCGCTCCCATTCTTCGTCCGAGAGCCGCCGGCCGAGCTCAACGGTCCGTCCGACGCCGATCGGCAGCCCCAGAAAGGTCCGTGACGCCGGTCGCCCGGACTGATTCATCGAGAGTGCCGCCTGGGCCACCAGCTCGGCCGGTATACCCACCTCACGGCCGATCTCCTTGAGGTCGGCGAGCGTCATGCCCTCGCCAGCGGGGAGCTGTCGCCGCACGCTTTGCTGCGCCTCGGCGGCCCGCCGGAAGATCGCGGCGACCTCGTCCTCGCTGTAACGGCGCTCTGTCATGAGGCTAGGAAGATGACCGGAACTGCCGCCACTGCGCAAACCGCCCCACCGGTCAGGTAGCGATCGGTTAGTCGGAGCCGCTACCTTGTCTCAATGCCCGAATCGGTCCATTTGCTCGCCATAGGTGCCCATCCGGACGACGTGGAGCTCACTTGCGGCGGCACCCTGATCAAGGCCGCCCGCCAGGGCCACCGCACCGGCATCGTCGATCTCACTCGCGGCGAGACCGCCACGGCGGGGACGCCGGAGACCCGCGAGACAGAGGCCACTGCGGCGGCCCGCGTGATGGGCGTCGCGGAGCGCGTGAACGCGGGGCTGCCCGACGCGCACCTGCACAACACCGACGAGATGCGCGGCACCGTGGTGGAGCTGCTGCGGGCGCTGCGCCCGCGCGTGGTGATCCTCCCCTTCCCCGTGGGCAGGCACCCGGACCACCGCGTCACCTCCGAGCTGTGCCGCGACGCCTGTTTCTTGGCGGGCCTGCGCAACTACCCGGCGTCCGGGGAGGCGCACCGGCCGGAAAAGGTGCTGTACGCCCTCGCCTACCGAGAGGACCCGGTGAAGCCGACGTTCGTGGTGGACGTGTCGGACGAGTTCGACACCAAGATGGCGGCGATCAAGTGCTACGCGTCGCAGTTCGAGGCCGTGAAGTCGGCCGGCGAGATCTTCCCCACCGGCCAGGACCTGTACGAGCTGATCCGCACGCAGAACGCGCACTACGGCAGCCTCATCCGCACCAGCTTCGGAGAGCCGTTCATGACCCACGAGACGGTGCGGATCGACGACGTGGTTAACATGGGCGTCATCTCGATGTAGCCGCCCTACCCCGGCCTTCCGGGGCGGCCTAGCTTTCACTCTTCATGCAGTTCGTCTATCTGGATCACGCGGCCACTACGCCGGTGCGCCCCGAAGTGCGCGCCGCCATGGAGCCCTTCCTGGGCGACGAGGCGTTCGGCAACCCAAGCTCGATGCACAGCGCCGGGCGGACCGCGCGCGCCGCCCTGGACGACGCGCGGCGCCGCATCGCACAGGCGCTGGGCTCGGAGCCCGGCGAGGTGGTGTTCACCTCGGGCGGGACCGAGGCCGACAATCTCGCCGTGCTGGGCAGCGCGCTCGCGGCGCGGACCGCGGGGAAGCCGTTTCGCGTTGCCGTGGGCGCGGCGGAGCACAAGGCGGTGCTGGATGCCGCCCGGGCAGTGGAGCGGCTGGGGGGCGAGGCCGTGATGCTGCCGCTGGACTCGGCCGGACAGGTGGACCCGGGAGCGGTCGACGCCGCGCTCGAGCGCGGTGTGGCCCTGCTCAGCGTGATGTGGGTGAACAACGAGGTGGGTGTGGTGCATGACGTGGCCGCGCTGGCCGAGCGGGCCGCGGCTGCGGACGTCACGTTTCACACGGACGCCGTGCAGGCCGTAGGCAAGGTACCCTGCTCGGTGGCTGACCTGCCGATCCCGCTACTCTCGCTCTCCGGCCACAAGCTCGGCGCGCCCAAGGGGTGCGGCGCACTGATCGTGCGGGGCGAGGTTGCGATTGAGCCGCTGCTGCACGGCGGTGGGCAGCAGCGCGGCGTGCGCCCCGGCACCGAGAACGTGGCCGGCGCTGTGGGCCTGTCGGTCGCGGTTGAGCTCGCGGCCGCGGAGCTCGAAGCCACTGCGGCGCACACCGGCACGCTGCGCGACGAGCTGGAGCGGCGGCTGCTCGAGCGCTTCCCCGACGCCGTCGTGAACGGCAGCCGCTCCCCGCGGGCGCCGCACATCAGCAACGTGTCCATCCCGGGCACCGACTCCGAGGGGCTGCTCATGCACCTCGACCTGGCCGGCGTGGCGTGCTCCTCCGGCTCGGCGTGCAACACGGGAAGCGTCACGCCGTCCCACGTGCTCACGGCCATTGGGGTTCCGGCGGAGCTGGCCACCGCATCGCTGCGCTGCTCCCTCTCGCACCAGAGCGCCGCGAGCGACGTGGACCGGTTCCTGGAGGTTCTGCCCGGGATCGTCGCGAAGGTGCGAAGCGTGGCGGGGGCGTTGAAGCGATGACGCACGGTAAGCGTGTGCTGGTAGCCATGTCCGGCGGCGTCGACAGTTCCGTCGCGGCAGCGCTGCTGGTGGAGGCAGGCCACGAGGTGATCGGCGCCACGCTCAAGCTGTTCTGCTACGGCGACGAAGTGGCCGACCGGCCCTGCTGTTCGCTCGACTCGATAGCGGACGCCGGGGCCGTGGCCGAGCGGCTGGGCGTCCCCCATTACGTGCTCGACTTCGAGGATCGCTTTCGCGCCGACGTCATCGACAACTTCGTGACTGAATACGCGGCCGGGCGCACCCCCATACCCTGCGTGCGGTGCAACACGTTCACCAAGTTCCGCGACCTGCTGGCGCACGCCGACGCGCTCGAGTGCGACTACCTGGCCACGGGCCACTACACCATCGCGCGCGAAGGCGCCCTCTACCGGGGGGTGGACCGGGGCAAGGACCAGACGTACTTCTTGTGGGGCATCGACCGCGCGGTGCTGGGCCGCATGCTCACCCCCGTGGGAGAGCTGACCAAGGACGAGACGCGTGCCGCGGCGCGGCGCCTCGATCTGGTCACGGCTGAGAAGCCGGAATCGGTGGAGATCTGCTTCGTTCCGGACGGAGACTACGGCTCGGTGCTGGAGCGACACCTTCCGCCGGACGCACCGGCCCTCGCACCGGGACCGATCGTCACCACCGCGGGGGACACGGTGGGGGAGCACCGGGGGTTCGGCCGTTATACTATCGGGCAGCGGCGCAGGCTGCCCGGAGGGGCTGCCGCGGCACAATACGTAGTGGCGATCCGCCCGGAGGAGCGGGCGGTGGTGGTGGGCTCGGCCGACGAGCTGTTCGGGCACCGGCTAGAGCTGGAGGAGGTGAACTGGCTGGCCGACCCGCTGGAGCTGGGCGCCACCTGCGAGGTGCAGGTGCGCTACCGGGCGCGGCCCTGCCCCGCCCGCGTGAGCGGCGCAGACCGAAACGGCCGCCTGGTCCTGGACCTCAGCGAGCCGGTGCGGGCCATTACCCCGGGACAGTCCGGGGTGCTGTACGACGGCGAGCGTGTCCTGGGCGGCGGAGTCATCAGCTAGGAGAGTGGCGGTGGATCTGGTCAAGCGAGTGGCAGACGAAGTTGGCGTGGACGAGGGCAAGGCAGCCAACGGCCTGGGAGCCGTGTTCCTCGCCATCCGCATGGCCTTGGACGCCAAGACGTTCGGGGCCGTGGCCGAGGCCTTCCCCGACCTGGGCGAGTGGATGGTGGGTGCACCCCTCTCAGCCCATTGGACGGGGGAGATACTGGCCATCGCCAAGCCCCGGGCGCTGCGCCGCATCCTGGTCAACGCCGGTTTCAGCGACGAGCAGATCGAGCAACTCCTCTCCATCGCGGGGAGCGCGGTGCGCGAGGCCGCGGGGCCCGAGGTCCACGACAAGATCCTCGAGACTCTCCCCAACCTCGCATGACCAGAATCGTCGCCGAGCTCACTTCGGGAACGGAAGTGACGATCTCCAACGGACGCCACACGTGGCGCGCCGACGAGCCGCCGCAGGCGGGCGGCAACGACATAGGCCCCACACCCTACGATCTCCTGGTGGGCGCCCTCGCGGGCTGCACCCTCGTGACGCTGGCGCTTTACTGCCGCCACAAGCAGATCCCCCTCAAGTCGGTCACCGCCACGTACGAGCACGGCCGCGTCCATGCGGACGACTGCCGGAACTGCGAGGAGCCCAAGAAGGGGCTCATCGATCAGATCACCAGCCGCGTGCAGATTGTGGGGGACTTCGATGAGGCGCAGCGACAGCGGCTCGCCCAGATCGTGCAGCGCTGTCCGGTGCACAAGACGCTGGCCAACGGCGTGGACATGGTCGACACCACGGTGTTCGCGTGACAGCGGTGAAACTTCCCAACCCGCAGCCTCGATAGGGATTAACAGATATGCGCGGCTTCCTGGCACGTCTGTTCGTCACGGCCTTCGGCCTGTGGATGGCCGACACCATACTCGACGGGATGTATTTCGAGGGGGTGATGGCGCTGTGGGTCGCGGCGTTGCTTCTCGGTGTGGTAAATGCCTTCGTACGCCCCGTGGTCGTGTTCCTCACCTTCCCACTCACGTTCGTGACGCTGGGGCTGTTCCTCTTCGTGGTGAACGGCGCGATGCTGCTGCTCGTGTCCTGGGTGATGCCCCCATTTCACCTGGAAGGCCTGGGATCGGCGATCCTCGGGTCCTTGATCGTCGGGTTGACGGGATGGGCCGCCAACGCCTTCATCGGCAACCGCAAGGTGGAGGTGTGGTCGCCCCACACCCGGCACACCAAGCGCGACGGCTCCTGAGGGGCGTCACTCCCCCACCACGACCCCTACCACCTCCCGCGTCCGCTTGCGGTTGTCGAGGTTGAGCAGCAGGATCTCCTGCCAGGTGCCGAGCTGCAGCTTTCCCTCTATTACGGGGACGGCGATGCTGGTCTTGAGGAGCGCCGACCGCACGTGGGAGAACCCGTTGCCATCGCCGTACGCCGCATTGTGCGCGTAGTCCAGGGTGGGCGGCGCGATCTGGTCCAGCGCCCGCCGCAGGTCCTGGAGCGCTCCGGGCTCGTACTCGATGGTCGTGATGGCCCCGGTCGAGCCCGTCAGGTGCACCGTCACGACCCCCGTTTGGACCCCGGAGTCCCGTACCAGCGCCTCCACCTCAGGGGAGATGTTCCGGTCCCCGTACTCCTCCGCCAGAGTGAACGACCAGCTGCGTGCCAGTGGCATGTCTCACATCCTCCGTCGGGCGGGCATGCAATATTGGTGTCGTCGCAGAATACACGGGCGGGCGGGCGGCCACCATGGGGTCGACGCGCCCCAGGGCGCGGCAGCGGCCGGGGCCGGCGTCGCCCGGAGATATCAATCGTTTTGAGGAGGTTCTAATGCAGCAGGTCGGCTTGGAAGCGGTATCAGGCATCGTGATTCCGCGGAAGTTCGCAATCCCCCCGGGTACCCTGGCCAAGCGCATGCAGCGCTACGCGGTCTACCTGATCTTATGTTGTTTTGCGCTGATGCTTGCCAATATGCGGGCAGTGTCGCTCGAGACGCTGCTCTGGTTCGCCACGGCGATGGCGGCCGCCTTCGCGCTGCTCTGCGGCGTGACCGCGGTGATCCTGCACGCCATCCAGTGGAGATCCGAGCAGCCGACGGAGGATATCGCCACCAGCCGCTAGACGGGCTGCGAGCTCAAGGACCAGCGCCGCGCCAGTGGCATGTCTCACATCCTCCGTCCGCCGGGCGCGCGATCTTCGCGGTCGCCGGACAGTACATGGGCGATCGCCGGCCTGCCACCGCAGGGTTGACGGACCGGCAGGTACGCCAGACGTTTGGGCAGCAATCGCTCGGGGACTCGGATCGTACAGGGAGGAGACCATGGAGCGGCCCAGTGTGGAAGCTGCGCCCGGAATCGTGATTCCGCGGAAGTTCGTAATCCCCCCGGCCGTCCTGGCCAACCGCATGCAGCGGTACGCGCTGTACCTCATCGTCTGCGCCTTCGTACTGATGCTGGCCAACGTGCGGGCGCTCTCGCTCGAGGCGGTGCTGTGGTTCGCCACGGCGATCGCGGCGGCCTTCGCGCTGCTCTGCGCCATCGCGTCCGTGATCCTCAATGCCGTCCAATGGAACTTCGAGCGCCTCAAGGAAGACCTCACCACGGGCGGCCGCCAGGCCGTCGACATGCACGATCAACCCAAGGGTTGAGGGAGCGTGCACGAGGCACATCGCCCGGGTGGGCGGCGTCACAGAGGCGTGAGGCGTTGGCCCCTAGATTGGCACCCAGATACGGAGCGGGAGAACGTGACCTGCGTCACACACTCGACTCGCTCCGCGGTTTTCTAACCGACGGGTACAATTCGAGGGAGACCAACATGACCACCCATTCCCCTAAGTCCCGCCGCAGCCTCCTGGCCCTGGCCGCGCTCGCGGTCTTCGCGGTCACGGGCTGCAGTGATTCCGTCTCACCGGGAGAGGACTTCGACGCGGTCCTGACCGGTCAGGCGGCCGCGGGCATTTACGAGGCAATCGAGAGCAACGAAGCGGTGCGGAGCATGTCCGTGATGGGCGAGCATTTCCCGCAGTTTGCGGCCGCCCCCATGACGGCGACGCTGCCCACCGCCCCGTGGAACCCGGGCGACTGGAGCGCCGCGCGCCTCTCCGCGATGCAGGCGCTGCCATTCGATCCGACGGTGGCCGAGGTGCTGTTCCCGGCCAACTATCTCGGCACCACGTGGGTCTACAACACGGTCGCGGGCGCGTACGAGATCGCCCCTGATTCGACCGATGCCCCAGCCGACGGCGTCCGTATCAGCCTGTACGCGGTGGACCCGTTGTTCCACCAGATCGTGGATCCGCTGACCTACGTCGGCTACGTCGAGTTGACCGACGTGTCGACTCCGTCGGCCGACGCGGTACGGATCGAGGCCGTAATGGGCTCGACCACGGTGCTGGACTATGTGGCCAGCGCCTCGGTCACGACCTCCACCGTGACGTTCAGCGCAGACGGCTTCGTATCTGACGGCTTGACGACGGTCAACTTCGAGTTGTCGGTGAGCCTGACGCCGGATGCGGAGCAGGCCACGATCGACTACCTGATCTACACCGGCGACATGAACCCCAGCGTGCACCTCGTGGTGAACGCCGACGGTCTCGCGGGTACCATGGGCGTCGTCCTCACGGTGGTGCATGGAGAGCACACCGTGGTGTTCAACGTCTCGGGCAGCGAGACGGCAATCGCTGGTACCGTGACCCACAACGGGGCACTGGTGGTGGAGATTTCCGGAAACGGCGACAACCCGGTGTTCGAGGACGGCCAGGGCAACCCGCTCACTGGCGAGCAGCTCCACGCGCTGGCGGAGATGTTCGAGTCGGTGTTCGGCTTCCTGGACTCATTCGACCATCTGCTGGTGCCGGCATTCCTGGTTCTCCAGATCCCGGCGTACGCGCTGTAGCGTGAAAGCACTTCGACCGGCTCTCGGCGCGCTCGCAGTTGCCCTCGTGGCGGCGTGCGACGCGCCAGGGCCGTCGGAGATGCTGATCTTCATCGATGGGCGAGCAGTGGCCGCTTCGGGCGACTCACTGCTCGCCTTTACACGTCAGGGCACCTCCGAGATCGTAGTGCGGGACCGGCGCTCCGGCGCCGTCTACCGCCGCGGCACGAACACCCTGTTGAGCCCGCATCACATCCAGGAAATGGACGGACGGTGGTACGTGTCCGACGCGGAAGAAGGCACGGCCTCGGTCGTGGTGTTCTCGGGGCAGTGGGACTTCGAGCGGCGAATTGCGGTACAGGAGGTGGCCGCCGCTTCACACCAGTTCGCCGTGCTGCCGGACGGGAGGATCGTGGTGGAGGCCACGGATCAGCGCCTCGTTTCCGTGGGGCCTGATTCCGCGACCACGTTCGCACTGGTGGAGCCGAGCGACCGCACGGGCCTGCTGGTGGCCGCGCTGGGAGGCGTGCTGCACGCCGCCCCGGGCCGGGCCGTCACCCTGTACAACGCCCAGGGCAACATCCGCTGGCGGCAACCCTGGGACTGGGCCGAGGGCGTGTACGTCACCGACGTCGCGGTGGACGGGCAGGGCCGGATTCACGTGCTGGCGGGCGAGGCGCTGCGCAACACGTTCCGCAGCTTCACGCTGTCGCCCACGACGGGAGAGGTGATTCGCTGGTCGGAGCCGGGGGCGACGGCCACATTCGTGGTCGAGCGCTTGGGGGAAACCAGGCCGGACAGCACGGCCCGCTGGATTGGAGACTGAGCCGGACTAGTAGGGCAGACCCACCTCGTCGGCAAACTCCTTCAGCTTCGCTTCCTGCTTCGCGTTCAGCTTGCCGGGAACCGTGACCTCGATCTCGACGAACTGATCGCCACGCCGCTTGTTCTTCTCGATCCCCTGTCCCTTGATGCGGAACTTCCGCCCCGGCTGGGTGCCGGCCGGGATCTTGAGCACCACCTTGCGCCCCTCGATGGTGCGGACCTTGAGCTTGGTACCGAGAGCCGCCTGTGCCACGTTCACCGGCACGGTGCAGTGGAGATCCAGCCCCTCGCGGCGGAAGAAGCGGTCGGCCTCCACCTGGAAGGTGACCATCAGATCGCCCGGCGGCCCGCCGTCTGGATTGCGCTGCCCCTGGCCCTTGAGCCGCACTTTCTGACCGGAGTCCGTGCCCGGCGGGACGGTCACCATGAGACGCTTGTCGACCGAGACCTCGCCCTGGCCGGCGCACTTGGAGCAGCGCTCGCTCGGCACCTTGCCACGGCCTCTGCAGGCCGGACAGGGACGCTGCACGGCAAAGCCTCCCTGCCCGAACGTCACCGTGCCGCGGCCCTTGCACTCCTGGCAGGCGCTCACCTTGGCACCGGGAGCCGCCCCGGAGCCACCGCATGTGGGACAGGCCTCGGTGACCCCCACAGTCACGGGCACCTTCCCGCCCAGGGCCGCCACACGGAACGGGATCTCCACGACGACCTCTATCGGCTCCACCGCCGCCGACTTCTTGCCACGGCCGAAGATGGAGGAGAACAGATCGCCGAGCCCGCCCAACCCCCCGAGCCCACCGAAGTCGATGTCCTCGAACCGCACCTGGCCGGCTCCTGCACCGCCGCGCTGCGAGAACCCACCGCCGCCACCGAACGCTCCGAACTTGCGCATGGTGTCGTACTGCTTGCGCTTGTTGGTGTCGCTCAGGACGGAGTAGGCCTCCGAGATCTCCTTGAAGCGCTCGGCCGCTGCGGAGTCACCCGGGTTGGCGTCGGGATGGTACTGCTTGGCCAGGCCCCGGTACGCCTTCTTGATCTGCGCCTCCTCCGCCTTCTCGGAGACGCCGAGCACCTGGTAGTAGTCCTTCACCGCGGGCATCGGCTAGGCCCCGCCCTCCAGCGCGATGAAAACGTTCACGCGCGCCGGACGCAGCAACACGCTGCCGAAGCGGTACCCCGGCTGCAGCACAGCGGCGATCGTGCCGTCCAGCTCAGGGCTGTTGGCCGGAAGCGTCCCGACCGCCTCGTGGCTGTTGGGATCGAACACCGCACCCTCGGCACCGACCCGCTCGACTCCCAGCCGCTCGAGCTCGGCGTGCAGCTTGCGCTCCACTAGCTCGACGCCGTCCAGCACGTCCTTCACGCCGGCCTCACCATGGTCCATGCTGGTTACGCGGTTCAGGTCGTCGATCGCCTCGAGCATGTCCCGCACCAGCTCGGCCTGCGCCCGCTCGCGCATCTCGGCCCGCTCCCTGATCATGCGCTTGCGGTAGTTGTCGAACTCGGCGGCCAGCCTGAGGTGGCGGTCGTTCAGCTCCTCCAGCTCCCCACCGAGTCGGCGCACGGCCTCCTCCGGGGGCTCGACGAGCCGGACCACCGGCTCCTTCTCCGGCTGCGGAGCCGGGGCATCGGCGACCGCCTGCTCCTCCGTTGGAGCATCCGGGGCGGCCGCTTCGGGCGTCTGCTTGGGCTTCAATGTCTTCTTCTTCCGCTTTGGCATATCGCTCACTAGGGTGCTCTTGGCACCCCAAAAGATAGCGTTTTCAACAAGATCCATACCAACGGGTTCTGCCGATCAGGCATGTCGCTCAACTCTCAACCAGGCGGCGCAGCAGATCAAGCCCGGCTTGAGTGCTGCGGCGCCGCACATCGCGCCTCCCCCCGGGGAAGCGCCGCTGCACGACGCGCTCCCGCTGGCCGGCCCGCACGGCCAGACAGACTGTTCCCACGGGCTTCTCCTCGCTCCCCCCACTCGGTCCTGCGACGCCCGTAATGGCTATGGCCGCGTCGGCCCCGAAGCGCCGCGCCACTCCCTCGGCCATGGCCCGGGCCACCGCCTCGCTCACGGCTCCCTCGGCCTGGATCAGCTCCGCCGGCACCCCCAGGTCCCTGACCTTGGACTCGTCGGCATAGCAGATCACGCCGCCCCGAAACACGTCCGACGATCCCGCAATCGCGGTCAGGCGGGCACCGATCATGCCTCCGGTGCACGACTCGGCCACCGCCAGGGTCCATGCACGGTCCCGCAGCCGATCCAGCACCACGGCGGCGAGATCGGTCTCGCCCTCGCCGTAGAAGCGGTGTCCCAGCGCCGGCAGCAGCAACTCCGCGGCTCGAGCCAGCTCCCGCTCCGCCGCAGCCTGCGACATGCCCCACACCGTGAGCCTGAGGTCCACTCCGATGCCCTGGGGCAGGTAGGCGAGCCTCACGGGCGCCAGGTCGCCCTCCAGCGCCCCCAGGGCATCCTGCAGGCCCGACTCCGTGATTCCCGTAGTGCGCAGGGTGCGCGAGCGGGTGGTGGGAACCTCACCCCTCTCGCTCAGCAGCGCCGCGACCCGGGGCAGCACGTGCTGCTCCAGCAGGCCGCGCATCTCGTGCGGCACTCCCGGGAGCATCACGGCCGTCCCCGGCGGGCCGGAGAGCCACAGCCCCGGGGCGGTCCCCCGCGGGTTGGGCAACACGTCGGCGCCCCGAGGGACCTCAGCCTGAGACCGGTTGCTGGCCGGCACCGAGCCCCGCCGGAAGCTGCGGAAGCGTCGCTCGATCTCGGCCAGGTAGGCTTCGTCCAGCTCGAGCGGCGCGTCGAACAGGCCCGCTACGGCCCGCTTGGTGACGTCATCGCTGGTGGGGCCCAGCCCGCCCGTCAGTATGACGAAGCCGGTGCGCTCCAGAGAGCCGGCCACCGCGGCCCGGATCTCCGCCTCATCGTCACCCACCGAGCTGCTCCGCGTCACGCGCGCCCCCACCTCGGCCAAAGCCCGGGCGAGTTCGGCTGAGTTGGTGTCGAGGGTGAAACCGAGGAGGAGCTCCGTCCCTACGGTGACGAGCTCAACGTCCATTCGTAAAGAGGGTCCGATGTCGGTAGAGGTACACGCCGAGGGAGTACACGGTGAGCAACACGGCGATCAGCAGCGTGGCGGCGACCACCGTCCCGTGGAAGCGCTCCCACCACGTGCCCAGCCATCCCTGGCGCCAGCCGAACGTCGCGGCCATGTCCTTCCATGCGAACCACAGGAAGATTGCCCCGATGAAGATGTCCTGAACGATCGTCTTCAGCTTGCCCGCGCCGCCCGCTGCGATCACCACGCCGCGCCGCTTGGCCATCTGGCGGAACACGGTCATCGCCACCTCCCTACCGATCAGCAGCAGCAGCACCCACAGCGGCAGGTTGCCCCACCAGGGGATCTCGTACTGCGCCATGGGATAGCGGGTGATCCAGAAGATCGGGATCAGGGTGGCGATGAGCAGCAGCTTGTCGGCGAGCGGGTCGAGCAGCTTGCCCAGGTCGGTGGTCTCGCCCCGCTCCCGCGCGAGCTTGCCGTCGTAGATGTCGCTGACGGCCGCGGCGACGAACACCACGGTGGCTACAAGCTTGGGGACCCACCCATTGATGAACGGCAGCAGTGCAATGACGGGTGCCAGCGCGATGCGCGCCAGCGTCAGGATATTCGGTAGGGTCCAGATGGTATCCCGAGCCATGTCAGCTCAAGGTCTTGAGTACGACCTTCGCCACTGCCTTGAGGGTATCGAACACTCCGTCACCCGTCGTAGCCACGGACTCGAAGAACGGCGCCCGCTCGATCCAGGTGCCGTCGACCTGCTGGATCAGCATCTCTCCCTCGTGCCACGGGTCGGGTACGGGCCTCTGCTTCGCAGGGTCCTGCACGGGCCAACCCGGGTTGAGCTGCGCCTGGAGATCCTTCACGGGCGCTGCGTTCGGTAGGTCCCTCTTGTTGTACTGGATCACGAACGGGATCTTCGTCACATCGTACCCGTACTCGGCCATGTTGTCGTACAGGTTCTGCATGGACTCGATGTTGGCCTCCATGCGCTCGATCTGACTGTCTGCCACGAACACCACCCCATCGACGCCCTTCAGGATCAGCTTGCGCGATGCGTTGTAGTACACCTGACCCGGCACCGTGTACAGGTGGAAGCGCGTCTTGAAGCCCCGGATGGTCCCGAGATCCACGGGCAGGAAGTCGAAGAAGAGGGTGCGTTCGGTCTCGGTCGCCAGCGACACCATCTTGCCACGTGTGTCGGGCGCCACCTTGTTGTACACGAACTCCAGGTTGGTGGTCTTCCCCCCCAAGCCCGGCCCGTAGTAGACCAACTTGCAGTTGATCTCGCGGGAGGCGTAGTTGATCATCGACATGGTCGACTCGCCTCCCTAATCTCCGAACAGCTTATCGATTTCGTCATCCGCACCTGCGAGGGGTCCGCCTGCCTGGGACTGCTCAGCCCCCGGCGCGGCCGCTCGACCGAACATCTCCTCGAATAGACTCGCCAAGTCGCCCACAGCCTGCTTGACACGCAGCCGTACCATGCCGACCGTCGTGCGCTGATCGAACAGCACCACCAGGATGACGCGTCTCGCGACGTCCGCCAGGTACATCGACTCCTTTTCGCCCTGGTGGAACAGCGACGCGAACTCGGGCTCGCCGATCATCTTCGCCAGCTGATCGTTGGCGCTGAAGTCGGCGGCAGTGAGCGACGCGAAGGCGGCCGGATCGAACGAGAGCTGTTCGCCGGCATTGGCCAGGAGCTGACCCGTGCGGTCCACGAGCAGGGCGCACCGCGCGTTTGACTCGCGCAGCAGCGCGCTCAACTGCTCGCTGAGCCGCTGGTAGTCGCTCTCGTTGAGTGACCAGGTGCCAGCACCTGTCATCCGCGTCTCACCTCAGCCGAGTTTCCCTTCCATGCGGCGCACGATGCCGTCCGCCCGCCGCCGCAGCATCGGGTGTTGCTCCCACGCGAGGTAATCGCGCAATAAGCGTACGGCCTCGACGCTGGGGTGTCCGTTGAGATAGCCCAGCGCCGACAGGCGGCGCAAGGGGTGTGCGCTGAACAGATCCCGCCGGTGGCGGCCCATCGACTGCTGCGCCACCACCGTGCCCAGCAACGCCCCCATCCCCAGGCCCACGAGCAACGCCCGGATGCGCGCACCCATCATGTGGCCATCTCCCTCCGTGCGGCAAGCGCCTGCGCTATCGTCACGCTATCGGCGTACTCAAGATCGCCGCCGACGGGCAAGCCCAATGCGATGCGCGTCACACGAACACCGGGACGCTCGGCCACTCCACGCACGTACGTCGCGGTCACCTCACCCTCCATCGACGGATTGGTGGCGACGATCACCTCGCGCACCGTGGTCCCGTTGCCCAACCGGCCGTGTAGCGCTTCGACCCGCAGGTCGTCGGGGCCCACGCCATCGAGGGGCGAGAGATGGCCGCCCAGGACGTGGTACAGCCCACGGTACTCGCCCGTGCGCTCGATGGCGCCGATGTCGGAGGCCTCCTCCACGACGCACACGAGGCTCCGATCGCGCCGCGGATCGGCGCAGATCGGACATGGATCGGTCTCTCCCAGGTTGCCGCAGACCGAGCAGGGACGCACCCGCTCGGCGAGCGTCCGCACCGCCTCAGCGAGGCGGCGCACGCCGTCTTCCGGCTGCTTGAGGAGATGGTACGTGAGGCGAGTCGCCGTCTTTCTCCCAATGCCGGGCAGCTTGGAGAGTTCGCCGATCAGCTGCTCGATCGCCGACACGGCTCAGAGTGGAAACTGAAACGGGAGCGGCAGTCCGCCGGTGAGTTTCTTCAGCTCGTCGCGGTACAGCTCCTCGGCCTTGCGCTGCGCGTCGCTCACCGCGGCCAGCACGAGGTCCTCGAGCATCTCGACGTCGCCATCGGCCGCGGCGGCGGGATCGATCTCGATGGAGCGGATCTGACCCCGCCCGTCGGCGGCCACCTTGACCATGCCGCCGCCAGCCGAGCCAGTCACGCTGCGCTCAGCCAGCTCGGTCTGCATGGCGGTGAGACGGCCCTGCACCTGCTGACCTAGCTGAAACAGTTGGGAAAGATCGGCCATATCCGTGTCAGTCCTATAGTTACGCGTCCCGCGGCCCTCGCCGGTGCAAGCTACCCGGCCGACGGAGGCCTCGCAAGTTAGTCGAGAAGCTCCAGATCGAGCGCGTCGGCCACCGCATCGAGCGACGGATCCTTGGCGCGGTAGCCCTTGAGGCGCTCGTCCCGAGCCCCTTCCCGGGAGACCCGCCGGGCGTTGTTTGGCGGCGGCGGCGCCTCGTCCGTCGCGGGGCGGTACACCACCCTCGCCTGCTTTCCAGTCACCTCTCCGATGGCCTTGGCGACGACCTCACGGCTGCGCTCGAGACCCTCGAGGTGCACCTCGCAATCGGAGACCTCGAGAGTCACCTCGTCCCCCTCGACGCCCGCCGGTGTGGCATGACTGAGGGCCTCCCGCACCAGGCGCCGCCGCCTTCCCGCAGCCTGCACGACCGCGGGCCAGCGCTCAGCAAGCGCGTCGAGAGTCAGGGGACCCTCGAGCGGGCGGGACGGCGCTTCGGCGGCAGGGCTGGCGGAGCGGCCCGTGCCGCCCCCTCTCCTGCCCGCCCCACTGCCCGGCTTGCTGCCTGGCTTGCTGACCGCCGCGGGCGTGGCCCGGCGGGGCGGCCCGCCGCCCTTCTTGAGCGCCTCGATCACCTCCTGGAGTTCCACCGTACGGTCCAGCAGCGTCCACTGCAGCAGCATGGTCTCCACGTGGAGGCGCGCGTGCGGGCTGCGCCGGATCGCCCAGTCGGCCTCACCGAGGAGCTTCAGCATTCGAAGCACGTCGCCCTCGGTATAGCGCTCGGCATGCCGCTCGATGGCGCTTCGCAGCGTGTCGGTCACTCCGTCGGGCTGACCTCCGAGGATTCGGACCAATAGAGCGCGCAGCGCCTCTCCTGCCCCACCCACGAACTCGGCGAGGTCCGCCCCTCCCTCGACCAGGCGCGCGACGAAGGGGAACACATCCTTGCTGCGGCGCTCAGCCACGAGGTCCAGCAGCTCCGCGTACATCTCATCGTCGATCAGTCCCAGGGCGCGCCGCACCTGTGCCGCGGTCACCGCCCCCTCCTCGAACGCCACCGCCTGATCCAAGAGCGACAGCGCATCCCGCATCCCGCCGTGTGCCACACGGGCCATGAGCAGCAGGGCGTCGTGCTCGGCCTCGATTCCCTCCTGCTCCGCCACGTACTGCAGGCGCTGGATGATGGTCTGGAGGTCCATGCGGCGGAAATCGAACCGCTGCAGCCGGCTCATCACGGGCGCCGCAGTGTTGGCGATCTTCTGCGGCTCGGTGGTGGCGAACACGAACACCACTTGGGGTGGCGGCTCCTCCAGCGTCTTGAGGAGAGCGTTCCACGCCTCCCGGGTGAGCATGTGCGCCTCATCGATGATGTAAACCTTGAAGCGGCCGGGCGCGCTGGCTGCATACATGGCACGCTCGCGCAGATCGCGCGCGTCGTCCACTCCGCGGTTGCTCGCCGCATCGATCTCCACCACGTCGAGGTTCGCCGCGCCCGACCAGATGCGTTGGCACGACTCGCAGGTGCCGCACGGCTCCCCTGCGTCGGCGCCGCCCTCTCCCCGCTGTGCGCAGTTGAGTGCCATGGCTAGGATGCGCGCGGCGCTGGTCTTGCCGACGCCGCGAGGACCGGTCAGCAGATAGGCGTGCGCCACACGGTTCTTGGCCAACGCGCCGGCGAGCCCGGCCGCCACATGCTCCTGTGCGACCAGATCCGAAAAGCGGGTGGGTCGGTATTTCCGGGCGAGTGCGGTATGGATCATCGGAGCCTAGATAAGTGCCCCAGGCACCCCGAGGCGACACGTGACATCGCTTAGCGCTGCTACCTTCACGGTCCTGACGCGGTTCGCGCGCACGAGCCCCCCGGACCTGGGGCTTCGTAAACTAGCCACCCCCGCCACCCTACACCACTGGCTCTATTGATCCCCCCCAGCCCTCTGCCAGGTGGACGGAATCACCAGCACCAGCAGCGTGTAGAACTCCAGCCGCCCCAGCAACATGAGGACGGAGAGCACCACGTGGGCGGCGGTCCCGAGATCGCCGTAATGGGAGGCGGGACCCACCGCTCCGAGTCCCGGACCGATGCTGGACATGGCGGCCAGGGAGGCACTGAAGGAGGTCACCAGATCGTTGCCGAGCGCTGCGATGATGATCGTCCCGATCCCGTGGGTCATCCCGTAGAGGGCAAGGAACGCCAGTACGTTGTGCAACACCTCCGAGCGGACCGCACGGGTGCCGATCTTGGTGACGACCACCGCCCTGGGGTGGAGGATCTTCTTGATCTCCCCCAGGGTGTGCTTCGCCACGACCGCCGCCCGCACCACCTTGAAACCCCCACCGGTCGATCCCCCCATCGCCCCCATGAACATCAGGCCCAGCAGCACGACCTGGCATACCGCGGGCCACAGAGCGAAGTCGGCGGTGGCGAAGCCGGTGGTGGTCAGGATCGCCGTGACGTTGAAGACCGCGGGGCGGACCGAAGCGTCCCAGTCGCCACTGGCCAAGCCAAGCGCCACGAAGCAGAGAGCGGCCGCGATGAGCCCTATCGCCGCGTACCAACGCCACTCGTAGTCCTTGAAGTAGACGAGCCACCGTCCGGTCAACCAGCGGTAGTGCAGCGTGAAGTTCGTGCCGGCCGCCAGCATGAAGAACACGGTGACCCACTGGACCGAGGCGCCGAAGGCTCCTAGCGAGGCGGTGCGCGTCGAGAAGCCGCCGGTGGCGAGGCAGCTCATGGCGTGGTTCACCGCGTCGAACGGCGACATCCCAAGCACGAGGTAGATGATTGCGAGCACGGCGGTGAACAGCGCGTATACGCCCCACAGCAGGCGCGCCGTCGACGCGATGCGCGGGCGCAAGCGGTCGCTCGGAATGCCGGGAGCCTCCGCGCGGAACAGCTGGGCGCCGCCCATTCCCAACAAGGGGAGGATCGCCACACCGAGCACGATGATTCCCATGCCGCCCAACCAGTGCGTGATGCTGCGCCACAGCAGAATGCTGCGCGGCAGGTCCTCGATGGCGGCGTAGATGGTGGCGCCTGTCGTGGTGAATCCGGAGACCGACTCGAATACGGCCCCGGCCACCGTCGGAGCCACACCCGTGGCGATGAACGGTAGGGCGCCGGCAGCCACGACCACCAGCCACCCAAGACCCACTATGGCGATCCCCTCCCGCGTGTTGATGGACACCTCCCGCGGAGTGAACCACCAGAGCAGCCCTCCGGTCAGCGCAGTGCCCAGCGTCGTAACGGCCCAGGGAATCGTGAGGTCGTCGAACACGGCCATCACGCTGGGCGGCACCATCGCGACGGCTACCCACACGAGCAGCGCGCCGACGATGTGAAGGACTTCCTTCAGGTTCACGAGGGGAACAGCGCGGTCACGTCTGCCACCGCGTCCGGGAGCACGAACACGATCGTCGTGTCCCCCGGCTGGAGCACGTCGTCGCCCCGAGGCACCACTACCTCGGTGCCCCGCACGATGGCCGCCACGATGGAGCCCTTGGGGAACGCGGCCTCCGCCAGCCGCTTGCCGGCGACGGGTGACGCGGACGTGATCTCGAAGGCGATCGCCTCGGCGTCGCTGCCCTTGAAGGTGGCCACGCGCGTCACCGTACCGCGGCGCACGTACCGCAGGATCGCGTTGGCCGCGGAGAGCCGGGGACTCACGGCCGCATCGAGGCCGATGCGGCTCGCCAGCGGCACGTAGTCCTTCTTGTTGACCAGCGTGATCACCCGCTTCACGCCCGCATGCTTGGCGACCAGCGACGAGAGGATGTTGGTCTCGTCCGCGTCGCTCAGCGCCACGAAGCCATCGGCACCGCTCACGCCTTCGAGCTCCAACAGCTCGACATCGGTGGCGTCACCGTGCAACACGAGCACCTTGTTGAGCTTCTCGGCCAACTCCTGCGCCCGCTGCCGCTCCGCCACCAGCATGGTCACCTGCACGCGGTGCTGGGTGAGCAGCTTCGCCAGGTAGAACGCCTCGGTGCTCCCGCCCGTGATCATCACGCGCCGTATCGGCGCAGCTTCGTAGCCGAGCAGCTCCAGCGCGCGGGGGATCTCCGCCTCGGTGGCCGCCACGTACACGTGGTCGCCGGCTACGATCTTGGTCGCCCCGTCGGGCACCAGGGTCTCACCCTCCCGCTCGATCGCGACGGTGAGCAGGGGCCGATCTCCCTCTTCGGAGGCGATGTCCACCAGGCGGCGCCCGGCGATCGGAGCTTCCGATTTCACCGTGAATCCCAGAAGCTGCACCGCGCCCCCGGCGAACACCGCGATATCGGTAGCAGCGGTGGAGTGGAGCAGCCGCATCGTCTCGAGCGCCAACTCCCCCTCGGGATTGATGAGCATGTCCACCCCGAACGCGTCGGGCTTGAGGTTGCGGGCGTCGCGGTAGAAATCGGGGTTGGAGCAGCGAGCGACCTTGAAGACGCCGGGCATGCCGCGCGCACTCATGCAGCTCACCAGGTTCACTTCGTCCACGTTGGTGACTGCGAGCAGCAGCCCGGCGCTGCGGATGCCGGCCTCCTCCAGTACGCCCGTGCTGGTGCCGCTCCCCTCTACCACGGCAACGTCGAGGTGGTTGGCTACGTACTCGAGCCGCTTGGGCTCGACGTCCACCACCACCACGTCGTGCTTCTGGCTGGAGAGGCGCTCGGCTACGTGGTAGCCGACCTCACCTGCGCCGACGACGACTATGTGCATGGTTGCGCTCCGCCCCAATTACGCACCGATCTGCCTCCCCGGCAATACGCCGTTGACCATCAGGCTACTGCAGCGTGGCGGCAATGATGTCCGCCGCACGCGCGACGTCCTCCTGCGGCGCGTCGAGGTGCGTTACCGCCCGCAGCCGCGTGGGCCCGAACGGCACCAGCAGCACGCCGGCGTCGGCCAGCTTGGGCAGCGCCGTATCGGCAGTGTCACTGCCCACGAGATCGAGCATGACGATGTTGGTGTCGGGCGGGAGGGGCCGCACGGCATCGTGTCCGGCGAGCCGCTCGGCCAGGAGCTTGGCGTTCGCATGGTCCTCCGCCAGCCGCTCCAGGTTGTGCTCCAGCGCGTACAGCCCGGCTGCCGCTATAATGCCCGACTGCCGCATGGCGCCGCCGAGTCGCTTGCGCACTTCCCGGGCGCGGGCCATGAGCCCCTCGTCCCCCGCGAGACAGCTTCCCACGGGACACCCCAGCCCCTTCGAGAGACAGACCATCACAGTGCTCGCCCCCCGCGCAGCGCGCGCGGGAGTCACACCCAGAGCTGCCGCGGCGTGCCACAGCCGAGCGCCGTCGAGGTGCAGCGGCACGCCCCTCTCGCCGGCCAGCGCAACGAGCCCGTCCCACACTTCGAGCGGCATCACCTTGCCGCCCGCCGCATTGTGGGTGTTCTCGGCGGCCACGGCACTGATGCGCGGCACGTGGGGCGAAGCAGGGCGCCACGCTTCGCGCACCAGCTCCGGCGTGAGCACTCCGTCGGGCGTGGTGACGGGCCGGATCTGCACGCCCGCCAGGGCCGCCACGCCCGCGATCTCGTAGTGCACCAGGTGGGCGTTGGCTTCCACGATCAGCTCGGTGCCGGGCTCCGTGTCGAGCCAGATCCCGGCCTGGTTCGCTCCCACGCCCGAAGGGAAGAAGACAGCGGCCTCACGACCCAACACATCCGCAACGCGCTGTTCCAGGGTCCGCGTCGTGGGATCCCCGTCGAGCACGTCGTCTCCCACCTCGGCGTCGGCCATGCGCCTTCGCATCTCGTGCGAGGGGCGCGTGACGGTATCGCTACGCAGGTCGATCACGCGGTCATCGGGCATCGCGGCTCCCGGATTGCGGCGTGGCGCTCACTCGAGAATGGCGCGCTGCTCTCGCTGTCGCCGCGCCAGGTCGTACGTCTCGGCCACCTCACCCCCGAGGAGGAACACACAGGCCATGAAGTAGATCCACACCACGAACAGCAGGATGGCGATGAAGTTGGCGTTGGAGACCAGGCGGTCGATCGTGGTGAACTGGGTCAAGTACACGCTGTAGAGCTTCTTGGCGATCTCGAACCCGAGCGAGGCCACGGCCGCGGCCACCACGGCAGTGTCCCAGCGCATGGTGCGCGTGGGCGCAAAGGTGTACACGATATAAAACAGCACGATGCCCACGACGTACGTCGAAATGCCGACCACGAACCGCCCGACGAAGGGGTAGTTGGCCACGATGACGGTGAGCAACGCGTTGGCCACCAGCAGCACCACCGTCACGATGAGCAGGAAGAAATCGAGTCCCTTGCCCACGAAGTAGGAGCGATTCTCCGGCGTGTCGAAGATCTCGTTCAGCGAGGACCGCACGGCACTGAAGAAACGGGTCGCGAACCAGAGGAAGAGGGGGATACCGTAGATGGTAAGCTCGGCCCTGCTGTTCACCAGCCCGGTGATGATGCCCTCGGCCCGTTCCAGCGGCCCCTCGCGTCCGGTGCCCTGCGGCAGGATCTGATCCAGCACGCGCAGGACGTCGGCCATGGCGTCGTCGCCCGAGTGGACGAAGTAACCGAATGCTGCGAGAAGAAGGAGGGCGAATGGGAGCGCCGCGAGCAGCGCGTCGAACGTCAGGGCGCTCCCGAGAAAGAGTATCTGGTCATCATACGCGCCGACGAACACCCGGCGCGTAAAGCCGAAGGGGGAGAAGGCCCACCCCCGACGTCGCGGTGCTGGCACGCGGGTAGCGCGGTGCGCCTACTCCGCCGCCTCGTCGTCGGCGGAACTGCCCTTGCCGCGCGAGCGTGACTCGGCGAGCCTGCGCTCCAGCTCGTCCCGCGCGGAGTGCACCGCGGCCTTGCCCGCATCCAGGGCATCCTGCGCGCCGTCGCGCGTTTCCCTCAGGCCGCGCCGCGCAGCCTGGACGCCGTCGTCGATACGGTCACGCGCGCGGCCGTATCCTTCCTCCACCTGCTCGCGCCACTCCTCGGCCTTCGCCTGTGCATCGTCGCGCAGCTGGCGGCTACGGTCCTTGAGCACCCGGCGCGTCTCCTCGCCGCTCTGCGGGGCGAACAGCAGTGCCGCCCCCGCCCCCATCAGCAGCCCGATCAGGAACCCGCCGAGCCCGCCGCTCGACCGCTCTACGATTATGACGGGTTTGTCTTCGCGAACGTGTGGCATCATGCCTCCGTGGTAC
Source organism: Gemmatimonadota bacterium (assembly GCA_039586815.1). Taxonomy (GTDB): domain Bacteria; phylum Gemmatimonadota; class Gemmatimonadetes; order Gemmatimonadales; family GWC2-71-9; genus WVYX01. Next base: position 68,159 of record JBDHJR010000002.1, on the reverse strand, counting down.
TTCGTTACCCCAACTGAATACTACCACGCCCCTGAAAGGCCGTCAAAAGCCTACTTCCAGCCCGTCGTAGGCGGGCGACACGCCCTCGGGGAGACGCTCCTCGAGCTGCGCGTGAGAGTGCCGGTGCGTCAGGTGCGTGAGGAAGGTCCGGCGCGCGCCTATGGCTCGGGATACCTCCACGGCCTCGGGGATGGACAGGTGCGTAGGATGCGGCTTCTCGAACAGCGCATTCAACACCAGCACCTCAACACCCTCCAGCCGCCGCACGGTCTCCTGTGGCAGCGCCTTGGCGTCGGTCAGATAGGCGACCGGCCCGATGCGGTAGCCGAACACGCGCGTGCCACCGTGGTCGGCTTCGACCGGTAGCACGGGAACGCCGGCAACCACGACCTCCTCGTAGGGCTCGATCGCCTGGGCCACCAGCTCGGGCTTGCTGCTGCCGGGTGGCGGCGCCACCGTGGCGTCGAAGATGTAGGGAAACCGCAGCTCCAGCAGCTCGATCGTCTCCGACGGCCCGTATACGGGCAGCCGCCCCCGCCGCACGGAAAGCGCCCGCAAGTCGTCTATCCCGTGCACGTGGTCGGCGTGCTCGTGAGTGTACAGCACCGCATCCACCCCGCCGGCTCCGCAGCGCGTGAGCTGGAGCCTCAACTCGGGCGGCGTGTCTATCAGCAGCCTCGGCCCCCCGTCCAGCTCGACCAGCGCCGCCGTACGGGTGCGGCTATCGCGCGGATCTTGCGACGTGCAGACCGGACAGTCACACCCGATCACGGGGACCCCGAACGACGTCCCCGATCCGAGTACCACGAGCCGACCGTTCAAATGGTCTCGATCTTGAGGAGGTTGGTCGTGCCGGTGACGTCGAACGGCACGCCGGCCGTCACCACGATTCGGTCGCCCGGCTCGACCAGCCCGCGGTCCAGCAGCTGCTCCCGCGCCCTCCCCAGCATCGCCTCGTAGGTGGGAGCGTGGTCGGCCAGCACTGGAGCCACGCCCCACACGAGGGCCAGAGAGCGGCAGGTGGATTGCTCGGTCGAGAGCCCCAGGATGGGCGTCACGGGCCTGTTGGCAGCGATCTTCCGCGCCGTGAACCCGCTCTTGGTGAAGCACACGATGAGCGGTACCTGGAGCATCTCGGCGGCGACGCCCGTGGCGAAGGCGATGGCATCGTCGGCGGTGCGCGGATGCAACGGACCCGGAGCGTCGCTGCGCCGCCTGCGCGGCAGCGCATCGGAGTCAATCTGGCCCTCGATCTCCGCGATGATCCGCGCCATGGCCTTGACCGCCTTCACCGGATACCGCCCGATCGCCGTCTCGGCCGAGAGCATCACCGCGTCGGTGCCGTCCAGGATCGCGTTGGCCACGTCGGACGCCTCCGCCCGCGTGGGCCGCGGTGTCTGCACCATCGATTCCAGCATCTGGGTCGCCGTGATCACGGGACGAGTCCGCCGGTTGGCCCGAAGGATGAGCCGCTTCTGGATCAGCGGCACCTCTTCGAAGCGCAGCTCCACGCCGAGATCGCCGCGGGCCACCATGAGCGCGTCGGAGGTCTCGAGAATGCGGGTGAGGTCTTCGATCGCCTCCGGCTTCTCGATCTTGGCCACGATGCCCACCTCGGCAGGCACCAGCGCCCGCACTTCCTCGATGTCGGCGGCTCGACGCACGAACGACACCGCTATGAAGTCCGCTCCGTGCTCCAGAGCTATCTCCAGATTCTCGCGATCGCGCGCCGTGACGGTGGGAGCGCTCACCTCCACACCAGGCAGGTTGATCCCCTTGTTGCTCCTGAGCATGCCGCCATAGCGCACCACGCCGTGCACCCGATCGCCCTCGATGCGGGTCACGTCCACCGAGAGAAGCCCGTCATCCAGGAGGATGCGCGCCTCGGGGTGGAGATCGGCGGCCAGGGCGTCGTACGTGGTGGGGATCTCCCCTGTGCGCGCGTCGCCCTGGGGCGCGAACACCACTTCGGCGTTCTGCGCCAGCTCCACCGGCTGGGGCAGCTTGCCCACCCGGATGCGCGGACCCTGCAGATCCACCAGCACCCCCACGTGCCGCTCCAGCCGGTCGGAGACCTGCCGCACCCGGCCCATCCACTCGCTCCAGGTGGACGGGTCGCCGTGCGAACTGTTGATGCGCACCACGTCCACACCGGCCTCCAGGAGATCGCTGAGCACCGGCTCGTCGGCGCAGGCGGGGCCGAGCGTGGCCACGATCTTTGTGCGGCGGAATCGGAGGGCTTCGGTCATACGTCGGTCACCGGACTCCCAGGGCATCGGCCAGGGCGGGCAGCGCTGCGGCCGCCGTGGCATGCCAGGCGAGCGTTGCCCGCTGCGTGAGCGGTGTCTCCTGAGGGTTAATCTCGATCACGCCGGCACCGGCTGCCAGGGCTACGTTGGGCAGCTCGGCGGCCGGGTAGACCACCGACGACGTGCCGATCACCAGGACCACGTCGCTCTGCTGCACCAGGTGCCAGGCGCGCTCCACCGCGCCGGGCGGCAGACTCTCGCCGAACCACACGACATCGGGACGGATCGGGGCACCGCACGTGTCGCACGCCGGCGGCTCGACCTCCTGGTCCTCGCTCGGGGCGAGCTCCTCGATCCCGCCGATGTCGTAAGGATGCCCGCCGGCGCAGCGAAAAGCCTCGAGCGAGCCGTGCAGCTCTATGATCTCGCGACTGCCCGCGCGGCGGTGCATGCCGTCGACGTTCTGCGTCACGACCACGAACTCGTCGAACGCGCCCTCCAGCTGCGCGAGCGCCCGGTGCCCTGCGTGCGGGTCCACCTCCCGGACCCGGCGCCAGCGGGAGAGGTACCAGCCGAACACGCGAGCCGGATTGCGGCGGAAGGCCTCGGGGGTGGCCAGCTCCATCGGGTCGTAGCGTGACCACAGGCCGGTCAGCGCATCCCGAAAGGTGGGTACCCCGGACTCCTGCGACATCCCGGCGCCGGTGAGCGCCACCACCCTGCCGGCCGACCGCAGCAGGTCGACCGCCGCCTCACACTCGCTGGTCACCGCTCCTCCCACATTGCGTCCACAGCACATCCACAGCGCATCCACGCCGGTTATCAACATGCATGTGGAATCCGTGAATCGTGAGGGGGAGCGCCGTTGCTACGGCCCGGCCTCGACGGGTGCGGCGTAGCTCTGCGCCACGTATTCGTTGAGGATGTCGAGGAACTCCTCGACGATGCGCTCGCCCTTGAGGGTGATCCTGAGCCGGCCGTCAACGTAGACCGGTGCCTTGGGCTCCTCGGACGTACCGGGCAGGGAGATGCCGATGTTGGCGTGCTTGGATTCGCCGGGGCCGTTCACCACGCAGCCCATGACGGCCACCCGCATCTCTTCCACTCCGGGGTGTTGCGCCTTCCAGACGGGCATCTGGTCCCGCAGGTAGCTCTGGATCTGGTCGGCCATCTCCTGGAAGAACGTGCTCGTGGTGCGGCCGCAGCCGGGGCAGGCGGTGACCTGGGGCAGGAAGCTCCTGAGCTCCATTGCCTGGAGGATCTGCTGCGCGATGCGCACTTCCTCCGTGCGATCCCCGCCGGGCTCGGGCGTGAGCGACACCCGGATCGTGTCGCCGATGCCCTGCTGCAGCAGCAGCGCCAACCCGGCGGCGCTGCCCACGATCCCCTTGGCGCCCATTCCGGCCTCGGTGAGCCCGAGGTGCAGCGGATAGTCCGACAGCGGCGCCAGCTTGCGGTACACGTCCGCCAGGTCCTGCACCTGCGACATCTTGACCGAGAGGATGATGCGGTCGTGCGCCAGTCCCGTCTCCTCCGCGAACGCAGCCGAGCGCATGGCGCTCTCGACCATCGCGTTGAGCGTGACCTCGCGCGCGTCGAGCGGCTCGGCCAGCCCCGCGTTCTCGTCCATCAGCTCGGTGAGCAGGTTCTGGTCGAGCGAGCCCCAATTCACCCCGATGCGCACCGGCTTGTCGTGGGCGAGCGCCACCTCCAGGATCGTCTTGAAGTGCTCGTCACGCCGCCTCGCACCCACGTTGCCCGGGTTGATGCGATACTTGGCGAGCGCCGCGGCCATCTCGGAGTACTTGGGCAGCAGGATGTGGCCGTTGTAGTGGAAATCCCCTATCACGGGCACGGTGACGCCCTGGTCGGCCAGTCGCGCCACGATCTCGGGCACGGCGCGGGCCGCCGGCTCGTTGTTCACCGTGACGCGCACCAGCTCGCTGCCGGCCAGGGCCAACGCCGCTACCTGTTGCACGGTCGCGTCCACGTCGGCCGTGTCGGTGTTGGTCATCGACTGGACGACGATCGGGTGGCACGAACCTACCGGTACGTCACCGATCCAGCTGGTGACCGTCGTGCGGCGGGTGAGGGGAGGCATGGGCCGAAATATAGACGAAAGGCGCCCCGAGGGACCGTCCCCGGGGCGCCGTCTTCAGCGTCGCCGTTGCTTGGGCTTCACACCAAGAGCTGACACAGATACGCCGTGGCCACCCCCAGGTAGTTCCCCAGCGCATACCCGATCAGCGCCAGCATGATGGACACCGGCACCAGCTCTTCACGGTGGAACCCAGCGGCCACCGGTGCCGAGGCCGCACCGCCTACGGCCGCCACGCTCGAGACGGCCGCCATGCTCACGTCGATGCGGAACAGGCGCGCGCCGGCCACGATGAACAGCAGATGGACGGTGATACAGATGAAGCCGGCGATGATGAACCACTGCGCGCCGCCCAGGCTCCTCAGGTCCGCCTGGGCACCCATCATCGTCATGTAGATGTACACGAAGGTCATCGAGAGCGGCTCGGTGCCCGGCACTTCCTTGAGCTTGGTGGCGGAGAGGCCGATACCGATAGTGGTCACCAGCAGGATCGCCCAGGTACGCTGCGTGAACACCGGTGGCACCTCCGGGATGACGAACGACAGTGCCGTCGCAGCCGAAAGAGCCACGAAGCCCCACCCCAACAGCGTCAGCGCGTCGCGGAAGTGCACCTCGTGACTCTTCTTCTCGACCTGCTGGGCCGCATCGGTGAAGTGCGCTTCCGCCTCCGGGGGCACCCTGCTGAACCGATTGAACTGCTTGGCCCACCGCTTGCAGGAGAGAATCAGGGGGAAGTAGAAGATGTAGACCAGGTTGTCCACCAGCACTACCATGCCGACCATCTCGCCCGGCGTGTTGAGTGAGTCGGCTACCGCGGCCAGGTTTCCGGTGCCGCCGATCCAACTCCCCGCCAGGGCGCCGTAGCCCATCCAGGTGCCCTCCGGGAGCCCGCTGCGGAACATGAAGAACGAGATCACCGCGCCGATCACAATTCCGAACGCTCCCAACACCATCACTGCCGCGCCGCGCCACGCCACGCGCATGGCCTGGCGGATGTTGATGTCCAGCAGCATGAGCACGATGAACAGCGGCACCGCGAAGGAGCGGAACGTCGTGTATATCTCGCTGGAGCGCGGGATGACGTTGAGGTTGGACAGGAAGATCGGCGTTATGAAGATCCAGATGATGGCAGGCATGAAGTCGAAGACCTTCCAGCGGGTCTTGCGCTCCAGCCACAGGAAAAAGACCGGGATCATGATGATCACGGTCATCACGCCGACGAGATCGTCGAATAGCGGCTGTGGTTCCATCATCCCCCCAACAAAGAAAAAGACGCCACGGGTCTCTCCCGCGGCGCCGTCTCGCGGTCTACGCCGGCACCACCTCTAGCACAGCTGGTCCCAGTCCACCTCGAACTCGCCCCCGCACTCCTTGCAGGTGGCGCTGTCCATCCCCTCCTCGAGGGTCAATCGCGAGCGGCAATCGGGGCACACGCCGTAGATCAGGCCGTAGCGGGACTCACTGGCCCGCCGGGATCCTCGATCGGCCGCGTCCCAAGCGACCACGCTCCACCGGGCCGGGGGGTCCTCCCTCAGCTCGACCAGACCCCTGGAGACCGGCACGTTCTTCTTGTTGACGTCCACGATCACGAGGTCCTGCTTCTTGTCGTTCACCACGGGGTACCACGCCCCGCGGCGCAGCCCGTGCGCTCCGTTCTGCTTGACCCGCGCCCACTTCTTCGCCGTCATGGCTCCGACCTCCACCCCTAGCGCGATAGGCCCATTACGACCGCTAGCGGAATCGCCACGTAGAGCACGAGATCCCGAATCAGGTAGAACGCCACTACCATCAGCACCAGGCTCCAGCCGCGTTTGCGCAGCAGCCTGCGCCAGCCCATCTCGCGGCGCTCCCGCCGTAGCGTCCGTACCATTTCGGTGAAACGCTTGACCACGCTATCCGACCTTCCCCTCGTCTCCGTGCCGACCAAAATACCAGCCGGACCCCCCCCACGAAAAGGGGCGCGCCCTGGCGCGCCCCTCCTGGCTGCAGCTTGCCCGGCCCCGCCTCAGCCGCACTCGCTATATCCGCATACGTGGCACTTCACGCACCCCTCGGCGAACTCGAGCTGCGAGCCGCAGTCGGGGCAGGCGCCCGCGAACTGCTCCGGCTCCACGTGCTGGAATTCGAACATCGTACCCTCGGTCCCGGCTACCGGAGTGTGGCGCGCCGGCGACACGACATCGGCGCTCGCGGCGGCATCCAGCAGATCCTGCTGCAGCCCCTGCTTCTCCTGCATCCACCGCTCCACGGCGATTCCGACCGCGTCGGGTACCGAGAGGACCTTGTTCGGCCCGAGCCCGACCGCGCGATCCGAGGAGATCATGCGGAGCTGCCGGTGGATCTCGGCGATGGGGATGCCGGAGCGTAGCGCCAGGGAGATGAGCCGCCCGATGGCCTCCACGTCGGCCATGAGCGCGCCGCCCGCCTTGCCCAGGCTCATGAACATCTCGAAGGGCTGCCCCAGGTCGTCCTCCGTGATCGTGACGTAGAGCGTGCCCAGCGGTGTCTCGATGCGGCGCGTCGTGCCCCTGAGGAGCTCGGGCCGCGAGCGCTTGGCGCGGCGCTGCAGGTTCTCGGACTCCACCTCATGCAGCTTCTTGCGGGTGAGGCCGAGCTCTGCCTCGAGCTCCGCGATGGTGGACTTCAAGTCGGCCACCTGGTGCCTCAGGACGTCGGTCTGCTCGGCGGTCGCATCGGAATCGGCCGCGTCCGCCTGCGCCTCCACCTTCTTGGCAGTCTTGCCGGTGGAGAGTACCTGCCCCTCGCGCGAGCCGTCGCGGTACACCGTCACGCCCTTGCAGCCGAGCTCGTACGCCTGCTCGTATATGTGCCGCACGTCGTCTTCGGTGGCGTGCTGCGGGAAGTTGCAGGTCTTGCTGATGGCACTGTCGGTGTGCTCCTGGAACGCCCCCTGCATCCGGATGTGCCACTCCGGGGTCACGTCGTGCGCGGTCACGAACACACGGCGCCACTGCTCCGGCACCTCGGGGAAGTCGATGTGTCCCTCTTCGGCGATCCGCTTGACCAGCTCTTCGGAGTACCAGCCTTCGCGCTTGGCTACCGCGACGAAGTCATCGTTGACGTCGGGCATGAGGACGCCGGCCTGGTTGCGCATGAACGCAACGGCGAACAGCGGCTCGATCCCCGACGAGCAGCCGGCGATGATCGAGATCGTCCCGGTCGGAGCCACCGTCGTGAGGTTGCAGTTGCGCAGCCGCCGCATCGGCCGGATCCGCTTGCCCTGCGCGTTGCGGGCACACGCCTCGTCGGGTCCCCAGATGCTTTCCTCCCACTCCGGGAACACGCCCCGCTCCTCTGCCAGACGCTCGCTCTCGACCTTGGACTCTTCGTCCACGAAGTGCATCAGTCGGCGCGCCCAGTCGATCGCCTCTTCCGAGTTGTACGGCACACCCAGCCGCATCAGGAAGTCGGCCCACCCCATGACCCCGAGCCCCACGCGGCGGATGCGGCGCGCGAGGTCGGTGATCTCCGGCAGGGGGTATCTGTTCGCGTCGATGACGTTGTCGAGGAAGTGCGTGCAGAGGTGCACCGCGCGGCGCAGCCCATCCCAGTCGACCTCCCCGCCCTTGACGAACACACCCACGTTGATGGAGCCGAGGTTGCAGACGTCGTAAGGCAGCAGCGGCTGCTCGCCGCAGGGGTTGGTGGCCTCGTAGCTCCCCAGGTGCGGGACCGGGTTGTAGGCGTTCGCCTGGTCGACGAAGAACACACCGGGCTCACCGGTCTTCCACGCCCCGTGCACGACCTTGTCGAACACCTCTCGGGCGTCCAGCTGGCCCACGACCTTGCCGCTGCGCGGGTGAATCAGGTCGTACTCCCCGCCGTCCTCCACCGCCCGCATGAACTCGTCGGTCACTGCCACCGAGATGTTGAAGTTGGTGACCTTCGTGATGTCGTCCTTGCAGGTGATGAACTCGAGGATGTCGGGGTGATCGACCCGCAGGATCCCCATGTTGGCGCCGCGCCGCGTGCCGCCCTGCTTCACGACCTCGGTCGAGGCGTCGTACAGGGACATGAACGAGACCGGACCCGAGGCCACGCCCATCGTGGAGCGCACCACGTCGTTCTTGGGCCGGATGCGCGAAAAGCCGAATCCCGTCCCGCCGCCCGACTGGTGCACCAGCGCCATGTTGCGCAGGGTGTCGTAGATGCCCGACTCCCCGTTGGACAACGCGTCCTCCACCGGCAGCACGAAACAGGCGGACAACTGCCCCAGGGGCCGCCCCGCGTTCATGAGGGTGGGACTGTTGGGCATCCACACGCGGGTGGCCATCAGCTCGTAGAACGTGTCGGCCACCGCCTCCACGGCACCGGGGCTGGCCCCGTAGGCCGCGTCGGCCTCGGCGATGGTGCGGGCCACGCGCCAGAACAGGTCGTCGGCGCTCTCCACGGGACGGCCCTCGTCGTCCTTGACCAGATAGCGACGCTCGAGAACCGTGATCGCGTTGTCGCTGAGCTGCGGCTTCAGGTTTTTCTCGTGGTCACCCGCAACGCCCATGAATCCCCCGTCGAGAGGTGAAGAACAGCCTGCCTATGGAAGCTAATTAGTGCTTCGGCGCGGGGGGTCAAGGTAGAGGCGATCAGGGGGCCACGCAAGTGGCTCAGGAAAGCCCCGTAACAGGGCGCTTCACCGTTTTGCACATCACATATCTGCCAAGGGGGAGGGAACAGTGCATCGCTGCACCTCGCCGGCTTGGTGCCGCCGCGCCTGCTCGACGTAATGCTGCCACGTGGTCCGGATCCGCAGCCGCAGCGTGTCGTCCACCACCCGCACGACGCGGGCCGGCACTCCCAGCACGACTGAGCCGGGGGGAATCTCCATCCCCTCGGGCAGCACCGCGCCAGCCCCGATCACCGAGCCCGTCCCCACGTGCACGCCGTTCAGCAGGATCGCACCCATCCCAACCAGGCACTCGTCCTCGACCAGGCAGCCGTGGAGGATCGCACGGTGACCCACGCCCACCCGGCACCCAACGGTGCACGGAAACCCTTCGTCGACGTGCACCATGGAGAGATCCTGGATGCAGGTGTCGGCACCGATGACTATCGGCGCCATGTCACCCCGGACGACCGTGTTGTACCACAGGCTGGCGTTCTCCCCCAAAGAAACATCCCCGAGGACCTGGGCCCCCGGGGCGATGAACGCACTGGGATGGATCACCGGGGTGCTCAGCGTTGCGGCCGCGCCCGGAGCGCGAGGCGCACCCAGGCGTCCACACCCTGGCCGCCGCGCTCGGCTGCTGTGTAGGTCATCTGACTCATGGCGAACCGCGCCGCGGCCAGCGAGAAGGCGCGCACGTTGGACTGTCGCACCCACTTGATCTCCTCGGCCTGGCCGTCGGACCGCACCTTGACCCACAGCACCACGGGCGACGGGTTCTGTGCGAAGACTTCCTGAGCCACGGGAACCAGGGGCGCCGCACTGGCCCTCGGCTGTACCTCGAAGCAGCTCCCGTCCCCGTTGTATTCGTCCACCGCGGTGGGATCGGTGCAGTAGTCCACAGGCCGGCTGGGGCGGGCCGTCGGGCGCGCCGCCGGCGGAGCTGCCGCCTGCGCGCTGAGTGTGACCGCCACCTTCACCGTGTCCCCGCGGCCCACCGGGACCGTCGTGGTGAAGGTGTCGAACCCGGTCTTGGTCACCTGAATCCGCTTACTCCCCGGGTCCACTGTGAACTCGGTACCGGTCTGGGGCTCGCCGTCCACCGTCACCTGAGCCAGCGACGGAACGCCCGTCAACATCAGGATTCCAGTGGGTGGGAGCTCACTCGCAGGTATTCTGGCGCTGTCCGCAGCCGCCGAAGCCGCTGCTGCCGAGTCAACCACGGTCAGCAGTGCCGAGTCACCCGCAACCAGGGAGAGAGAGTCGCCGCCGATCGAGTCGACCGGCATGACCTCCGCCTGCCGCTCTCCAAAGGTGGGTGGCCACTCGGCCCCCATGGCGAAGTACCAGTACCCGCCGGCACCCCCGGCACCCAGCGCCAGGACCGCAAGCATCCCCACCAGGACCCCGCTCCGCTTCTTCTCCCCTTCGGGCCTCACGTCCGCCTTGGGGATCGGCGTGGTGGGGGTGGTGGGCATCGAGTCGAGCGCGGCCGAGTGCGGCGCGCCGGTGCCGGCCGCCGTAAAGGGCTCCCCGCCCGCCCGCGGCATCTGCGTCGTGGGCAGCTCCGATGAGCTCATGGCGCCGCTCGGGCTCGGCGTCTTGAAGCGTCCCTCCAGGGCGGCCACGAGCTCTCCAGTATCCTGGAACCGCTCGTTGGGCGACTTCGACATCATGCGGCGCACCACGCCCATGAGGGCCCGCTGCTCGCCCGTCTGGAGCTGCGGCGTGGGGACCTCCTCCATGATGTGCTTGTAGCCGATGGAGAAGGCGTCCTCTCCGTCGAACGGCACCGTGCTGGTGAGCGCCTGGTAGGCAACCACGCCCAGGGAGTAGATGTCGCTGCGACCGTCCAGCGGCTGTGCACGCGCCTGCTCGGGACTCATGTAGTGCGGCGTGCCGATGGACATCCCGGTGCCGGTGAGGCGGGACCCGGTAGCAGCTTTCGCGATTCCGAAGTCGGTGACCACCGCGTTCCCGACCTCGTCGAACATGATGTTGTCCGGCTTGATGTCGCGGTGCACGATGCCGTGGCTGTGGGCGTAGCCCAGCGCGCCGGCGGTCTGCACCAGGACACGGCGGATGTCGGCCGGCTCCAGAGTGCCCCGCTCGGCGAGCAGCTCCGACATCGCCCGCCCGCGCAGGTACTTCATCACGAAGTAGATGACCCGCCCGGATCTGCCCACCCGGTAGATCGGGATGATGTGAGGGTGCTCGAGCTTGGCGGCGGTGCGCGCCTCGCGCTGGAAGCGCTCGACGAACTCGGCGTCGAAGGAGAGTGAGAAGGGGAGAACCTTGATGGCGACATCGCGGTCGAGGTGCTTGTCGCGCGCCTGGAACACGATGGCCATTCCGCCGCGACCCAGCTCCTTCTCGATGACCCACTCATCCTGGAGCGCCTCGCGCACCACGTCGAGCTCGTTCTCCTCGCTCTTTTCCGGCTGCACCGCAGCCAGAGGCGTGGTGGTAGCGAGGTCCAGCCCGCAGGACGGACAGAACCTGGCTTGATTATCGACTTCGGTTCCGCACCGAGAACAGAACATCGAGTTCTCCCAGAAAGCTCAAGCTACGGCGCGCCAGCGAACAGTGTCAACAGCCGGACGGCACACTTCGGCTTCCCGCAGTGCAACCTGCAAGAGACCGTGGCGGATTCCGAGTGGGAGGACACGATCGGGTTGCGACTGCGCCGAAACCTAGAGCGCCATTCTGCCGGCACCACGTTAGCCCGGCGCCAGCAGTGCGGACAGTGCCCTTCCTCACACGGCCCGTGGTCACCCTGCACACCGGGAAACCGGCCGACCGGCGGGGCTCAGAAGGAGGACCCAAAGGCGACATAGCCCCTCGGGCTGCCGGCGGAGGCTCCTAAGCCGTCGGTGAGCGCCAGCGCCACACCGAAGCGGAGGCGCAGCGGGGTGTCGTACAGAAAGCCCCAGTCGGACACCAGCTCACCCCCCACATCGCGCAGCCAGTCGCGGGCCGGGGCTTCGCCCTCGTTCCATCCCCCACCGATCTCGCCGAACGCGGAGAACGACAGCTTGTCCAGCACGAAGGGCAGCTTCCAGATGCCGCTGTTGAGCACCACGAGCGGGACGCGCAGCTCCGCAATGGCCACGAACGCGCTGGTGAACGCGGACGGACTGCGGGGATACCCACGCAGCGGGAAGACTCGCCGCCCCGAGCCCAGGAAGTACCCGGGGAGGAACTCGAACAGCTCCCCCGACTCGCCGCCCACAGCGAAGCGGTCAGGGGCGGGACCGCCGGTGTGGCCCTCGGTAACCCGCGCCGCCAGCACCCAATTGGAGAACCCGGGAAGGCCGAAGGCCAAATAGCCGTTTGCCCCGGCCCGCACCTCGTATGACCAGCTGGTGTCGCCGGGCGAGACCGCCACCCGATGGCGGTACAGGCCCTCGAGCAGCACCCCGTTCTCTCGGGATATGGCCATCGCCGGCTGCTGGGCGTAGACCCCCTGCGCGGCCAGGGTGCCCGTCAGGAAGGTGGAGCCCTGGAACAGGAGACCGCCGCCGGCCCCGTCGTCGAAGAACGAGGTCTGCTCGAGACCCAGGCCCATGCGCGTCACCAGCGACGAGCGCCAGCGCCTCCAGCGCAACCGCAGCCCCAGCGCGGCCGAGCGTTCCCGCTCGCCGAGGCTGATGGTGTCACCGGAACTCGTGATGGCGAGTCCCCCGTCCCACCGCTGGGCGATGCCGCCGTCCAGGGCGGCGTGTTTCCAGCGCGCGTGCTCGGCCGAGAGGAGCAGCTCGCCGCGAAACGGGTCAACGGCGGCCGTCGCGGAGGCCGCGTAGCGGGTGCGCCCGATGGGGTCCACGCCCGCCGTGGCGGCGCCCCAGAAGGTGCCGGTGGCTCCCTGGCTGTGGATGACCGGCAGCCAGTGGTAGGGCCGCAGGGCCGGCCACGGTCGGAAGCCCCCGGAGTCGATCGCTACCTCCGGCGCAGGCTCGAACCCCGGCGTCGGCCCAGGCTCGTTCGGGCTGCTGAGCGCCGCGGGCGAGTTCAGCCTGACCAGCCCGAAGCCGTCGTAGAACTGCGTGCTGTACAACAGGGAGCCGTCGGGAACCAGGACCGCCTGCCGGGCCCCCGAGGGCTCCTCCGTCAGGCGCGTTACGTCGCCGCTGGCAAGCTGGTACGCGAAGACCTGTGGAAAGCCGAGACGCTCCGAGGTGAACAGCAGGCGAGTGCCGTCGGCCGCCCAGGCCGGGTCGCTGTCCAGCGCGGCATCGTCGGTCACCGCCCGCACGCCCGCGGGATCGTCCGCCGGCCACAGCACGATGTCCCAGCGTCCCTCCCAGTGTCGCGCGGCCGCGAGCCACGCACCGTCGGGCGACAGCGCAACGCCGCCGAACGCGTCGCCGGGGGGCGCCGCCAGCCGCGTCACGACTCCGTCCCGCACCTGCACCAGCCGGCGCGCACCGTCACCCAGGTCCACGGCGCCAACCCCGCCCCCCGGCGCCGCGAACGGACTGGCCAGGCGCGCCCCCGTTGTGACCCGCTCCCAGCGGCCACCGGGGAGCCAGCGGTACAGGTCGCTCACCGCGTCCACCGGCGAGCGGAAGTCCAGCTGCGCCAGGTAGAGGGTGTCTCCCACCCAGGCGATCTGCGGCTGCGCGTTCACCCGCCGTGTATCGAGCTCGGTGCCGAGGTCGGCCGAGAGCACCACGATATGGGTCTCCGACCTCCCGTCGCGCCGCACGTACGCCACGCGGGTGCCGTCGGGAGCCACGGAAGGCTGGGGCTGGACCCTGAGACCTCGATCCAGCATGTCCCGCCCGGAGACCGCGGAGGGAACGCTCAGGGCTCGCTGGTGCAGCCGGTCCCATCCGGCGTCCACCCCTTCGCCTCCGGCCGCGCGCAGGGCGCCCGAGACACCGAAGGGCCAGATCTGTTTCGATGTGTTGTCCACGAACCCCGGAATCAGGGAGTCGCCGAACAGGCCGGCCTCCTGTACGAAGAACTCGGTGCCCCAGGCGTAGGCCCGGTTCCCACCGGGCCACGCTGGACTCACGGTTGTGGCGTCGATGTCTCGCACCCAGCGCTGATCGCGAGCTGCCGCGGTAACCATCTCCGCGTGAAATCTCCCCGAGACCCGGCCCGCGTCGGTGAAGCGCGACTCGTAGTAAGTGGCGAGTCCCTCGGTCACCCACGAGGACTGGTAGGCGTTGGGAAACAGCCCCGGCGCCCGCCCGAACACCGTCTGCAGCACACCCCATACGCCGTTGGCCCGGTCCACGTGAAACAGGTGTGCCAACTCGTGCACCAGCACGAGTCTGAGCCAGCCGTCGTAGTAGAGGATCGAGGTGGCCCGCGTGGGCGGCCGCACGTAGATCGTCACCCGGTTCGACGGGAAGACGCTGGCGAACCCGCCTGCGAAGTCGGCGTTGTCGGCCACCACTAGGTCCACGGTCCCGCGTGGCGGCCGCAGCTCGGTCGCCAGCAACCGGTAGGCCCGCTCGGCCTCGCGCGCCGCGCGGAGCGCCGCCCCCGAGTCTTCGGCGTGTGCGTGAACCCGGAAGTGCTCGGTGGACCAGGTGCGCCAGTCACCGCTCGGATCCACCTGAGCCCGAAGGGCGGAGGCGGAGAGCAGGAGCAGCAAGACTACACGGCTACCGCTGCGCATGCTCCCTCAGGAAGGCCTCGATCCCGTCTACTATCCCCCGCGCGTATCGCTCCTGCCCCTCACGGCTCGTGAGAACGGCCTCCTGGTCGGGCAGCATGAGGAACAACCCCTCCGTGAGCGCCGCCGGCATCCAGGTCGGGCGGGCGAGGGCCAGATCGCCACGTCCCATCCCCAGGTCGCGGAAGCCCAACTGGTAGACCAGCGCCCGATCGAGCGCCCGTGCCAGCGGGATGCTGCGGGGGTGGAAGTAGTACACGCTGGTGCCGTTGTTCACGAACGGGTTCACGCCGTCCGGCAGGGCGTTGGCGTGGACCGATACGAGCACCTCGGCATCGACAGCTTCGGCGAGACGCAGGCGGTCCACCAGCGCCACCGCACGATCGGTCTCACGCATAAGGTGAACCACGGCGCCCTCGTCCTCGAGCAGCGCCTTCGCCCGCTGCGCGACCCGCAGCACCACGTCGTGTTCGTGCGCCCACGTCGGACCGATGGCGCCCCCCGGCGGATGACCCGGGTCGAGCGCGATCACCCGTCCCTCGAGCGGGCTCCCGCGGTCGACCTCGGGCGGTCGCCGGATCTCGAGATGCAGGTCGTTGCCGACCCAGCGGGTGCGGTACCCCCAGACCGGCCTCCCCAGGGCAACTGTCACCTCGGTCACGTCCGCCTGGGGCTGGGCGAACTCGATCCGTTGCACGAAGGGATCGGTGCCACCGTACTGCACCCAGTCCGCATCGGCTGCCACCCCGTACAGGGTGAGGTGGATGCTCGACTCGGTCTCGTCCACCCTGAACGGAATGCGGCCGGGGAGGGGCACTCGCAGCGTCACGGAACGCTCGCCGGGCACCAGGCGCATCGAGCGCACCGTGCCCGAAGGAGGCGGGTAGCCCGTGGGAAGCGGGTGGGCGTCGCGCGCGTCCACCCAAGCCACCGAGACGCGCGAGAGCCGCAGCCGCAGCTGCCCGCCCCAGCGTCCGCTCACCGCTGCGACCGTGCCCGTGGGGAAGAACCAGTGGTACGTGCCCCAGGGTGACGGCCGCCCGGCCAACACGCTGTCGGTCCGGCCCGTGCCTGCAGGGTCGTCGTTCACCACCACGACCGGGGAGGCGTGGGGCGGGAGCACGGCGAGGCGCAGCGGCCAGCGAGCACGCACCGTATCCCCCGCGAGTGCCGCCTCCACCCACACCCAGGCCGAGTCCTCGGGAGCCTGCGCGCTGTCGGGGGCCAGTACGTCACCGGGATCGGGACCGAGTGCCCCCACGTACCGCGTCACGTATCGGTCCGTTCCCGCCGGACGCTCTCCCGGCCGCTCGGTAGAGAAGGCACGCTCACCCCAGGACAGGTCTTCGGGGCGCGGATCGGAGCGCAGCGGCAGGTCGGTGCCGTCGGGCAGGAGCAGGCGCAGCGACGCGCCCGGGACGGCCCGCAAGGCGAGCCGCAACTCCTCGTCGGGCGACACCCAGCGATCACCGGCGGGAGAGAACGAGGTGGTGTCTATCCACGCACCGTGCGACGGTGGCCGAAAGCGCGGCGCCATGGGCGCGACCATCGTCATGCGCGCAGTGTCGCCGCCCGCCGCCGCACGCACATCGAACGTCACCAGCGAATCGTCTGCGGGGAGCGGAAGCCAGGCGATCCACCCACCGGTGGGATAGACCGCAACGGGCCGCCCGTTGACCGTCACGCTCGCGTCGCCGCGCCCGGCCGTGCCGAACACGAACGTTGAGTCGCGGCCGCGCACCTGGTACGTCGAATCCACCGGGACCAGCCACCATTCGCCGGGGGCGGAGTAGATCCGCTCTCGCGGGCGGGGGTACACGACACTCACGGCGAGAGTGCCGAGGGTCACAGGAGGTGCGGCGGGCGGATCGCGTGCCTCGACCGGCCAGAACTCGGTCGGAGCGGGACTCGCGCATGCCACGCCGAGCAGTCCGGGGACCCATAGGGCGGCGTGTCGGACGAAGCGTGGCATGGTGGCGGAACCTACACAGTACCAACGAACTACGTCAATTTGAGTTGGTTGACCCCCTATCTGGCGAGGTGTAGATTGGCACGCCGCCAGCAACCTCATCATCAACTGGCCCACATGGAGCATTCCGCGTGACCGGACCTCCGCAGAATCCCGGTCTGGAAGCGACCGGGCCCCGTCGCTCGGCCGACAGCACCATCTGTCCGTCATGCAGCGCACAGGTGGTGTCCGGCTTGCCCTTCTGTCCGCAGTGCGGCAAGCGAGTGGTGCAGACACCCACCGGCCCGGCGTGCGACCGCTGTGGCACGGCAGTGGACGAGGGCACCAGGTACTGCCCCGCCTGCGGCCTCGACCTAAGCGGCCGTGTGTCGCAGCAGCGCGTTTCCGCCGAGCGGCTCGCGAGCGGCCCGGCCTCGCAGTACGCGCTGGTGCTGCTCGACGAGTCGGGCGCGGTGGCGAACCGGTTCCCGCTGCCCGCGGGCGAGACCACCATCGGGCGTGAAGGCGCCGCGCTGGAGTTCTCAGAAGACGTGTTCATGTCGCCGTTGCACGTGAAGCTCACTGCGCGCGGCGAGGAACTGCACGTGCGCGACCTGGGAAGCCGCAACGGGACCTGGCTGTTCATCGACCAGCCACACCGCCTGGTTGACGGCGACCGCGTCCTCGTAGGGTCACAGGTGTTCGAGTACCGCCGCTTGGGGTACCCGGGGCCGCACCCCCCCGACCGGGACGCCACGCGTCGCATGGGGAGCCTCGTGCCGAGTGCCGACATCGCGTGTCTCACCCAGATGCGCAGTGACGGCTCCGCTCGGGACGTCATCCACCTCTCGCCCGGACGCAGCGTCCGCCTCGGGCGGGACGAGGGCGACTACTCGTTCCCCTACGACCCATCCATGAGCGGGACCCACGCGGAGATCCGGTCCGAAGACGCCGACTTCGTCGTGGCCGACATGGGGAGCCGCAACGGTGTGGCCGTATCCGTGCGCGGTGAGGTGACCCTCAAGGCCGACTCGCGCTTCCTGGTGGGCGACAAGATGCTAAGGGTCGAGACGACGTGAAGACCTGCAGCGTCTGCGGGTCGGAGTGGCCCGACGACACCAAGTTCTGCCCCAACGACGGGACCACACTGCACGCCGCTGCCGCCGGGGCCGACCTGATCGGCAGCATCATCGCGGACAAGTTCCACATCGAGAAGAAGCTGGGCGAAGGTGGCATGGGCACCGTCTACCTCGCCGAGCACGTGAAGATGCGGCGCAAGAGCGCCATCAAGGTGATGGCGCAGTCCATGGCGAGCGACCCCGAGGCGATTGCCCGCTTCAACCGCGAGGCGACCAACGCCGCCCACATCAGCCACCCCAACGTCTGCCAGATCTACGACTTCGGCGAGACGCCCGACGGAACGATCTACCTCGCCATGGAGTTCATCGAGGGCGAGTCGCTGAGCGAGATCGTGCAGCGCGAGGGGCGGATCTCGCTGCAGCGCGCTGCCAGCATCCTAAAGCAGACGGGAGCCGCTCTCCAGATCGCGCACGACGAGGGAATCGTGCACCGCGACCTCAAGCCGGACAACATCATGATCACCCGGGCGCGCGACGGGTCGGACGTGGTGAAGGTCGTGGATTTCGGAATCGCCAAGGCGATGACGGGAGAAGAGGGCCAGAAGGTCACCAAGACCGGACTCGTGGTCGGCACCCCCGAATACATGAGCCCGGAGCAGCTCTCGGGCGACGTGCTCGACGGCAGGAGCGACATCTACTCCCTGGCATTGGTGTTCTTCCGCTGCGTGACGGGCAGCCTGCCGTTCCAGGCCGACTCCGCTCAGGAGACGATGGTCAAGCGGCTCACCGACGCGCCGCTCAAGCTGGTCGACGTGGCACCGGACGCGCAGTGGCCGCCGCGCCTGCAGGGAGTCATGGACCGCGCGCTGGAGCGGATGCCCGCCGACCGTTACGCCAGCGCCGCGATGTTCGCGGGCGATGTGGAGAACGCGGTGCGCAGCGCCGCGGTGCCGCTCTCGGTGGACACGGAAGGCGCGACGCAGGTCATGGGCGGCAGCGGCACCGAGGAGCTCACGCCCACCAAGGTCTCGGGCGAGCCGAGGACCGTCACGCCGCACACGCCGGCCCCCGCACCCGCGCCGCAGCGCGCGCGGGCCAAGAAGAAGCCCGTCGTGGCCATCGCCGCCTCGATCGCCGCCGTAGCCGTCATCGGAGGCGGGACCGCGGTGGTGCTGTCAAGCAGGGACGGTGCGCAGGATCCAGGCGTTGAGGAGCCGGCCGGGCCTGGCGCCAACGTGCGCGCGGACACAGCGCGGCCGGCGGGGCAGGACGATATTGTGCGCCAGCCGGCGGGCGGCGAGACGCAGCCGCCGATCCAGGAGGTTGGTGAAACGCAGCCCACGGCCGTTGACACGGCGGGGGTGCGGCAGCAGATACTCCTGATCGGCCGTCGGGTGGTGAGAGACTCGACCAGGGACGGAGCCAGGCTCGATGCAGTCGGGCTCTACAACGACACCTCGGTTCCCGCGGACCTGCGGGCCCTGGCCGCATCGGTGATTGCTGAATCGTACGCCGAAGAGAACGATGACATTCCGGCGGAGGCGTGCAACTGGATCGACCGCGCAATCGCGCTCGACCCGGACAACGACTCGTTCCGCCAGTACCGCAACCTGTTCCTGAGCTGCGCACCGTGAGATTGTTCGGCTCCAAAGGCTCCGGCATTCGAATCACCGTCTTCGGCAAGACGGATGTCGGGCAGACGCGCGAGCACAACGAGGACACGTTCCTGGTGGCCGATCTCTCGGCGAAGAACGCGTCGCTCCAGGCAGAGGTGCGCGAACACGAGATCGGACCCAAGGGCACCCTGCTCGTCGTGGCCGACGGCATGGGCGGCGCAGCGGCCGGCGAGGTGGCCAGTGAGATGGCGAGCGACACCATCTACGACCACATGGTGAGCTCCTGGTCCAACGACACCGAGAACACGCCGCAGCAATTCGCCTACCGGCTCAAGGAAGCGGTCGAAGAGGCCAACTCCCGCATCAACGCCTACGCCAAGGAACATCCCGAGATGCGGGGCATGGGCACCACCACCACTGCCGCCGGCGTGCTGGGCGACCACATCTATCTCACGCAGGTAGGTGACTCCCGCGCCTACCTCGTGCGCGACGGCGAGGGCATCCAGCTCACCAAGGACCAGTCGTTGATGCAACGGCTGGTGGACGCGGGGGAGATCACCGAGGAAGAGGCAGAGAAGAGCGAGCGCAAGAACATCATCCTGCAGGCGCTGGGCCCCGACCAGAAGGTGCGCGTCGACCTCACCAATCAGCAGATCCGGCGCGGTGACGCCGTGGTGCTGTGCTCCGACGGGCTGTCGGGCCAGGTGTCGCGCGAGGAGATTGCCGAGCTGGTCTCCCACCCAGACAAGAACTTGATGGACATCTGCTCCGAGCTGATCCAACTCGCCAACGAGCGTGGCGGGCCCGACAACATCACCGTCGTCATAGCCCGGTTCCACGGCACCGGCCTGGCGGACCCCGACGACGACGAGTCGGTGGGACACCAGGTGTATCCTCTGCTCGATCCGGAGTCGACCACCGAGCCGGTCCCGGTCTACAAGGGCAGTCCGCCGCCCGCGCCGCAGAACAAGACCCGCGCGATCCTCGCCGGCGCCGCGGCTGCCGCCATCGTGGTAGCCTCCCTGCTGATCGCGGCCAGCGGCTTCTAGCCGAGGGACCGTGAAGGTCCAGCTCAAGATCCTCACGGGCGCGCGGGCGGGCTACACCGAGGTCTTTTCCCAACCATACATCGGCATCGGACGCCACCCGGCGTCGGACCTCAAGTTCGATCCCCAGCACGACCTCGACGTTTCGGCACGACACGCAGCCGTGATGAAGCAGGGTGAGCACTGGTACGTGCGGGACCTCGAGAGCCGCAACGGCACGCTGGTGAACGGTCACGCCATCAAGCGGGACACCCGGCTGGACGATACCGACCAGGTTCGCTTCGGGGCCGAGGGACCAGTCATCGAGGTGCGACTCGTCGGCGAGCGGACGCCTGACGGCGGGGTGCCGCGCACCACGCGGCCGCAAGCATCGCCTCTGGGAGCCGCCGTGGGCACGCAGGCTCGGCGCGTCAGCACCACCGAGCGGATCCGGGTGGAGGTCGTGCGGCAGACGCGCAAGTTGCGCACGGTGGTCGTGGGCGTGGTCGTGAGTTTCGCCGTGGTGGCGCTCGTCTTCCTCTACCAGAGCTGGCGTCAGACTCAGGAACGGGAGCGCGAGGTGGCCGCGCTGCACGCCAGGACCGACAGCATCCTGCAATCCGCGGACGGTGCGGTGCGTGCGCTACAAGGTCGGGTCGAGGGCCTGGCAGCCGCGCTCCAGAGGTCGCAGGGCGAAGTCACCAGCCTGCAGAGCGAGCTCGCCGAAGCGCAGCGGGGAGGCAGCGCCGAGGACATCGAGGCACTGCGGCGCCAACTCGCCGACGCCACCCAGGCGCTGTACTTCCAGCAGATCGCCGCCAGCGTGGACTTCAGCGGCATCATGGACGGCAACCAGGCAGCCGTGGCGCTGGTGTGGGTCGAGTTCGTCCAGGGTCAGGTGATCACGGCCACCGCCTTCGCGGTTCGCTCGGACGGGCTGCTGGTCACCAACCGCCACGTCGTGGCGGGCGAAGATGGGACGGCGCGGCCACGCCGCATCGCGGTCCGGTTCGCCGACTCCGAGCAGACGTGGCGCGCCAGCGTGCTGGCGCTCGCTCCCGACGCGGATCTCGCGCTGCTCAAGGTGGACATCCAGGGCGGCGTGCCCACGGTCTACGCGCTCAACGCCCGGCCCGACACGCTGGCGCAGGGCGACCCGCTCGCGCTCGTGGGCTTTCCCATGGGTACCGAACTCCCCATGACCGGCGAGCACGCCCGCACCAGCTTCTGGGCGGGATCGGTGAGCAAGGCGCTGGACGACTTGATACAGGTCGACGGGTACGGAGCCGAGGGGGCCAGCGGCAGCCCCGTATTCGACCGGGCCGGCGAGGTAGTGGGCGTGGTGTACGGCGGGGAGCCCGGATCGGCTGGGCGGATCGTATACGCAGTCCCGTCGAGCGCAGTGCAGCAGCTGCTCGACGTCTTCAGCAGGTAACGCTTCCCAGCACCCGCAGTCCTTCCGCGCCCGTCGCTCCGGGCACGTTGCCCGGCAATCCCTCGAGCGCACGCCATCCCAGGTAGGCGAACGCCACCGCCTCCTTGGCGTCGCCGTCGAAGAACTCGTCCTCGAACGGGCGCACCGTCCACTCCCCCAGCAGCCCTCCGAGCCGCGCCATGAGAGTGGGGTTGCGAGCGCCACCACCCGCTACGAGCAGATCGCACCCCTGCTCGGGTGGAAGCCAGTGCCCAACTGCCGCGGCGACGCTGAGCGCCGTCAACTCCAGGGCCGTGGCGACACAGTCGTCGTGGCTCGCGCCCGGACGCTCCTCGCGCACCCGGTGGATCAGGTCCGCCGCGTACCCGTCGCCGAACATCTCCCTGCCGGTGCTCTTGGGTGGCGCGGCCGCGAAGTACGCGTGGTCCAACAACCGTTCGAGCAGCGACTCGACGGCCGTACCGGCGGCCGCGCGCCGGCCGTCCAGGTCGTAGCGCGCCGCCGGGTCCAACAGGCGCGTCACCGCATCCATCACCGCCACTCCCGGGCCGGTGTCGAACGCGAACACTCCCTCCAACTCGCCGCGCCGCGGCACCCAGGTCACGTTGGCCATCCCGCCGACATTGAGCAGCGCGCGGCCGCGTTCCGGGTGGCCGAAGAGCATCGCGTCGGCCATCGGTACTAGCGGGGCACCCTGCCCGCCCGCCGCCACGTCGCGACTGCGAAAGTCGCTCACCACGCGCGCTCCCAGGCGCTCGGCGATGGTCGCCGCGCAGCCGAGTTGCAGCGTGGCGCGCCCCGGCTCGTGCCACACCGTCTGGCCGTGGGAGGCGATGCACGTCAGACGCCCCGGCTCGATGCCCGCGCCGTCGAGCAGCTCCCGCGCGGCCTCGGCGAACCACTCCCCCAGCTCGCGGTGCAGCATTGCCAGCTCCCGAGTGGTGCCGCTCGAGATGGCTTCCGCAATGAGGGTGCGCCGCTCGAGCGAGTACGGATGCGTGTGGAACGCGACCAGCCGCGCTGCGCCGGCCGGGTCGATCTCCACCAGCGCTGCGTCGACGCCGTCGAGGGAGGTGCCCGACATGAGCCCCACGACGAGCGCGCTCACCCCACCACCTCCGGCGGATCCCCCGCGGCCCGGCGCACCACGCCGCCGGCCGCATCGAGCAGGCGGCTAGCCTCGTCCGCGTCTATTCCGCGGCGCGCCATGACGACGGCGACCTTTACGCTTCCTCCGGCCTGCTCGATCGATTGACGCGCAGCATCGCGGCTCACGCCACAGGCCTCCATGACTATGCGCTCCCCCCGATCGCGCAGCTTCGCGGAGAGCGCCACGAGATCCACCATCAGGTTTCCGTAGGCCTTGCCGAGCCGGATCATGGCACCGGTGGTGATCGTGTTGAGCACCAGCTTCGTGGCCGTTCCGGCCTTGAGCCGGGTGGAGCCCGTGATCACTTCCGGCCCCACCCGCACCGCGATCACCA
Source organism: Gemmatimonadota bacterium (assembly GCA_039586815.1). Taxonomy (GTDB): domain Bacteria; phylum Gemmatimonadota; class Gemmatimonadetes; order Gemmatimonadales; family GWC2-71-9; genus WVYX01. The sequence goes on along the minus strand of JBDHJR010000002.1, from coordinate 44,975 downwards.
CGTCGCAGCGCCGTGCGGTCTCCTGCGGCGGGTCGCTCGAGGTGAGCAGCGCGGTCTTTGCGCCCAGTTCCGCGGCCCGCGCGAGCGCCGCGTTCACGAACGGCGTGGTGCTGCTGGCCGCGATGCCCAGCACCACGTCACTGTCATCCACGTCCTGCTCTTCCATTGCATGCGCGCCCGCCGCGGCGTCATCCTCCGCCCCCTCCTGGCTGCGCGTCAGCGCTGGCAGACCTCCCGCGATGACTCCCACGACCATTTCCGGCGGAGTCCCGAATGTGGGGGGACACTCCGTGGCGTCCAGCACCCCGAGGCGCCCGCTGGTGCCGGCCCCGACGTACAGCAGACGCCCCCCCCGCGTGAACGCGTCCACCACCAAGTCCATCACGCCGGCGATCTCGTGCCGCGCGGCGTGCACCGCCTCGGGCACCGCGCGATCCTCGGCGTTCATCAGCTCGACGATCTCCAGCGACGACGCCTCGTCGATGCGCTCCGTGCGCGGGTTTCGTCGCTCGGTGAGACGGGGATCGATGAAATCGGGATCGGGCATCGCAGGCGGCCGTTCGCAAGGTAGATTTGGAGAATCTCCACCCTCGCAGGGTCCCGGTCAACGCAGAGGATGAGAATGCGGTTGCTCTACGTGACACTTGCCGTCTTGCTCGGTGCAGCGTGCACGGGTGCGCCCGAGCCGGCCCCGACGCCGGCGCTGGATCTGCCCTCGCCTTACGTGCCGGCCGACTGGCCGCTGTTCGCCGAGGCGGTCTCGGTCCCGGCGGCTCATGCCGCCGTGTCTTCGGTGCATCCCGTCGCGAGCGAGGTGGGTGCCATCATCATGAACCGGGGCGGCAACGCGGTGGACGCTGCCGTGGCAGTTGGCTTCGCGCTTGCGGTGGTGCATCCCTCGGCCGGGAACATCGGCGGCGGGGGGTTCATGGTGATCCGGCTCGCCAGCGGGGAGGCATACACCATCGACTATCGCGAGACGGCCCCCGCCGGAGCGAGCCGCGACATGTATCTCGATTCTCTGGGCGAGCTCACAGAGACGAGCGTCGTGGGACACCTCGCCGCCGGAGTCCCCGGCTCCGTGGCTGGGCTCACCGAGGCGCAGGGCCGCTTCGGCAAGCTCACGTTGGCCGAGGTCATGGAACCGGCGGTTCGGCTCGCGCGCGACGGCTTCGTCCTCGACGAGCGCCGCGTGCGATCGATCGAGTACTCAGCCGATCGACTGAGCCTGTTCCCGGCTTCCCGCGGGCAATTCCTCATGCCCGACGGGTCGGTGCCCCCTGCTGGACACCTCCTGGTGCAGTCGGACCTGGCCCGCACGCTCCAGGCGATTGCCGACAGCGGAGCGCGTGTGTTTTACGAGGGCGGGATCGCCGACCTCATCGTGGCCGAGATGGAGCGCGGCGGCGGGCTCATGACCAGAGAGGACCTGGCGGGCTACCGTGCCATCTGGCGCGAGCCGATCAAGATCGACTACCGCGGGCACACGATCTACTCCATGCCCCCGGCCAGCTCGGGCGGCGTGACGATGGGCCAGATACTCAACATCCTGGAGGGCTTCGAGGAGATTCCGGCGTTCGGCAGCGCCGAGCAGGTGCACCTCGTTGCCGAAGCGATGCGGCGCGCCTTCGTGGACCGCAACCACTACCTCGGCGATCCGGCGTTCGTGGAAATGCCCATCGAGATGCTGCTCTCCAAGTCGTACGCGGCGGAGCTGAGACGCAGCATCCAGCCGGACCGCGCCACGCCCACCCCCGCGCTGCGGCCCGGCATGGGAGAGGGCGACAACACGACGCATTACTCCGTGGTCGACGCCGAGGGGAGCGCCGTGAGCGTGACCACCACGATCAACTCGGGATACGGCAGCAAGGTAACGGTCACGGGAGCCGGCTTCCTGCTCAACAACGAGATGGACGATTTCACCGGAGCGCCGGGCCAGCCCAACCAGTACGGGCTGATTCAGGGAGACGCCAACGCCATCGAGCCGGGCAAGCGCATGCTCTCTGCCATGACGCCGTCCATCGTGCTCGACCCGGACGGCGATCTGCTGATGCTGGTCGGCACGCCCGGGGGCCCCACCATCATCACGACCGTGGCCCAGGTGATCTCCAACGTGATCGATCACCGGATGACGCTGGCAGAGGCCATCGCGGCGCCGCGAGTGCATCACCAGGCGCTGCCCGACGAGATCTTCTACGAGAACGGCGGTCTGCAACCCGACGTGGTAGAGCGTCTGCTGGCTTGGGGCCACGTCCTGAATCAGCGGGAAGGCTACCGCGGCGAAGCTGCCGGCATAATCCGGACCCAGGCCGGATGGGTGGCCGTGGCCGACCCCCGCTCGGGGGGAGGCTCGGCCGGGTACTAGCCTGGCGCCCGCTTTGGGACCCGGGTAGTTTTTACCGCGTTCCGCAGCTGCATTTCATGCATCACTACGTGGAGCTTCCATGAACATCCAAGAGCTATCGTCCACTGCTCGAGCGATCGTCGCGAAGGGCAAGGGTATCCTCGCGGCTGACGAGAGCTTCCCGACCATCGCCAAGCGGTTCAAGAAGATCAACACCGAATCCACCGAGGAAAACCGGCGCGCGTACCGCGAGATGCTCTTCACGACGGAGGGTGCCGGCGAGTTCATCAGCGGAGTCATCCTGTTCGACGAGACGCTGCGGCAGAGTGCGGCCGACGGCCGGCGGTTCGCGGACGTATTGAAACAGGAGGGCAGCATTCCCGGGATCAAGGTGGACAAGGGTGCCAAGGCCTTGGCCAACTACCCGGGGGAGAAGATCACCGAAGGCCTCGACGGCCTGCGGGATCGCTGCAAGGAGTACTACGACCTGGGCGCGAGGTTCACCAAGTGGCGCGCCGTCATCGCCATCGGGGAGGGCATTCCCACGCGCTTCTGCATCGACGCGAACGCCCACGCGCTGGCGCGCTACGCGGCCCTGTCGCAGGAGGCGGGATTGGTGCCGATCGTGGAGCCCGAGGTGCTGATGGACGGCTCACACACCATCGAGGTGTGCGAACACGTCACCGTGACCGCGCTCGAGGCCCTCTACTTCCACCTCAAGGCGCACAAGGTGCAGCTCGAGGGCACGCTGCTCAAGCCCAACATGGTGCTGTCGGGCAAGGACTGCCCGGTTCAGGCAGGAGTCGAAGAGGTAGCTGAGGCCACGGTCCGTGCGCTGAAGAAGGGCGTGCCCAAGGCGGTTCCGGGCATCGTGTTCCTCTCCGGAGGGCAGACGCCCGAGGAGTCAACGGCGCACCTCAGCGCCATGAACGCGATGGGGAGCTTCCCCTGGGAGCTGAGCTTCTCGTACGGCCGGGCGCTGCAGGCTCCGGCGCTGGACGCATGGGGAGGCAAGGCGGAGAACGTGCCGGCGGCGCAGCAGGCGTACTACAAGCGCGCCAAGCTCAACGGTGCTGCACGGTACGGGAAGTACGACGCCGGGATGGAGCGAACGGCGTAGCAGCCCCTAACTGAACCGGCGTGCCGCCCGCTCACGCGCCTTGGCGGCCTCGACCTCACGATCGCGCGGGGGCGCGCCGGTGACCAGGGTACCGAGCAGTGTGCGCACGACGTGCGACACATCGTCCACCGCTCGCCCGAAGGCCTCTTCGTTCGCACGTGAGGGCTTGGTGAAGCCGCTCACCTTTCGCACGAACTGCAGCGAGGCGGCGCGTACCTCCTCCTCGCTGGCCGGCGGCTCGAAGTTATAGAGCGTCCTGATGTTGCGGCACATGGCGGCTCAGGCTCCCTCCACCAAGATCATTTCGCTGTTGGCCGATGCATGCCGCATCGCCTTCGCCGGCGCGTACTCCTCGGATTCCCACCACTGCCGCGCTCGCTCCGCAGTGGGGAACTCGAGCACGACCAGGCGCCCCGGCGTGCGGCCGCCCTCCAGGATCTGGACTGCCCCGCCACGCACGACGTAGCGGCCGTCGTACTGCGCCACCGTCGGCGCCGCGAGCTGCTTGTACGTCTCGTACTGCACCGGATCGGTGATCTCGATATCCACGATGATGTAGGCGGACATGGGCTCCTCGGTTCGCTAGAGCCGCTCCCGCAGGAAATCCGGTGTGAACCCCTGCAGCCAGGCGGCGAGCAGCGAGAAGTAGCCACTCATCAGCATCACTCCGACCAGGACCAGCACCGCCCCGGAGATCCGCGTGACGAGCGGAATGTACTTGCGGAACTTCTTGAACCAGTCGATGAACTTCTCCACCGCCACCGCGGCGACCAGGAACGGCACGGCGAGGCCGAGCGAGTATGCAAACAGCAGCAGCAGACCCTCTCCCAGGCTCGAGCTCACCCCCGTGTACATGAGGATCGAGCCGAGGATCGGCCCGATGCACGGCGTCCAACCGGCACCGAACGCGATGCCCACCAGAACACTGCCGAGGTATCCGACCGGCTTGTCCTGCAAGTGCACGCGTCTTTCGCGGGCCAGTGAGCCGAGGCGGATCGCACCCAGCAGGTAGAGCCCGAAGAACACGATGAGCAGTCCACCGATCCGCTCGAGCCACACCTGGTTGTAGTTGAGGAAGCGCCCCAGTTGCGTGGCGGATGCACCGAGAGCGAGGAAGATGATCGTGAAGCCGCTCACGAACGCCAAGGCGTGGCTGAAGGCGCGCCAGCGCTTCTCCCCGAGCTCGTCCAGGGAGAGCCCGGTTATGAACGACACGTAGCTCGGCACCAGCGGCAGCACGCAGGGAGAGAGGAAGCTCAACACCCCCGCGAAGAACGCCACGAATATCCCGACGGACTCAGCTCCCATGTGCCTGATGCAGGGCGTAGAAGGCGATGAGCTTGTACACCAGCTTGGCGGCGAGGACGTCGGGATGGACCACCCCAGGCAGGGGCGCCAGCTCGACCACGTCGCATCCAACCACGCGCTTCTCCCGGAACACTCGCTCGAGCAGCTCCAGAGTGGGGTACCAGGCGCCGCCCCCCGGCTCGGGCGTGCCGGTCGCGGGCATGATGGCGGGATCGAAGTAATCCACGTCGAAGCTGACGTACACGTCGTCGGTGAGCGACTCGAGGACCCGGTCGATCCACCCCTCCGCTCCCAGCTCGTGGCCGAACACGATCGGTATGTTCCGGTCGCGCGCCAACGCCCGTTCCTCGGTCGTGAGTGATCGAATCCCCACGGGCACGACACTGGCCCTGCGGTGCACCCTGTGCATCACGCAGGCGTGGGAGTACGGGGTGCCCTCGTACTCGCTGCGCAGGTCGGTGTGCGCGTCGAGCTGCAGCACGGAGAGCTCGGCGGCCATGCGATCGACGTGGGCCAGGATGGGCGGGCTCGAGATGCTGTGCTCTCCACCCACCATGATCACGAACTTGCCTGCCTCGAGCAGCGCATCCATGGCGCGGCGCAGTTCCTTGAGGGCCTCCTCCGGCCCTGCACCGGGCAGCACCAGCTCCGGCAGGGTGTAGATCCCCACCGTATATGGCTCGACGTCCAGCTCGTGATCGTAGGTCTCGAGAAAGCGCGAGGCGTGCAGCAGTTGGCGCGGCCCGAACCGCGTCCCACCCATGAACGAGACCGTGGCCTCATAGGGAACCGGGAGCACCACCACGGGGCACTCCTCGAAGCCGAGCCCATCGTCGGGCATGCCGAGGAACGACTCGCCGGGAGCCCAGGGGAGGTCCGCCAGAGCCGCCGGGAGGTCCGGCGGCCCGCCGCGGTCACGGAACTCGTTCACCCGCAGAACACCACGGCGCTCACGACGGTGGCCCAGCGGCCGTCGTCCTGCGCCTCGGCACTGCAGCTCATGTTCATGGAATCGACGATCTCACCGGAAACGCGCCACTGCTCCTTGCGCTCGTCCCAGGCCACGTCCGGGTCGAACGGCACGCCCAGCACCGTCGCCAGCATGCTCGCAGCGAGATCCTCGGCGTAGTCGCCGGCCGGCTCCTTGCGCTGCCCGAAGGCGTGGTGCTCGGAGATATAGCCGTGGTGGTTTTGGTCGGCCGGGATTGCCAGGCCGATCGCCGCCGTGGCAAGGCGCGACGGTTCGTTGGTGGACGCCTCGGCCACCACCGCGAAGACCACCTGACCGGGGATCAGGTTCTTCACGCCCTGCTCCCGCGAGATGAGCTCGCAGTGGGGCGGCCAGATGGAGCTCACCCGCACCAGGTTGTATTGCGCTATGTGCGCCTCGCGCAGCGCTTCCTCGAAGCTGGTGAGCTTCTCCTTGTGTCGGCCCACGCCCTTGGTGAGAAAGGCCTTGGTGGGCACGAACATGCGCGGGTCGATCACGGTCCCGTGTCCTCACTGTCAGAGGATCCCGCTTCCCCGCGGGGGTACCATTCCTCCGGCGCAACCTGGATGGGAGGCTCGCTCTCACCCGCCCGGTCCTGCACGCCGGCGATGACCTCGTGCAGCACCGTCTCGGGACTCTGCCCTACCTCTTCCACCGAGACCCTGCCCTGCCCGCGGTCGCGCCCCCGCACCACCATCACGTACGTCGCGGTGAAGATACGTCGCCGATCGTCGTCCGCGCGACAGGCGATCACGGCCGTGCCCCACTCGCGACCCTCGCCTCTCACGGGTGCGAACAGCCAGATCTCCTCGACGTCGGTAGGGGAGACCGACTCGGTGAGCGACTGCGCTACGCGCTGCCACCCCATCCCGTAGACGGGGGAGCGGGTGGACCGCGACGGCGGGTTAGGCATGACGGTGGTGCACGGCTGGCTCACTCACGTGGTCAACGAGCGGACGCAAGATACCGGTGGGTCTCGGGCCTTTCAAGCGGACGAGCGACCGCCGCGTCACAGCAGCGAGACGGGATCGCGATCGAACACCACGCGGATCGGCCCGCGACTGCCGTGCGGCGCGCGCTGGGCCGCGAACCGTGTTACGCGCCCCAGCCAACTCCGGTCGTCCGCCCTGAGCACCAGGTGCCAGCGCCACCGTCCCTTGATGCGGGCGAGCGGTGCGGGGGCCGGCCCGACCACCTCCACCTGCCCCTCCGCCCGCGCCGCGATCAGACCACGGAGCCACTCGGAGACATCCACGGCCGCCTGCGCCACGCTGTGCTCCCCGGTGCCGCTCACGATTACGTTGACCAGCCCCACGTGCGGCGGATACGGGGGGAACTGCCGCACGGTGAGCTCGCGCGAGGCGAACGCCTCGAAATCATGCGCGGCGGCCGCAACCAGCGCGTAATGCTGCGGCGTGCGGGTCTGCACCAGCACCCGCCCCCCCTTGGGCCCCCGCCCTGCGCGACCGGCGACCTGGGCGATCAGCTGAAAGGTCCGCTCGGCAGCGCGGAAGTCGGGCAGGTGCAACCCGGTGTCCGCATCCACCACACCCACCAGAGTGACTCCCGGGAAGTCGAGCCCCTTGGCGATCATCTGCGTGCCGAACAGGACGTCGACCTCGCGCCGCTCCACCGCGTCGAGAATCCGGCGATGAGACCATTTTCCCGACGTCGTGTCGGCATCCATCCGGGCGAGCCGCGCCGCGGAGAAGCGCTCCGCCAACCAGCGCTCCAGCAGCTGGGTACCCACGCCGCGGTCGCGATGCGCCTCGCCGCCACACTCGGGGCACGCCGTCGGCACCGGCTCGTCGTGACCACAGTAGTGACAGCGCAGCCGCGCCGGTGTTCGATGCACCGTGAGCGAGATGCTGCAGGCGGGGCACTCCCACACACGGCCACAACCGTGGCACTGTAGAAAGTGGGCGAAGCCACGGCGGTTGAGCAGCAGCAGAACCTGGTCACCCGCCAGCAGCGCAGCCTCGACCGCATCGTCCAGTGCCCGCGACCACGGCACCGCGCGCGCCTCCTCCACCCGCGGCTCCGTGCGCATGTCTATCAGGTGCACCGGTGGAAGGGGCTGCTGGGTTACGCGGGCCGGGAGCGTCACCACGGGACGGCTGTCGCGCTCGGCCCACGTCTCGAGCGATGGCGTGGCGCTGCCCAGCACGACCCAGGCGCCTTCGATGCGCGCACGGCGCAGCGCCACGTCGCGGGCGTGATACCGCGGCAACTCTCCCTGCTTGTAGCTCGAGTCGTGCTCCTCGTCCACGATCACGGCGGCCAGGTCGCGTACCGGTGCGAACACCGCCGAGCGGGCGCCCACCGCGACACGGCGCTGGCCGGCCGCAAGGGCACGCCACGCGTCAACCCGTTCGCCGTCGGAGAGGCCGCTGTGCAGCACGGCTACCGTATCACCGAACACGCCGCGCACGCGGGCGATCGTCTGCGGGGTGAGGGCGATCTCCGGCACCAGGACGATCACGCCACGGCCCGCCTCGACCTCGGGTCGCAGCGCTTCGAGGTACACCAGCGTCTTGCCGCTGCCTGTGACACCGAAGAGTGTGAGTGCACCGCCCGGATGCAGGGCGCGCACCGCGGCGACCGCCTCACGCTGTGAGGGCGTGGACTCCGCCGGCGGCTCGACCGCCAGGTCGGCAAACGGATCGCGCAGCCGTTCCCGCTCCTCGAATCGCGCCACCCCACGCTCCACCAAACCCTTGAGCACCGCCGGCGAGAAGCTCAGCGCCTCCCGCAGATGCCCCACCGTCGCCTCCCCTCCCAGCGCGTCCACCGCCTCGTACGCCGCCCGCTGCCGCGCGGCGCGGCCGAATGCCTGCTCCCGCTCGAGCAGCGTGGGAAGCGTGCGTGTGAGCGTGAGGACTCGTTCCGTGCGCGCCGCGGGCCCCAGGTCGGGTGGCTCGGTCTCCAGTAGCACGGCCCCCGCCCGCGCCAGGCGCTGCAGCGGCTCCCACACCGGTCGCTTCAGCTTGCGTGCGAGCGCGCTGGCGGTGGCTCGTCCGCCCAACCCTTGCAGCGCGTCGAACACGTCCCGGCTCGTGCCGCCAGGCGTTGCCGTCGGGTCGTCGACCTCGGCAACCAGTCGGGATGCCCCCCACAGCGCCGCGGGAAGCATCGCCTTGAGCGCGAGTCCCATGGGGGCGGCGTAGTAGCGCGCGATCCACTCCGCCAGCTCGAGCAGTGCACCGGGTACGAGCGCCGCGCTATCCGGAGCGAGCAGGACCGGCTTCAAGTCGTCCGCCGTATCGTCTCCTACCTCCAGTACCAGGCCGACCATCTCACGGCTGCGCACCGGCACCACGACGCGCGCGCCACGTTGCACCCGATCGGCGAGACCCGGGGGAATCGCGTAGCTGTACGGCTTGGAACTGGGAAGGGGGAGCGCGACCGAGCAGGTCGTGGGAATCATTCGTGCGGCCAACGCGTTCCCTTGATGATCGAGAGACCCAGCACGCGCTTCATGGCGAGTTGGCGCAGGGTGCGAAACTCGGGACTCACCACCGCGCGCACGCCCGTCCACCGCGCGGCGCGCCAGGCCCGTACGATGAGTCCGAACCACCCGTAGGAGATCCAGCCTCCGTCCTGCGCCGCGTCCTCCACGCTCAGCTCGACGACGCGGGCCTCCCGGAAGAAGCTCTTCCACTCCACCAGCAGCTGCGGCTTGATCCCCAGCAACTCGAGCTGCTTCGCGTCCTCGGGATCGGGCGTGCTGAGCCACGACGGCACCAAGGCCATCACCGTACTCATGGGGCGCGCCACGCGGCCCGCCTCCTTCAGCACGGCGCCGCCGTCGGCGCGGGCGAGGTGGAGGTCGTTCACGACGGTGACGTCGAACACCTGGTCTTCGTGCGGGAGGTCGTCAGGCTCGGCAGTCTGAAACGTGGCGAGCCGCTGCAGACCCACGGCCCTGGCGGTCTTCTCGGCGGCTTCGATCGCACCGTGATCGGGATCCACGCCCTCGATGTGCGTGCCGAAACGCTCGGCCCACCAGAACACCGAGCGCCCCGAACCGCACCCCACCCAGACCACCTCCTGTCCCGCCCCGGCTTCGGCCAGGTGGGCGAGGCGCCGATGGATTGGCTCGGCCACGTCCGCCCACGGCTGCAACACGGGCAGTAGCTGCGGGGGAGTTAGGCGAGGAGGCATAGCCGGAATCGGTCCCCGAGGGCCCCGTTCGTCAAGTGTGCCCTGAACGCGCGGTCAGCCCGCACCTTGACAAACGGGTCGGCGTCGGTCCCTCAGTCCCCGAACGTGATCCCCTGCGCCAACGGCAGCTCGGTACTCCAGTTCACCGTATTGGTCTGGCGCCGCATGTAGGCCTTCCACGCGTCGGAGCCGGACTCGCGCCCGCCGCCGGTCTCCTTCTCGCCACCGAACGCGCCGCCGATCTCCGCACCACTGGTGCCGATGTTCACGTTGGCGATGCCACAGTCGGAGCCGCGGTGCGACAGGAAGTACTCCGCCTCGCGCACGCTGTCGGTGAAGATCGCCGACGAGAGCCCCTGGGGCACGCCATTGTGCAACGCGATTGCCTCCTCGACCTCGTCGACCGCCTGCTGCGGCGACGACTTCTTGTTGCCGTAACCGATGATGTATAGGATCGGAGCGAACGTTTCCTCCTGCACGATGTCGTACTCGTTCCTTGCAGCGGCGATGCACGGCTTCACGTAGTGGCCGCCGGGGTAGTCCGGTCCGTCCAGCGGCTCGCCGCCGTACAGAATCTCGCCACCCTCCTTCCGCACCCGCTCGATGGCGTTCTGCAGATCCTGCACCGCGTCCCGGGTGACCAGGGGTCCCATCAGGGTATCGGACTCCAGCGGATTGCCAATCTGGATTCCCTCGTATGCCGCCACCAAGCGCCGCACGAACTCCTCCCGCACGGACTCGTGCACGATGATGCGCCGGGTCGAAGTGCAGCGCTGCCCGGCGGTGCCCACCGCGCCGAACAGCGTCGCCCGCAGTGCCATGTCGAGGTTGGCGTTGGGCGTTACGATGATGGCGTTGTTGCCGCCCAGCTCCAGAATGGTGCGGCCCAGCCGCTTTCCAACCACCTGCGCCACGCGGTAGCCCATGGTGCAGCTGCCGGTGGCCGAGACCAGCGGGATGCGCGTGTCGTGCAGCAGCCGGTCGCCCACCGTGGAGCCCTTGCCGATCGTGAGCGAGAAGATCGCCGGATCGACGTCGTTCTCGCGGCACACCTGCTCGGCGATCTTGGTGCACGCTATGGCGGTGAGCGGCGTCTGGCTCGAGGGCTTCCAGACCACGCTGTCGCCGCAGACGGAGGCGAGCGCCGTATTCCAGCTCCACACCGCCACGGGGAAGTTGAAGGCGCTGATCACGCCCACGACGCCGAGCGGGTGCCACTGCTCGAACATCCGGTGGTCCTGCCGCTCCGATGGCATCGTGAGCCCATAGAGCTGGCGCGAGAGCCCCACGGCGAAGTCGCAGATGTCGATCATCTCCTGCACCTCGCCTTCGCCCTCGGCCAGGATCTTGGCCATCTCCAGCGTCACGAGCTGGCCCAGCTCGTGCTTGTGCTCGCGCAGCCGGTTACCCAGCAGGCGGACGATCTCGCCGCGCCGCGGCCCGGGGACCTTGCGCCACTCCAGGAAGGCGGCGTGCGCGCGCGCCACAACCTCATCGTATTCGTCCTCGGTGACCTGTTTGACGGTCGCGATGCGCGACCCGTCAATCGGAGTAATGACCTCCAAATCCGGGCCCGAACCGATCCATTCGCCGCCGAAGCCGCCGGGGTTGGTGTCCTCGATCCCCAGTTTCTTGAGAAAGTCGTATGCGACTGCTGTCGTCATGGATGTACCCTGCCGTGGCTGCTTTGCCGACGGGCCCGTCCCGCCGGCTACAACACACGGATTCTACCATGGCGTGCGGTAGCGCAGAAGGGCGCCTCGCCCCCTCGCGGATTCCCACACCGTTTGCGAAGACACGGCCGAGAGGCTAGGTAAGGATGGCGGGCGTCATCAGAGGTCGGTGTTACTGCACCGGCGCCGTGAGCCGCGCCAGTTTCACCCCAAGCCTGAACAAGAACGACTTCTCGTCGTACTCCCCCGGCTCCATCTTGCGCGACCTGGAAAAGTCCTCCTCGAACATCGCTTCCACGTCTGCGGCGAAGGCACTGTCGATCACCACGGCCGTGACCTCGAAGTTCAGCCGGAACGAGCGGTTGTCGAAATTGGCCGTGCCTACCGTGGCGATGTCGTCGTCGATCAGCATCACCTTCTCGTGCAGAAATCCGTCCATGTAGCGGTAGAACTCTGCTCCGGTGGCGCTCGCGTCATTGAAGTACGAGTACGCTGCCAGGTACACGAGGTAATGATCGGGCTTGTCGGGAATGAGGACGCGCACATCCACCCCCTTCAGGCCGGCGAGCTGCAGTGCCGACATCACTGACTCGTCCGGCACGAAGTACGGGCTGGCGATCCAGATCCGTTTCGTTGCGGTGTTGATCGCTTGCGTGAACATCAGGCTGGCGGACTCCAGCTCGTCGGCCGGTCCCGTGGGAAGGACCAGGACGCGCACGTTCCCGTCCGGCGGAGGCTTGGGCGTCCAGTCCAATTCCGGCAACCCACCCGTGGCCCAGTGCCAATCCTCGACGAACGAGAGCTGGGCGGCCAGCACTGCTGGCCCTTCGATCCGCATGTGCGTGTCGCGCCAGTGACCGAACTTGGGGTCCTTCCCAAGGTACTCGTCACCCACGTTGTGGCCGCCGATCCAGGCGAGCCGCCCGTCCACCACTACGATCTTCCTGTGGTTGCGGAAGTTGATCTGGAACCGGTTGCCAGGTCCCTTGCGAGTGTGGAAATCGTAGATCTCGACACCTGCGTCCCGCAGCTCGTTCTTGTACCGCTTCGGCAGATCGTGGCTTCCGACCTCATCGTACAGGAAGTAGACCCGCACGCCTTCCTTTGCCTTCGCGATCAGGTGTGACTTTATCTCCCGCCCGAGCTCGTCGTCGTGCACGATGTAGAACTGGAACAGGATGTACTCTTGGGCTGCGTCTATCCCCGCGATGAGATCAGCGAACGTGGCATCGCCGTCGATCAGGAGGTGAACCGAATTCCCCTTGAGATACGGTATCCCCGTCAGGCGCTCCGCCGCCTGCCCGGGCCCGGGGTAGATCATCTCCGACGGGGACACGCGGTAGGGCTCCACCAGGCTCGCCGCACCATGTGCGGTGCCCCGGATCTCGTGGTCGCCCTCCTGACGCGCCGTGACGTATCCCTGGAACCGGCTCCGCCCCAGGACCCAGTACGCGGGCACGGCGATGTAGGGGAAGGTGTTGAGGGATATCACCCATGCGATCGCGCCCTGCGACGTGCGCGTGCCCATTACGGCGTGGATCGACGAGATGAAGCCAAGCACGTGGAACACGACCATCGCTGCAGCGAGCATCTTCCATCTCCGTTTCTTCATCCACTGCCACGCGGTTCTGGCCGCGGCGCTGACCCTGCCACCTAGAGGATTCTTCATCTGCTTTCAAGCGCTCTCACGGTGGTGCACACGCTCAATTGCCTCGGCGTTCTCGACCGTCGCGGCAACGCTCGCCGGAGCGATACCAGAACGGCCCGTTTCGCCACATGCTTCGAGCGGCAAGGTAACTTCGCATCGATTGGGTAACCAAGCTAGGCGGTGCCGGATCACCTCGGTCACCAGCGCCTCACAGCGAGACCCGCACTCGCAGAACGCCGACGACCCACAGGGCGTCGGTCTCGAGGGTCTGCGACGGATTGATGGTGAACTGGAGGTTGGGCGACACCTGCAGGTTTTCCATAAGTTGCAGCCGGTAGATCACCTCCGACGTCACCTGATTGCGCAGCGTGCTGTCGGGCGGGCCGCTCAGGCTGGTGGCGATCCCGAGGAAGTCTGTTCTGCGCACCACCGCGCCAACGCCTCCTGGGCGGCGGGCCGCTTCCGGGGGAACGAAGGACAGGGCACTCTTGTTCGGAAGGCACAATGACCCGCCAGGCCACCTGGGAGCGTCTCGGTGCGCCCCCGCCAACAGAACTCGCCGACGCGCGCGAGCAGGCTCACTGGGCCGTGCAGGTCCTCGTGGGGGTGGCCAGTGTCTCCGTCGAGCCGGTCCCGGACGACAGCCACACGAGCCTGACGTGGGACAGCGAGTCGCGTGCGTTCCTCACGCGGCCGCTCAGGCCCCCCCCGGGCACCCGGGCTGCGTTGCGCGTACCCGACCTCACGCTGGCCGTCCACGACAGCGACAAGGCCGGCGGCACGGAGTTCCCGTTGGCCGGTCGCACACTGGCCGACGGCTACGCATGGATGGAGGGCGCCATCGGCACCCAAGGAGGGCTGCCGCGGCGCGCCGAGGAGATGCCGGACCACCCCGTTGGCACCCGCGCCGCGTTCGACGCCGATCCGGCGGCGCTAGCCGAGCTGGCACGGTGGTACGGAAACGCGGGCCTCGCGTTGCAGGAGTTGCGGGAGGGCCACGCAGGCGCCAGCGCCGTCCGCATCTGGCCGCACCACTTCGACATTGCGACGCTCATCACGCTCGACCCTGGGGCCGATCCAGAGCGTGCTCGGTCCATTGGCGTCGGCATGACCCCGGGCGACGCGTCGTACGCCGAGCCCTACTTCTACGTGCTGCCGTGGCCGGCGCCACAACGCGCGGAGTTCCCGGCACTCGAGGGCGGTGGGAAGTGGCATCGGGAAGGGTGGGTCGGTGCGGTGCTCACCGGTGGAGAGCTGGCGGGCGCTGCCACGGCGGCCGCCGAGCAGGGAGATCACGCCCGTGCGTTTCTCGCGTCGGCGGTGTCCGGATCTATAGATCTGCTCGAGTAATCACTTCGCCGGCAGCCGCCGCGCGTGCAGCACGATGAACGACGCGTTGTCGGGTGCGCCGAGCCCTGCCAGGGTCTCCGACTCGTCCAGCACCAGCGCGCCGCGGAACTTCACCTCGTAGGCCTCGCCGTCCGGCTTGCGCCCGGTCGCCTGCTCGAGCGCCTCGCTCTTGAGCCGCTCGACGGTCCACTCGGGGCCCGCATCGAGGCTCACTATGTCCCACACCTCCGGCACCCACACGCGCACCGTCATGCGCCATCGCCTCCGGCCGTGGGCAACGTGGAAAAGAACCGCCCGATGGCCTGATCGAACAGGAGCGTGGACGCCCGCACTCGCGTGCCGCCTTCCGACGGAAGCACGGCAAGGGCTAACTCTTCCCCGCCCTGTCCGCGGAACGTGGCGAAGCTCTCGCCCTCGTGCTCCACAAACGCCGCCTGGTTGGGATCGCGCTCGGCGAAGAACTCCTTGGCGCGCTCCAGCACCTCGGCCGCGGAAATCGACGTGTTCGTCTCATGCATCATTGTTGCAGCCTCTGCAGATCGGTCGTAGCCGTCCAGTTCGCCACACAAGATAACCCCAACACCGCGTCAGTCGCTGCCGAGCATCGCCCGCACTGCCGCCTCCACCTGGGAGTTCGGGACGGCCTGCGCGCCCGCCTCCCGGGCTTCTCTGAGCTCCTGCACTCCCACGTGCGAGCCGAACGCCACTACGCGCACGCCGTCCGCCACAAGCGCGCGCAACTCGTCCGCCGTGACCGCGCCCAACTCCAGAACGGCGTAGCGTGCGGGACCGGAGCGGACCGCCGTGTGCCCGCTCAGCTCTATCAAGGCATCGAGCTTGGCGCGGAAGAACAGGTCCCGCGTAACGAGCAGCACCGCTCGCTCACTCGAAGGATTCGACACGGGCGTGCTCCTGCGTTACGGGTGGAGCGCCGCGGAACAGGTCCCGCAGGCGCGGCTTGCCGCGCAGCACCAGCACCACATCGCCGGACGGCGGGTGATCCAGGCCGCCGAGCGTCAAGTAGAGGGGGAGTCGCCCTCGTGGCACTGCCACGCGGTACGCTTCTCCGTGCCACACGAACTCTGCCACGGTGGGGCGCTCGCGCACCACCTGCTCGATGAACACGTCATCGTCCAGCCGATAGACCCCTTCGGCAACGCGCTCGCCGGCTTGATAGAACACGGGGTCGAACGGGCGCCCGGACGCGCGCGCCAGGTTCTGCTCCACGGCATCGTCGAACGCCTCCAGCTCCTCGGAGCGCGCGCGCCATTCCACGTGGTGCCGCAGCTCGTGCAGCAGCGTATCCCATGACTCCTGCCGCCAGTCGAAGCCGGAGCGCTCCGCCGCAAGCTCACGAAACGAGCCGTAGTACAGCACGACGTGAGACTGGATCTCGTCGGTTCCCGTATCGATGGGTATGCACTCTCCCAGGGTGTAGACGTGCGCGTCCACCGGGTGGGGGATGGTCTTGGGACTCACGTCGATGGCGGCGATCCCCGCCATGTACTCCTCCGGGATCTCTGCCGCGAGTCGCTCGACCATGGAACGGAAGTGATCGAAACGCATGGGCGGGCCCGCGTCTATCCTTCGCCGGCTTGGCCTCGGTCCGCGATGCCGTGCGTGTGCCGCGCCAGCCAGCGGTTGGCTAGCAGCAAGGCCGCCAACACCACGCCCCACTGGAAGAACAGCGTGCCGACGTTCGCCTCGCGCAGCGGGTCGAGCCACCCCGCGAGATCTTCGCCCCGCACCTGATAGACCCACCACCCGAGGAGCACCAGAGCCTCCAGTGGCACCAGGATCGTTATGACCAGCTCCCAGCCGCGCCCCACCTTGATGTCGGAGTGCTCGTGGTTCAGTTGCTGCTCGCGGAAGCGCCGCGCACCGTACACCAGAACGGCAATCGCGAAGAACAGCCCGGATACCATGAGCGCCACGCCCCACACGAAATCCTGATTGTGCAGGAAGCGCAGCGAGAACGCGGACGGCAGCCCGAGCAGAAAGCCGACCACGCCGACCACGCGAACCGCGCGGTGGCGCTCCATGCCGGCATCGCGCAGCACCCGGGTGGCCAGCTCGATCATCGCGATGAGGCTGGTAAACGCGGCGAAGGTGAGCGCCAGGAAGAACAGGATCATGAAGAACTGGCCGAAGGGCATTCGCGCAAACAGCTGCGGCATCCAAATGAAGGTGAGCCCTTCGTTCCCAGTGCTGAAGATGGTGCGCTGGATGAGGTCGGACGACAGTGCCTCGCCACCCCGCACCGCCTCGGCGAGCGCCGGATATGCGGACAGCGCTTCGGGGTCCGCGGCCAGGTTCGCCACCAGCTGCGGCACCACCGCGAACACGGTGCACAGCACCATGATCCCCGCCAGGAGTGAGACCATGTTGTTCGCAGTCGGCAGTATGAACGCGTTGAGAGCGGTGTCTTCTTGCGTGCGGAGGTATGCCGCGTACGCCAGGATCAAGCCCCACCCCGCACCGGTGTCCCACGCATTCTGTGTCAGCGCCTCGATCCAGATGCGGGCGTTGCCCAGCGCCTCCCAATCGACGGTGAACAGGTACGCCAGGCCCCCGGAGGAGCCCGGCAGCGTCACCGCCCGAATCGCCAGCACCACTACCAGAATGATGAGAGTGGGCATGAGCACCCGCGCCACCCGCTCGATCGCCCGCACCCCACGAGCCACCACCAGCGTGCCGATGCCCATCGCGAGCCCATGAAACAGCACGGGCCACCAGGATTCCGTGAAAGAGTTCCAGAAGGCACCCGGCTCCTGCCGAGGGACCTCACCCATCAGCGACGCGATCACGTAGCGGATCGTCCACCCGGCCACCACCGAGTAGTAGAACATGATCGCCGTCGCCACGAACGCGATGAACGCGCCCATCCAGGCCCAGCGCGGTCCCATCATCTGGATGAAGGCGCCGACCGGTCCGGTGCGTGTGAGGCGCCCGGTCCCGAACTCCACGAGGATCAGGGGAATGGACCAGAGGAACAGGAACGCGAGCCAGGCAACGATGAACTCGCCCCCGCCGTTCTGCGCGGCGATCCGGGGAAACCTCCAGATGTTGCCGGTGCCCACGGCCATGCCGAGCATGGCCAGCATCATCACCCAGCGGGAGGAGAAGGCTTCGCGCTTGTTGCTCACGGGCGTCCTCGGCTCAGTCGGGCTTCGAGACGGGTGACGATGGGATCGAAGCTGAGACGCTGCCCGGTGGCCTCTTCAACGAGACGATCGGCCGGGTCCGCCTGGCCCCGCCCCATCAGCTCGCGCACCACCGCCCCCGCTTCGGGATTGCGGTACCAGTCCTCGCCGAACCGCTCCACGAAGCTGCTGGCCAGAACCGCCTCGAACTGCCACGCCCGCAGATAGCGGGCCGAATAGAATGCGGGATCCACGTCGAGCAGGGAGTCGTCCTCGAGGTAGCGGCACCGGGTCGCATCGGTCAAGAGCTCGGCGTAGCGAGCACTCAGTCCGGTGAAGTCGCTGCGGTGCAGCTCCAGCTCGTAGAGGAGCTTGGCCGCGTAGCGTCGCACCATGAACAGCTCTCCGACCGCCAGCTCGAAGGTGAGGCTGTCGGCGTCACTTCCGTTCATGCCGCAGTAGCGGGTGAGCCAGTCGGGATCGATGGTCAGGTGATCCCACAGCATGGCGTAGCCCTCGGTGACCGAGTTGTCTCCCAGCCAGCGTGCCGCGAACGGGAGGTCGGGAACCACCGACGCGAAGTGCATCGCGTGGCCCAGCTCGTGCCAGAACGTGCGGTAGTCGGCGTGCCCGCCCCGCGGCCGCAGCACCAGATAGACCTCTTCGGGCACACGCATCGGTACGCAGAAGGCGCGAGGCTGCTTCCCCTCACGCTCCTCGGTGTCGAACTGCACACGACCGCCCTGTGTGGCATCCAGTCCCATCTCGCGCATCTGGCCGGCCGCGGTCTCGAGCAGGGCGTCCGCTGGGAACGCGGCGTCGAACTGGTCGGCCCTGAAGAGACGCACCGAGTCCGCTCGGGTGAGATCCATCACCCGAACGCCGAGCCGCCGCTCGGCGAGCTGCGCCAGGGTCTCCTCGAACATGGCGAGTGTGCGATCGAGGAAGGCTCGCGCCTCGCGTCCGAGAGCGTCCAGATCGATCCCGGCCAGGCCGCCTACGGCCTCCACGTACTCGCCCATGCTCAGCGACCGCACCGCCTCGTGCTCCGCCAGGAAGCGCTCGCGTCGCAGCTCGGCCAGCCCCTCCGCACCGGCCCGGGCGCGCGCCAAATCCATTGCGTTGCGCTGCTCTCGATCGGCGCAGTTGGCGAGCTCGATGGGAACTCGCAGATAAGGCAGGCTGTGCCCGCTTACGTCGACGAGAGCCTCCTGCTCCCAGATGAGCTGCCGCTCCTCGTACGGAGCAACCAGGCGCCCCACGCGGGTGTCCACCGCCCACTCCAACAGCGCGCGGGAGCCGCTCGTACGCGCCGCGGCGAGCGCCGCGTCGCTCACCAGGTCGGCGTACTTCTGGTAGATGGTCTGGAACTCGGGATCGCCCTTCAGGCCGGCGCCGGTGAGGTAGTACTCCCGACCCAACTCCTCGTGCATCGCCTCACCTTGGGCCAGAAGGGTATCGAGCCTCACGAGGATAGTCGCTCTTCCAGGTAGCCCGAGAGCTGGTCCGCGCTCACCCGTTCCTGCACCAGCGAGTCCCGGTCACGCACGGTCACCGTCTGGTCCTCCAGCGTCTGCCCGTCCACGGTGACGCCGAACGGCGTGCCCGCTTCGTCCTGCCGCCTATACCGCCGGCCAATGGAGCCGCCGTCGTCGTAGAAGATCGGGAACCGGCTCCTCAGATCGTCGCAGATGTGGTGCGCCACCTCGGGCATGCCGTCCTTCTTCACCAGGGGGAACACCCCGGCCTTGATCGGCGCGACGGACGGCTTGAGGCCCAGCACGACCCGCTGCTCCCCCTCGACCTCCTCCTCACGGTAGGCGTCCACCAACACCACCAGGGCGAGGCGGTCCGCACCCAGGGAGGTCTCGATGATGTACGGTACGTAGCGCTCCTTCGTCGCCGTGTCCACGTACTCCAGCTTCTTCCCCGAGTACTCCATGTGCCGCTTGAGATCGAAGTCGGTGCGGTTGTGGATGCCCTCGAACTCCTGCCACCCGAAGGGGAACTCGTACTCGATGTCGAACGCCTTCTTGGCGTAGTGAGCCAGCTCATCGGGCGCGTGCTCGTGGAACCGCAGCTTGTCGGGCGCGATCCCCACGCCGCGGTGCCACTCCATGCGGCGCTCCTTCCACTCATCGAACCAGCGCTCGTCCTCGTCCGGCTTCACGAAGAACTGCATTTCCATTTGCTCGAACTCGCGCGTTCGGAAGATGAAGTTCCCCGGTGTGATCTCGTTGCGGAAAGCCTTCCCGACTTGGGCAATTCCGAAGGGCGGCTTCTGGCGGGCCGCTTGCATCACGTTGAGGTAGTTGACGTAGATGCCCTGAGCCGTCTCGGGCCGCAGGTACACGACCGAGGCGTCGTCCTCGACCGGCCCCATGAAGGTGCGGAACATCAGGTTGAACATGCGGGGCTCGGTCAGGTCGCACTGCTGCGCCTCGCCCGGCTTCTTGCTGGGCTTCTGCGGGCACTGTCCCTGGTCGAGCTGGTCCGCCCGAAAGCGCGCCTTGCAGGTACGGCAGTCGACCAGCGGGTCCGTGAACCCCTCCACGTGCCCCGAGGCCTCCCACACCCGCGGGTGCATGAGGATCGCCGCATCCAGCCCTTCGATGTCGTCGCGCTCGTACACCATGGAGCGCCACCAGGCCTCCTTGAGGTTCTTCTTAAGCTCGACACCGAGCGGTCCGTAGTCCCATACGGAGCCCACGCCACCGTAGATCTCGGAGGACTGGAAGATGAAGCCCCTGCGCTTGGCCAGGGACACGAGCTTATCCATCAGTTGAGTATCAGCCATTGCCGCAGGGGTCAGTGTGAGGACGTGCTGAACCGCCAAGTATAGCCTCAGGGTACCATCAAACGAAGCGCTCGGTCTACAGCCTCTGCCGCGCGACGCTCCAGGTCGGCCGCAGACCAGGCACCACCGCCCGACTCCACCAGCACCCCGTCGGGCACGGAGTTGGCCCGTGGCGCCAGCAGCAGCACCGGCACCCGTGCTGTCGCGGCCCGCCGCATCACCTCCCCGGTGAGCTTCCCTTCCAGTGAGGTGCTGTCGAAGGCGCCCTCGCCCACGACCACGAGCGCCGCTTGCTCGAGTGCTTGAGCAAAGCCCACCGCTTGCAGCACCCACTCGGCACCCGGGCGGAGCACGCCCCCGCCGAACAGCAGCAGCCCGAATCCGAGCCCTCCAGCCGCACCCGACCCCGGAGCCTCGGGCGGCGCACCCTCCCCTTGCGCCAGCGCCACCGCCGCGAGGCGCTCCAGACCGCGCGCCAGCCGCTCGACCTCATCGGGTGACGCACCCTTCTGGGGTGCGTATACGCGCGCACCTGCTTCGCCCGTCAGGGGATTCCGCACGTCGCACAATCCCACCAACTCGGCACTGGGCCGGGTTCCGGGCACGAGCTCCGCCAGGTCCGGCAGGGCGCCACCACCCTCCGCGAGCACGCGGCCCTCAGCGTCCCGCGGTAGCCAGCCCCATGCGCGCGCCATCCCCACACCACCGTCCATGGTCGCGCTGCCGCCCAGCCCCACATAGACGCGCCGCGCGCCGGCGGCCACCGCCTCCCGGATCAGGAGCCCCACGCCCCGCGTGGTGGTCTCCAGAGGGGCTCTCTCGCCCGGTTCGAGCAGGCTCAAGCCGCAGGCGAGGCGCGACTCCACCACCGCAGTCTCGTCGTCGAGCCATCCGATCTCGGCTGATATCGGGCGCCGCAGGGGATCCTCCGTGGGATGGGAGGTGCGGCGTGCCAGATTGGGGTCCAGGGCCTCCAGCAGCCCGTCCCCCCCGTCGCTCCCACCCAGCACGACCGGGTTCCCCCCGGCGGCCCGGACGCCGGCGGCGAGCGCCGCGGCGACCTGCGCCATCGGCAGGGTCTCCTTGAACGCCTGGGCCACCACCACAACCGGCCGGCCCCCCCCGGCAGCATCATTCATGGCATGCGTCACAAGATGGGCGTGCGTGCGTCACAGAATGCGACCAGACTCCCTGTAAGATTATGGAAGGCCTACACTTGTGCAATTTTCAGGAGGCTCTTACCTTGCGCCGGAGCGCGGCGCGGTGAGTCACTGGAGGCTAATGATCGACAGCGGCGGCAACGGCAGCACCGGCGCGGCCCGGGTGGCGGCGCCGCCGAAAGAGGTCCATCTCAGGGACCTCTGGGCCGTCGTCGTTCGCCATTGGCGACTCGTTGTACTGCTCACCGTGCTCGTCTCAGGTGGTGCCTGGCTCTCCGGCCGCGGTGCCACTCCGCGCTACCAGTCCGGTCTCACCGTCCAGGTCAGCTCACCCAAGCAGGTATTCGCCCGGTCCGACGACATCGACGTCGACGAGCTGGCGTTGCGCACCGACCCGATCCTGTCGGAGGCACTGGTCCTCACGACGCAGGCACTGGCACTGCGGGTGGCCGGCACGCTCGCACTCGAGCTGGAGATCACCGAGCCCAACGTGTTCCGGGGCAGCGTGTTCAGCGAGGTCGTGGTGGACGAGGGTGCGCTGCCGGGCAGCTACGAAGTGGACCAGGGGGGAGCGGCCGAGGGGTGGGTGCTGCGCTACGGCGACGGCACCGGCATCGCCTCCGGCCCATACGGGCAACGCGCCGCAGGACCCGGTTTTTCGTTCCAGGTGCTGCCCAACGACGACGAGCGCACCGTGAGGTTCGCCGTGGTGAGCGCCGACCAGGCAGCGGCATGGGTGCGGGCCGGCATTGGATACCGCGTCCGCCAGGGGACCAACGCGGTGGACATCTCCTTCACCGGCAACGACCCCACCCTGGTGCCGCGGGTACTGAACCAGGCCGCCGTGGAGCTGCGGGAAGACGGCGCCGACCGAGCCCGCGTCGCCGCGGCGCGCAAGCGGGAGTACATCGCAGAGCAGCTGGATCGGGCCGAACGGGCTTCGCAGGCCAAGCTGGCGGAGGTGCAGCAGTTCAAGGAAGAGCAGCGGATCACCAACCTCACCTCCGAAGAGCAGGCCGTAGTCAGAGCCATCACCGATGCCGAGCAGGAGAAGCAGGACATCCTGATGCGGCTCTCGACGCTGGAGGATGCGGTAGGTGCGAGCGACACCTTCGGGATCGAGGAGCTGAACCGGCTCGCGGCGGTCGAGGGCACTGAGCGCAACACCGTCTTGGCGTTCCAGATCAACCGCCTGCTGGAGCTGTACGACGAGCGCCGTAGCCTGACCGCAGGCGCCATGGGCCTGCGCGTGGACAACCCCCAGGTCCAGGCCATCGACGAGCGCATCATGGACTCCCACCTCGGCCTGAACGCCGCCGTCGACGCCGCCAAGGGATCGCTGGCCGACCGGGCGGATGCGATCGACGAGCGTATCGGGCGGCTGCGCCGCCAGCTCATGTCGTTCCCCGGGAAGGAGACGCGGATCGCCCAGCTGGAGCTGGAGAGCAGCATCCTGGAGGACACGTACCGCTACCTCCTGGGACAGTACCAGCAGGCGCGGATGCAGGAGATGACCATCGCGCCGTACGTCACGATTCTGGACGGCGCTTCGCCGGCGTTCCGTATCGGGACCAACCTGCGGCAGAAGATCATACTCGGCTTTCTGGTGGGGCTGCTCCTCGGCCTCGGCGGAGCGTTCTTCCTGGAGTACCTCGACCAGACCATCAAGACCGCTAGTGACGTGGAGCGGGCGGTGGGAACGCCTGTGCTGGGCCGCATCCCGCTCGAGGCGCGGCTCGCTTCCGCCACGAACGGCCGGCGCGAGCGAGTGGTCATCCTGAGCCAGCTCAGCCCCGACGACCCCGCAGTGGAGGCATTCCGCGCCCTGCGCACCAATGTCACGTTCGTGGGGGCGGAGAGGCCGTTGCAGCTGGTCGCCCTCACCAGCCCCGGACCGGGCGAGGGGAAGTCGACCACGGCCATCAACCTCGCCGTGGTCCTGGCACAGGGCGGTAGCAAGACACTGCTCGTGGATGGGGACCTGCGCCGCTCGCAGGTGCATCGCGCCTTCGGCCTGGTGCAGGAGCCCGGGCTCACCGACGTGCTCATCAACGAGGTCCAACTGCGCGAGGCGGTGCGACCCAACATTGCCGAGAACCTGGATGTCCTGCCCGCCGGGAAGTCCCCACCGAACCCGGCCGAGTTGCTCGGGTCCGAAGCGATGGAACGGGCCGTGGCCGAGCTGCGCCGGGACTACGAGTACATCGTGATCGACACTCCACCTTCCCTGCCCGTCACGGACGCGCAGGTCGTGGCAGCCGTAGCCGACGCCACCATCGTCGTCATGCGCAGCGGCGAGACCGAGGAGACCGCCGCCCAGCGCGCCGTCGAGCAGCTACGCCAGGTGCGGGCCCGCGTGGCGGGGACCGTGCTCAACGGCGTGACAGTGCGCAAGGATAGGTATTACTCCTACTACCGCTCGGACAAATACCCACGCCGCGGTGGGCGTACGCCCCGCAGGTCACTTCGCGCCCGCATCGTCAGTAGTCTCTAAGACACTTCACACCAACAAGTTAGAGCACTCAACGCCTGGCTCACGCCCGGCGCACAGATTCCCTGCGGAAGTCGAGGCCCCCCGCTTGGCCGCAGCGACTTCCAACGTCGGGCAGACCGAAGACGCCTCGCCCCGCACTCGGTTCTAGGGCGCACAGTGTGTGGCAGGCGGGCCCCCTAGGGTTTCGGCCCTAGGGGGTTTCTTCGTCTTCGGGCTCTGGTTGGTTGAAGCGGACGGGACCCTACCTCCGCGAACTGCACTCCCCAATGGGCTCCGCGGAACTCCTGCCTGCGCAGGAAGTAAGGCCGACCATCGCTATCGGGCTTCCTACCGGTCAGTGTTCGTGACGTTCGCTGCGGCAGGGCCCCGTCCCCTGGCTACCAGATCCCGACGACTCATGGTGTCCTTGGGAGCCCATGCTTGGACGTGAGCCGAGCGGCGGCGGTTACGAGGGATGGTTGTGCCACGGGGCGCGACAGCTACGGGAACGGGGGGACCTCGCAGCGAGGGCTTCCGGGGGTTGGGCCGGTGGGTGGAACGGGATGCGCTGGGTGGTGGGCCGGTGCGTCGGAAGCCCGGAGCGAGAGGTCGCCCCCGTTCCCGTGATGACCAGCCTCTTGGCGACTACCGAGCTTCGAGTATCTGATCGCTCCTCGTCCCCACGCTCACGTAGCGCACGGGCGTCTCCAGCAGAGCTTCGATGCGCTCCAGGTACGCGCGCGCCTGCTTGGGCAGGTCCTCGAGCCGGCGCGCCTCGCTAGTGGGAGCGCACCACCCCTCCAGCTCCTCGTACACGGGCTCCAGCCGCTCCAGCCGGCCGGCGTCGGCCGGGAAGTCGTCGAGTGGCTCGCCATCCACCTGGTACCCCACGCACACGGGAATCGTGGGGATGGTGTCGAGCACGTCCAGCTTGGTCACGGCGAGGTCGGTGAGTCCATTTATGCGCGCCGCGTAGCGCGCCACTACCGCGTCGAACCAGCCGCAGCGGCGCGGGCGACCGGTCGTGGCCCCGAACTCGCCGCCCAGAGCGCGCAGCTTCTCGGCATCGTCAGTTGTCGCCTCCGAGGGGAACGGACCGTTGCCCACGCGCGTCGTGTAGGCCTTCAGCACGCCCAAGACGGCGTCGACCGCGGTGGGCCCGATCCCGGCACCCACTGCCGCGCCCCCGGCCGTGGTGTTGGACGAGGTGACGAACGGATACGTCCCGTGGTCCACGTCGAGCAGGGCTCCCTGGGCACCCTCCAACAGCACCCGCTGCCCGGCGCGAACCGCGTCCAGCGCAACGCGCCCCGCGTTCGCCGCGAGCGCCAACAGCCTGGGCCCCAGACGCTGCAGCAACGCCACCTGCTCGTCTGCGTCGACCCGCTCATCCGCCCCGAGCGCCTGCAACAACAGGTTCACTCGATCCACCCGCCCCCGCAGAACAGGCTCGAGGGCAGTGGGGTCTCTCAAGTCGGCGACCCGAACTCCGCGGCGGCCGTATTTGTCCTCGTACGCCGGGCCGATGCCCCGCCCAGTAGTGCCGATCTGCTGACGGCGCTCGCTGGCGCGCTCCAGCGCCTTGTGATAGGGCAGCACGAGATGAGCGCGGTCCGAGAGGAGCAGGCGGCCCTCGACCACGATGCCGCGCCCCTCCAGCTCGGCGATCTCCT
This sequence comes from Gemmatimonadota bacterium, assembly GCA_039586815.1. Lineage (GTDB taxonomy): Bacteria > Gemmatimonadota > Gemmatimonadetes > Gemmatimonadales > GWC2-71-9 > WVYX01. Next base: position 19,131 of record JBDHJR010000002.1, on the reverse strand, counting down.
CCAGCAGGGTCTCGGGGTCCACCACTACCCCGTTGCCCACCACGCATCTGACGTCTGGGTGCAGGATCCCGGTCGGGATCTGGTGCAGGATGAACTCGTCCTCGCCCTTGACCACCGTGTGGCCGGCGTTGGCGCCGCCCTGGTAGCGAATGACGAGGTCGGCCCGCTCCGAGAGCACGTCGACCACCTTGCCCTTGCCCTCATCTCCCCACTGCACGCCCACAACTACCACACACCGGCGATCAGGACTGAACATGGCTCACCGTCTTCCGGACAAGAAAAGGCCCCGGGGGTTCCCGCCGGGGCATCCTCCCGCGCAAGCTATTCCAGGTTCTGCGGGCCGTCAACCGAGCAGCTGATCCGCCGCCCGGGCGGTCGCGTAGCCGGCGCGTACCGCCGCCGCCGGCTCCACCCGCTGCGCCACATCACGCGTGGTATGCACCACCCCCAGAGTCTGCCAATCGCCCCTACTGAGCGTCACCCCCGGCATGCCGGCCCCGGCCAGCACCGCCCCGTCGACGAAGGTGCCTAGGGGAAGCGGCCGCACCACGGCGTCGTGTCCCTCGTCCCCCAGCGCGGCAGCGACGGCGCGCGCCACGTCAGGCGCGGAGAGGGGCGACGTCCCCGCACCCGCCGGCGGGTGCACCTGGACCCGGTAGCGCCCGCGCGAATCGAGCCCGTCGAAGTTGACGAAGGCACCCACGGGCGGCTGCTGCGCCACCCACAATCGCGCGCCCTCCATGCCGAACTCCTCGGCACCAGTGAACAGCACACCCACGTCCTCCCGGTGCCGCAGACGCTCGGCCGCCACCAGCGCGGCAATCACGCCGCTGGCGTTGTCCACCGCCCCGGGTGACAGGTTGCCGGGCACACCGAGAGACAGTATCCCCCCTCCGACGAGCAGCAGTGCCACGACCCCGAGCACGACCCCCCAGTGCACCGGACCCATGACACGCAGCGCCAGCACGGCAAGCAGTGCGGCGGATCCGAAGATGGCGCTCACCGCCCCGACCACCCTGACGCGCAGCGACACGCGCTGCGACTTGCTGTCCAGGTGCGCGACCAACCAGAGAGCCGGACTACCGCGACGCCCTACAAGGTTGGTGGCTTCCACACGGGGTACCGGGATGGGCAGGTGGCCTTGCGCCACTCCATGGCTCACGAGCGCCACCATCCCCAGCGCGGCTACACCGACCAACGCGACGGGCCATCCGGGCAGGGCGATCAACAGGAAAGGGCTGAGCGCCAGAGCGGTCCAGCCCAGGCCCGCTCCGGCGACCACCGACGCCATGACACGGCGTGGTGCCGCCGCAAACCGGACCGACTCGACCTGGTACCCCAGCGCTGCGAGCCGCTCCGCCACAGCCTGCTCTACCATTCCGAGGGCGGGCGTTCCCGGAAGCCGGGGTACGGCGAGCGCCTGGAACAGCTCCCGGACCCAGGGCGGGGTCGAATCAGCGCGCGGTGAGATGGGCCTGCTGGAGTAGCCCGGCGAGGCGGTCCCGCTCCCGGGCATTCAAGTCGGCGAGTGGGGAGCGCACCGGGCCGCCGGACAGTCCTACCAGGTCCATGGCGGCCTTGATTCCCGGCACCCCGCGCTTCCCCACGATTCCTGTGTGGAGGGGCGCCACCAGCTCCTGGGCCGCACCCGCGCCCGCCCGGTCGCCGGCCGCGAAGGCGGTACCGATCGTCACCACAGCCTCGGCAGCGAAGCATGCCACGGCAGCGATCGCCCCGGCCGCACCCATCTCCAGCGCCGCGTAGTACAGCGCACCCGATCCCATGAGCAGCGCCCATGCCGGCGCTACCTCCTGGTACATCGCGAAGTTCTTGAGATCGCCCGTGGAGTCCTTGATGCCCCAGATGTTTTCATGCGTCGCCAGGGCGGACGCTATCGCCTCGCTGATCGGAGTGTGGGTGAGCTTGGGAAAGTTGTACAGCAGCACCGGTACGGGGGACTCGTCGGCGACGTGCCGGAAGTGGTCGGTCAGCCCTCGTGTGGTGAAGGTCGGGGCGTAGTAGGCGGGTGACCGCACGAGTACCGCGTCAACACCCTCTTCGGCGGCCACGCGGCAGGCCGCCGCCGTCGCACGGGTCGACTCACGCCCCGTTCCGGCGACGAGCCAGCGATCGTCGGGCACCACGTCGCGCAACCAGGCCACCACCTGGCGGAATTCCTCCTCCGAAAGCAGGGCAGCCTCACCCGTGGAGCCGGCGGCCACCAGTCCGTTCGCTCCTGCGTCGAGGATCGCCCGGGCGTTCTCCCTGAGGCTCACCGGCGCCACGTCGCCGCTCGCCGGATCGAACGGAGTCGTGATGGGGACCAGCAATCCCGCAGGCCGGTCCTGCCTCACTCGACCGACTCCGCGAGCTTGCCCTCGAACGCCTCGAGATCGACCGCTGCCGCCCTGGCCGTCTCGGGACTCACCTGCCCCTCGAGCACCAGAGCGACCAGATGCTGGTCGAGGCTCTGCGTGCCGTGCTCCTCGTAGCCCTCCTCGATGTACTGCTTGAGCTCGCCCACCCGTGTGCGGTCCCGAATGAGCTCCCGGATCTCGGGGGTGCAGATCATGATCTCGGCGGCAACCACTCTGCCCTTGCCGTCCGCCCGGGGAAGCAGCCGCTGGGAGACGACCGCCTGCAGCGCATCGGCGAGGCGCACCCGCGCCACCTCCTGCTCCTCCGGCGGGAACAGCGCAACGAGCCGCGCGACAGTCGCCGTCGCGTCGAGGGTGTGCAGCGCGGAGATCAACATGCGTCCCATCTCGGCGGCCTTCATCGCCGTATCCACCATCTCGTGGTCGCGCAGCTCGGCGATCTGGATCACGTCGGGGTCCTGCCGCATCGCCGCACGCAGCCCCGTCCTGAAGCTCTCCGTGTCCGGGCCGATCTCCCGCTGCGTGACCGAGGAGTTCGCGTCACGGTGGAGAAACTCGATCGGGTTCTCCAACGCGATGATGTGCCGGTTAAGCTTGGCGTTGATGTGATTGATGATCGCCGCCATGGTGGAGCTCTTCCCGCTCCCGGTCACGCCCGTCACCAACACCATGCCCCGTTCCTGCTCGGCGATGCCCTCCAGCACTTCGGGCAATCCTAGCTTCTGGAACGTCGGCACCTCGAACGGGATCACCCGCATCACGACCATGAACGAGGACCGCTGTCGCAGGATGTTGACCCTGAAGCGGCCGATTCCGGCCGCACCCCAGGAGCAGTCGTAGTCGCGGATCTGCTCGATCCGCTTCCGATCCGCTTCCAGCGGGATCAGCTTGACCGCGATCGCCTTGGTTTGCTCCGGGGTGAGCCGCTGCTTGGTGAGCGGAACGAGCTTGCCGTCGATGCGCGCCCGGAACACGTCGCCCGCCTTGATGTGGACGTCCGACGCGCCCCGCTCCACCGCCGCCTTGATGATGTTCTCCATGCTCAGTAACCCGCTTTAGGGTCCACCACGTTCTTGAGGCGCCGCCCCGCGAGGTAGCGCCGCACGTTCTCCACGATCAGATCGGTCTCGCGCTTCCAAAACCCGTTTGACACGGCCGCGGCATGCGGGAACACCAGCACCCTCGGATGGTCCCACAAGGGGTGCCCCGCCGGCAGCGGTTCCTTGCCGAACACATCCAGCACACACCCCGCAAGCTGCCCCCGATCAAGCTGCTCAAGCAGCGCCGCCTCGTCTAGGAGGCCACCTCGCGAGAGGTTGACCACGAAGGCCCCGCGCGGGAGCGCCTCGAGCACGGCGCCGGTCACCGCGCGATCGGACTCACGGGTCTGGGGTGCGGCCAGTACCAGAACGTCACTGTGCCGCGCCAGCTCGGTCAGATCGGCGGGGCCGCCCACCCAGGCCACGCCGGCCGGACGGCGGCGGGACGGGCGTCGCCTGATTCCCCGCACCTCCATCCCCACCGCACGGCATCGCCGGGCAACGGCCTGCCCGATGCCCCCGAGCCCCACGATTCCCACCCGGGTCTCCGAGAAGTCCTTTACGGCTACGGTGCCGTCGGTGAACTCGTCCTTTGCCCAGTGCTGCTCCCGCTGCGCCGCCACGGCCCAGTGAAAGCCCCGCACACAATAGGCAATCGCCGTGAGCGCCCAGTCTGCCAGCGGTTCCGCGTGAATGCCCCGGGAGTTGGTGAGCACGGCACCGCTGGCCAGCAGCTCGGGCGAGATCGATGCGCGCACCCCGGCGGCCGCGGTGTGCGCCCACCGCAGCGTGTCGGCCGCAGCGCTCGCCACCCCGGCCGGGACACCCCAGCCGAAGTAGATCTCCGACCCCCGCGCGGCCTCCACGGCCTCGTCGGAGGGGGCAGCTCCGTCGCCGTCGCTCACGGCGAGCGCCCCTACGCTCACCACCTCCCAGCCGCGACCCAGTGCCCTGCGGATCGCGTCGACCGACTCCTCCGGGGCCCGCCACACCGGGCGGGTAGAGGCAAGGTCGACGACCGCCCGCTTCACTCCTCGACCGAGACCGTCAACGCGCCCGCCGCACGCAGCAGCTTGAGCTTAGCTCGATCGTGCAGCCGAGCAGGGCCGCTCATCGCCACGTGCACCACCAGCCGCTCGCCGCGCTGCTCGGAACGGAGCTCCGCTACTTCGAGCCCCGTCTCCCGCACGATGCGCTCGATGTCGCTCACCGCTTCGGCACGCGGCTCCACCTCTACGGTGACCCGCAAGATCCCGCCGTAGCTCGTGAGGAACCTCTCGAGCGGCCGCAGCAGACCGAGCACGAGCAGCACGAAGAATGTGGCGCCGGTGGCTTCGAGCACCGCTCCCGCCCCCACGGCGACGCCGATGGCAGCGACGAGCCAGATGGTGGCTGCGCTGGTGAGGCCGCTGATATGGCCCCGGCTGTGCAGGATGGTGCCCGCGCCGATGAAGCCGACACCGGTCACGATCTGCGCTGCGATGCGGCCGGGGTCACCGTAGGGGCCCGCGATCTCCACGGAGAGCCAGGTGAACAGGGCCGAGCCGACACAGATCAAGACGTTGGTGCGCAGGCCCGCCGCCTTGCCGCGCAGCTCCCGCTCCAGGCCCACGGCCCCTCCGAGCACGATCGACATTGCGAGGATGCCCAGCAGGTCGAGCCGCAGACTGCTGACCAGGTCGAGCCAGGTATCGCTCATGACCGCCCGGGGAGCAGGCCCATGCGCTCCCGCACCTCCCGCATCGTCTCCTGCGCCACCGCCCGGGCACGGTCGGCGCCGTCGGCGAGCAGCTGCCGCACGCGATCCGGATCGGCGCGCAAGGCAGCGGCGCGCTCTCGGATCGGCGCGAACTCGGCGGCGACGTTATCGGCCAGGACCCGCTTGCAGTCGAGACAGCCCCAGCCGGCGGAGCGGCACTTCGCCGCAACCTCCTCTACCGTATCCGGTGGGGAGAACAGCTGGTGCAGTGCGTACAGGTTACAGACCTCCGGGTTGCCGGGGTCCTTCTTGGCCACGCGCGCCGGATCGGTCACCGCCGGCCGCAGCAGTTGCCAGATGGCGTCGGGCTCCTCCAGGATGCCGATCGTGTTCCCCAGGCTCTTCGACATCTTGGCGTCCCCGTCGAGTCCGACTATGCGGCGAGCCTTGCCGACCAGTGCCGACTCGGGCTCCGGGAAGAAACCCCGACCGTAGCGCGCGTTCCACTTGCGGGCGATCTCCCGCATGAGCTCGATGTGCTGCACCTGATCTTCGCCCACCGGGACGGTGTCGGCCTTGTAGAGCAGCACGTCGGCGGCCTGCAACACCGGGTAGCTGAGCAGGCCTGCGAGCACGCTTTCTTGGCGTTGCGACTTGTCCTTAAATTGGGTCATCCGCTCGAGCTCACCGAGCGGCGTCACGGTCATGAAGACCCACGCCAGCTCCGTGTGCTCCAGCACGTGCGATTGCACGAACAACACGCACTTCTCGGGATCGATGCCGGCGGCGAGCAGGCCCACCGCCATGTCGAACGTGCGTGCCTCGAGCTCCTCCGGCTCGTAGTCCTGGGTGATGGCGTGGTAGTCCACGATGCAGATGAAACACTCGTGCTCATGCTGCAGCGCCACCCAGTTCTTGACCGCCCCGAGGTAGTTGCCTATGTGGAGTTCGCCGGAGGGCTGAATACCCGAAAAGACGCGTGCCATCGCGCACAACCTAGGGTTGGAGTGAAGGGACCGCAAGGTGAATCAGCATCACGACTTACTGCACCTCGCCACCGCCGCGGCGCGGCGCGCTGCGGAGTTCATCCGCACTATCGAGCGCCCCACCGACCCGGCCGACTGGGGCCTCAAGGGAGCGAGCAATTTCGTTACCCGGGTGGATCGCGACAGCGAAGCGCTCATCGGTGAGATGCTGCTGGCCGGGGCACCCGACGCCGTGGTCCTGGGCGAGGAGCTCAGCCCCGACGCGAGCGGCTCCGGACTCGTATGGGTGGTGGACCCGCTCGACGGCACAACCAACTACCTGCACGAGTACCCTGCGTATGCCGTGAGCATCGCGGCCATCGTGGACGGCGCGCTCGCGGCCGGGGTGGTGCTCGACGTGACCCGTGACGTGCTGTACCACGCTTCGGCCGGGGGCGGCGCCTGGTGCGGTGAGCGACCGCTGCAGGTCTCTCCTGTGACCGATCCCGCCCACGCACTCATCGGCACCGGCTTCCCGTTCAAGGCGCTCGACGCGCTGCCACAGTACCTCGAGCAGTTCGCCACCATCCTGCGCAACACGAGCGGCATACGCCGAGCCGGCGCTGCATCGCTCGACTTCGTCGATGTTGCCCTGGGCAGGTTCGAGGGGTTCTGGGAACCGTATCTCGCTCCGTGGGACGTGGCCGCCGGGGCGCTGATCATCAGGGAAGCAGGGGGGGTGGTGACCGACTATGAGGGGAACGAGCAAGCGGTGCGGCACGGAGCATTCGTCGCCGGCAACCCGGCAATCCACGCCTGGCTCCTCTCGATCCTGGAAGGGTAGCGGGAGTTGGCCGCTAGACCGGGGTGGTGGCCGGCACCGTGGTGATCGCCCGGGGCCCGTCGGGCTCGATGACCACCGTGTGCTCGAAGTGCGCCGAGAGCGATCCGTCCAGCGTTACCACGGTCCACTTGTCGTCCAGGGTACGGATTTCCGGCCGTCCCATGTTCACCATGGGCTCGATGGCCAGCGTCATGCCCACCTGGAGACGCGGTCCCCGCTTGGGGCGGCCGTAATTCGGGATCTGCGGCTCCTCGTGGAAGCTGGTCCCGATACCGTGACCCACCAGCTCGCGCACCACGCTGTATCCGGCACCCTCGGCAACCGTCTGAACGGCGTGGCCGATGTCTCCCACATGATTACCGGCAACCGCCTGCTTGATCCCCACACCGAGCGCCTCCCGAGTGACGCGCAGCAGCCGCTGCACGTCCTCCCCGACCGCACCCACCGCCGCGGTCGTCGCGGAATCTGCGTGCAGTCCCTCGAGGCAGACACCGCAGTCTATGCTCACGATGTCGCCGTCCTCGAGCACGCGCTCACCGGACGGGATGCCGTGCACGATCTCGTGATTGATCGAGGTACAGAGCGACGCCGGGAAGTCGTATAAGCCCTTGAACGACGGACGCGCGCCGGGATGGCTCCGGATGAACTCCTCGGCAATCTCGTCCAGCTGCGCCGTCGACACGCCTGGCGCCACGTGGCTCACGACCAGAGCCAGCGTATCGGCGAGGATCTTGCCGGCCACCGCCATCGTCTCGATCTCGCGGGCGGACTTGATCGTGATCATCGCCCCACGGCCTCCTGGACTCGTTCGGCAATCTCCTCGATGCCACCCATCCCCGACAGACTGGTCAGCAACCCGCGCTCCTTGTAGTAGGCGATCAGCGGAGCGGTTAGTTCCTGGTACACGACGAAGCGCTGCCGCATGGCCTCGGGGGCGTCGTCGTCGCGACCCTCCCGCTTGGCCCGCCCCGTCATGCGACGCACCAACTCCTCCTCTGGCACGTCTATGCTGAGCACGCAATCGACGGTGGTGCGGCGCTCGGCCAACAAGCGCTCGACGGCCTCCGCCTGAGCCACCGTGCGGGGAAAGCCATCCATGATGATGCCGTCGGCCGCTTCGGGCAGCGCCAGTACTTCCTCGATCAACCCCAGGATCACCTCGTCGGGTACCAGCAGCCCCTGGTCCATGTACTGCTTGGCCTCCCGCCCCAGAGGCGTGTCACGCTGCACTGCGCTGCGCAACAGATCACCCGTCGAGATGCGGAGCAGGCCGGTGCGCTCGGACAACAAGGCCCCCTGGGTACCTTTGCCGGAACCCGGGGGGCCCAAGAGAATGATGTTCATGCGGTCTTGGCCCTACATAAAGCGGCCCCGCCGGCCGCGGAACTTCACCCGCCCCTGCTTCATGAAGTCGTCGTAGTGCCGCAGGTGCAGGTGCTGTTGCACCTGGATCCAGGTATCGAGCGCAACACCCACGACGATCAGCAGCGCCGTCCCACCGAACGTGAACGGCACACCGAAAGTGTCGAAGATGAAGAACGGCAGCAGCGCTATGATCGTGAGGAACATCGACCCGGGCAGGGTGACCCGCGTGAGCACCTCATCGATGTAATCCGCAGTAGCGCCGCCTGGCTTCACCCCGGGGATGAATCCGCCCTGCTTCTTCAGGTTCTCGGCGATGTCGAGCGGGTTGAAGATGATCGACGTATAGAAGTACGTGAAGAAGATGATGAGCAACGCGTAGCTCGCGTAGTACACTCCCGAGCCCGGTCGGAACATCTCCGCCATGCCCCGCAGGGCCGGCAGGTTGCTGAACGTGGCGACCGTGCCGGGCACGATGATGATCGCCTGCGCAAAGATGATCGGCATCACGCCGGCCGAGTTTATCCGAATCGGGATGAACGTCTTCTGCCCTTCTCGAATGCGGCCCCGCCCCATCACCTTGCGCGGGATCTGGATCGGGATGCGCCGCGCCGCGACGGTCACCGCGATGACCCCGGCGATCACGCCCAGCATCACCAACAGCAGTACGATCAGCGCCTGCACCGAGATGACCCGCGTTTGCACGAACTGGAGGGTGCGGAACGTGCCGGGCAGGAAGCCTTCCATGATCGAGAAGAAGATCATCAGGCTCATGCCGTTGCCGATGCCACGCTCGGTGATTCGCTCGCCGAGCCACATGATGAACACAGCACCCGTGGTGAGCGTCATCACCGTGGTGGCGCGGAAGCCGAGGCCGGGATCGGGTACCGCATTCTGGCCTTCGGCGAAGATGGCGAATCCGTAAGCCTGGAACATCGCCAGCACGACCGTCATGTAGCGCGTCCACTGGGTGATCTTCTTCCGGCCTTCCTCCTCCTTCTGGAGCTTCTCCACCATGGGGAAGACCGCGCCGGCCAACTGGAACATGATCGAGGCCGAGATGTAGGGCATGATGCCCAGGGCGAGTACCGTCGCCCGGGAGAGCCCTCCGCCCACGAACATGTCGTACATGCCGAAGAACGTCCCGGCGCCCTGATTGCGGATGAAATCGGCCAGCACCTGCACGTTCACACCGGGTGTGGCGATGTGCGCACCGGCCCTATACACAGCGAGACAGAGAAGCGTGAATAGGAGCTTCTCTTTCAGCTCCGGAACCGCGAATAGATTGGGAATGCGGGGTGCCGCCATCCGCCTAGTCCTCGATCCTCCCGCCCGCCTGTTCGATCTTTTGGCGCGCCGCCTTGGAGACCGCGCATCCGCTAATTACGAAGGCCCGGGTCACTTCGCCGGTGGCCAGGATCTTGATCGGATCGGCCGCCTTGCCCACGAGGCCGAGCTCCACCAGAACCGCCGGGGATACGGTGTCGCCCTTCACCTTGTCGAAGTCGCGCAGGTTGACCGCCTGCGACGGCACCCGGAAGGGATTGATGAACCCACGCTTGGGCACGCGGCGGGTGAGCGGCATCTGGCCGCCTTCGAAGCCCGGCCGAACGTTGCCCGACGCGCGTGAGCGCTGCCCCTTGTGCCCCCGGCCCGCGGTCTTGCCGAGCCCCGAGCCAGGTCCGCGTCCCTTCCGCTTGGGCTCCTTGTGCGCGCCCTCCGGTGCCGGCAGGTTGTGCAGCCCGAGCGCTTCCTTCTTCGCCTTCGCCATCATCCCTCCTCGGGGGTCACGCTGACCAAGTGGTGGACCTTGTTCAGCATCCCGCGCGTGGACGCGCTGTCCGCGATCACTACTTCGGCCTGGTGGTGCTTGATCCCCAGGGCACGTAGCGTGCGGCGGTACGTCTCGGCATGTCCGATCCCCGAGCGCACCTGACGCACCCGCAACCGCGTCGCCTTGGCCGGCTTGTCGGCCGCCGCTTTCTTGGTCGCCTTCTTCGCCGCTGGCTGCTTGGCAGCCTTCGCCTTCGTCGCCGTCTTCTTCTTGGCGGTCTTCTTGGCCGTCTTCTTGGCGGTCTTCTTGGTCGCCTTCTTGGAGCCCGCTGCCTTGCTAGGCATTCGCTGCCTCCTCAGACGGCTGCTGGCGCGGACGATAGTCGATCTCCGACGGATCGGCGCCCCGCTGCCTGGCCACGGATTCTGGCGTCAACAGGTTGGTCAGGCCGTTCATCGTCGCCCACACCATGTTGAGCGGGTTCGGCGACCCCAGCGACTTGGTGAGTATGTCGGTGATCCCGGCGCACTCGAGCACCGAGCGCACCGGACCGCCCGCGATGATGCCTGTACCGGACGCGGCCGGCTTCAGCAGCACCCGGCCGGCACCGTGAGCACCCACGGTCTCGTGCGGGATGGTCGTGCCTTCCCGCGGCACTGGCTGCATGGTGCGCCGCGCGACCTCCACCGCCTTGCGGACCGCCTCGGAGACCTCGTTGGCCTTACCCGTGCCGACACCCACGTTGCCGTTGCCGTCACCCACCGCCGCGAGAGCGTTGAACGAGAACCGCCGCCCGCCCTTCACCACCTTCGCGACGCGGTTGATGTTGATCACGTTCTCGATCATGTCCGACTCACGCTCGTGGCGCTGTCCGCCACGCTGCCGATCTTGCGCCATCGTCCTAGAACTCCAATCCGCCGTCGCGCGCACCTTCCGCGACGGCCTTGACGCGTCCGTGGTACGGGTAGCCACCCCGGTCGAACACGACGCGCTCTACGCCCAGTTCGCGGGCGCGCTTGGCGAGGAGCTTGCCCACACCAAAGGCCGCACCGACCTTGCCGGCCTTGTCGCGCTCGTAACCCTCGGAGCGCTCTGTGGCCGAAGCCAGCGTAGCACCACGATCGTCGTCCACCAACTGGGCGTACGTATACTTGAGCGAGCGATACACCACGAGCCGCGGCCGCTGCGCCGTTCCCGAGATCTTCTTGCGGGTCCGGACGTGGCGCCGCTGGCGGCGTTCCGCCCGCGTCTTTGGCTTGCGTGGGGCCCTCATGCCTTCGCTCCCGTCTTTCCTGCCTTGCGGCGCACGTGCTCGCCCACGTACCGGATGCCCTTCCCCTTGTAGGGTTCCGGGGGCCGGACGCGCCGCAGTTCCGCGGCGACGTGACCCACCAGCTCCTTGTCGATGCCCTCGACCTTCACGCTAGTAGGTTTCTCCACGATGATCTGGACTCCCTCGGGCGCCCGGTACTCCACCGGGTGCGAGTAGCCAACTACCAGGCGGATACCGCCCGAAATCGACTCGGCCTTGTAGCCGACACCCTGAATCTCCAACTGCTTGCTGAACCCATCTACCACCCCCTGCACCATGTTGTTCAGGAGGCTTCGGGTGAGCCCGTGCAGCGCTCGATGCCGGCCGGTGTCGGAGGGCCGCTCGACGCGCAGCTCACCGTTCTCCTGCGTGACTCGCATCTCCGGATGCACGGTCCGCTTGAGCTCGCCCTTCGGGCCCTTCACCAGGACGTCCTGACCGTCGATCGTCACCTTCACGTTCGCGGGGACCGCCACCGGCTTCCTGCCAATTCGCGACATCTTCCCCCCTACCAGAGCACCGCGACGAGCTCGCCGCCCACTCGGGCGCGCCGTGCGTCGCGGTCGCTCATCACTCCGCGAGGAGTGGACAGGATCGCCATCCCCAGGCCGTTCTTCACACGAGGGATCTCCCGGGCCCGCACGTAGCGGCGCAGCCCCGGCTTGGAAACGCGCTGCACCTCGTGAATGACCGGACGATCCTTGTGATACTTGAGATAGATCCGCAGCAGCCCGTGACGTCCATCGTCCAGCACCGCGAAGTCCTGGATGAAGTGGTTGTCGCGCAGCAGGCGTGCGATCTCGGCCTTGAACTTCGAGACCGGCATGTCGACCCTCCGGTGGCCCGCCTGGCAGGCATTCCGGATCCGGGTCAGCATATCGGCTACGGGATCAGTCATCTCACCAACTCGCCTTCCGCACCCCGGGGATCTCCCCCCGAAGCGCCAATTCCCTGAAGCAGATACGGCACAGTCCGAATTTTCGCGTGTAGGCTCGCGCGCGTCCGCACCGCTGGCAACGGTGGTACGCACGGACCTTGAACTTCGGCTTCCGCTTCGCCTTCTCTACCAAGCACTTCTTGGCCATACCGGAGAACTCCCTCCTAACCGATCTGGACAGGCGTCTCGCCGCGGAACGGCATTCCCAGCTCCCGCAGCAGCGCGATTCCAACGTCGTCTCGACCCGCCGTCGTGACGAACGTGATGTCCATGCCGTGAATCCTCTCCACCTTGTCGTAGTCGATCTCGGGGAACACCATCTGCTCACGGATCCCCACCGTGTAGTTCCCGCGGCCGTCGAACGACCGCGTGGGGAAGCCGCGGAAGTCACGAATCCGCGGCACCGCCACGTTGATGAACCGGTCGAGGAACTCGAACATCCGTGTGCCCCGCAACGTCACCCGCACGCCGATCGGCATGCCTGCCCGCAGGGAGAAGTTCGAGATCGCCTTCCTTGCCCGCGTGATGACCGGCCGCTGGCCCGTGATGGCCCCGAGCTCCTCGACGATGGCGTCCAGGACCTTGGGGTTCTTCGGCGCATCGCCGACCCCCACGTTCAGCACGATCTTCTCCAGATGCGGGAGCTGGTTCGCGTTCTCGAAACCGAACTCCTGCATCAGCTTCGGCCGGACACGCTCCTGGTAATGCCCCCGCAGACGCGGGGGCGGAGCGGGCGCTTCCTGCACGGCCTTTCCCTTCGGGGCCTTTCCCTTCGCGGCCTTTTCCTTCACGGCCTTTTCCTTGCTCGCCATCGTCTAACGGCTCCTCGGGATCGGCTGGCCCGACTTGACACTCAGCCGCTCCACCGTTCCGTCCTTGTCTTTCTGGCGCCTGACCCTGGTCGGATCGCCGGACTTGGGGTCCAACAGCATGACGTTCGACACGTGAATCGGCGCAGGGAACTTGATGATTCCGCCTTCCTGCCCCGTCTGCGTGGCCTTCTGATGCTTCGTGACGACGTTCACGCCCTCGACGACGACCCGGTTCTGCTTGCGCAGCACCCGGATGACCGTGCCCTCTGTCCCGCGCTCCTCGCCCCGGATCACGCGCACGCGATCGCCCTTCGCGATGCCCATCTTGTGGCGCATCGGCTTGGGCTCAGTCTTGCGCTTCCGTCTGGACTTCTTATAGACCAGCGGCTTCATCACAGCACCTCGGGCGCGAGCGAAACGATCTTCATGAACCGCTTCTCGCGCAGCTCTCGACCGACGGGCCCGAAGATTCGAGTCGCCCTGGGCTCGCCGGCATCATTGATGAGCACTGCCGCGTTCTCGTCGAACCGGATGTAGCTGCCGTCGCGGCGCCGTGTCTCCTTGGCCGTACGGACCACCACCGCCTTCGCCACGTCGCCCTTCTTCACCTGGCTGTTCGGCAACGCATCCTTGATCGCCACGACCACGATATCGCCCACGCGGGCGTACCGGCGCCGGCTGCCGCCCAGCACTCGGATCACGAGCGCGCGGCGGGCCCCGGAGTTGTCGGCAATCCTGACGATCGACTCTTGCTGAATCACGTCGTCCTCACTTACTCGGCGCGGCTCACGATTTCGACGACGCGCCACCGCTTGGTCTTCGACATCGGGCGGGTCTCCATGATTCGAACCGTGTCACCCGCATGCGCGCCCTGCTTGTCGTGTGCCTTCACACGCTTGCTCCGCGTGATCCGCTTCCCGTACAGAGGATGCGCGAACTGCCGGGTGAGCTCGACCACGACCGTGTCGACCATCTTGTCGCTCACCACGACGCCCGTGCGCACCTTGCGACGCAGACGGACCTTGGCTTCCTGACTCATCACTGCATCCTTTCGCGGAGCACGGTCTCGATCCGCGCGATGTTCCGGCGCAAGATCCGAAACTGACTCGGATTGTCTATCGCCTCCGTGGCGGACCGGAACTTCAGGCGGAACCGCGCATCCCTCAGGCGCTGCAACTCGCCCTGGAGGTCCTCGGTACTGAGCTCGCGGAGCTGCACCGGCGTCACTGGTTTCTGCTCGGCGTCTTTCAGAGCCATGATCTTAGCTTTCCTCGCGCGACACGAAGCGCGTATTCACCGACAGCTTGGCCGCCGCGAGTCGAAACGCCCGCCGGGCCACGTCCTCCGGTATTCCCTCGACCTCGAACATCATCCTGCCGGGCTTCACCACCGCGACCCAACCCTCGGGGTTGCCCTTCCCCTTCCCCATCCGGGTCTCGGCCGGCTTCTTGGTGATCGGCTTGTCCGGGAAGATCCGAATCCAGATCTTGCCTCCACGCTTCATCTCACGCGTCATCGCGACACGGGCTGCTTCGATCTGCCGGCTGCTTATCCACCCCGGATCGAGGCTCATCAGGCCGTACTGACCGAACGCCACGGTATTCCCACGCGTCGCGTGGCCCCGGGTGCGGCCCTTCATCTGCTTACGGTACTTAACTCGCTTCGGCGCCAGCATCGGCTACGCTCCCGTGCTGTACGTGCGTCCGCGGCCGTCTTCCATCACTTCACCCTTGAAGATCCACACCTTGATCCCAATGGTGCCGTACGTGGTCTTGGCCGTCGCCACACCGTAGTCCACGTCCGCGCGCAGCGTGTGCAGCGGCACGCGGCCCTCGTGATATCCTTCCGTCCGCGCGATCTCGGCTCCGCCGAGCCGCCCGGACGTCTTGATCTTGATGCCCTGGGCACCCATGCGCATGGCACTCTGGAGCACGCGCTTCATCGCCCTGCGGAACGAGACACGCTGTTGCAGTTGGTGCGCTACGTTGTCGGCCACCAGCTGGGCGTCGAGCTCCGGCCGCTTGATCTCCTCGACGTTTATGCCCACCTCGTTGCCCGTGAGCTGGGCCAGCTCGTCACGGAGCTTGTCGACCTCGGCACCGCGCTTCCCGATGACGACACCGGGACGGCCCGTGAACACCGTGACCGTGACCTTGCCGGGCTTGCGCTCGATGTGCACATCGGAGACGGCGGCGTGCGCGAGCCGCGTCTTCAGGTACCTCCGGATCAGCTCGTCTTCCTTGAGCAGAGCCGGGAATTCGCTCCCCGCGTACCAGCGGGAGCGCCACGGCTTGACGATGCCGAGCCGGAACCCGTAGGGATGGGTTTTCTGACCCACTACGCTTTCTCCTCCCTCGCCTGGACCCTGACCTCTACATGGCTCGTCCGCTTGCGGATCGGAGCCGCCCGGCCCATGGCCGCTGCACGGAAACGCCAGAGGGTGGTGCCCTCGTTGACGACCGCGTAATCCACGTAGAGCTGGTCCACGTCGAACGCTTCATTGTTGCGGATCGCATCCTGCTCCGCATTCGCCACGGCTGACCGCAGCACCTTCTCGATTTGCTGGGCCGCGTGCTTCTTCGAGAACTTGAGCAACGCGTACGCCTCGTTGACGTCCTTCCCGCGGATCGTGTCGATCACCAGCCGCATCTTCCGCGGCGACTGGCGCACCCAGCGTTGAATCGCCCTGCCTGCCATCGTCGACTCTCCTTACGACGCCGCCGGTGCGGCCTTCTTGTCCGCCGCCAGCTTCCCACTGTGGCCGCGGAACAGGCGCGTCGGCGCGAACTCGCCGAGCTTGTGGCCCACCATGTTCTCCGTGATGTACACGGGGATGAACTTGTTGCCGTTGTGGACCGCGACCGTATGGCCCACGAAGTCCGGCGTGATGGTCGAGGCCCGAGACCAGGTCTTGATGACCCGCTTCTCGTTCGCCTCATTGAGCGTACGGATCTTCGCCACCAGCGAGTCCGCTACGTAGGGCCCCTTCTTGATGCTTCTCGACATGCTATCCCCGTCCTACTTCGTGGCCTTGCCGCGCTTGCGTCCGCGCAGGATGAGCTTGGTGCTCGCCTTCTTCTTCTTGCGGGTCTTCCTGCCCTCGGGCTTGCCCCAGGGCGAAACCGGCGGCCGGCCGCCGGCGGCCTTGCCCTCGCCGCCACCCAGCGGGTGGTCCACGGGGTTCATGGCTACACCGCGCACCTTGGGACGCCGGCCCATCCAGCGGCTCTTGCCGGCCTTGCCGACGCTCGCCAGCTCGTGCTCGGAGTTGCCGACCTCACCGATCGTGGCCACGCACTCGGCCCGCACCATGCGCACCTCACCGCTGCGCAGCCGGAGCGCCACGTTGTGGCCCTCCTTGGCCATGACCTGCGCGCCCGTGCCTGCCGAGCGGCAGAGCTGTGCGCCCTTGCCGCGCTTGAGCTCGATGCAGTGGACCGTGGTACCGAGAGGGATCTCGGCCAGCGGCAGCGAGTTCCCGGTGCGAATGTCGCTGCCGGGTCCCGCCACCACGCTGTCGCCGACCCGCAGGTCGCGCGGATGGATGATGTAGCGCTTCTCACCGTCCGCGTAGACCACCAGTGCGATACGGGCCGACCGGTTTGGGTCGTACTCGACCTGCGCCACCTTGCCCGGCACTCCGTGCTTGTCGCGCTTGAAGTCGATCCGCCGGTAGCGCCGCTTGTGGCCGCCCCCTCGATGCCGTGCCGTCTGGTGCCCCTTGTTGTTGCGCCCGCCCCGCTTCTTCAGCGGCTCGAGCAGCGACTTCTCCGGCTCACCGCCAGTGACGTCTTCGAAATCGGAGACGGAGCGGAACCGGGTGCCGGGGGTCATCGGCCGGAACTGTCGAATGCCCATCGCTCTAGCCCTCGAATACCTCTATGGAGTCGCCTTCCCGGAGCCGCACGTATGCCTTCTTCCAGCGCTTGCGGCGCCCTTCACTGCGACCGCGCGTGCGGCGCTTCGCCGGCTGCTGGAGCGTGCGGACCTGCGTCACCGTGACGTCGAACAGCGACTGGATCGCGTCGCGAATCTCATGCTTGGTCGCCTTGGGGTGCACCTCGAACGTGTACTCCAACCGCTCGCCGTACACCGCCGACGACTTCTCAGTGACTACGGGACGAACCACTGCTTGATAGCGATCAGGCACGGCCGCTATCCTTTCTTCTTCGTAGTCTTGGCGGACTTCTTCGCCGACGACTTGGTCTTCTTCTTGGCCGCCGCCCGTCCAACCGCCTTCTTCCGGGTCGTTCCTTCCGACGCTCGCTTGGCGCGGGTGGCGCGGCCGGCCGTCTTTCTCGCGGCACCCTTGATGGCGTGACCGCCGATGGCGCCCTGCTCCACCAGCACCGCGTCCGACCACAGCACCTCGTACGCGGAGACGTCTGCGTATCGCGTGACGTGCACGCTGCGCAGGTTGCGCCCGGACAGGTAGACCTCGGGTCTCGCCTCGGTCGTGAGAACCAGGACCTTGCCGCCGGCCAGCCCGAGCTTGTCCACCAACTCGACCATGTGCCGCGTCTTCGGGCCCTCGAACTCGAGCGCCTCGATTACGTGGATCGCCCCCTCGTTCGCCCGGGCATTGAGCGCCGACTGGCGCGCCAGGCGTTTCACCTTGCGCGGAATGTCGGTGCGATAGCTCCGCGGCTTCGGTCCGAACACCACTCCGCCGCCGGTCCACTGTGCGGCACGGTTGGTGCCCTGCCGAGCGCGACCGGTTCCCTTCTGGCGCCACGGCTTGCGGCTGCCGCCCGACACCTCGGCACGCGTCTTCGTAGAGTGCGTTCCCTGACGCAGGTTGTTCCGGTGAGCACGCACGGCGTGGTACAGCACCGCCCGATTGACCGTGCCGTCGAACTCATCCGGCAGCGCGTAGCTCCCCTTCTGCTTCGCGTCAGTCGTGTAGAGCTGAGCCTCAAGCATAGCGGCCCCGGCCTCCCTGTTTGCGCACCTGCAGGATGCCTCTGGTAGGCCCCGGTACCGCGCCGCGGATGAACAGCAGGTTCTGCTCGGCGTCGACCCGAACCACCTCGAGCCCCAGCTCGGTGTGCCGGGTCGCACCGTACTGGCCTGGCAGCTTCTTGCCTTTGATCACGCGGGACGGATCGGTGCCCGGCCCCATGCTCCCCGGCTTGCGACGCCGGGTGCTGCCGTGGGACGCCGGACCGCCCGCGAAACCGTAGCGCTTGACCACGCCCTGGAAGCCCCTGCCCTTCGTCGTGCCCGTCACCTTTACCTTGTCGCCGGCCTGGAAGATCTCGACCGTCACGACATCACCGGGCTTGGGCGCGTCACCCTCACCGTCGGGCAGTTGAAAGTCCCGCAGCACCCGTGGCGCCGCCTCGACACCCGCGGTGGCAACGTGGCCCGCCAGTGCCTTGCTCGTGCGCTTGGCCTTGCGCGCACCGAAGCCCAGCTGCACGGCCCGCGGCTGTCCCGCCGGCTGCTTCACCTGAACGACGGGGCACGGGCCGGCCTCGATCACCGTGACGGGAATGGCGTACCCCTCGTCACTGAAGATCCGGGCCATACCCAGCTTGCGGCCGATCAGTCCATTCATCGTCACTCGACCTTGATCTCGACGTCCACACCAGCCGGCAGATCCAGCTTGGTCAGGGCATCCACGGTCTGGGCCCGCGAATCGAGGATCTCGATCACGCGCTTGTGCGTCTTGAGCTCGAACTGCTCGCGACTCTTCTTGTCCACGTGCGGGCTTCGCAACACGGTCCAGCGCGACGTCTTCGTCGGCAGCGGAATCGGCCCTGAGACGGCGGCGCCGGTCTTCTCGACCGTGCGCACGATGTCGGCTGCGGCCTGGTCCAGGACCACGTGGTCGAACGCCTTCAAGCGGATCCGGATCTGTCCTGCCATTCTGGCCTCCGGGGCCCTACTCGAGGATCTTGGTGACCACGCCGGCGCCGACGGTGCGGCCGCCTTCACGAATCGCGAAGCGCAAACCCTCCTCCATCGCGATCGGCGTGATCAACTGAATCGTCATCTTCGTGTTG
>JBDHJR010000051.1:0-5726 GCA_039586815.1 Gemmatimonadota bacterium | reverse complement strand
ACAATCGCCGTAGCGTAGCCAGCGGCGCGATCAGCGTGTCCGGAGCCCTCTACCGGACGTCATCCTGACCGCGACACGCAGCGCCGATGGCCCGACGGCCCCGCCGCGCACGCGACGCCCAGACGGCACGGAGGAACACCATGTGCTCGCACTTGCGTCCGTTCGTCTTGGGATTCGCACTCCTGACGGTCACCGTCTCCGGCACCCATGCGCAGGGCCGCGAACAGCTGCTCGATGAGGTCCGGGTACTCACCCCGTACACGCTGCGGGATCTGGTGGATGTCGCGGAGACGGGCGACACGCTCGCCCAGTTCAAGGTCGGGTTGGCCTACCTCTACGGGTACGGGGTCGAATCGATGCCGGGTGAGGCCGCGCGCTGGTTTCGCCGGGCGGCGGAACAGGACTGCGTGGCCGCCCAGCACATGCTGGGCGTGCAGCTCCGGGACGGCAGCGGGGTGGAACGGGATACGGACGAGGCAATCCGTCTGCTCCGCGCGGCGGCCGATCGCGGGTATGCCGACGCGCAGTACGACTACGGCCTGATGCTGTTCGACGGCATCGGCGTGCAGCAGAACCATCCGGAGGCGTACAGCTGGTTCACCCGTGCGGCGGAGCAGGGCTCGGTCGCCGGGCGCCTGTTCCGCGGACTCATGTTGGCGAACGGCCTCGGCGTCGAGCCGGACCCCGCAGGGGGGCACGACGACCTGCTGTATGCCGCCCGAGCCGGCAGCCCCATGGCGCAGGCCAACCTCGGCGCCTTGTACGCAAGCGGGGTAGGTGTCGAGCAGAGCGACCGGGAGGCGCTCATCTGGTACATGATGGCGGAGACTGGGGGGTTCGAGGAGGTTGGCCCGCTCATCGCCGAGATGACGCGGACCATGTCCGAGAGCAGCGTGACCGAGTTGCGACAAGAGGCAGAGGAGCGCACCGTGCGCTTGCTCGCGGGCGGGATTGGGGAGGCGTCGGTCGAGACGGACACGTCGCAGACGGACGATGCTGCGCGGTCTGAGGCGCTGAGCCGCCTCGACGAATGGTTCGCCGCGCAGCTCCCGAAGCTCGGTATGCTCACGCTCGCCTTGCGAGCGGACGCCACCGACCGGATCGGTAGGCTGGAGGATATCCCCACGGTGCGCGGGAGATGGGAGATGAGCGAAGTGAGCCTCGACGGGTGCCGTCTGCACTACGTGCACACCGCCCTGATCGACGTCTACGAGCCGGATCGCTGGGAGTGGTACATCGACCTCGCGGGCATCGACCTCGCAGGCATGCGGGTGAGAGACCCGCTAGCCCCCCGAGGATGGCGTTTCACCTCGGCAGTGCCGCTGGCAGTGTACCTGGTGGCATCCGACGAGTACCCGCTGGCCCCGTTCATGGGCCGTAGCACCGACACACCGTGGGAGCGTGTGTTCGAACACCTGATTCCGCTCCGGGACCACCACGCCGTCGATGAAGTGATGGCGAAGCTGCGGGAAGGTGCTCAGCTCTGTACCCGGCCGTAGGAGTGTTGCAGCCGGTGCGGTAGCTTTCCCGCATGCATCCCAAGCGCCCCCCGCTCTCTGACGCCGACCGCTTCGGCATGGAGACCGCACTCCACGAGGCGCGCGCCGGGGGCGCGGTAGGCGAGGTCCCCGTGGGCGCGGCCGTGGTGGTGGTGGGGCACGTGGTGAGTCAGGCACACAACGAGACCATTCAGCGGCACGACCTCACGCAGCACGCAGAGCTGCTCGCAATTCAGCGCGCACTCCAGGTGCTGGAAACCGACCGGCTGGACGAGGCGACGCTGTGCGTCACCCTCGAGCCGTGCGCACAATGCGCCGGCGCGATCGTGCTGTCGCGCGTGGGCCGCGTGGTGTTCGGCGCCTACGATCCCAAGGCGGGCATGGCCGGCAGCGTGGGGGACTTGCTGCGGCACCCTCAGCTAAACCACAGGCCCGAGGTGATGGGCGGAGTGATGGAACAGGAGTGTGGTGCGGTGCTGAAGGAGTTCTTCGAAGCGCGGCGCTGAGCCCCGCATGCGGGGGGCGCCTACCGGCGCCCCCCGGCGAACGAGGGCCTAGTTCGTCACGAACTCGGGCCGCACCGTGAGAATCAGCGTGCCCCCACCCTCCATGAGCTGTGCGTTTCCCACCACCAGCGTCTGGCCCTCTCGCGCGTTCACCCGGGTCTCGAACGCGCCGCGCATCGGATTGCGCACGCCGACCCGCATCGTCACCCAACCCGAGTCGCCGATCATGCGCACCTCGCCGATGGAGGCCGTGACGATCCAGCCGTCCTCGGGCGGCGCTTCGCCCACGACCTGCTCGATGTTGCTTCCCTCCATGCCGCCCACCACGGCGTCCGTGATGAGCCGGTAACCCGAGTAGCGGAACAGCTTGCGCAGCTCGGCTTCCACCTCGGCGATGGCCGGGTCGGCGGTCGAGCTGCCGTTCGCCTCGATCAGCTGGAAGTGAAGCCGCACGGTGGGCTTGGGGCGGTCGAACTCGTATAGCACGCGCTCGATCTTCTCCAGGTTGTCGGCCGTTTCGCGCACGGTGATCGTGTTGCCGGTAGCGCTGATGGAGCCCGGCGCGTCGGGTCGGTCGCCCCACACGTAGGGGTCGATCATCGCTTCGGCCTCGTGCGCGGCCAGATGGCGTAGCTCGAACGTGCGGGTGTCCAGGTCGGGGCCGCGGGAGCAGGCTGCGAGAACGACGCCAAGGGCGGCAAGAGCGGTCAGTGTGCGGAATCTCATCATCGTCTCCGTCCTAGTAGAGCCAGACCACCACGATGTCCGGGTTGTCGGTGTTGAATACCACGAACGTCTCACTCGAGGTCGCGTCTACCACCGGCACCGCCGCGACGGCGGCAACGTCTGTTGTTGATGTGACGTCGGCTGGCGGCGTTCCGTTGCTGGTGAGCAGGATGCCGGCGAGCGTGGCCGCGAGAGCGGCGGGAATCACGGCCCAGCGGCGCTTCCAGCGCGGCCTGAGTGGCAGGACCTTGGCGGCCACCGCCTCGGCGGCGGCCGCGTCGGCCGAGACCTGGGGCCGCACCCCGGCAAGCGCCTGGGCGAGGGACCGTTCCTGCTCGACGATCTCCTGCGCCATGGCCTGGCACCGGGCGCACTCGCGAATGTGACGCGCGACCTCCGACTCTCCCTCGCCGCGCAGCTCGGCCAGCTCGGCCTCGAGCAACAGCTCGCGTGCTTCCGTGCAGTTCATCGGCCGTACTCCTCCGCCACTTCGGGGTGACGCTCCAGGATGCGCCTGCGGATGGTGCGCCGTGCCCGCAGCAAGTGGGCCCGCACCGTGGACGGGTTCATCCCCAGCATCTCACTTACCTCGACGGGCTTGCAGTCCTGGAGATCCACCAGGTCGAATACCTCGCGCTGCCGCTCCGGCAGCTCGTCGAACAGCGACCTCACGAGATCCGCCACGCTGGAGCGGTGCAGCTCGTCGAGCCGGTCAGCGTGGTCCGTGTCGCGATGCAGCTCGTCCCTGTGCTCATGCGTCGCCAATCTCTCCCTGCGCTGCTTGCCGCGGCGCTGGTCGAGCGCCGCATTTCGGGTGACCTGATACAGCCAGGTCGTGAACCGCGATCGCGAGCCGTACTTGCCGAGGTTCCGGTGCACCCGGACGAGCACCTCCTGTGCTACGTCGTCGGCGTCGTCCGGGTCGCCCGTCAGCGAGAGCGCCCAGCGGTGCACCTGGGGGTGGCAGCCGCGGAGCAGATCGCTAAGTGCTTGCCGGTCGCCGGCTTGTGCCTTCTCGACCAGAGGGGTGACCGCCTCGTTCAGGCGCTGGATCTCGCTCAAGCGCGCTCCCGTCAGGCCCTGTACAACCTTGAGACGTGAGTGGGTGGTGGGGCGTTTACCGTGTGGGAATCTGGAAGGCGGGGAGACAGAGGGAAGGGGGCCTCACGCGTCGGCGTCCGTCACCTCGCAC
The DNA here is from genome assembly GCA_039586815.1 of Gemmatimonadota bacterium. Classification (GTDB taxonomy): domain Bacteria; phylum Gemmatimonadota; class Gemmatimonadetes; order Gemmatimonadales; family GWC2-71-9; genus WVYX01. The sequence goes on along the minus strand of JBDHJR010000051.1, from coordinate 1,803 downwards.
GATGCGCACTGGGGGCCAGTCGGCGCATGCGAGCAGCCGTGACACCCGCTCGTGGCACCGCTCCGGTCGACCAGGCGCAGCATACCGAACACCACGAACAGGAACACGAGACCGAGGATCGCGACCAGCTCGCTCATGTGGAGCTCAACAGTCCGGCGAAGCCCATGAAGGCGAGCGACAGGCTGCCGGCGATGATGAGGACGATCGCCATGCCCTTGGCGACGTCGGGCGTCTCCGACAGCTCGCCGGTTTCCCGGATCGCGGCCATGAGCACCAGCGCGAGGGTGAGGCCCAGACCGGCGCCGAGCGCGAAGAACAGGCCCTCGACCAATCCATATCCGCGGTTGGTTTGGAACAGCGCGAGTCCGAGGATCGCGCAGTTTGTGGTGATCAACGGCAGGTAGATGCCCAGCTGGCGGAACAGCGTGGGGCTGACCTTCTTGATCACCATCTCCACGATCTGCACGAACGAGGCGATCACCACGATGAACGAGATGAGCCTGAGGTACGGTGCGTGCGGCAGGATGAAGGTGTTGAGGAACCAGGCGCACAGCGAGGCCATCACCATCACGAAGACGTTGGCCATGCCCATGCGGACCGCCGTCTCGACCCGGGCCGACACGCCCATGAAGGGGCACAGGCCGAGGAAGTAGTACAGGGTGAAGTTGTTCACCACCATGGCCGATACCAGGATCCAGAAGAGCTCGCCCATTACGCGGCCCTCCCTTCCAGCGGCGCGGCAACGCCGTCCGGCCACTCACGCACTTTGGCGCGCTCCTCGCGCCGCTTCTGCCACCAGTTCAGGAACAGCAGCCAGAATCCCAGGGTGAGGAATCCGCCCGGCGGCAGAATGAAGATCACCCACGGCTCGAAGTTGCCGGGGATGACCCGGAAGTTCATCAGCGTTCCCTGGCCCAGCACTTCCCGCACCGCACCCATCATGATCATGGCGATCATGAACCCGATGCCGGTGCCGAAGGCATCCAGCATGGATCGTCCGATCGGCCGTTTCGAAGCGAACGCTTCCTGCCGCGACAGAATCATGCAGTTCACTACGATCAGCGCGACGAACGCCCCGAGTTGCTTGTGAACCGTCGGAACCATCGCCTCGAGGCTCATGTCGGCCACGGTCACGAATGTGGCGATGATCAGGATGAACGTGGGGATGCGCACCTCGCCCGGGATGAGCTTCTTGATGAGCGAGACGATGAAGCTCGAGCCCGTGAGCACGAAGAAGGTCGCGAGCCCCATCCACAGGCTGTTCTCAACCGTGTTGGTGACCGCGAGGGCGGGGCACAGCCCCAGCATCTGGATCAGAACGGGATTCTCGTTCCAGATGCCGCGGAAGAAGTCGACCTGTCCGGTGGTCTCCCTCGGGCTCATCGGGCTCCCCCCGTGTCCCCGCGTGCCACTTGGCCCGTATACGCATCCATCAGCGGACCCAGCCGCTCGATCTGGTTGTTGATGATGCGGATGATGACGCGAGAGGAGATGGTTGCGCCGGTGATCATATCGATCTCGTGCGGATCGTCCGACGACTCACGTGCCTTCACTCCTACGAGCGGCGTCAGCACGCCGCTGAACTGGTTCACGAACGACGAGTCCTTCTCGATCTTGTCGCCCAGGCCAGGCGTCTCCTTGCTCTCGAGCACCTTCATCCCGAGCAGTGCCTGGTTCCCCCGATCGTATCCGAATATCACGCGCACGATGTCCTGGAACCCGGGTTCGCCGTACGCCACGGCGAAGCCAATGCGCTCACCCTGCGCCGTGTAGCCTGCGAAGATCTGTTGCAGTGCCGTTCCG
>JBDHJR010000015.1:0-71176 GCA_039586815.1 Gemmatimonadota bacterium | reverse complement strand
GCGGGGTTCTCGGCGATGAGCCACACGCACCGCGACGTGCTGCGTCCGGAGGGTGACGAGCGGGCGTTCGCGGTCTTGGATCTGGTGCTGGCGGGCGAGGCTCCCGCGGTGGCCGGTGCGTTCGACCTGCGCTGGAACAACCACTATCTGCATGACCCGCAGTTTCCCAACGGCCTCGCCATCGAGTTCCGTGAATGCGACCCGCTCATAGCGCGGTGTGCCTACCGCACCGAAGAGGCCTACGTGGAGCTGCAGCTCCCCTACGCGCGGGTGTTCTTCGGCAAGATGGACAGGAACTGGGGTATACCCGCGCTGGATGGCTTCCTGCTCTCCGACTACTCCTACAGCTACGACCACCTGTCGTACCGCTTCGGCAGCGCCCGGGTCTCGCTGAGCGGCGTGTTTGCCATGCCTACTGATTTCCTGGGCGACACGGTGCGCTACTTCTCCACCCATCGGTTCGACTGGCAGATCCGCGACAACCTGTCGATCTCACTTGGCGAGACGGCGATCTGGGGAGGGTCCGATGCCAAGCTCGAGTTCGCGTGGGTGAATCCCGTGGGCATCTGGGCGATCAGCGGCAAGGAGGTGGGCAACGAAAGTCGCGAAGGCGAGTTGCGGCGCAACATGCTGGGGTTGGCCGAGGTGTGGTGGCGGCCGTTCGCCGGGCTCGCCGTGAACGGCAGCTTCGTGGTGGACAACACCAGTGTGGGGAGCGAAAACGCCGAGGGTCTGGTGCAGTGGGCCGGCGCGGCGGGCGTGCAGCTCCTGTCCTTGGTTCCGAACCTCTCCTTGCGGGCCGACGTGTCGATAGCGAACAGCCTGGCGTACCGCAGCTCCGGCGGCTTCGTGGAGTACTACGCGCTGCAGAACATCGGGCTGGCGCAGGACCGGGTGGATGTGGTCCTCGTCGCGACGCAGGCCGACTGGTTCGCGCGGCCCGGACTCGTCCTCCAGCCCAAGCTCGACTTCATGTGGAAGGGCGAGGCCGACCTCACGCAACCGTGGCCCGACGACGCGTTCACGGGGTACCCGCTGATGCTCTCGGGAGTGGTGGAGAAGACCGTTCGCCCCGCACTCGCCGGGCGCTGGAACTTCGGGTGGGGCGCCAAGCGGCAATGGACCGTCGACGCATTCTGGGACCTCGGCGTGAACCTGGTCCAAAACAGGAACCACGTGGAGAGCGACTGGTCTGCCGAGTTCGTGGGGAAGATCGGCGGAGAGATCAGGTTCAGCCTGCTGCGCTAATGGAGAGCTGGCCCGCAGACGGTCTGGAGCTCGTGCCGAGCTGTCCGGTATGCGATGCGAGCCGGCGCCACCCCCTGCACGCGGGACTCACCGACAGGAACTTCTTCCGCGCGCCGGGTGAGTGGGACCTGTATAGTTGCGACGAGTGCGGCTGCGGTTACCTCGATCCCCGTCCCACGCCCGAGACGATCGAGCTGGCGTACCGGGGCTACTACACGCATGCGTCTCCCGCCGTGGACGGAGCCGGCTCGCCGGGACTGATGCGGCGCGTGCGGGATTCCCTGGCGAACGGCTACCTCAACTGGCGCCTCGGCACTCAGTTTCAACCTGCCAGCAGGTTGGGAGTCATGGTCGCGGGACTGATGCCCGGGCAGCGGGGAAGGCTGGACCGCGGCCTGCGCGACCTGCCTTCGCTCGAGCGCGGGGCACGGGTGCTGGACGTGGGGTCGGGCGGCGCCGAGTTCCTGGAGCTGGCGCAAGCGGCGGGATACGAGGTGGCGGGGGTCGACCCCGACGCCGCTGCGGCCGAGGCGGCCCGTGAGCGTGGCTTCGACGTTCGAGTGGGCGGCATCGAGGCGTTCGCCGATATGCCGGCGAGCTTCGATTTCATCACCATGGGTCACGTGATCGAGCACGTGCACGATCCGCGCGCCGTGCTGCGACAGGCCGCACTGTTGCTTCGGCCCGGCGGTCGGGTGTGGATCGACACGCCGAACCTCGACAGCTACGGGCATCGGCGCTACGGACGGCACTGGCTGGATCTGGATCCACCGCGCCACCTGGTGCTGTTCAATTGGGGAGCGCTGGAGTCCCTGTTGGCTCAGGAGGGCCTGCAGACGACACGGCGCTTTCGCAGCGCCGGTGCCTATCCGTTCCGCTCCGCCGCGAGCAGGGCCGTCGGGTCCGGGCTGGATCCGTTCAAGTACGGCTCGGTGAGGCCGTCCGATGTTGCAGCGGGCGTGTTGCGGGGGGTGGGGACGCGCTTCGACTACCGTCGCTCGGAGTTCGTGATGCTGACGGCCGTGAAGGCCTAATCCCGTCCGCGACTCCCGTCCCCGAAGCGGGGCCGCAGGCCCGGGTACCCCTGCTCGCCGCACTTCGGGCAGGTCTCGGCGAGTGACCACAGGTCGGTGCCGCAGGAGGGGCAGGCTGTTCTCTCGCCCTTCGCGGCGCGTGGCCCGGCCGGCGCGCCACAGGCGCCGCAGCTCTCGGAACCCTGGTCCATCTCGGTGGAGCAAATCTCACACTTCATTCGCACTTCCCCGGGTTGCACTTGTGACCTTCCCTCGCTAGCCTAGCAGTCGCTATGACCGACGCAACCGCCGCCCCCACTGCATCTACGCCGCCTGACGGCGACCTCGAGGCGATCGAGTACGCCCGGCTCCCGCTGCACGTCTATCTGTTGGGCGCCCTGATGATCACCATCGGAGCGGTGACGTTCGTCCTGATGTTCGTGCAGGACCACGGCCCCGGCTACGACCTGCTGTTCCTCTACTCGATACCGGCCAACGCCGCCATCTCCGTGTTCCCGCACGAGCCGGTGCTGCTGTACTACGGCAAGTTCGCGAACCTGCTTCTGGTGGCCGCCGCGGCGACTGCGGGTGGGTTGGTGGCGGCGTACCTGGACCACCGCGTGTTCGTGCCGATCCTGAACCACCGCAGGATCACGCACTATAAACAGAGTCGATTCTATCGCAAAGCCACCGACTACTTGATGCGCTACCCGTTCGCCACGCTGGTGGTGGTGGGAGCTACCCCGCTGCCGTACTGGCCGTTCAAGATCCTCGCCTTCTCCATCCACTACCCGCTGTGGCGCTATCTGCTGGCGAATCTGGTGGCCCGCTTCCCCCGCTATTGGGTGACCGCGTGGGTCGGGGCGATGATTCCGATTCCCAACTGGATTTTGATCTCATTCGTGGTGGTTATATTCAGCGCCTACGGGATCAAGGCAGGGCCGGCCATGTGGAATCGCCTGCGCGGCAAGCAGCCGCAGCCGGTCCCTGAGGTGCAGCCTAATCCAGCGCAACGAGAGAGCACATGAACGTATCCGGGCGTCTCGCGCTCGAGATGTTGACCCAGGGCATCCGCTGCTGGTGGGAGGACCGCCCGCTGTCGGTCTCGTTCGAGATCACCCATTACTGCACCGCGAATTGCTGGCACTGCAACTGGGGTGGTCCTGTGAAGGGGGAGCAGCGGCGCACGGCTGAGGAGTACGCCGCGATCTGCCGCGACATGCGGCCGGTGGTGGTGAACATCTCGGGCGGTGAGCCGCTGGCCCGCAACGACGTGTACGACGTCGTTCGTGCCATGGCGAATCCGGGGCACCTGCCGTGGATGGTGCTGGTGAGCAACGCTGCGGCGCTCAACGAGAGCAAGTACCACCGTCTGCGGGAGGCGGGCGTCAACCAGTTCTCCATCTCGCTCGATTTCCCCGACGAGCGGCACAGCGAGTTCCGCCGCATTCCGGGCTTGTTCGACAAGATGAACCGGGTCGTTCCGCAGCTCACCGCGCTGGGCCACGACGACGTGTCCCTCAATTCCTGCGTCACCGCGTGGAACTTCCGTGACGTGCCGGCCATGGTGGAGCTGGCCGAGCAGTGGAACACGCAGATGAACCTGTCGGTTTACACGCCGATCCGGGTGAACGACTTCGAGGGGCTGCCGGCGGAGCAGGCGCATGCCGAGCTGCGTGACGTGTTCCAGCAGCTGGTGGACATGAAACGGGCCGGCAAGCCGCTGTACAACTCCGAGCGGGTGCTGTGGAAGTACTACGACTTCCTGACCGGCGGCAGCGCTCCCGGATGCCAGGCGGGTCGCCGCTTCCTGGTGGTGAATCCCGACGGGCGGATGACGCCGTGCGCCATGGTGATGGCGTACTACGACACGCAGCGCGAGATGCTGCGAGAGTTCACCCCGCACAACAAGTGCGAGATGTGCTACATCTCGACGCGCGCCAACGCTGAGAAGACCCTCAAGGACTTCGTGGTGGACAACTGGGAGATGCTCTCGGGACGCCTGCTCCCCTGGAGGCGCAAGGCCGCCTAGGGACGCTACCAGTACGCGGCGAACCGCGCGTGCCCGCCGTCAAACACCTTTGCCCACCCCCCCACGTCGCCGTCCAGGTCGGCGTTGGTGCCGACCACGACGTAGGCCCTGCTTCCGAAGTGCCAGCCCAGGTCGATGCGCGCCCGGATGTTCTTGTCGTCCAGTGCTTCGCTGCCGGGTACCGGTGCGCTGCCCACCAGCTCACGGGTGAGGAAGTCGATTCCCAGGTCCAGCCGGAAGCCGCTGCGCGCGCGGTAGCCCAGGTTCAGCCGCCCCGACCACGAGCGGTCGTCGTGATCGACGTTCGCGGCCACTGACGTATCCGGCCGGGTGCGCACCTCGGTGCGCCAGGTGTGTGCGATCCAGGCGTCGGTGGCGAAGCGCGAGGAGATGGGCACCATAGTGTACCCTCCCACCCGCCACGAGCGTTCGGTGAGGTCGAAGTTGTCCTCCGGCACGCCCTCGGACAGCGCCGAGCGGAACGTCTTTCCCTGCACCCAGGTGCCGAAGCCGCCCACCGAGGCAGCAGGCGAGGGGTGCCACTCCAGCAGACCGCCGAGGTATGCGTAGCGCTCATCCTGCTGAAAGCCGATTTCGGGCCCACCCTCGCGTACGACCACCTGCGTGGGCGTCATGGCGAGCGCGAACAGCTCGCCGCGGAAATTGTCGGAGAGGTTCGCATCCAGAGCCGTGCGCGCCGTGAAGGGCAGGGAGGTGTAGTCGAGGGTCGTGTCGGACACCCCTTCTACTCCGATTCCCTGATAGATGAAGTTGCTGAATACGTCGAGTGCCGCCACGGCGACCGTGAGGCGGCTCTCGCCCAGCGGTATGCCCACACCTAGCTCGACGTCCATCTCGGCCTTGCTGGGGGTCAGCGTCATCGATCCGAACGCGAGGCCGTTCTCGCCGAACACCTTGCGGTTGACTTGCAGCTCGATCAGGGAGCGGTCGGCCCCCAGCGTATTCTCGTGGGTGAACTGTGCCCGCGCCGCCCAAGCGCCGCCCAGGCCCACGACGCCGGCGATCTGCGCGTTCTGTACGGTCCGCAGGTGATCGATTGACCCGGCCCAGAAGCGCACGCCCGCGCCGCGCTGGTACCACTCGTACGTCTCGGCCAGCGAGAACGCGAACGAGACGAGATCGAGGTGGTACTCCCGGTCGATGTCGGGGTTGAACCGCTGCAGGATGCCCTGATCGCTGAGACGCCCATAGTAGGTGCCGGCGCGGTCGAAGATCGTGTGCCGCGCACGCTCCTCCCAGCCACGCAGTGTGGCACGGTCTTGCGCCGCCGCCGGGCGCGCGATTCCCAGGAGCAGCAGCAGACCCCCCAACAGCTTCAATTTGAGTCGCAAGTCTCTTCCTCCAGAGCCCCCACACAGAAACGCCGGCTGGGAGCCGGCGACGAACACACGATATTATCGCCACCACCACTGTCAGCGGGCAACTGCTCCCCCCACCGCCTTCAGCACCTGGGCCACGTTGCCCGAGAAGTGCCGCGAGGAAAACTCGTCCTCCGCCCGGCGCCGGCCGGCGGCACCGACCGACTGGAGCACCTCGCGCGGCAGGCTCAGCGCCGACGCCATGACGCGTGCCAGCTCATCGGGATTGCGCGGCTCGGCCAGCCAGCCGGCCTCGCGGCGCGGGCCGATGCCGTCACCCACGATCTCGAGCGGGCCGCCCTCGGCGGCGGCGATGATGGGCACGCCGCACGCCATCGCCTCCAGCACCACGCGCCCGAACGGCTCGGGTCTCAGGGAGTAATGCACCGCCAGCTCGAAGTCGGGGTAGGCCAGCTCGATCTCGCGTTGGAACGGCATCAGGTGCACCCGCTGTAGCCGCGCCGCCTCGGCCGGCACGCGCTCCGCGTCGGGATCGCGTTTGCCCGCGTCGCGCCAGCTGGGCGGAGTTCCGTGTTCCCCGCCGGTCAGCTCCGATATCGGTCCCCACTCCCCGCTGCCCAGCGCAGTGCCACGCGCCAGGCCCCACTCGCCAGTGGTCTTGAGCAGCTCCTCGCCGTACTCCCGCTCGGCCGCGGTGTCGTAGATGCTGCCACCTATGATCACCAGGTGGGTGTCGGGGAAGTCGTCGCAGATCCGGGAGAACGCCTCGATCACCTCGAGCTGGCCCTTCCAGCGGGCGAACACGGCCGGCATGCCGATGATGCGATGCTCGCGCGGGATGCCAAGTCTCTCGTGAATCCAGTAGGTCCGCTCGCGCGGCTTGAAGCGGTCCAGGTTCACTCCGTTGCGCACCACGGTGATCGGTGGCGGCTCGACCTGCCCCCAGCGGCTGCGCCAGCGGTTCCAATGTCCCCCGGTCGTACCCTTCCCGCTTCCCGCTTCCCGCTTCCCGGCCTCATCCTCTCCCGGGTCTGCCCATGCGTCCCCAATCGCCTCACTCACCGCGATCATGTGGTCCGGTACCCGCTTCGCCATCATCTGCCACATCCGGCCGGTCATCGTCGGGGGGAACTCGTGCAGGTGCCACACCACGGGATGCAATCGCGCCACGGCGGCCGCGAAGTGCGTCTTGAAGGCGACTGTGTAGATGACTTTCGCCTCATTGATGAAGCGGTGCTCCCTGAGCTTCCTGGACCAGCCCATCAGCCCCAGAACGGCACCGGGAAGGGTCCATAGCGCTCCCTCACGCTGCGAACCGGTGAGCATGGCCCTGGAGGCCGGCACGACCTCAGTGGGCACTCCGATCTTGTTGAGGATGTCCACCAGGGGCCCGTCGCGCGGAGTGAGCACGCGCAACGCGATCTCGTGCTCGAACGCGCGGTTGGCGAAGTCGAGCAGCACCCGCTCGGTCCCGCCCAGCTGAGCGGAAGCGGCGACGGCAGTGACCACCAGTGGTTTGATTTCAGACAAGGCTGCTGTAGACCTCTGCGGTTCGGCGTGCGGTGTCGGCCCAGCGGTAGCGCGCGGCGCGCTCGCGACCTCGTGCCACGAGTTCCTCGCGCCAGCCTCTGTCCTCGGCGAGCCGCCTGAGCGCTTCCACGTACGGCTGTGTCTCGCGCTCGCCCACTACGACGGCGGCGTCTCCCGCCACCTCCGTGAGCCCGCCGGCGCCGGAGCACACCGCCGGGACCTCCGAAGCCATGGCCTCCAGTACGGGGAACCCGAAGCCCTCGTACTTGGAGGGGAACAGCAAAACGTCCGAGGCCCGGTAGGCGGCCCTGAGGTCGGGCTCGGCTGCCTCGCCGACCGCCTTGACGTACGCCTGAATACCGCGCTTCGCAAGCTCCCCGCGCTGGGCGGCCGTGAGCGTACCTCCTACTTGGAGCATCCATGCCTCCACGCCCACGTCCCTCAGGCCGGCTACCGCCGCGATCACGGCGGGGATGTTCTTGCGCTCGCCCACACTTCCCACGTGGAGCACCACGAAGGCGCCGGGCGGCAGCCCCCAGCGCTGGCGTATTGCCTCGCGCGATTCCCAGGGGGGCTCGAAGAAGGCGTCGTCCACCCCGAACGGCACCACGTGTATCCCCTCCTCGCGCTCGAGCCAGGCGCTCAGCTCCTGCTTGAGCCATTCGGTGCCCACGATCCAGGCGTCGGCTTGCCTCAGCCCCTCGAGCACCCTTTCCAGCAGCCAGTTGCGCAGCCGCTCGCGCAACGAGTGTGAGCCGCGCCGCACCGTGATCAACGGCAAGAGGTCGTGCACCGTTACGACGGCGGGGCGCTGGCGCTTCTGCAGCAGGATGTGACCGTAGGAGTGGTCCAGCAGGTGCATCACGGCGCCCTTCATGCGCCGCACGCGCCGGGGGTAGCGCAAGTAGCGAGCTACGTAGCGCCGCACGTCGCCCACGGCGCGCGGCGGCACGCTCACCGCGCCGTCCTGGGTGAGATCCGCGATCTCGCCCGCGACCGTGATCTCCAGCTCGGGCACGTGCTGCTTCAGCCCTCCCTCCAGGCGCAAGGCATAGCGGTCCATGGAGGGCCAGTGTTCGATGGGGAGGTCCGGGACGAGGAGAACTGAGGTCACGCGGGTGCCGGCTCCGGCTGCGCCGCCACCTGCCGGTCGTATTCCAGCAGCGCCAGCTTGATCAGCGCCCCGAAGAAGAACCACCAGATGATGCCGTGCGGCACCGCCGAGAACGGCGAGCCGATGAGCAACAGCAACGCCGTGGCGAACACCAGCGATCCGGCGCCCAGGGCGAAGTCCTGGGCAGGTCCCTGGCGCAGCGTCTTGATGGCCCAGGGGATGTAGCGGAACAGCGCGATCAGGATCAGCACCAGGATGGCGATGCCCACGATCCCGAGCTCCACCCCCGCGCGCCCTATGTCTCCGTCGGTGAACACGAAGTAGTCGCGCGGCATGCGGCTGGTGATCGCGAAGGGCACGCCCACCCCGGTGCGGCCCAGTCCCAGGCCGAACGGGTACTCGATCACGTAGTTGTACGCCGTGCGCACGGGGAGCGTGAGGTAAGTCCACAGCAGCCCCTCCTGCAGCAGCACGGAGCGATAGCGCTCGGTGATCTGGCCTGCCGTGACGATCGTGCCGATGTGCACCGCCAGCGCGGCCACGGGTATCAGCAGCAGCTGCGTGAGCGACAGGCGCCGGAACCATGCGAGCGTCAACAGACCCCCGATGAGAACGATCAGGGCCGCGCGCGTGCCGGATACGGTCATCCCCGCGAAGAACAATGGGATGAGCAGGGCTGCCAGCCAGCGGGCCCGCAGGCGCCAAACCTTGGTCACTACGATCCCCGCGGCCAGCAGGATGCCGAACACCATCATGCCCGCGAACGGCCCCGGGAATGTGAACGTGGAGAAGGCGCGGAAACCTTGAGTCCCCCCGATGGAGTAGTAGATGCTCGTGCCGTGTCGCTCGAGGGCGAGTGGTCCCGCGTCCAGCAGGACTTCGGGTCCCCTGGTGTACTGGTAGATGCCGTACAACGCCGTGACGATGCACAGCCCGATGATGAGTCCGGTGTACGCGCGCAGCTGGCCCGCATTGCGCACCACGCTCAGTGCGATGAGAGCCGCCAGCGGGAACACGCTCCATGCGCGCAGCCCGGCGAGCTTCACCAGCAGCGGTGTGCCGGGGTGGATCAGATACAGGATCGGCACGCCGACGATCACGAGAAGCAACACCGGGAGCGCGCCCGGGCCCCGGATCGACTCCCGCCGCAGCGCCATCGTCCCGAACCACACCAGCGCGGCGAGCGCGAAGGCGCCATCGGCCAGGATGTACCCCGCGGGGCCGGCAACGCGATCCTTGATGTAACCCTGAAAGGTCGCGAACACGATGCTGGCCATGAGCGCGACGTGCACCATCGCGTCCGTTCGGAAGACATCGGTCCAGCGGCCCGTGAGCCGGGTGGCTTCAGTCACGCCGACAAGGTAAGGGCCGAGGTTACCTGCTGCCAGAAGGCGATCAGCCGCTGTGCTACCTGCGTGTGAGAGTACGCCTCCGCGCGCGCGTAGCCGGCTGCGCGCAGCCGCTTGCGCGTGTTCGGGTCGGTGGCGAGGGTGGTCAGCGCGGCCGCCAGGGCGGCGACGTCGCCCTCGGGGAACACCATGCCCGCCTCACCGATCACCTCGGGGATCGCTCCGGAGTCGGACCCTACTACGACGGCCCCGGCGGCCATCGCTTCCAGCAGCACATGGCCGAACTGCTCGGCCCAGCGCGGCGTGGTGTGAGACGGCAGGACCAGCACGTCGAGCTGTCTCAGAATCTCCTGGACCGCGTCGTGCGGCACCGCCCCGCGGAATGCGACGCGCTCCGCAACTCCGAGCTGGTGCGCCCGACGCTCGAGGTCACTGCGCGCCGGTCCGGCGCCCACCAACGCGAGCCGCCACGGGGCGCGTGTCCGAGCCAGGGCGTCGAGCAGGTCCGATACCCCCTTCTCGGGCACCAGGCGGCCCACGTAGCCGACGGTGAGACCGTCGTGGCTCTCGGATTGCTGCGTGCGCCGTGTCGGACTGTCGATCCCCAACTGCGGCAGTACCAGCAGCGGCTTGTCGCTACTGAGGCGCCGCAGCAGGTTCGCGGCGGCCTGGTTGCCGGCTACCCACCCGTCGTAGCGCGGTGCCACCGCGCGCGCCACAATCGACAGCGGCCAGGGTGGATGGTGCGGCAGGTTGTTCCAGGTGAACATCGTGGCGGGGACACCGGCACGCCGCGCCGCGCGCACCGCGCCGCGTGACACCAGGGACCACGGCTCCTCCTCCACGTGCACCAGGTCGTGCCGTCGCGCGGCCAGGGCATCCCCGAGCGGTCCGAGGCCCCACCACGCTGCGGCGGGACTCTCGAGCGGGCGTCGCACGGGAAGCGGCACCACCTGCACCTCGTGATCGGTCTCGGCCGTGACGTGCCACTCGCGTCCCAGCTCCCCTTCGCGCCACCGCTCCGGCGCGTACAGCGTCACGTCGACCGACTGCTCGGCTACGGCGTACAGCTTCTTGCGGTTCTCCCGCTCGACGTAGGTGTGCGACAGGACGGCGACCCGCATCAGGAACGGCGTGCGTCCTCGTAGACGGCCAGCGTCTCGCGTGCCACGTCGTCCCAGGTGCGGCGTGCGGCTGCCGCGTGCGCCTCCCGCGCCATGCGTTCGCGCAGCGCCGCATCCTTGGCAAAGGCCTGCAGCGCGGCGGTACAGTCCTCGGGATGGCGCGGTCGCACGAGCCAGCCCGACTCCCGGTCGGTGACGAACTCCGCGACGCCGGCCGCGCGCGACACCACCGGCACTACCCCGTGTGCCATGGCCTCGGCCACCACCAGTCCGAAGGCATCGTAGATCGTGGGGTGGAGCAGCACGTCGGCTGCAGCGTAGGCCGGCGTGAGATCCTCCAGGCCGTTCACCCACCAGACTCTCTCGGCGATCCCCTGACGCTGCGCCAGAGATTGGTACGGCTCCAGCTCCGAGCGGCTCACCACGAGCAGCCGCACCGCCGGTGCCTGCGAAGCGGCCTTGAGTACCACGTCGAGCCCCTTGCGTGCATCACCGGCGTACAGCGCTACGACTCCCTCCTCCGGCAACTGGAAACGGTAGCGGGCCTCTGCCGCGTCCAGCGCCTGGGCCGGGGGGAATCCGTGGGGGATCACGCTGACGCCTTCGCTCCGGTCGTAATGGGTGGCGAGGTCGTCGCGGACGCGGTGGCTCGGAGCGATCACGGCGGTTACCCGCTGGCGGTAGAACCGCGCCTCGCGCGACTCCACCACGCCGCCCAGCAGCCGCTCGCCGAGCCCCGGTTCCACGCCGGTGTTGCGCACGGCGCTGCGCCACGCCGCCATCACGATGTGAGCCGTGGCCACGTCGGCTGAGAGCGCGCTCCACCCCTGAACGTGCACCACGTCGTGCCGCGCGCGAACGGCGGCGAACGCCGCGGGGAACGAGAGGATCGTGGCGTGGGCCGGACGGCTCACGGCCGGTACCACGCGGAAGCGCACGTCCTCGGGCAGCGGGGCTACCTGGCTCTTGGCGTACACGGTTACGTCGTGCTCCTTTGCCAGGCGGCGCACCAGCTCCACCGCGTAGCGGCCGTGGCCCTCGCGTGTGTCGAAGTCGTGCACCACGAACCCAATGTTCATTCGCTCTCCAGTGCCGGCCGGCGTACGAGGAGCAGTGTCGCCAATGCGAGACCCGCGCACACCATGAGCAGGGGCTCCCCCGTGAGCCGATGCCTCAGGCCTACGGCGGTCAGCGCCGATAGGCCCCATGACACCGCCACGCCCGTCACTACCAACCACTCCGGTCCGAAACGGCGCAGCCTCCTGAACAACAGAATCAAGCCCAGCATGGCCAGCAGCGTGGCCAGCGTGTACACGGCCACCCCGGCCCAGTGCACCAGGTTCACGGCCCTGCGCGGCACCGGCCACCAGTAGCGCAGCGCACGAGACAGCGTGGTCGCCGTGAACCAGCCCGGGTAGCGCGTAATGTTCTGCCGGGCGAGCTGCCGGAAGTGTGCGTCGCGCTCCGCCTCGTTGAGTCGGTCCACGTTGGGCCAGCCGGGCGCCTCGGGCGGCCGGTTGAATGCCCACAGGTTCACGCCCGACTTGGTGTCGCTCAGCACGAAGCGGTCGTACCGCGCCTGGTTGCGGGCCACCCAGGGGGCGAGCACCACCGCGGCGGTAACGAGCGCGACGGCAGCCTGCTGTAACAGACTACGAGTCTCGCCGGCGCCGCGTTTCCAGCGCACCAGCAATGCGACACCGCTCACTGCGAGGCCCATGAGTCCCAAGGGCGAGCGCACCAGGAATGCCGCGCCGATGAGCAGCCCACACAGCGCGGCGCGGCGCACGCTCGGCGCGTCGAGCCATGCCTTGGCCGCGAGCACTATTGCCACTGCGCCGGGGATGCTCAGCGCCTCGGTCATCATGAGTGAAGGTGCCATCACGAGGCCCGGATGCAGCGCCGCGCCCCAAGCTGCGAGCGCCTCCGTGGGGCGCCCGCCCACGAAGGCCCCGATGCGGCCCACGCCGTACACGGCCGCAATCGAGAGCAGCAGCTGCAATGCGACCACTGGTGGGAACAGCCCTCCGGTGACCTTGTAGACGGCGGCGACGAACATGGGGTAGAGCGCCCCCCCGTACGCCGTCGGCTCCCCCGCGCGGGCGATCACCCAGTGGCTGCCCAGCAAGAACCCGTCGCCCGCGGCGATCGAGCGGCCCAGTGCGTCGTAGGCCGTCTCGTCTTCGGCGATCGGAGCGTAGCGCGGCCGGTACAGCGCGCGCTCGCCCCAGGTGAGGTCGGCCGGCGCCACAACCTCGTAGTCGCGCATCGGGAAGTGTTGCGGCAGGGCCAGCAGCACCACCGCCGCCAGCACGCGCAGTGTCGCACCGACCGTCAGTGCCAATCGCGCGTTGAGAACCCAGTCCAGTCTCATGGTCCGCCTCGCAGCACGCCGCGTACCCGAGCCAGGTTCACGGCCCGCTGCTCGGCACTGAGCATGAGCAGCCACCACGCGGCGAGGTATGCAAGCACCCCGGCGGCCATCTCGAGGGCGAGCATGCCCCAACCGATCGCGGCGCGACTGTGCGCCAGGTGCCACAGCGCGAGCACGTAAGGCACGCCCCACGCGAGCGGCAGCGCGATACTGCGCAGCAGCGCGCCCGGCGCGATCCCGAACGTGCGGCGCAGTAGAACGGGCATGTACCACGCTGCGGTGAGCAGGGTCGCGCACATGGTGCCCAGCAACGGTCCCGCCACTCCGAAGCGCGGTGTCAGCGCCAGGCTGAGACCCAGGTTGATCACCGTGGACACGATGCTCACGGGTACGAGCCGCGCCACCAGGCCCGTGCCTCCGAACGCCCAATCCCACAGCGTGATCACGGCCAGCAACAGACCGTTTACGCACACAACGACGGTCACCAGTTCGCCGGCGTAGCGTTCCCCGCCCACCCAGAGACTCACGAAGTGGTGGTTGTATGCCGCGATGGGTGCCAGCACCGCGATGCTCCACGCGGCTACCAGGCCGGTGAGCTCCAGCAGGCGCGCGTTGAAAGTGTCGCGCTCGCCCCGGGCGTTGAGCTCGGCGAGTCCCGCCCAGGTGGCCGTTCCGATGCCCTGCATCTGTCCCTGCGCCAGCTCGGCCAGCCGTTGCGTCACGAACAGCGGTACGACCATGGCGGGGCCCAGCAGCGCCGCCACGATGATGCGGTCCGACATCACGCTCACCCGCCCGCATAACTGGCGGATCAGCGTGGGCCGATTGAGTTGCCACAGCTCGCGCCACGCCTCGCTCTGCCGCACCGTGCCGAGCGCGGCACGTGCCATGCCGGGGTCGCGCCGCAGCTCGCCCGCCGTGAGCACGCCGAAGAAGAACACCCCGCCCAGCAGCAGCGCGAGCATCTGTCCCGTGATGCCCCAGCCGCTGTAGGCCAGTAGCAGAGCGGCACTCGTGATGATCAGGCTCTGGAACAACAGCAGGAGGTTCACGCGGTAGCCTTGCTGCCGCGCCTCGGTGAGGTGGCGGAAGGGGAGCAGCGGGGTGAGCAGCAGCGCCGCGGTCGCCACCAACGCGGCCCGCGTTATGTCGGGCCGGTTGTACTCGCTCACCGGAACGAGGTAGCGGATAGCGATCACGAGTATGAGGCCGCCCAGCACCATGAGCCCCGTCTGGCGCGCGTACGCGCGGATGCCCGCCCCCATCGTGGTGCGCACGGACGCCCGGTCGTCCTGTCCCACGGCGCGCGCCAGCAGCGGGAGGAGCGCGCCCCCGATGCCCAGTTCCAGCAGCGACAGGTAGCCGTACCAGTCGGTGGCCGCGCGCCACGCGCCGTAGCGCTCCTCGCCGAGCCACTCCAGCAGGAAGGGCAGGGCCACGAGCCCCACCACCATGGTGACGGCGGTGAACAGCACGCCCGTCGCGTAGTTGAGCGCCGCGCGGCGCGCGCGCATCAGCGTGCGCCCCCCGCGCCGGTGAGCGCCTCGAGCGTCCGGGTGTGGTCGGCGAGCATGCCGCTGAGACGCGCGTAGTCGGGCGCCCACGCTCCACCTGCGGCGCGGCGCACATGATCGGCGATCTGGCCGCCCTCGCCGTCGGGATCGTCCACCACGAACTCATCCATCTCCAGTAGTCGGAGCAGCCGCGCGATCTTCACATCGTACGCGATCCCGATCACCGGCACGCCCTCCGTCAGGGCGAAGATCGCCGCGTGGTAGCGCGTGGCCACGCAGCATGCTGCCCGGGCTATGTGGGCCTCGGCGACATGGCTCGGTCCCACTTCCTGGGGGTGGTCGGGGTGCTCCCGCCGCACTGCGTCGGCCAGCTCGTGGCACAGCGCGAGGTCGTCATCGTCGCTGAACGACACCCAGCACAGGGTGAGCCTGTAGCGCACGGCGGCGCGCGCCGCGGCGATCCACGTCTCGAGCCAGCGCGCACGATGGTACACGCACGGCACGATCACCACGGTCTCGGTAGGCGGTTGCCGCCGTGTGAAGGGCGGGGGACGTTGGGCGGCGCGGTCGTACAGCACGGGGTCCACGCCGGTGCGGATCGGCGCCCGCAGCCCGGCGTCGGTGAGCGCTGCGGCGGCTTCCGCGGAGCGCACCGCCACGAACGCCTCGGACTCGTCCAGCAACCTGACGAGCGGTGCGGCACTGGGTGCCTCGGCGAGGCCGTCGGCAGCATCGCCGAAGTAGTAGACGGGACGCCGGCAGAAGCCGAGCGCCCAGCGCAGCTCGTGCAGCCGGCGCCGCGTGTGCGGCTCGTCCGGTCCCAGCAGCCCGCCCAGCCACACCAGCTCGCGGGCCGCCTGCGGTGCGTGCTCCACGATGCTACGCGCGGCGCGGCGCCGCTCGGCGAACCCGCGCCAGAAACGGCGACCCAGTGCGAACGTGGGAACGGGAACGACCTGCACCTCGGGACCCGGTGCGGCGCGGGCACCGTCGACCACCACGCTCAGCGCGTCGTAATCGGGCCAGTGGCGCCCCAGGAAGGTCTGCAACAGAGTCTCGTCGCCCAGGTTGCCCTTCCCCAGGCTGCCGGCGATGACGGCGTGCGTCTGTCCGGTAGCGCGCACGTTACTCCGGCTTACGGGCCAGCACGGCGATGTTGTCGGCGTAGTCCGCGCCCAGCAGACGGGTGGTAACGAGTGCACCCGTGGCGAAGCGCAGGGCGGCCAGCGGCGAGCGCCGCCGCGGGGCGAACACCACGCGGTAGCCTCGCGTCTCGAGCCCTGCAGCCGTAAGGTAGGCCCAGAGATCCTCGACGTTGTACAGATGCAGGTGGGTCATGTCCCACCCGAGGGGAGAGCGAATGCAGCGCGCGTTGGGCGTCTGGATCACCAGGGTGCCGCTCGGCTCGAGCAGCTCCACCAGGCGCTCCAGTAGGGAGAGGCCTTCCTCCAGCGGGAGGTGCTCGATCACGTCGAGGCAGAGCACCGCACCGTAGCGCCGCTCCACCTGCGCCAGGTCGCGGTACGTGTGAGCGTACTCCGGCCCGATGTCCTGCGTGTGGTACTCGCCCGCGTAACCTGCCGCGGTGAGCTTCTGCTTCATTCGCAGGTCACCCGCGCCGACGTCCAGCAGCGAAGGTGCCTCGCGCACTGCATCGAAGTAGAGCTGCTCGATCTGGCTCAGCCCGTCCGACTCCCACCAGCGGCGCACCGGAAAGTCCGGCACGCTGCCCGAGCGCAGCCGCTTGCGCTCCCAGTAATTGCGGTATGCTCGGGTGCGGCTCATGGTGCCGCCATCACTTGCTCGTAGACAGTGAGGGTCGCGCGCCCCGTACGTCCCCAGGAGAAGTCGTGCCCGCGCCGCATGGCACGTGCGGACAGCTCGGAGCGATAACGGTTGTCACGGGCAATGCGGTAGATCAACTCGGCGAGCTCCTTGGTGACGGTCGGGTCGAAGGTGTCGCCTCCCGCGCCCAGCACCTCGGGCAGGCTCGTGGCGTTGGAGGAGAGTGTGGGACATCCGGTGGCCATCGCCTCACACAGCTGCAGCCCGAAGCCCTCGTACACGCTGGGGTAGACGAAGCACAGTGCCTCGGCGTACAACGCCGGCAGTTCGTCGTCCGCAACGTCCAGCAGATAGCGCATGCCTTCGGTGACTCCCAGTGAGCGCGCCAGGATCGTGAGCTCATCCTGCCGCTCGGCGTCGCCGCCGGCCAGCACGAGGCCGGTGTCCGACACCCCGGCCTCCGCAAAGGCTCGCACCAGGAAGGGAATGTTCTTGCGCTCCTCCCAGCCTCCCACGTAGAAGACGTACCGCTCGGGCAGGTCGTGCCGCTCGCGCACGCGGCGGCGATCGTCGGCTGACACGGGCTCCGCGAAGCGCGGGTCCGCCGCCTCGGGGATCACGCTGATGCGCTCCGCGGCGATCCCCAGCAGCCGGGTCAGGTCACGCTTCGAGTGCTGGCTCGGAGTGATGATGTGGCTCGCGCGGGAGCGCGCCACCTTGTGGTACAGGCTGGTCTTGAGGCCGGAGCGCTGCCGGTACGCCTGTGGGATCGCGTCGTGCAGGGTCAGCACGGTGGGGCAGGGGCGCCACCCCGGGAGGCCGAAGTTGAACGGACTGTGGAGCACGTCCACGGCGTCCTCGCGGCAGGCGCGCGGCAGCCACACCTGCTCGAAGCTCAGGGTGCGCATGGGTGGTGACGTGCGCACCCGGAACGTGTTGGGATCGAGCCGCTGCAGGTGCTCGTCGCTCAGCGGTTGGTCGCTGTACAGCACCAGCTCCACCCCCAGCTCGCCCAGCGCCATCAGCAGGTTCACCGTGTAGCGGTTCCAGCCGCGCAGCCGCGGCGTGTGGAGCAGGCGGGCGTTGAAGCCGACCTTCATGGTGCGCGGCTCCCCACTGCGTCGTAGCATGCCTCTACCAGGTCGAGGCTCCTGGGCGGCGCGCAGTGTGTCTCCACCAGGCGGCGGGCTTCGCCGCGGATGGCCCGGTAGTGCGCTGCATCGGTCAGCAGCCGCACCGTGCGCTCGACCAACCCGGCATCGTCGTCGGCCACGCCGGCATGCACGCCATCCTCCGCAGGAACGCCCTCCACTCCCTCGCCGGTCGTCACCACCGGCACCCCCAGGGCGAAGGCCTCCAGCACCTTGACCTTCATGCCGCTGCCGCTGGCGGGCGTGTACAGCATCACGTCCGTGGCGTCGAAGTAGGGCAGGATGTCGGGCACGTTCTCGTACACCTCCACGTTGCGCATCGGTAGGTGCCGCGCCATCGCGCTGCGGGCGTCGCGTCCCACCAGGAGGAGCCGGGCATCGGGCACGTGGCGCCGGATCTCGGGCCAAATCCGGGTGATCAGGCGATCACCCGCCGACCGCGTGGGAAACCAGTCGAACGAACCGATGAGGCCCACGATGGGGCGCTCGTGCACGGTGCCGTCTGGGTGGAACGGGTAGTTGGCGAGGTCGAGGCCGAGCGGCACGGTGCGCACGGTAGCGCGCGGCGCGATCTGTTCGACGCGCGCCGTGAGCCGCGGGGTGAGCGTGCTGATGGTGGGATAGTGGCGCAGCAACCTGCGCTCGGCGCTGCGCGTAGCGACCCGCAGCACGGCGTCCTTGGGTGACCTGATTGGGGCGGACGCCAGGTCCAGCTCGAACAGGTAGTGGATGTTGAGCAATGCCCGCTCGGCGTGCTCCCATCCTGTCCACCCCGTCCACAGCTGCTCCAGGTGCAACACGTCGTAACCCTCGGCCAGCCGCTCGCCAAGATCGCGCTCGAGCTCAGGACTGAACACGTATCCGTAGGGCCGCCGCAGCGACTCCAGCTTGCGCGCGATCCCGCTGCGCGTCGGGTGAGTATAGAGCCGCAGGTCGTAGTCTCCCCCGCGGTACATGTCCTCCGTGGCGCTGCGGTCGAACGCGGAGCGGCACACGGCGAAGGTGGTCACCCGGTGTCCGCGCTCGGTGAGCCCCCTGAGCAGCGCGTAGAACCAGCGTCCAGCCGCGTTGCCGAACGGCAGCGGCGGATCGGGCAACACGAGGACGACGTTCCGGGCGCTCACGACGCGACGATGTCCACGAGGCGGGCGTCCAGCATTCTTGGCTCGAGATGCGCGCGGTGCCACTCGACGCGCTGGTCGCGGTGACTGTGGCTCTCCGGATCGGCCCACAGCCGCCCGGCGAGCTCGACGAACCCGCGCTCGTCGCGCGCCAGAGCAATCGGGCTGTCCTCGAACAGCGGATCGAGGAGCGGCCCCACCGACGACAGGACCTGGGCGCCCGCGCTCATTGCCGCCATGGCCGAGGTTCGGCGGCCCGTGAGTCCGTCCCCGAACGGGGCCAGCACCAGCGGGGCGCGGCTCAGCAGCGGCAGCACGTCCTCGGCGGGCAGGTGACCGCGACAGTCCCACTCCTTGCGCCACCACTTCCCGACGACGTGGTGTGCCCGGACCTCCTCCTCGTCCGCCCCGATCACGATGAGAGACGGGGTGGCGGCGATTGCCTCGGTCGCGGCCACGATCCAGCGCCACTCGAGCCCCGCGGCGAACGGGGAGAACACGACTGGCGCCGCATGCGGTGGTTGGGTGGGCAGGTGCGAGAGCGGCTCCCCCAGGTTGCTCCCCACTCGCACCACCTGCGCGCCGTGCCCCAGGGATGTGGCCCAGGCGGGCACGGCGGTGACCACGGAGTCGACCGCATCGAGCAGCCGCAGCAACTGGCGCCGCTGGATCGGGCCCAGCACCAGCCAGGGGAGCCGCGTGGGGGGCACCCACGTCTCGTGCACGAACAGGGTGGTGCGGATGCCGCTCTCCCGCGCCGCGCGCGCCATGCGCTCGGGGAGGCGCGACACGCCTCGTCGGCCATAAAGGAACGGCACGTACTGGATCAGCACCGCCTCAACCTGCTCGTCGCGCCACCGCGCGGCCACCGCCGCCGGGGCCTCGTCACGCGTGCCCAGGACCTCCACCTCATGCCCGGCATCCTTCCAGTGGCGGCGCAGCCGCGCCGTGTGATCCGTCACCCCGCCGGGGCTCTCGGGGAAGCCGGGTGAGACGATGCGGATTGTCGTCACGGGCTGCTCACGGACCCATGGTACATCGGCCCCATGAATTGGGCCGTTGACATCCCATCCCTCGCGGGCAGTGTTTCGTTCGAATCCCTCGAAGGAGTGGTGGGCGGCTTGGGCTCGTACCTCCTGGTGTTCGTGGTGGCTGCGGTGGGTTGCGCGCTGTTCATGCCTCTGACCGGTGCGGTGGCGCAGCGGCTGGGCGCGATGGACGACACGCGCAAACCTCCCGTGCCGCGCATCGGCGGCGTGGCCATCGCGTTGGGAGCATTCACGGCCCTGGTTCTGGTGGGTGTGGTGTTCGTGCCCACCGGGCTCACGCTGCTCGCCAGCAGCCGCTCACTGGGCCTCGTCCTCGCCGGCACGCTGGCCATTCTCGTGCTGGGCGTCGTGGACGACATGCGGCCCGTCCCGGCATGGGCGAAGTTCGCCGTGCAAGTCGCCGTAGCGGCTGTGATGTACGCGATGGGTCTACGCGTAGGGTTGCTCTCCTTGCCGTTCGGGCCGGTCGACCTGGGGCCGGTGCTCGGCTTCGCGGTCACCGTGCTGTGGCTGGTCGGCATCACCAACGCCTTCAACCTGCTGGACGGCGCGGACGGGGTGGCCACCGGCTCCGCGTTCTTCGCTGCCACCGCGGTCTTCCTCATGTCGGTAGCGCTGGGGCACCCGGCGATCGGGCTCGTGGCCGCCGCGCTGGCGGGGGCGCTGCTCGGGTTTCTGCCGTTCAACTTCCCGCCGGCCAAGGCCTTTCTCGGCGACTCCGGGAGCATGGCCACGGGCTTTCTGCTCGCCGGCCTCGCCGTGGAGGGTTCTACCAAAGGCCCCACTCTCGTCGCCATCGCCGTCCCCCTGGTTGCCTTTGGGGTGCCGGTGTTCGATACGACGATAACACTCATCCGGCGTTCGGTGCGAGGTCGGCCGCTGTTCGAGCCCGACCAGGAGCACGTACATCACCGTCTGGCTCGGGCCGGGCTCTCCCCGCGCCAGGTGGCCGGTGTGATCTACGCGGCGAGCGCGCTGTTCGCGCTGGTGGCGATGATCTTCATCAATCCCGGTGAGCGGTCGTTCGCGGTGGCGCTGCTGATCATCGGGGCCGGCGTGTGGATCACAGCCCGCTACCTCCACTTGCACGAGCTTAACGAACTTGCGCGGCTGGCGCGCCGCGGAGCGCTGCAGCCTAGGGCGATCGCCGCCAACGTGGAGTTGCGCCGCGCGGCCGAGCGGCTGCAGCACGCCGAAACCCTGGACGACATCAAGCGCGGCATCGCGCTGTTGCCGCGGGCCACGGAATTCGACGAGGTGCTGCTGCTGGTCGCGCCGGCGGGTGAGCGTCGCGGCAAGGCGAAGGTGTGGCACCTGCAGGAAGGCGAGTTCGTGGAGCACTGGCCCGAGCGGAGCCCCGACGAGTGGGAAGTGGTCTGCCCGTTCGAGGGAAAGGGGTGGATCGGCGAGGTGCATCTCAGGCGCCGCCTCGGTCGCCGCTCGCTGCTGCTCGACCTCAACCTGCTGCTCGAGCTGGTGCAGCCAACCCTCTCGCAAGCCGCCAAGCGGATCGAGCCTCCCGTCACGCCGACGCCGTGAAGATCCTGCACCTCAGCAAGTTCTATCCCCCCGATCCCGGAGGGCTGGAGCACGTGGTGGCGCAGCTGGCGCGCGGTGCCGCGGCACGGGGGCACGATGTGCGCGTGGTGGCCGCCACCGGCTCGAGCTGGATGCGGGATCCCGGAAAACGGGTCTCCGAGCCGCCACGCTTCGGCGTGACGGTCATCCGGCTTCCCACGTATGGAGTCTATTGGTCCCAGCCCGTCGCCCCCGGCTACCTCGCCGCGTCGCGCTGGCCCGCCGACGTGGTGTACGTGCACCGGCCTCACCCCCTGGCCGACCTGTCTGCGCTTATTGGGCCCAGGCGTCCCACCATCGTGCTGCACCACTCCGACGTGCAGCGGCAGCGTGCGGCGGCCATGGCCTACCGGCCACTGGCGCGCAGCGTGGCCCGCCGGGCCGAGGCCGTCGTGGTGGCGGCGAGGTCGAACCTGGATCACGCCAGGGACGTGGGTAAGACGGGCCGCGCCAAGGCGCACGTGATCCCGTTCGGGGTAGACGAGAAGCGCTTCGCCCCGCGTGCCCATCCGCCGCGGCCGGAGAGCTTCCCGCCGCCTGCGAAGGGAGCGGTGGCGCTGTTCGTGGGGCGCCTGGTCTCCTACAAGGGGCTCGACGTGCTGCTGCGTGCCATTAGGGGCACCGATCTCAACGCGGTGCTGGTGGGTAACGGCCCGCTGAGGGATTGGCTGGCCCAGGAGATCGTGCGGCTTCAGCTGGGTGGCCAGGTGGTCTGGGCCGGGGGTGTGAGCGACAAGGAGCTGCCAGGGTACTTCCAGTCGGCCGACTACTTCGTGCTGCCGAGTACCAGCCCCGCAGAGATGTTCGGCATATCCACCGTGGAGGCCATGGCGTGTGCCCTGCCCGTGATCACGACGTCGCTCACCACCGGGGTGCGCGAGGTGAGCGAGCCGGAGGTCACCGGTCTGATGGTGCCGCCGGGCGACGCCGAGGCACTGCGCGCCGCCATGCAGCGGCTGCACGCTGACGCCGACCTGCGGGCGCGCATGGGCGCGGCCGCACGAAGCAGGGTAGAGCAGCGTTTCACCATCGACGGAATGGTGGATGCGCATCTGGAGCTGTGCGAGGAGGTCGTCAGAACAGCCCGAAGCTGACCTCGCCCTGTTGGACTTTGATCCCCGGAAGCGGCACGTGGAACTGGTCCAGCACCGTGGCCACCGTGTGCCACCACTTCGCCCTGATGGGGATGCCCCGGAAGTTCAGGTCGGTCGTGAAGTACCACTGGTGATTGGGCGGCGCCGAGATCCAGTGGTCCACGCTGTGCCCCCAAGCCACGCCCAGCCAATCGGGCCACCATCCCGCTCCTCCCGGTACGCGCCCCGGGTTGAGTGCCAGGAAGAAGCGCATGCCCGCGTAGTCACTCTCCAACTGAGGCTGGGTATCGCTGCGGTTCTTGAACTCCTCGGAGGGCCAGTAGTTGAACTTGAGCAGCAGCGCGCGGCTCGGTGGATAGGTGCGGTGCATGGCGGGCATCACGGCGCCGGCCACACCCACCACGAAGTCAGGCACGTCGAAGCCGTCACTGTGGAAGCCGTCCCCGATCTCCTTGGGTAGGGAGATTGCCACACCCACCGCCGCGCCGAGCCACCCGGCTGCGACGTAGTCGAAGCAGGCCCAGTCCCAGGCGAGTGCGGCGAGCTGCGACGTCTGGTACGACAGGTACGCGTGCAGCCAGCGGTCCTGACCCAGAGAAGGGCTCCCCTGCCAGGTGAAGTGGAAGCTCTGGGTGGAGTCCGACCACCAGTCGTCTCTGCGGAGCGCGATGACGGTGGTCTGGAGCACCACGTAGCCGCCCGCGATGGTGAGGGAGCGCTTCAGTTTGGCCTGCGGGCAGGCCTGGGCATGGGCAGGTACCGTGCTCGCCGTCAGCGCCGCGGCACAGACGGTTGCCAGCAGCCAGGCGCGCGGCTCAGGCATCGGCTCGCCGCACGAAGAACCGTGTCTCCACGCGGCCGGGCGCGAAGGGTTCGAACGGCTCCCGGTCCATGAGACCCGTGGTCGTCAACGTCTTGTACAGTGCCGTGGGGCTGGTTCCTGCCTCGCGCAGCCAATAGTCGTTGAACTCGCACAACACCGCCCCGATGCGGCCCCCGGCCAGGGCGCGCCGCGCGCCCCGCAGCACGGCGGGCTCGAATCCCTCCACGTCGAGCTTGAGCAGATCGACCCGCTCCACGCCCCACTCCTCCATGCAATCGTCCAGCGTGCGCACGACGGTATCCACGGCCGTTCCGGACGCGTGAGGCACCATGGTGGGTGAGTAGTTGCGCGAGGCCTCGGGCGGGACGTACAGCGGCAGCGTGCCGGGCTGCTCGCCCAGCGCCACCTTGAGGGTGCGGACCTGGTCGAGGCGATTGCGGCTCACCGTGTCGCACAGCCGCTGGTACGCGTACGGTCCCGGCTCGACTGCCAGGACGTGGCCTTCGGCTCCAACGCGCTGTGCCGCCAGCAGCGTGAAGTAGCCGACGTTGGCGCCCACGTCCACGAACGTCATGCCCGGCCGCAGCCAGTCCAGCGCCCAGCGCGTCTCCTTCGGCTCGAACACGCCGAGGTAGATCTCGCGCTGCACCAGGTCGCGCAGGTCGAGGTCGATGCGTGCGCCGAACACCGCTGCGGTGCGCTCGCCCGCATGCGGTACGAGCGGGCTGAGGAGCCTGCCCTTGCCGCGAAACCGGACTGGTCGCAGGGCGGAGACGAGCGCATCTACCAGCACGTGAGGTCCGCTCCTTGAAAAGGCTGCCTGCAGCCCCGAAATTAATGAGTTGTCGGGCCCTTAGCTCAGTGGTTAGAGCAGCGGACTCATAATCCGTCGGTCGTAGGTTCAAATCCTACAGGGCCCATTGGTTCCCGGCTTTCGAGGCGGCCCGTGCCCCGTTAGGTTTGGAGTCCTGGGTGGTTAGCTCAGTTGGTTAGAGCGCCGGTCTCACATACCGGAGGTCGGCGGTTCGAATCCGCCACCGCCCACTGAACGAAGAGCCCCCGCCTTTGGCAGGCGGGGGCTCTTTGCTTGCTCTGGACCGCATCGGTCAGCTGGCCGAGCGCAGCACCCTGATGTCGGGGTCGGCCGGCGCCGCCTGTGTTTCCGGCTCGCCCTCGGCACCTTCGGACTCCGGCGGCCGGAGCAGTGATGCGAGGTCCGGCGGCTGAGCCGTGCGCAGCATGCCGTTCACGGTCCCACCCTCCTCGACGGCGATGCGCGGGGTCACGACATTGCCCCGGATCTCTCCGCCGCTGCGGATCTCCACCAGGGTCTCGGCCAGGATCTGTCCCCGTACCTCGCCCCCGACGACCGCATGGCGTGTCACCACATCTCCCTCGATGAAGCCTCCCGGAGCCACCAGCACCTGTCCCCCAGCTCTCACGTCACCGTCCACCGTTCCCTCGATGCGCACAACGCCTTCCGTATGTACGGTACCATGGATCCGCACACCGCGAGCCAGCACCGACTGCTGGACCTCAGGTTCGTGCGAGATCGCCAGACGAGGCTTACCCATCGAAGCCCTCCCCGGTGTTCGTGGTGCGACCAGCCTGCGCGACTGACGCGAAGCTAACGGTCCCCTGAAGCGGGCGTCGTGACCCGTATCACCGGTGCGGAGTGTCGGCGACACTGTCTCCACCCGGAGGCTCTAGCTGCCGCGCGCGGCGACGATGCCCCAGGTGAAGTTCTCGTCGTCCTCGAGCAGGAACCCGATGCAGAACTTCCGTGTGCCGAGCGGCGCGATGGCCCAATCGGCCGGGCCGTACAGGTAGCTGCGTGCCGTGGAGTCCGCGCCGGCAAACGACACGACGCGCAGCTCCACTTCGGTCACGCTGACCTCGCGGTTTCCGTTGTAGAGGTCCCCGCAAAGGGCTCCGTCGTTGCGGATCCCGACTAGCCCAGTCACCTTCTCCAGTTCCGCGGCGGTCAGGGCTCGTTCGGTGCCTGGTAGGTCGGCGCCGGGAGCGGCGCGCCGCCAGATGGTGGCGGTCAGGGCGATTCCCACCGCGATCCCGAGGAGGAATACGACGACCATGGGTTTGGCTCGCATGGCCGCAACGTGTCGCATTGTACGTTCCTGCGATGCGCCGTGGATCACGCTTGTCGAAACGCCCGGCCCCTGGGCATCTTCCCCGGCACCCTCTCACGGAGCTGTGCCATGACCGGCGTTCGATTGTCCGCCACGCTGTTGCTCGCGCTGCTGACCGCCTCGTGCATCGGAGAGGTCACCACCGGTGAGGCCCTCTCCGGCGACGGAGTGCCGATCCGCTATGCGGTGCGCGGTGCGGGCGGGCCGGCGCTGGTGTTCGTGCATGGTTGGTCGTGTGACCGTACGTACTGGGACGCCCAGATGCGGCACTTCGCGCCGCGCCATCGGGTGGTGGCCATCGACCTGCCCGGCCATGGCCAGTCGGGAGCGGGTCGCGAGGAGTGGACGATCGAGGCGTTCGGGGAGGACGTGGCCACCGTGGTGGGTCAGCTGGGGCTCGAGGAAGTGGTGCTGATCGGCCACTCGGTGGGAGGGTTCGTCGTGCTCGAGGCAGCCCGGCGCATTCCCGACAGGCTTGTCGGCGTTGTGGGGGTCGAGTCGTGGTTCGACCCCGATCAGAGGGTCTCCGCCGAGCAGGTGCAGATGATCCTGGAGCCGATGCGCGCCAACTTCGCGGAGATGACGGAGACCATCGTGCGCACGATGATGTTCGCGCCGGGCGCGGATTCCGCTCTGGTGGACCGCGTGGCGGGGGACATGAGCGCGGCGCCACCCGAGATCGCGCTCGCCGTATCCGAGAACGCCTACCTCTGGTGGAACGAGCAGGGAGGGGCGGCGCTGCGCGGTGTGGAGGCTCCACTGGCGGCCATCAATGCCGAACGCAGCCCGACCAACCTCGAGGCGCTGCGGCGCTACGCGCCCTCCATCGAGGTGCGAACGATGGAGGGGGTGGGCCACTTCCTGATGATGGACGACCCCGAGACCTTCAACCAGTCGATGGACGAGCTGCTGAGCCAACTGCGCGAGCAGGGGACGGACTAGGCGATATGGAATTCTTCGTTTTTGCAGCACCGGCGCTCTTCGGAGTAGCGGCGCTCACTGTGGCCGGGGGCAGTGTCTGGGTGGCAGCGAGGTGGGTGGACTCCCGCAAGCACTCGAATGAAGAGACGCGCGAAGCGCTCGAGCGGCTGGCAGACGAGGTTGCAGAGCTGCACGAGCGGGTGGACTTCCACGAGCGATTGCTGGAGCAAGTGCGGGAGGCGGCACGCCTCAAGCCGGGGGACTGACCATCGGCGAGCGCAGCGCGCCCTGCATGAATGTGATGAAACCCCGCATCCGGCGGCTCCGTTTGAGAGGTGTGCTGCAGCGTAACCATGGAAAGGGCACGCCTGGTTCCCTAGATTAGAGAAGACATGGGCGAACTCCTCATCGGCATAGCGTTCATCATCGTTGCCTCGAAGGTGGCTCCGGCGGTTGCCAAGCGCCTGAGCGGTCAGGCGGGTGACCCCGCCCTGATTCGCAAGGTGGAGGAGATGGACGGGCGGCTGGCGCAGAACGAGGAGCGCCTGCTCGAGCTGGCCGCGGGCAGCCACGAGCGCTTCGTGGATGTAGAGGAGCGTCTCGATTTCGCCGAGCGCGTCATCCAGCAGCAGCGGGAGCGGCCGAGGCTCCCCGGGGCGGCAGACGCGCAGTAACCCAACCATTCACCATACAGAAGGAAGTCCATGAACACCGCCGACTATCTCGCCGAGGTCGATCGCTACAGTGCCCACAACTACCATCCGCTTCCCATCATCCTGTCGCGCGGGGAGGGGGCCTGGGTGTGGGACATAGAGGGGAAGAAGTACCTCGACTGCCTGGCAGCGTACTCGGCGGTCAACCAGGGGCACCGCCACCCGGCCATTGTCGAGGCGGCGAAGCAGCAGATCGACCGGCTCACCCTGACGTCGCGCGCATTCCACAACGATCAGATGGGTCCGTTCCTGCGCGAGCTGTGCGACATGGCCGGGTACGAGAAGGCGCTGCCCATGAACTCCGGAGCCGAGGCCGTGGAGACCGCGATCAAGGCGGTGCGACGCTGGGGCTACCGGAAGAAGGGGATCCGAGCCGATCAGGCCGAGATCGTAGTGTGCGCCAACAACTTCCACGGGCGCACCACCACTGTGGTGTCGTTCTCGACCGAGGAGGCCTACCGCGAGGGCTTCGGGCCGCTGACGCCGGGGTTCCAGATCATACCCTACGGCGACGCGGCGGCCCTCGAGTCCGCGATCACGCCCAACACTGCGGCCTTCATGTTCGAGCCGCTCCAGGGCGAGGGCGGTGTGATCGTGCCGCCCGACGGGTACCTGCGCCAGGTGGCCGAGATCTGCGAGCGGAACAACGTGCTGCTGGTGGCGGACGAGATCCAGACCGGGTTGGGCCGCACCGGCCAGCTGTTCTGCTGCGACTGGGAAGGGGTGAAGCCGGATGTCCTGGTCGTGGGCAAGGCCCTGAGCGGCGGCTTCTATCCGGTATCCGCGATGCTGGCCGGGGAAGAGGTGATGGACGTGTTCGCCCCCGGCGACCACGGCTCCACTTTCGGCGGCAACCCACTGGGTGCCGCGGTGGCGCGGGCCGCGCTCAAGGTGATCGTGGACGAGCAGCTGCCCGAGCGGGCGCGCGAGCTGGGTGACTGGTTCATGAGCGAGCTGCGCGCCATGAACTCACCGCACGTTCATGAGGTGCGGGGCAGGGGCCTGATGATCGGAGTGGAGATCAAGCGGGAGAGCGGCCCGGCCCGGCCGTTCTGCGAGGGCCTCATGGAGCGCGGCATCCTGGCCAAGGAAACCCACGAGCAGGTGGTTCGCTTCGCGCCTCCCCTGGTGGTCGAGAAGGCGGATCTCGAGTGGGCCCTGCGGCACACCGCCGAAGTGCTGGAAGGGGCGGCAGTGCGCTACTAGTAGCAGTAGGGGGCGTCAATTGAAAGGGGCTCGCTTGCAATTGCCGGCGGGCCCCTTCGGCGTCTAACCCCAAGCGCCGCGGAAACTTCCCGATTTGTAGGATCGTAGTGCCCTGTGGGACGAGGAAGGAGCGTGCGCCATGGACATTCCCCGCGCGCCTCGCAAGCGGAAGGCGAAGTACGTGTATGGTGCCGGAGCCTTCACGGCAGTCGCGTTCGTGGCGGTTGCCCTGATCGGGCTCCAGCCTGCCGTCCCATCGGTGGAGCGCTCCACCGTGTTCGTAGACGTCGTGCAGCGCGGCACCATGCTGCGCCAGGTGCGCGGCCCCGGCACGCTGGTCCCTGAACAGATCCGCTGGGTGCCGGCGGTCACGGCGGGCCGCGTGGAGCGCCGCCATCTCGATCCGGGCGTCCGAGTGGAGCCGGGCACCGTCCTGCTCGAGCTCAGCAACCCCGACGTTCAGCTCGAGCTGCTCGAAGCCGAGCGGCAGCTCTCCACCGTGCGGGCCCAGCTAGTCACCCTCCGCACGACGCTCGAGACGGGGCGCCTCAATCAGGAGGCGGTGGTGGCGTCCACGCGGACCCAATACCTCGAGGCCAAGCGCGACGCCGAGGCGGCGGACGAGCTGGTGCAGCGCAATCTGATGGCTGCGTCGCAGGCCCTGACCGCGAAGGAGCGGGCCGAGGACCTGGCCACGCGCCTCGACATCGAGCGTCAGCGACTGGAGATCCAGGCCGGCGCCATCGGGGAGCAACTCGAGGTGCAGCAGTCGCAGGTCACGCGACTGCGGAACATCGTGCAGTTCCATCGCGAGCGCATCGCTTCCATGCGGGTCGTGGCCGGCACTCCCGGCGTGCTCCAGGCGATCGAGGTGGAGGAGGGGCAGTGGGTGCTCCCGGGCCAGACGCTGGCCAAGGTGGTGCAGCCGGAGCGTCTCAAGGCGGTGGTGCGCATCCCCGAAGTGCAGGCCCGTGACGTCACGGTCGGGCTCAGGGCGCTGATCGATACCCGTACCGACACCATCCTGGGACGGGTCATCCGTATCGACCCGGGGGTGCAGAGCGGTGCGGTGAACGTGGACGTCGCACTCGATGGCGAGCTGCCCCCGGGGGCACGGCCCGAGCTGGCGGTTGACGGGATGATCGAGATCGAGCGGCTGGAAGACGTGCTGCACATGGGGCGGCCGGTGTTCGGGCAGTCGGGCAGCACCGTAGGCCTGTTCCGCCTCACGGCTGACGGCAACTACGCGGAGCGGGTGCGTGTGCGGTTGGGTCGGGGGTCGGTCAACGCCATCCAGATTCTCGACGGGTTGGTCGAGGGAGATCAGGTGATTCTGTCGGACATGTCGCAGTGGGACGACGAAGATCGGATCCGGCTGCGCTGACAAGGAGCGGACATGGTTAAAGCAAACGGATCGCTCATCAAGCTCGAGGACCTGCGCAAGGTCTTCTATACCGATGAGGTGGAGACACACGCGTTGGACGGGGTGAACCTGGACATCAAGGAGGGCGAGTACGTGGCGATTGCCGGTCCCTCTGGATGCGGCAAGAGCACCTTACTCTCTATCCTGGGTCTGCTCGACACCCCGAGCGACGGCACCTACTACCTCAGCGGCGAGACGGTTTCGAACCTGACGCGGCGCGACCGCGCTTACGTCCGCAACCGGCAGATCGGTTTCATCTTCCAGGCCTTCAACCTGATAGGTGACCTCACGGTGCGCGAGAACGTGGAGCTGCCGCTCACCTACCGCGACGTCCCCAAGGGAGAGCGGCAGGAGCGGGTCGCGGAGGCACTGGAGAGGGTGCAGATGAGCCACCGCGCCAAGCATTACCCCTCGCAGCTCTCCGGCGGACAGCAGCAGCGCGTCGCGGTGGCACGCGCCATCGCGGGGCGGCCGGTGATTCTCCTGGCCGACGAGCCGACCGGTAACCTCGACTCGAAGAACGGCGAGGCTGTGATGAATCTGCTCGAGGAGCTGCACCGCGAAGGCGCCACGATCTGCATGGTGACGCACGATCCGCGCTACGCGCATCACGCGGACCGGGCGATTCACTTGTTCGACGGTCAGATCGTCAAAGAGGAGAACGGCAACGGCGGGAAGCTGCATGAGCTCGAGCAGGCCGGCTTCGAGTTGAAGCAGGCCGCGAACAGCTAGGGGCGCCCCATGGAATCGCTCTGGAAGGACTTCAAGTACAGCGCACGCATGCTGCTCAAGGCCCCGGGCAACACCGCTGTCTCGGTGATGGCGCTGGCGCTCGGGATCGGCCTCACCACCACGATGTTCTCGATCACCTACGGGGTGATCCACCGCGGCCTGCCGTTCGAGGACTCGCACCGCATCATGTCTATCGGACGCAACAACGTGGCCGAGGACATCCAGCGCATGGGCGTCGCGGTGCACGACTTCCTCGACTGGCGGGAGCAGCAGACCTCGTTCGAGAACCTCGGGGGGTTCTACAACGGGACGGTGAACGTGAGCGGGCTCGAGGGGCGCCCCGAGCGGTTCTCGGGGGCGTTCATGATGGCCGGGGGGATGGACATGCTCCGGGTGCCGCCCCTCATGGGCCGCCTGTTCGTGGAGGGAGAAGACCAACCCGGCTCGCCGCACGTGGCCATCCTGGGGTATGCCGTGTGGCAGAACCACTTCGGCAGCGATCCGGACGTAATCGGCCGCACCGTGCGGATGAACGGGGAGGTCACCACCATCGTCGGCGTGATGCCCGAGGGCTTTCTCTTCCCCATGAACGAGCAACTGTGGGTGCCGTACCGGCAGAACGTCAGTGAGATGGAGCGGGGTGACGGGACCTGGCTCGGGGTGTTCGGGCGGCTCAAGGACGGCGTGTCGCTCGAGGCGGCCCAGGCCGAGTTCTCGACCATCGCCCAGCGGCTGGCCATGGAGTACCCCGAGACCAACGAGGGCATAGGTGCAACGATCGAGCCCTACACCGAGCGGTTCGTGGGCTCGCAGCTTTCCGCACTGCTGTACACGATGTTGGCGGCGGTCTTCCTAGTGTTGGTGATAGCGTGTGTGAACGTGGCCAACCTGTTGCTCGCGCGCGTGTCGGTGCGCAGCAAGGAGCTGGCCATTCGCTCGGCGCTGGGAGCGGGCCGCTGGCGTATCGTGGCGCAGTTCCTGTCGGAGACGTTCACCCTGGCCGCGGTCGGCGCGGGGCTCGGGCTCGGTATCGCCTGGGTGGGAATCCGTCTGTTCGACAATGCCGTGGCGCGATCCGACCCGCCGTATTGGATGACCTTCGAGCTCGACGGGGCAGTGCTGCTGTTCGCGATCACTCTCACGGCGATCGCGGCGGTGATGGCCGGTATCCTGCCGGCGCTCAAGGCGTCCGGCGCGAAGGTGAACGAGATCCTCAAGGACGAGTCGCGCGGCACGTCGAGCCTGCGCATCGGCAAGCTGAGCAAGAGCCTGGTGGTGGCGGAAATCGCCTTCTCCTGCGGGCTGCTCGTGGCGGCCGGACTCATGATCAAGAGCGTCGTGAATTTGGGCAACCTCGAATTCGGGTTCGAGACCGAGAACGTGATGACCGCGCGGGTCGGCCTGTTCGTGAGCGACTATCCGGACGAGACGGTGCGGCTCCAGTTCTTCGAGGAGCTGGTGGCACGGCTCGATGCCCACCCCGGAGTGGCAGAGGCCTCACTCACCTCCGGGCTGCCGACCACCGGCCGTGGAGGGCGCCCCAACTTTGCAGTGGAAGGCGAGATCTACGAGGCCGACCAGGACTACCCGTTCGCGCGCCGGACCATAATCACGCCCAACCACTTCGAGACATTCGGCGTGAGCGTGCTGCAGGGACGCGACTTCGGCACCCAGGACACGCGCGAGAACCTGCCGGTTGCGCTGGTGAACCTGCCGTTCGCGGAGCGGTACTTCCCGGGTGAGAGCCCGATCGGGCGGCGCATCCGCGTAGGTGAGTCGGACTCGGAGGAGCCGTGGCTCACGATAGTGGGCGTGGTGCCCGACATGTACCTGGATCCGCCGGAGAACGAGGAGCCGGAGGGGTTCTACCTGCCCCTGTCGCAGAACGACGCGCGGTTCCTCAGCATAGCGGTGCGTGCGGCCGGGGGAGACGCGTCGGCGCTGGCGCCGGTGCTGCGCGACGTGGTGATGGCGGTCGACTCGGACCTGCCGATCTACTGGGTCAGGACGGTAGCGGAGGAGGTTGCGGAGAACACCTGGATATTCAAGGTCTTCAGCGCCCTGTTCGTGGCGTTCGGTGCGGCGGCGCTGTTCCTCGGAGCGATAGGTCTCTACGGGGTGATGGCGTTCTACGTGAGCCGCCGCACCCAGGAGCTGGGCGTGCGCATGGCGCTCGGAGCGCAGACCGGCGACGTGATGAAGCTGGTTCTCAAGCAGGGCCTGTTCCAGCTCGGGCTGGGGTTGTTCCTGGGGCTGGGGATCGCCGCGCTGCTGTCACGCGGGCTCGAGGTGCTGCTGTTCGAGGTGGAGCCGTGGGATCCGGTGATCTTCTTCCTGATCGCGCTGATGCTGTTCTTGGTGGGTATGTTGGCGACTTATGTGCCGGCGCGCCGGGCCACGCTGGTGGATCCGGTGCAGGCGTTGCGCTACGAGTAGCTCAACGGCCGGTCAGCGTACAACGCGCAACGTGCAGCGCCCCGACTCGCTCGGGCCCCGCTGCACGTTGTTCGTTGCGCGTCGTGCGGTTGCCTAGTACTGCTCCGCCTCCCGCGATTCGTACTTGATCGTCGCGATTTCCTTGGCCAGCTTCTCGTGCCGCCCCAGGACGTGTGCGAGCTGATTGACCTGCTCCGCCAACTCGGCGACGCGCGCCTCGATCGCCGAGAGACGCCGCTCCACTGCCGGATCGATCTTGCCTGTGTCCGCGGCCATGTCGCACCTCCTCGAGCGAAGGTCTGCCTCAACGTCGGCGAGCATCCCTAAGGTAACCCTGAATCCAGCGTGAAGCCCGGTGGCGTTATCTTATGCGCTGCCATGACCGACTTCCTCGTCCGCAGCTACCGCGGCGGCATCCTCGACTCGGAGCACCGGGTTTCCGCTGCCGTGTGTCTGCCCGACGGCACAATGGTGGCCGTGGCGGGAGATCCCGGACGCGCGGTGATCACGCGCTCCGCCGCGAAGCCGTTTCAGGCGCTCCCCGTGGTGGCGGACGGCGCGGCCGAGCGGTTCGCGGTCTCGGACGAGGAGCTGGCGCTGGCCTGCGCCTCGCACAACTCCGAGCGACATCAGGTGGATGTCGCGGCGCGCTGGCTGGAGCGGATCGGCTGCGCCGAGGACGATCTGGCCTGCGGGCCGCACCGGGCGCTGATCGGCGACTTCTCCATTCCACTAGGCGACACGCGGCCGGCCGACGAAGTGGATGTGGCTCCGCCCTCGCGGCTGGCGAGCAATTGCTCCGGCAAGCACACGGGCATGTTGGCGCTGGCCCGGCATCGGGACTGGAAAGCGGCTGGTTACCACCTCGGGGGACATCCGGTCCAGGACCGCGCCAGGGAAATGCTGGCCCACTACGCGGGACTCGCGCCAGGCGCCCTAGGAGAAAGCGTGGACGGCTGTGGCGTAGTTGCCTTTGCGCTGCCGCTCAGCAACATGGCGCGCGCCTTCGCGGGGATCGTAGCCGATACGGGTGACGCGCCGCGCCGCATCGTGCGCGCTATGAGCGGGCACCCCGAGATGGTGGCGGGCCACCGGCGGCTCTGTACCGAGGTCATGCAGGCGTACCCGGGTCGGGTACTGGCCAAGGTGGGGGCGGGGGGCGTGTATGGTGCGGCGCTGATCGATCGTCAGCTCGGCATCGCCATCAAGGTCGAGGACGGCGGCGACGCCGCCGCGATGCCGGCGCTGATGGCAACACTCGAGCAGCTGGGGCTGGAGCGCCCCTCCGGCTCCTCGCTGGACCGCTTCGCCGAGCTCCCCGTGCTCAATACGCGCTGGGAGACTGTCGGTGTGATGCGCTCGGAGGGAGAGCTTTCGTTCGTATGATGGGCCGCGCAATGAAACGCGTTGCAGTGAACACGGGCCGCCGCGCATGCTGGCTCCATGGAGCGCGCGCATCATGAACTTCGTCGACCGGGTAACTCTGCGCGTCTCGGCCGGCACCGGCGGGTCGGGCTGCACGTCGTTCCGGCGCGAGATGTTCGTGCCGAATGGCGGGCCCGACGGTGGCGACGGGGGCCGCGGAGGGAGCGTGTACCTGCGGGCCGACGCCCATCTCACCACACTGCTCGATTACCGCTACAAGGCGCACCGCAAGGCCGAGCGCGGGCAGCACGGGATGGGCTCCAACAAGACCGGCAAGTCGGGCGAGGACGTCTACCTGCCGGTGCCGCCCGGCACGGTGGCGCTGGACGCCGCCACGGGCGAGACGCTGGGGGAGGTGGTGCGTCCCGGTGACGAGCTGCTCGTGGCCAAGGGCGGGCGCGGTGGGCGAGGCAACGCCCGCTTTGCCACACCGACTCACCAGGCGCCGCGCGAGTGGGAGCCTGGAGTGGAGGGGGAGGACCGCACCCTCGAGCTGGTGCTCAAGCTGCTGGCCGATGTGGGGTTGCTGGGGGAGCCCAACGCCGGGAAGAGTACCCTGCTCTCGGTCGTATCGGCGGCAAAGCCCAAGATCGCCGACTATCCGTTCACGACGCTCACGCCGCAACTGGGTGTGGTGGGCCTCACCGGCGGCCGCTCATTCGTGATGGCCGACATCCCGGGGCTGATCGAGGGTGCGCACGAAGGCAAGGGTCTGGGCGACCGGTTTCTGCAGCACGTTGAGCGCACGCGGGTGCTCGCCTACCTGGTCCCAATGGAGCACGACGACCCGCAGGGCAGCTACGACACGCTCAGGGCGGAAGTGGAGGCCTACGACGCCGACGTGACGGCCAAGCCCCACATCGTGGTGCTCACCAAGAGCGATCTGTTGCCGCCCGACGCGAAGCTGCCCACGGTTCGCGCGCCGCAGGCCAGCGGCGTCGTGGCGATCTCGTCGGTGGCCCACCGCGGTTTGGACGAGCTCAAGGAGGAGCTCTGGAAGCTGCTGGCGCAGGCGGCAGAGACGCCGCCCGAAGACGCCGTTCCGCTTCCGTGACCCCCGACATCGCCTACGTCACCCTCGCGCTCGTGCCGGGCATTGGACGCGCGCGACTCGATGCGCTGCTTGGGGCTTTCGGCTCCGCAAGGCAGGCGCTCGAGGCTTCGCAGCGGGATCTCGAAGCGGTGCCCGGAGTATCGGTCGCGGCGGCGACCGCGGTGCGCGCGGCGTCTCTCGACGAAGCCCACAGAATGGTGGCCGGCAATTCACGGTTGGGTGGTGTGGTGCTGACGCCCGGCGATCCGCGCTTCCCCGCGAGGCTGAGAGAGATCCCCGCCGCACCGACGCTGCTGTTCGCCCTGGGTGACCTGTCGCTGCTCCAGCGCCCCGCGGTAGCGATCGTGGGAAGCCGCACGCACACGCGCTACGGAGCCGAGGCGTGCCGCCTGTTCGCGGCCGGTGCGGCGCGCGCCGGCCTCGTTGTTGTGAGTGGCATGGCACGGGGGCTGGACGCGGTGGCCCACACGGCGTGTCTCGATGCGGAGGGCCGCACCGTGGGGGTGTTGGGCAACGGACTGGGTGTGGTCTACCCCTCGGCGAACCGCGAGCTGTACGGCCGGATGGCGCGGGAAGGATGTCTGATCACCGAGTTTCCGCCCGGCGACAGGCCGAATGCCGGGAGCTTCCCACGGCGCAACCGGCTCATCAGCGGGTTGGCGCGGGCCACGCTCGTGGTCGAGGCGGGCAAGCGCTCGGGCGCCTTGATCACCGCCGATTGCGCGCTGGAGCAGGGACGCGACGTGCTCGCCGTGCCGGGTCCGATCACCAGCCCTGCGTCGTCCGGCTGCAACCGGCTCGTCCAGGCCGGCGCCAAGTCGGCACTCGGTTTGCGCGACTTGCTGGAGGAGTACGGGCTGTCGGGAGACGACCTGGCCTCGAGCGTGACGGCCGGACTGATGCCGCTCGAGCGCCGCGTGCTGGACGTGCTGGACCTGGGTGTGGAGCTGGTGGACGAGATCGCCGAGCGGCTGCAGTGCTCCGCGGCAGAGACTCTCGCCGCGCTCACGGGCCTCGAGATCCGCGGGCTCGTGGCACAGGATCCGGGCAAGACGTTCCGCCGGGCGAGCGTGCTGGGCGTCGGTTAGCTTCTCCTGCGTGCGACATGTCTACGTCCACGTGCCGTTTTGTCGGCGGCGCTGTTCGTACTGCGACTTCGCCATTGCGGTGCGACGTGAGATCCCGGCCGACCGCTACGTGCGCGCGGTGCTGCGCGAGCACGACGTGCGGCGCGCGCGGGAGCCGTGGGACGACGCGCCACTCGAGACACTCTACCTGGGGGGTGGCACTCCGTCCCTGCTTCCCCCGGCGCGGCTCGCCGAGGTGGCGCGCCGCCTCGTCGAGGCCGAAGGTGTCGCGTCGTCGGGCGACGTCGAGATCACGCTTGAAGCGAACCCCGATGACGTGACCGCGGTGTCGGCCGCCGCGTGGGTGGAAGCGGGCGTGAACCGGGTGTCGCTCGGCGTGCAGTCGTTCGACGCTGCCGTGCTGGAGTGGATGCACCGCACCCACCAGGCCGGTGCGTCCCGCGAGGCAGTGCGGCTGCTGCGACAAGCCGGCATCGCTTCGGTCTCACTCGACCTCATCTTCGCCCTGCCGCAAGCGCTCCAGCCCGACCTGCGCAGGGAACTCGAGCAGGCTCTGGAGCTCGAGCCGGAGCACCTGTCGCTCTACGGTCTCACCGTGGAGGCGCGCACGCCGCTGGCACGCTGGATCTCGCGCGGCGCGACGGTGGCCGCGGGCGACGAACGTTACGCCGAGGAGTTTCTGCTGGCCGATGCGCAGCTCACCGCTGCGGGGCTGGAGCACTACGAGGTATCCAACTACGCGAGGGCGGGGCAACGGTCGCGCCACAACAGTGCCTACTGGACCGGACGGCCGTATGTGGGGCTGGGACCGTCGGCCCATTCGTTCAGGGCGGGCGAGCGCGCCTGGAACGTGCGGCACTGGGCGGCGTACGAGCACGCGGTGGAGCAAGATGGCAGTGCCGTGGCCGAGCGAGAGCGATTGGACGAGCAGCAGCGCCGGTTGGAGCAACTGTACCTGGGGCTGCGCACCAGCGAGGGTGTGGCTGCGGACAGTCTGGACCCGAGTGCGGCGCCCGAGCTGGAGGCAGCAGCCGGGGAGGGCTGGCTGCTAACAGGTGGCGGCAAGATCCGACTCACACCCCGTGGTTGGCTCAAGTTGGACGCCGTCACCACCCGGTTGACCACCTCTGCCCAGGGTGGCTAAATTCCTGTAACGCCACAACTTGGACTATGCAACCAGAACAACTGACTGACCGGGAGCGCCAGGTACTGGAGGCGGTGATCCACTCCTTCGTGGAGACCGCCGAGCCGGCGGGCTCGCGCACACTTGCCAAGCGGTACGACCTCGGGGTGTCGGCGGCCACGATCCGCAACACCATGAGCGACCTCGAGGAGCGGGGCTATCTGTCGCACCCCCACACCTCGGCCGGCCGTGTTCCCACCGACCAGGCCTACCGGGTCTACGTCGACTCCCTCATGGGTCCGGTGGTGGCTTCGGTCGTGGAGCAGGATGCACTGAGGCGCGAGCTGAGGCACGAGCGGACGGCCATCGAGGGGCTGTTGCAGAAGGCTGCGGAGGTGTTGGGCGTGCTGACGCAGGAACTGGGGATCGCCGTCGCGCCCTCGTTCTCCGACGCCGTGCTGGATCGGCTGGAGCTGGTCCAGGCGTCGTCGGAGCGCCTGCTGATGATCCTCGTGCTCGAGGGCGGTGCCGCCCGCACGATCTTCGTGGAGGTTGCCAACGAGCTGCCGCCCGAGGCGGTGGCCAGCGTGCAGCTCGTGCTCAACGAGCGCCTCAGCGGGCACACGCTGCGCGAGATCCGCCAGAGCCTGCGGGAGCGCCTGCGCGACGCGGGCGGTGACCTCGAGTCCCGCGAGTTGCTCAACATCTTCATCGAAGAGGCGGATTCGCTGTTCGAGCTGGGGAGCGAGGGCGGCGAGCTGGTGCTGGGCAGCGCCCAGATGCTGGTCGAGCAGCCCGAGTTCCACTCCTCCGACGAGATGCGCAACCTGCTGGAGCTCACCGAGCGGCGCGAGCTGTTGCGCACCGCGCTGGAGAAGCGACCGTCCCCCGGGATCAGCATCACGATCGGAACCGAGAACGTGGACCCCAGGCTCAGCCGGCTCACCATCGTGACCTCGACCTACCAGTGCGGGCCCTTCGCCGGCATGATCGGCGTCATGGGGCCCACCCGCATGCCCTACCGCAAGGTCGTCACCATGGTAGAACACACCAGCCGCATGCTGGGCGACCTCATCAAGTAGCGCACCATGGCCCGCGATCTATACGACGTTCTCGGCGTCGAGCGCACTGCGTCGGAAGCCGAGGTCAAGAAGGCGTACCGCCGTCTCGCCATGGAGTACCATCCAGACCGCAACGACGGGGACAAGGCGGCCGAGGAGAGGTTCAAAGAGGCCACCGAGGCGTACGAGGTGCTGCGCGATCCCGACCAGCGGGCGCGCTACGACCGCTTCGGGATGTCGGGTATCAAGGGTGGGCCCGCGGGTGCCGGCGGCTTCGGCTTCCATCACGTCGATCTGTCGGAGGCGCTCAACATCTTCATGCGCGACTTCGGCGGGATGGGTGGGTTCGACGCGTTCTTCGGAGGCGGACAACGGGCGCGCCGCGAGCAGCGCCGCGGTCAGGACGTGCGGGTCAAGCTG
Source organism: Gemmatimonadota bacterium (assembly GCA_039586815.1). Classification (GTDB taxonomy): domain Bacteria; phylum Gemmatimonadota; class Gemmatimonadetes; order Gemmatimonadales; family GWC2-71-9; genus WVYX01. The sequence continues at coordinate 32,188 of JBDHJR010000015.1, read as the reverse complement.
CGGCTCACCTTCGACGAGGTGGCGCAAGGCGTCACGCGCACCCTCAAGCTCAAGACGCTGGAGCGGTGCGAGGCCTGCGACGGCGGCGGTGCGGCACCGGGCTCCAGCCCGCAGCCCTGTTCCACCTGCGGCGGGGCCGGCGAGGTGCGCCGCGCGGCGCAATCGCTGTTCGGGCAGTTCGTGTCGGTGGCGCCGTGCCCTGCCTGCGATGGCGAGGGGAGCGTGGTGTCGGACCCCTGCACGGAGTGCCGCGGCGACGGGCGCGTGCGGCGCGAGAAGCAGGTGGATGTGGAGGTGCCCGCGGGGGTGACCGGCGAGAACTACATCACGCTGCGCGGGAAGGGCGTGGCCGGCCCGCGCAACGGCCCGTACGGTGATCTCCTGGTGCAATTCGAGGTGGAAGAGGATCGGCGCTTCGAGCGGCACGGCGACGACCTGCTGTACGATCTGCCCCTGTCATTCAGCCACGCGGCTCTGGGCGGTGAGGTGGAGGTGCCCACTCCCTACGGCGCGGAGACGCTGACCGTGCCCGGCGGCACGCAGAGCGGCACCGTGTTCACGTTGCGCGGCGAGGGGCTGCCCAACGTGAGCAGCGGGCGCAAGGGCACGCTGTACGTGCGCGCTCGGGTGTGGACGCCGGACAAGCTGAGCCCCGAGCTCAAGCAGTTGTTCGAGCAGCTCTCCGAGATCGAGGGCGAGCCGCCCAAGGAAGGACTGGGCAAGCGGATCTGGGACAAGATGAAGGAGGCCTTCGGGACCTGACCATGGGTGATTGTCTCTTCTGCAAGATCGCGGCCGGTGAGATCCCGGCCGCCAAGGTGGCCGAGAGCGAGGAGTACTTCGCGTTCCGCGACATCAGTCCCCAGGCCCCCACCCATGTGCTGGCCATCCCCAAGCGGCACGTAGCCTCTCTCAACGAGGCCGACGACGGCGCGCTGCTGGGTGGGCTGGTGCTGTTTGCGCGCGATGTCGCCCGCGACGAGGGGCTGGCGGACGACGGGTATCGCCTCGTCATCAACACGAATGCGGGAGCCGGGCAGACGGTGTTTCATGTCCACGCCCACGTGCTGGGCGGGCGCCCGATGGCGTGGCCGCCCGGCTAGCGCGAGTGCTTGCCAAGGGCATGAGGCAGGTCTAACTTGAGAACTCTGTTACAGATTCTGACTCGAGTAACCCCCGTTCCTGGCAAGAGGCTCAAGCGCGGAACATGAAGCGCCGGGGCAGAGTGTGTTCGGCAAGGGGTGCAGGTGACTGAGATCACCGGCACCCCTTCCTCATTCTCGCGGGTAGCTGCTCCCCAAACCCTCGCAGAGCTGGAGTTCGACCGCGTCCTCGCCGTGGTGGCGCAGCACGCGGTGTCGGATCTGGGAGCGGCCTCCGTGCAGGCGCGCCGTCCCTTGGCCGATGTGGAGCTCGTGCGGGAGGAGCTTGCCACAGTGTGGGAGCTGGCGCGCGAGCTGCACGAGAAGGGCCGCTTCCGGCCACTCGCGGTGCCCGATCTGAGCGAGGTCCTGGAGCAGCTCGCCGTCGCTGGCAGCGTGCTCGACGGGGAGCAACTCCACGCGCTCCAGTCGGCCCTCTCGGGCATGCATGAGGTGGCGGACCAGCTCGTGGCTCTGGCGGAGCAGGCGCCGCGCGTAGCGGCGCTTGCCGTCGAGATCCCGCCGCGCCGCCTGGAGCAGGCCATCGAGCGGGCAATCGAGCCGGACGGGCGGGTGAAGGACGACGCCTCACCCGCTCTCAAGCGGGCGCGCCGCAGGCTGCGCGATGCGCGCGAGCGGCTCATCGGCCTGCTCGAAGGATTCCTACGCGAGGCGGCGCCCCACGAGGGGGACGCTACGGTGACTCTGCGCGGCGGTCGCTACGTGATCCCGGTGCGCAGTGAGCGGCGCGGGAGGGTGCAGGGGATTGTGCACGGTGAGTCGAGCTCGGGCGCGACCCTGTTCGTTGAGCCGAGCGAGGCTGTGCAGCTGGGCAACGAGTTGAACGCCTGTGAGGCGGAGGAGGCGCGCGAGACCCTGGCGGTGTTGCGGGCGCTGACCGAGGAGGCACGCCCACACGCTTCGCTCATCGAGGATGGCTGGGCCATGTGCGTCGCGGCCGACGACTGCTACGCCCGCGCGCGGTACGCTCTTGCATCGAAGGCGCTCGTTCCCGAGTTGTCCGAGGCGCCGGCGCCGCTTGCGATCCGGCAAGGCGTGCACCCCCTGTTGCTGGCCGAGTCGGGCGAGGCTGTGCCGTTCGACCTCGTGCTGGATGAGGGTGAGGTCAGCGTGCTGGTGAGCGGGCCCAACGCGGGTGGCAAGACGGTGCTGCTCAAGGCCGTGGGGCTCATCAGCGCGACGGCGCAGGCCGGAGTGATTCCGCCCGTGGGTCCGGAGACTACCCTGCCGGTGTTCAGCCGCATCTTCACGGACATCGGCGATCACCAGTCGATCGAGGCCAGCCTCTCCACGTTCAGCGCGCACGTAGCCCGTCTCAAGGTGATCCTCGAGGAAGTGGGGGAGAGCTCCCTGGTGTTGCTGGACGAGCTGGGCGGCGGAACCGACCCGATCGAAGGGGCGGCCCTCGCGGGTGCGCTGCTGCTCGCCCTGAACGGGCGCGAGCCGGTGACCGTAGCCACCACTCACCTGGGCCAGCTCAAGGAATTGGCAGCCGACACGCCTGGCATCGTGAACGCCAGCCTCGAGTTCGACCAGGCCACTCTGGCGCCGACCTACCGCCTGCTCAAGGGCAAGCCGGGGCGCTCGTACGGCCTGGCCATCGCACGGCGCATGGGTTTGCCAAGCGACGTGCTGGCCCGCGCCGAGGAGCTGACGCCGGAGCAAGCGCGCTCGCTGGACGCGATGCTTGCCGAGCTGGAGCAACGAGAAGCCGAGCTGGGGCGCAGGGAAGGGGAGGTGGCGGACACGCAGGCACACCTCGCCAGGGAGAGCGGCGCGGCGCGGGACGAGCGATCGGAGTTGCAGCGGCGGCTCGCGGCCCTCAACGAGCGCGAACGGGAGCTGGAACGCGAGGGGCGCGAGCAAGCACGTCGCTTTCTGCTGGAGGCGCGCAAGCGCGTCGAGGAGGCGTTGGGCACGGCGCGGGCTGCGGTGAGCGAGGCGACCGCCAAGGAAGCGCGCCGTTTGGTCGAGGAGGGTGTGAAGGAGGAGGCGGATGCGCTTCGCAAGTTGGAGGAGGCAGGCTGGAGAGTTCGGGGAACGGAGAACGGGGAACAGGGAACGGGCCGCCCTGCCGCACCGCAGTCGAAGAAGGGTTCGCGAGTTGCCGGGACATCGCCGGAGCCAACCGTTCCCCGTTCTCCGTTCCCGGTTCCCTCCGACACGAAAGTGTCGTCCGAAGTGAACCTGCGAGGCATGCGCGTCGAGGAAGCCGAGCCCGAGCTGCTCGCCGCCATCGACGCGGCGGTGGTCGCCGACCTGCCGTTGCTGCGCATCATCCACGGCAAGGGAACCGGAGCGCTGCGCGCGGCCGTGCAGCAGTTGCTGCAAGCCGACAGGCGGGTGGCGCGGTTCCAGCTGGCGCCGCCCGAACAGGGTGGGTCGGGGGTCACCATCGTGGAGTTCGTGTCGTGAGCACGATTCCCGACGACGTCATCGAGCAGGTGCGCGACGCCGCCGACCTGGTGACGGTCGTTGGCGAGCACGTGGAGCTGAGGCGCACGGGCTCCGACTACCGCGGTCCCTGCCCGTTTCACGGGGGCAAGAACCGCAACTTCGCCGTCATTCCCAAGAAGCAGATGTTCTACTGCTTCGTGTGCCACGAGGCGGGAGACGTCTTCACCTTCTTCATGAAGCGCCTGGGGATGGACTATCCCACTGCCGTGCGCGAGGTGGCGCGGCGGGTCGGCATCACGATTCCCGAGCGGCGCAGCGCCGGCCCCGATCCCCGTGAGCCCTTGTTCTCGGCATTGAGCGCGGCCGGCGAGTGGTATGCGCGCCGCCTGCGGGAGGCGGACGACGCCAAGCCGGCGTGCCGCTACCTGGAGGAGCGGTCCTTCGATCTCGAGAAGTTGCTGCCACTCGGGCTTGGGTTCGCGCCCAGGGGTGACGAATTCCTCAAGGCCATGGAGCAGCTCGGTGTGAAGGTCGAGGTTCTGCTGGAGGCGGGGCTCGCGGTCAGGCGGGAGGACGGGTCGCTCAGGCCGCGCTTTTGGAACCGGTTGCTGTTCCCGATTCACGACCTGCGCGGGCGCGTGGTGGGTTTCGGCGGGCGCGTGCTGGGTGACGCCGAGCCGAAGTACCTCAACTCGCCCGACACGCCGGTGTTCCACAAGGGATCCCTGCTGTACAACCTGCACGATGCCAAGCACGCCATCCGCAAGGCCGAGCGAGCAGTGGTCGTGGAGGGCTACTTCGACGCGCTGCGTCTGGTGGAGGTCGGGATCGAGGAGACGGTGGCGCCGCTGGGGACGTCGCTCACGGCGGAGCAAGCGCAGCTGCTCAAGCGCTACACCAAGAGCGTGGTGCTGCTGTACGACAACGATCCCGCAGGGCTGCGAGCCAGCTTCCGCGCGGCAGACGTGCTGTTGCATGCGGGGCTGCGCGTGCTGATCGCGACGCTGCCGCCGCGCGAGGACCCGGACGCGGTGGCGCTCAGCGGGGGTATCGACGCCGTGCGCGGCCTGCTGGACGACGCCCTCGACGTGTTCGAGCGCAAGCTGCAGCTGCTGGAGCGCAAGGGCTGGCTCGGCTCGCTCTCCGGGCGCCGCCGGGCACTCGACCGTCTGCTGCCCACGCTGCGTGCCGTGAGCGACGGCGTTACTCGCGATCTCTACGTGAACCGTGCCGCCGAAGCGCTGGGGATCTCCCGGGAGTCGGTGCTGCAGGAGCTCAAGTCGGCGCGCTGGTCCGCACCGCGGCCGCAGCGCGAATCGGGTGGCGCGGATGAAGCGTCGCAACCGCGCCGCGGCCGGATGCCGCGGCCGGAGCGCGACCTGCTGCGCGTCATGCTTCACGAGGCGGGATGGCGCGAGCGGATTGTGGAGCGGCTGGCGGAGCTGGAGCCGGAGGACACCGCGGAGCGCCAGCTGTTGGCGCACGTGGGCGTGCTGGACGCCAAGGTGGTGGGATCGGAGGTGCTGGACCGCATCGCCCCGGAGGAGCGCGGGCCGGTGACCGAGTTGCTCGCGGAGCCGTGGGGCGACCTGAACGTGGACGCCGTGGTCGACGGGGCGTTACGCAAGATCGAGAGCCGGAAGCTGGTCGCGAAGCTGCGAGCCATCGACCGGCAGATCACCGTCGCTAGCGAAGAGGAGAAGGTCGAGCTGGCGCAGCAGAAGGACTCGCTGAGCCGTCGCATCGCCAGTCTCGATCCGGGTTATTGGAACGTGATTACGAAACGGAGGAGCCGGAGTGCACGCTGATCTCGAAGCGCTGTTGAAGCTGCAGGAGAAGGACAAGATCGTGATGGATCTGGAGGCGGAGCTTGCCGCCCTGGAGCCCGAGGTGCAGCAACTGGACGACGAGCTGGCACGCGCGGAGGAGGCGGTTGGCGCCGCCAATACGCGGGTCGACCAGGCCGACAAGCGTCGCCAGGAGCTGGAGGGCAAGATCGAGAGCTACCGCGTGATGCAGGAACGGCGGCGGCAACGGCTCGAGTGGGTGCGGGGAGCCAAGGAAGCCTCGAATCTCATGGCCGAGCTGGATCTGGCCCGTACGGTGCTGGCGAAGGAGGAGGCCGAATGGGTTCGCTCGGCCGACAAGGTGAAGGAGGCACAGGGGGTCGCCGAACAGGAGGAGGGCAACCTCGAGGAATTGCGTGCCGCTCAGGCGCCCAAGCGCGAGGAGATCGCGGCGAAGCAGGCCGAGATCGACGACAAGCTCGGGGCCGCCCGCACCGATCGCGCCGAGACCGCCGAGCCGGTACCCGCGCAGCTGCAGGATCGCTATGACCGGATCCGGCAGGGTCGCGCGCCGCTGGCGCTCTACCCCATTCACAATGGGGCGTGCGGCCACTGCTTCACGTCCGTGCCGCTTCATCGGCGGCAGAAGGTGCTGGGCGGGAGCGGCGTGGAGCCGTGTGAAGCGTGCGGGGTGCTGATCTACGACGGCGGCGAATGACCGCAGCGCCGCCGCGCTGGGCCGTGGCGCCGCCGTCGGACCCAGCCCAGGTCGAGCCGCTGGTGCATGCCCTCAACGTTCCGGAGGCCCTCGCCTCGCTGTTGGTGCAGCGAGGCTTCACCGCTCCGGTCGACGCCAAACGCTACCTTCGCCCCGAGCTCGAATCGCTGAGCGATCCGTACGCCCTGAGGGACATGGAACAGGCGGTGGAGCTGGTGAGCCGCGCCGCCCGTGAAGGGCGCACAGTCCTGGTGCACGGCGACTACGACGTTGACGGACAGTGTGCCACCGCGCTGCTCACTCGGGTGCTGCGGGAGGCGGGCGCGCAGGTGGTGCCGTTCGTGCCGCACCGGATCCGCGATGGCTATGACTTCGGCGCGGCCGGGCTCGCCGAGGCCCGTGAGCACGGTGCATCGCTCATCGTGACGTGCGACTGCGGCACGACCGCGGTGGAGCCGATTCGCCAGGCGCGGGACGAGGGCATGGACGTGGTGGTCACCGACCATCACCTGCCCGGTGTCGTGGCACCGGCCAACGCGGTGGTGAACCCGCAACATCCCGACTGCACCGCGAACCTGGGCCATCTGTGCGGAGCAGGGGTCGCGTTCAAGCTGGCCCAGGCGCTGGTCGACGCACTCGGCCTGCCGGACAACCTCCCGTTTCACTTCCTCGACCTCGTGGCGCTCGCAACGGTCGCCGACGTGGTGCCGCTCACCGGCGAGAACCGCACGCTGGTGCGGTTCGGGCTCAAGATGCTCGCGGCGTCCCGCTGGCGCGGCGTGCGCGCGCTGGTGAACACGGCGGGACTCGCCGGGCGGGAACTGCGAGCGGGCCAGGTGGGATACATCCTCGCCCCCCGGCTCAACGCCGCCGGTCGGATCGGCGAGGCGATGGACGGTGTGCGGCTGCTGCTCTGCGACGACGACGTAGAGGCGCGTGATCTGGCGCGCGGCCTCGAGCGCCTCAACGAGCAACGCCAGGCGGTGGATGAGACCACGCTGGAGCAGGCGATCGAGGAGATCGACGTCAACGTAGATCTGGATCGGGACTACGGCCTGGTGCTCGCCCGCGAGGGCTGGCACGCCGGCGTGATCGGGCTGGTCGCATCGCGCGTGGTGGAGCGGTATGCGCGTCCCGCCATCCTGGTGTCGCTGGATGGTGACGAAGGCCGGGGCTCGGGACGCTCGATTGCCGGGTTCGACCTGCACGGGGCGCTGGAGGCCTGCGCACCTCAGCTCGAGCGCTTCGGCGGCCACAAGATGGCGGCGGGACTCACGCTGCGGCGCGAGCGGTTGCAGGGGTTCCGCGAGGCATTCTGCGCCGTGGCGCGTGAGCGACTCACCCCCGAGGACCTGGTGCCCACCCAGCGAATCGACGCCGTGCTCTCGCTGGAGCGCATGGACGCCGAGTTGGAGAGGCTGCTGCGCCACCTCGAGCCGTGCGGGCCGGGCAATCCCGCGCCGGTGTTCGGGGTGAGTCAATCCGCCGCGCGTGACCGGAAAACGGTGGGCGCCAACCATCTCAAGTTCACGCTGGACGACGGCACGGGACGCATCGAGGCGATCGCATTCAACTGGGCGGATCGGGTGGAGTCCGGTTGGTGGGGCGCGCCGCTCGACGTGGCACTCAGGCTGGAGCGCAACGAGTGGCGGGGGCGGAGTCACCTGCAGGCCAGAGTCGTGGGGATCCGGCCCTCGTGAGAATCATTGCCGGCGAGTTCAAGGGACGCGTCCTCGAGGAGCCCAAGGACGCGCGGGTGCGCCCCACAACCGAGAAGGTGCGGGAGGCGTGGTTCAGCATCCTGGGGGAGCGCGTCGCCGGCGCCAGCGTACTCGACCTGTTCGCCGGATCCGGCGCGCTGGGGCTGGAAGCGCTCTCGCGCGGCGCCGCGCGGGTCGAGTTCGTGGAGCTGCTGCCACCGTCCATCGCCGCCCTCAAGGCAAACGTGGCGTCGCTCGAGGTGAGTGAGCGGGTGCGCATCCGACGGGGGGACGCCCTGCGGATCGCCGATCGGCTGCCGGAGGGCGCCTATGATGTGGTGCTGGCGGACCCGCCATATACTACTGACCATGCCGAGCGGCTCGTGCAGATCTTCCGCGACCGCCGGTTTGCGGCTGTGCTCGGCGTGGAGCATCGTGTGACGCTCGCGCTTGCCGGCGACGACACGCGGCGCTACGGTGACGTTGCCCTGACCTTCTGCTACCTGCCATGACACGCATTGCGATATACCCCGGCTCGTTCGACCCCGTCACCCGCGGGCACGAAGACATCGTGCGCCGGTCGCTCAACCTCGCCGACAAGGTGGTGGTGGCCGTGGCGGTGAATCTCGAGAAGGCGCCGCTGTTCGCGCTGGAGGAGCGGGTGGCGCTGCTCCAGGAGGTGCTGCGGGACGAGCCACGCGTGGAGGTGCACTCGTTCGACGGACTGCTCGCAGCGTTCGCACGGGACGCGGGAGCGCGCATGGTGATCCGCGGTCTCCGGGCCGTGAGCGACTTCGACTACGAGTCGCAGATGGCGCTCATGAACCGGGAGCTCTATCCCGAGCTGGAGACCGTGTTCCTGGTGCCGGCGCTGCACCTCACGTACCTGAGCTCGAGTCTGGTGCGGGAGGTGGCCCGGCTGGACGGCGACGTGAGTCCCTTCGTGCATCCCACGGTCGAAAAGGCGCTCAAGGCGAAGTACGCGGCGTGAGCTTTCGGGACGACCTGCGCAGGCGGGCGGGCGCGCGTCGCCGCAGCGTGGTGCTCGCCGAGGGGTGGGACGAGCGGGTGCGGCAGGCGGCCGGGATGCTGGAGCGTGAGGGGGTGGCCGAGCCGGTGGTGCTGGAGCGTTCCCTCGCGCGCGATCCGCGCCTGGATCGCGTCGCGCAGCTGCTTGCGGAAAGGCGTCCCGACAAGGTGGGAGGGCGTGCGAGGGCGCGGCAGCTGGCCGCGGATCCTCTCTACTTCGCGGCCGGCCTGGTGGCGTTAGGCGAGGCTGACGCAGCCGTGGCGGGGGCGGTGCACCCTACGGCTGACGTGCTGCGGGCTGCTTTCTGGGCCATCGGTCGCGCACCCGGCATCACGACCGTGAGCAGCGCATTCTACATGGCCTTCGACTCGGCACCGGGGCACGCGCTGTTCCAGCTTGCGCGGCGGCCCTGCGGCGAGAAGGCCAGCGTGCTGACCTTTGCCGACTGCGGCGTGGTGCCCGACCCCGATGCTACACAACTCGCCGAGATCGCCGTTGCGGCCGCGCGGGACCACATGCTGGTCGTGGACGAGGATCCGGTGGTGGCGTTCCTGTCATACAGCACCAGTGGGAGCGCGGACGGTCCCAAGGTGAACAAGGTGCGGCAGGCGGCCGAGCGGTTTGGCCGGCTGGCACCGGACATCCAGTGCGATGGCGAGCTCCAGGGCGACGCAGCCATCGTCCCTGCTGTGGCGGAGCAGAAGGCCCCGGATTCGGCGGTCGGGGGATGCGCCAACGTGCTCATCTTCCCCGACCTTGACAGCGGCAACATTGCATACAAACTGGTGCAGCGCCTGGCCGGTGCGACCGCAACGGGCCCTGTCCTGCAAGGGCTCGCGCGCCCGATGATGGATCTCTCCCGCGGCGCGACGGTGGACGACGTGGTAGATGTCGCCGCCGTCGCAGTGCTGCAGGCGGGCGAATCGACCGGGCTTCCAACGGAGGAGGAGGAATGAGCTTTACCGTGCGGAAGGACGACGCGAAGGGCGTGGTAGTGATTGGCGTGGACGGCCAGTTGATCGTGGGTAACCGACACGACCTCAAGAAGAAGGTCATGGATGCCATGGAGGCGGGGGAGCAGAAGTTCGTAGTCGATTTCTCCGAGACCGGCTACATCGACTCCTCGGGCCTCGGGGTGCTGGTATCTCTCTCCAAGAAGATCCGCGAAGCGGGTGGCGACCTCCGCCTGGCCGGGCTCAACGACGACCTGCGAACCCTGTTCGAGCTGACCAAGCTCGACACGCTGTTCACGATCATGGGCTCGGCAGAGGAGGCTACCGCCTCCTTCTGACGACGTGACGGCCCCGCTCAGGCTCTACGTCCGTCGCAGCGAGTCCGCGCCACCGGACTCCGAGAGTCGCCTGATCAACATCTCGGTTCGGGTCCCCACGGATCTCGATGTGGTGGAGGAGGCGGTCGATCTCGTCGCCCGCCATTGTCTCGCCAGCGGCGTGCCGCCCAAGGCGGCGCGCTTCGTCGTGCGCGTGGTGCTGTGCGAGGCGCTGGCCAACGCAATCGTGTACGGCAACCAACTCGATCCGGCGAAGCGCGTCGACGTGCGCGTGGAGGTCGGAGACGAGGCCGTCGCGCTACACGTGAGTGACGAGGGCGACGGTTTCGATCCCTCGGTGGTACCCGATCCCACCCAGCCCGAACGCATCGACCTCAACCAGGGCCGCGGCCTCTTCCTCATCCGCCAGCTGGTGGACGAGGTGCACTTCAACGACCGAGGAAACGCCATCTGCATGATCATGCGCCGCGCCTAGAACGCTTCGACGGGATTCTGCAGTCGCTCGGGGCGATGGCGGGGTGTCGACTCCGGCTGTGGCGGTACGGCCGCGGCCGGTTGCGGCCCGTGATCGACGTGGGTGCGGTGGAGCCTCCCGCGGTGCAGGTGGACGACGAAGGCGTCGTGACCCCTGCCGACGCGGACCGCTGGGTCGCGCCGGTGCCCGACATGGAGGGCTACTGGTTCGAGATCGTCGAGCCCGAGCGCGAACCGGCTGAAGTGGCTGGTACCCTCGCGCCACTGCTGGCCCGGCTGATCGACGGCGAGCGGGACACGCTGAGCCTCGCCAAGCAGCTGGCGTCCCGCTACGAGGAAACCGAGCTGCTGTACACCATCAGCAGCATTCTGGGACGCACGATCCGACTGGAGCGCGCGGCGGAGACCATCCTGCGTGAGGTCAGTGACGTGGTGGGGGCGCACCGCGCGTCGATCTTCGTGCACGACGAGTCGGGCGGCGTGCTGCGACCGGTGGCTGCGCTGGGCAAGGACCTCGAGCTGCTGCACAGCATCGAGGTGGAGGACCGCGAGTCGATCACCGCGCGCGTATTCCGCTCCGGGCGCCCGGTGGCGTACGATCCGCGGCGTCCCGGCGATCCCAACCCCGGCATCGGCCCGGATCGCGGTTACAGGGGCTCGGCATTCCTCTCGTACCCCATCATCTATCCCACCCAGGACGGCGCGCCGCGCCCCATCGGGGTGATCAACCTGACCGACCGCCTGGGTGCCGACGCGTTCAGCGGGGGCGAGCGGCGACTGGTGGGTGCCGTGGCTAGCCAGATCGGCGCCGCCATCGAGAACGCGCGCCTGGTCGAGCGTGACCTGGCTCAGCAGCGAGTGCGGCGCGAGCTCGAGCTGGCGCACGGGCTGCAGCTCAAGCTGCTGCCCTCTCCCGAGATCCTCGGGCCGGGCGTGGACGCGGCGGCACGATGCGTGCCGGCCCGCACCGTGGGCGGCGACTTCTACGACTTCGTTCGGCTGTCGCAGGGACGCGTCGGCATCATGCTGGGGGACGTGTCGTCACACGGCTTCCCGGCCGCGCTCATCATGGCCCTGGTGCTCTCGGCGGCCGGTATCCACGCGGCGGAGATCGCCTCGCCCGACGGCATGCTGCGACGCCTGCTCGAGTCGGTGGAGCAGGAGCTGGCGGAGACAGAGATGCACCTCTCTCTGTTCTACGGGGTGCTCGACCCCGCGGCCGGCGTGTTGCGCTACGCCAACGCGGGGCACCCCCACGCGTTCCGCGTTACCGCCGGCGGTGTGGAGCGGCTCGGTTCGACGTCCCCTCCTCTAGGGCTCGCCAAGGCCGATGCGATCGTCGCGGCCGAGTCGCAGTGGGTGCGCGGCGAGGATACGCTGCTGGTGTTCTCCGACGGTATCGTGGAGGCACGCAACGAAGAGGGCGAGCAGTTGGGCGAGGAACGGGTGTTGGAGCTGGCTGCCGCCCGCCGCATGGCGCCCGCTGCGGAGACCGTCGCGGCCGTGCTCGACGAGGCAGCGGCGTTCGAGGCGGTGGCACGGGACGACCGCACCATCTTGGCGCTGCGGATCTAAGTGGGCCGTCGCCTCGGCCAGCACTTCCTGTTCGATCCCTCGATACTGGAACGGATCGTGGATACCCTCGACCCGCAGCCCGACGATGTGGTTCTCGAGATCGGGGCGGGTAGGGGCACTCTGACGCGCACGTTGGCCGCGCGGGCGGGGCGGGTGATCGCAGTCGAGAGGGATCCGCGGTTGGCGGCGGTCCTGAGAGGGGAAGAGGGAAGGGGGAAGCGGGAAGCGTTCACTCCGATGCCGGGGAACGTGACCGTGATCGAGGGGGATGCGCTCGAGTTGGACTGGCACGAGGTCGTTGCAGCGATGGAACGCGAGGGAAGCGGTGGTGGGGGGGCAGGGTGGAAGGTGACGGGCAACATCCCCTACTCCATCACCACCCCACTGATCGACAAGGCCCTCGACCCCGCACCCCCCGAAGTGGTGGTGTTCCTCGTGCAGCGCGAGGTGGCCGACCGTCTTGCCGCGGCCCCCGGGGGCAAGACCTACGGCGCACTATCGGTGGGCGTGCAGGCCGTGGCTCGGGTCGAGCGGCTGTTCGACGTCCCGGCCGGTGCCTTTCGGCCGCCGCCCAAGGTGAACTCGGCTGTCGTGCGGCTGGTGCCGCTCGGCGAGCCCCTGGTGGCCGAGGCTGACCAGGCAGCGTTCAGGCGATTCGTGGCAGCGCTCTTTGGACGCCGCCGCAAGCAGCTCCTGGGCGCGCTGTCCGCAGTCACCGAGAGCGAGCGGGATCGGGTGCGGGCGTGCCTAGCAGACGCGGGCGTCGACCCGAAGGCCCGGGGCGAGACGCTCCCAGTAGCGACGATCGTGCGCCTGTTTCGGGAGCTGGGACGTTGAGCCCTGGAGCCCGCTCCCACTTAGATTGCGCAGCATGAGTTCGAGCAGTCGGGGTGTACGGGCGGCGCCGCGCGGCACGTTGGTCGATCGCGCGCTGCGGCGCCTCAGGGACGACGCCGCCGATAGCCTGACGCTCGCGCGTGAGGTGCTCGGTCTGGCGCGCGCGACCAGGGCGATCGCCGAGCGCGTGATGGTGGCCCTGCTGGGGTCCGATCCGCGGGTGCACCAGCTGCACGACGGACGCTGGGCGCTGGCGGCGCGGGCCGACGGGTCCCCGCGGCTGGCCTCGTGCACGTTCGCGGTGGTGGACGTCGAGACCACGGGGACGCGTTTCAGCCGGGGAGACCGGGTCACCGAGCTGGCCGTCGTCACGCTCTCGGGCGGGGAAGTGAACGTCGCGTTCGAGACGCTCATCAACCCGGAGCGGCCCATTCCGAGCTTCGTTCAATCGCTCACGCGCATAACCAATGACATGGTGCAGGACCAGCCCACCTTCGACGAGATAGCCGACGACGTGTTGGCGTCGTTGGCCGGTCGCGTGTTCGTGGCCCACAACGCGCCGTTCGATTGGGGGTTCCTGTCGAGCGAGATGCGCCGCGCCCGCGATCTGGATCTCGAGGGAGCGCGGCTCTGCACGGTGCGCCTGGCGCGTAGGCTGCTACCCGGTTTGCGCTCGCGCGGGCTGGACAGCGTGGCGGCATTCCTCGGCGTCGAGATCGAGGGGCGGCACCGCGCCCGCGGGGATGCGGTGGCTACGGCCCAGATCCTCAAGCACCTGCTGGCGCGCGCCGAGGAACGGGGAGCCGAGACGCTCACCGACCTGGTGCATCTGGGACGGCGCGGCCGGCGCAGGAAGAGCGCGCTGCCCACCCCGGTGGAAGAAGCATGAGCCTGGTCACGACGTTTCGCGTCGGCGGCCTCACCTGCCACACGCTGGACGCAGGGCTGCAGCGGCTCGACGGGGGAGCGATGTTCGGCGTGGTGCCCAAGCCGTTGTGGGAAAAGCGCATCGCCCCCGACGAGCGCAACCGCATTCCCCTTTGCATGCGCTGCCTCTTGATCGAGCACGACGTAGGGCCGGTGCTGGTCGACACCGGATTGGGAAACAAGGAGGCCGACAAGTTCCTCGACATCTACGGGGTGGAGAACGCGGGCCGGCGCGGTCCCACGCGCCTCGACGACGCGCTTGCAGAGGCAGGGTACACGGCCGGCGACATCCGTTACGTGATCAACACCCACCTGCATTTCGACCACGCCGGGGGGAATACGTATGTCGAATGGGAAGGGGGAAGTGGGAAGGGTGAAGGGTCCATGCGGCGGGAAGGGGCCGAGCCCGAGACGCTGATTGCGTTCCCCAATGCCACCTACGTGGTGCAGGAGCGGGAGCTGGAGTTCGCGGGCCGCCGCAACGAGCGCATCGCGGCCAGTTACCTTGCGCCCAACTTCCAGCCGGTTTCAGAGGCGGGGCGCTGGCAGACGGTGCGGGGTGAGGCCGAGCTGCTGCCGGGCATCCACGTGCTGCCCACTCCGGGACATGTGCCGGGACACCAGTCGGTCCTGGTGGAGAGCGCTGGTGAGACCGCGTGCTTCCTGGGGGATCTGGTGCCCACGGCGGCCCACCTGCCGCTGCCCTGGATCATGGGATACGATCTGGAGCCGCTGGTCACGCTGGAGACGAAGCGGGAGCTGCTGCAGCGTGCTGAGGCCGGCGGCTGGGTGCTCGTGTTCGAGCACGACGCCGAGCGAGGCCTGGGACGGGTGGTTCGGCAGGGGAGATCCTACGGTTATCAGCCGCTTGACACTCCCCCGGGGCGGGCGTAAGTTCCGCCCTCACAATACGGTAAGCAAGCGCACACGCGCTTCACCCTCCTGCCGCCGGTCTGCTGCCGGACGCGCGTCTAGGGTTCCGATCCGAGCACCGGGGGAGGCAATTTCTCCGGTGCCGTGCGGACTCCGGAGGGCTCGGATCCGCTTTTTTGTTGGCCTCAAGCTAAGGAGGAGCGTCACTGACCTCGCACGACGACAGATCGAAGGTACGGGTCAACCAGCAGATCCGGATCAGTCCGGTGCGGCTGATCGGAGCCAATGGGGAGCAGGTAGGTGTGGTGCCCGTCGAGGATGCACAAAGAGCAGCCCGCGAAGCCGGGCTGGACCTCGTCGAGGTGGCCGCTACGGCCCGACCGCCCGTGGTGAAGATCATGGACTACGGGAAGTACCGCTTCGAACAGGCGAAGGCAGCCCGAGCGGCGAGGAAGAAGCAGCACAACATCCAGGTCAAAGAGGTGAAGTACCGGCCCGGGATCAGTGAGCACGACTTCGAGTTCAAGACGCGTCACGCGCGGACCTTCCTCGAAGAGGGGAACAAGGTGAAGCTGACCATGATGTTCCGCGGCCGGCAGGTGACACATCCCGAGTTGGGAAAGGAAGTGCTCGACCGGGTTTATGCGGCCGTAGAGGACGTTGCCAAGATCGAGATGACGCCCAAGCTGGAAGGCCGCAACATGACGATGGTGCTGGCGCCCAAGTAAGCGGGCTCTGGAACGCAGTACTGAAACCGAGGAAACCCGACCGCCGGCGGAACTGCCGTCCGGCAGCCGACGGACACAGGACGGAAGCACGATGCCGAAGATGAAGACCAAACGCGGCGCGGCGAAGCGCTTCAAGCTCACCGGGAAGGGCAAGGTGAAGCGGCGCCGGGCGTTCAAGAGCCACATTCTCACGAAGAAGCATCCCAAGCGGAAGCGGCGCCTGCGCCAGGCCACGTTGGTCTCGAGCCAGGAAGAGCGCCGCATCAAGCGCCTGCTGCAGGGATAGGAGAGAGCGATGCCGAGAGTCCGGAGTAACGTCGCCCGCCTCAAGCGCAAGAAGAAGATCATGCGCGAGGCCAAGGGCGCGCGCGGCGGGCGCAGCAAACTGTACAAGTCCGCGAAGGAGAACGTCGAGCGCGGTCTGCGCTATGCGTACCGCGACCGGCGCCAGAAGAAGCGCGACTTCCGCCGCCTGTGGATCGTGCGGATCAACGCCGCGGCGCGCACGCACGACCTGTCGTACAGCCGCTTCATGTCGGGTCTGAAGAAGGCCGGGGTGGAGATCAACCGAAAGGTGCTGGCCGATCTGGCGGTGAGGGACCCGGCCGCCTTCGGTGAGTTGGCGGAGGTGGCGAAGAAGAGCCTCTAGGGGCCTGCCACCGATGCCACCCTCCGCCACCCATCAGGAACAGCTCGAGAGCGTCGCCCGAGCCGTGGACCGGGCGTCCACGGCCGACGCAGCAACGCTCGCCGAGCTCAAGACCGAGATTCTCGGCCGCAAGGCCGGTACGCTCACGCTCATCCTCCGCTCGCTGGCGGGGATCCCCGCCGAGGAGCGCCGCGCCGTCGGCGCACGCGCCAACCAGCTCAAGAATCAGCTCGAGGAGGCGATCGCACGCCGGGAGCGCGCCCTCGAGCAGGAGGCCCGGGAGCCCAAGGCGCTGGACCGTACCATGCCGGGCCGGCCGGTGTGGCGCGGTGCCATTCATCCCGTTAGCGCCGTGGTCGACGAGATCTGCGAGGTCTTTCGCACGCTCGGCTTCACGCGGGTGACCGGTCCCGAGGCCGAGACCGAGGACTACAACTTCACCAAACTGAACATTGGGCTGGACCATCCCGCGGCGGACGAGCACGACACGTTCTACCTCGGACCCGGCGTGCTGTTGCGCACCCACACATCGCCCATGCAGGCGCGCGTGATGGAGCAATACCAACCGCCGATTCGGATCGTGGTCCCGGGGCGGGTGTACCGGCGCGACGCGTTCGACCCGTCCCACTCACCCGTGTTCGAGCAGATCGAGGGGCTGGCGGTTGACGAGGGCATCAGCTTCGTGGATTTCAAGGCGGCGATCGACACCTTCGTGAAGCTGTTCTTCAGTCGCGACACCGAGGTGCGCTTCCGACCCTCGTTCTTCCCGTTCACCGAGCCGTCGGCCGAGGTCGACGCGCAGTGCCAAATGTGCAAGGGAAGCGGCTGCTCCACCTGCAAGCAGACCGGCTGGCTCGAGATCATGGGAGCGGGCATGGTGCACCCCGCCGTGTTCGAGAACTGCGGAATCGACTCCGAGCGGTACACCGGGTACGCGTTCGGCATGGGCGCGGAGCGCATCGCCATGCTGCGGCACGGTATCCCCGACATTCGGCTACTGTGGGAGAGCGACATGCGGTTCCTCTCGCAGTTCGCGGAGTAGCGATGATCGTCTCGCTCAACTGGCTCTCGGCACTGCTGGGGCGCGATCTCGCCGCCGACGACGTGGCCCAGCGGCTCGCCATGCTCGGCGCGCCGGTGGAGGCTGCGGAGGACGTGCGCCCGCTGCTCGAAGGCGTGGTCGTCGGGCTGGTGGAGCGGGCCGAGAAGCACCCAAACGCCGACCGGCTGACCCTGTGTCACGTTAACAACGGGCGCGAGGTGGTCGAGGTAGTGTGCGGCGCGCCGGTTGTGAAGCAGGGTTCCAAGTACCCCTACGCTCCCGAGGGCACCGTGCTGCCGGGCGGGCTGAAGCTCGAGGCGCGCAAGATCCGGGGTGTCGTGTCGCACGGCATGCTGTGCTCGGCGCGCGAGCTGGAGTTGGGTACGGAGCACGAGGGGATCATGGAGATCCGCACCGACGCGGCCCCCGGGACGCGCCTGCTCGACGCCCTGCCGCTGGAGGACACGCGGCTCGATCTCGAGGTCACGGCCAACCGGCCCGACCTGCTGTGCCACAAGGGAGTGGCACGAGAGCTGGGCGTCGCATACGGCGTGCCGGTAAAGCTGCCGGCGATCCCCGATGCGCCGGGCGACGACGGCGGAGCGTCGCGCCGTGTCAAGAAGAAGGGCTCGGTGGGGGGCGTCGACGTGATCATCGAGGACATCGAGGGCTGTCCGCGATACATGGCCGCGGTGATCCGTGGAGTGGAGGTCGGGCCATCGCCTACCTGGCTGGAGGCGCGCTTGCGGGCCATAGGAGCCCGGCCCATCAACAACGTGGTGGACGCCACGAACTACGTGCTATACGAGCTGAACCAGCCGATGCACGCGTTCGACCTGGCCAAGGTGCGGGGTGACAAGATCGTGGTGCGGCGCGCCGCGCCCGGGGAAGGGATGACCACGCTCGACGGCGAGCAGCGCGAGCTGACTCCCGAGATGACGATGATCTGCGACGGCTCCGGCGCGACGGCAATCGGCGGCGTCATGGGCGGAGCCGAGTCGGAGGTGTCGGAGACCACCACGGACGTGTTGCTGGAGTGCGCCTACTTCGACCCGCCGCGGATTCGCCAGACGCGCCAGGCGCTCAAGATGAGCACCGAGGCTTCGTACCGCTTCGAGCGCGGTACCGATTACGAGGCCATGCCGGACGCCCTGAGCCGAGCGGTGCAGCTGATCCGCGCCGTGGCGGGAGGGGCGGAGCCGGAGCCCGCGATCGACGTGTATCCCAAACCGTTCAAGGCGCGCACCGTGCCTGTCAGGCCCGAGCGCGTCACGCACCTCCTGGGCATGCCGATCGAGCGTGAGGAAATCGAGCGGATCCTCGTTGGCCTCGGCTTCCCCGTGGCGCCCAAGGGCGCGAAGCTGCACGTGCAGGTGCCGGGCTGGCGGCCCGACGTGGCCCGCGAGATCGACCTGATCGAGGAAGTTGCCCGGGTGAGGGGTTACGGCACCTTCCCCACGGAGCTGCTGCCATTCCGCGTAAGCGTGGTGCCCGACGATCCCATCGAGCCACTCAGGGCCACGATCCGACGCGTCATGACGGGAATGGGCCTGAACGAGGCGCGGTCGCTCTCTCTCACCAGTGTGGGGGGCGATGAGGCACGGCGCGTGCTCAACCCGTTGTCAGCGGAGGACGCCTATCTGCGTGCCGACCTGCTGGGCGGCCTGGTGCGCTCGGCCGAGCGCAATTGGGCGGTTCGCGAGCGCGACGTGCGGTTGTTCGAGACCGGCCGGGTGTTCCACGAAGCGGGCGAGCCTCGTCCCCGGGAGGAGCAGCGCCTGGCCGGCGTGATCTCGGGGGAACGCACGCCCCCGCACTGGACGACGCAAGGAAAGGCGCCCGATTACGACGCCTGGGACGTGAAGGCTATGTTTGAGGAAGCCGTCCGTGTGGCGGGGCCTGAAGGAGTCGTCGTCGAAACGGACGGCGGGTGGGAGCTGCTGGATGAGGACGGTGCACGCCGCGGCTGGGCCGGTGCACTGGAAGCGGATCGTCCGCCATGGGCCGCCCAACTGTACGGCTTCGAGGTGGATGTGGTAGTGTGGGATCGGCCCCACGCCCAACATCGTGCTCTGCCGACGACGCCACCGGTCGAACGCGACGTGGCGCTCGTGCTGCCGGAAGGCGTATCGGCGGCGGCAGTGGAGAGCGTGATGGGAGAGGTGGGGGGGGCACTGCTGGTTGTGACGCGGGTGTTCGACGAGTACCGCGGCGATGAGCTGGCGGGACGCAGCGTGGCGTGGCGGTTGGTGTTCAGGGCTCCCGATCGGACGCTGCGGGATCGGGAAGCGGACGAGGCGCTGGGAGCCGTGCTCGCAGCGCTCAAGGAGCGGCTGGGTGTCGAACGACGACAGGCCTGACCTCGCAGCGCTCGAAGCGCTGCAGCGGGTCCTCGACGACCTCACGGGGGAGTTGTCCGCGTGGCGCCGCCGCGCCCTCAAGGCGGAGGGCGAGCGGGAGCAGATGGGAGCCGACTACGACGCTGTGGCCAATCGTGAGCGGATCCTCGAGTTGGAGGGAGACAACGAGGCGCTCACCAAGCGGCTCGATGCCGCGCGCACGCGAGTGAACGACCTGATCGGACGCCTGCGATTCCTCGAGGAACAGGTGTCGATGGAGGAGCAGCGCCGGTGACCGACAAGAAGACCGTCGTCTCTGTCACGATCGGCAACGAGGAATACACGCTCAGGTCCGATCGCGCGCCGGAGTACACCCGCGCCGTGGCCGAGCACGTGGACCGAGCACTGAAGGAGGTGCTCCAGGTCGGCTCCATGGTGGAGACGCAAAAGGCCGCCATCCTCGCCGCCCTGGCGATCACCGACGAGCTGTTCCAGGCGCGTCACTCGCAGGCCGACATGGCCGAGCGGCTGCGCACCATGACGACCGAGCTCTCCCGTCTGCTGCCGCCGGCCAAGCGGAAGGGGCGGGGCCAGGGTTCGCTTGCCTCGTCGCAGGACGCCGGATAGGTTCAGCGAACTGTCACGGGTTGGTGGACCCCGTGCCTCCCAACTTCCGAGTAGCGTGGGGCCGCGCTGTGTGAGCGGCGGGCGCCGCTGGAGTTCATAGATATGGCAGCCGATCAGCTCGTCACGATCGTGGCCGTTCTCGTTGGAGTGATCTTCGGCGGGGCGGTCTTTTTCGTGCTCGGGCGCAGGGCGGAGCGGCGCGAGGCGGCCCTACAGGGGCGCGCCGCGGAGCAACAGGCCGAGGAGATTCTCTCCCGGGCTGGCCGCGATGCCGAGTCGGCGAAGCACGAAGCGCTGCTGCAGGCCAAGGAAGAGATCATGGGCCTGCGGGAAGGGTGGGAGAAGGACGAGCGGCACCGGCGGGAGGAACTCGACCGGCACGAGCAGCGCCTGGAGGAGCGCGAGACGCTGATCGATCGCAAGCTCAACACGATGGACGACCGTGAGCAGGAGCTAGGTCGCCGTGAGCAGTCGGTGAGTGATCGCAAGAAGGCGGTGCAGACGCGGGAAGAGGAGCTCGATGAGCTGATGGCGGAGCACCGCCAGCGGTTGGAGCAGGTCGCCGGCATCTCCGCAGACGAAGCGAAGGAGGTCCTCAAGCAGGAGCTGCTCGTCAGCGCGAAGAGCGAAGCCGCCGCGGCCGTTCGCGACATCAAGGAAGACGCCAAGCGCACCGCCGACCGCGAGGCACGCAAGATCATCGCCATGGCGATGCAGCGGCTCGCCGCCGACCAGGCAACGGAGACGACCGTCTCTGCCGTATCCCTGCCCAACGACGAGATGAAGGGGCGCATCATCGGACGCGAGGGACGCAACATCCGCGCGTTCGAGACGGCGACCGGCGTGGACGTGATCATCGACGACACCCCGGACACTGTGGTGGTGTCGTGTTTCGATCCGATCCGGCGCGAAGTGGCGCGCCGGGCAATGGAGCAGCTCATCACCGACGGCCGCATCCACCCGGGCCGGATCGAGGAGGTGGTGGAGCGGGTGAGGGTCGAGCTGGAGCAACAGCTCGTCGAGACGGGGGAGGAGACGGTCTACGAGTTGGGCGTTCGGGGGATGCACGACGAGTTGGTGAAGCTCGTGGGCCGCATGAAGTACCGCACCTCCTACGGGCAGAACATGCTGGCCCACTCCAAGGAGGTTGCGTGGCTCGCCGGTATCCTGGCCGAAGAGCTGAAGCTCGACGTGCATCTCACCAAGCGTGCAGCACTGCTGCACGACGTGGGCAAGGTGCTCACGCACCAACACGAGGGCACCCACGTCGAGCTGGGGGTCGAGGTCGCCAAGCGCTACAACGAACACCCGACCGTGATCAACGCGATCGCCGCGCATCATGACGATGTTCCTCACGAGACCACCATCTCGATGATTGTGCAGGTGGCGGATGCGGCCAGCGGAGCCCGTCCTGGCGCGCGGCGCGAGGCGTTCGAGACCTATGTCAAGCGCCTGAGCGCTCTCGAGGAGATCGCCACCGGCTTCAAGGGAGTCGAGAAGGCGTTCGCCATTCAAGCGGGACGTGAGATTCGGATCGCGGTCCTGCCCGACCAGATCACCGACGACCGGGCGGTGGAGCTCTCCGAAGAAATCGCGAGGCGCATCGAGCAGGACCTACAATATCCGGGACAGATCAAAATCGTAGTCATTCGAGAAACGAGGGCCGTGGATTTTGCCCGCTAGAATCATCGATGGAAAAGCAATTGGCGAGGAGATGCGTGCCGAGCTGGGGCCGCAGATCGAGGAGCTGCAGAACAAGGGAGTGACGCCGGGTCTCTCGGTGGTGCTGGTCGGCGACGATCCGGCCAGCCAGGTCTACGTCCGCATGAAGGGCAAGGCCTGTGAGAAGCTCGGGATGAACAGCGAGACGATCAAGATGTCGGGTGACACATCCGAGGCGGAGGTGCTCGAGGTGGTGGAGCGCCTCAACAACGACCCGAAAGTGCACGGCATTCTGGTTCAGCTGCCGCTCCCCGACCAGGTCAACGAGAAGCGTGTGCTGTTCAGCATCCGGCCAGACAAGGACGTGGACGGGTTCCACCCGGTCAACATCGGCAAGGTGCAGATCGGTGATCCGAGCGGATTCCGGCCTGCGACGCCCTACGGGGTGCAGCAGATGTTGATTCGCAGCGGCGTGGAGACGTCGGGTGCACACGTGGTCATCGTGGGGCGCTCCAACATCGTGGGTCGGCCGGCCGCGGCCATCCTGTCGCAGAAGGGTGAAGGCGCCAACGCGACGGTTACGATGTGCCATTCCCGCACCAAGAATCTCCCCGAGGTCACCCGGCAGGCCGACATCCTGATAGCGGCAATCGGTGTGGCGGAGTTCGTGAAGGGGGATTGGGTTCGTCCGGGTGCGGTGGTCATAGACGTCGGCGTAAATCGGGTGGACGACCCGAGCACCGAGAAGGGCTATCGGCTCGTGGGGGACGTGGACTTCGAGGCGGCGAAGCAGGTCGCCTCGCAGATCACGCCGGTGCCGGGTGGTGTGGGGCCGATGACGATTACCATGCTGCTCTACAACACCGTCCAGGCCGCGCGCCAGTGGGCGGACTAGACCTCTTCAGCGCGACTCCACCAGCGTCTGCCGAGGGTGCGTGGAGCGTGGCCGACGTCACGCGCCGCGCCCGCCAACTAGTCGAATCGGGGTTCGAAAGCCTCTGGGTGCGCGGCGAGGTCACGAGCTTCAAGACCTACCGCAGCGGTCACTGGTACTTCACGCTGCGCGACGCCCAGGCGCAGGTGCGCTGCGTGATGTGGCGCAGCGACAACCAGCGGCTCCCGACCTCGCCCGAGGACGGGATGGAGGTGTTCGTCCACGCGCGTCCCACGTTGTGGGAGGAGCGCGGCGAGTTCCGTCTCACCATCAAGCAACTCATCCCGACGGCCGAAGGTGGACTGTGGCAGTTGCAGCTCGAGCGCGCCAAGGCCGCGCTGGAGCGCGATGGTCTGCTAGACCCCGCGCGCAAGCGGCAGTTGCCGTCCTACCCCCGGCGCATCGCAGTGGTGACGAGCACCGACGGTGCCGCGCTGCGGGACATCGTGAGCGTGGTGCAGCGGCGCTGGCCCGCCGTAGAGCTTTGGGTAGTGCCCACGCGTGTGCAGGGCGAGGGGGCGGAGAGCGAGTTGTGCGCGGCGCTGGCGATGGTGAACCGGGTGCCCGACGTGGATCTCGCCATCGTGGGACGTGGGGGCGGGTCGCGCGAGGATCTCTGGGCGTTCAACAGCGAGGCGGTAGCTCGCGCCGTGGCTGCGGTGCAGGTGCCCACCATCTCGGCGGTGGGGCACGAGACCGACGTGGCGCTCACCGATCTGGTGGCGGACGTGCGGGCGCCGACGCCGTCGGCTGCGGCGGAGACGGCGGTGCCCGATCGAGCGGCGGCCGCGGCTAGTGTTGCGGCCCTATCGCTGCGCCTGGCCCGCGGACTCGGTGGCCAAGTCGAGCTGGGCAAGGAGCGCCTCGAGCGCACGGCCGACCGCATGGGTGCGGCAGTGCAGCGGCTGCTGCAGGCTCGCAGGCACCGATTGGAGCAGTTGGCGGCGACCCTCGACGCCCTCAGCCCGATCAAGGTGCTGGAGCGCGGCTATGCGGTGGCGCGTGACGAAGCCGGGCGTGTGCTGCAGCGCGTCGCCGACTTCTCGCCGGGGCTGGCCTTCCGGCTGCGGCTCGCCGACGGGGAGGTGCAGGCCCGCACGGTGGAGGGCGACGCATGACCAAGAAGAAGCCGTCTTTTCGGGACGAACTCGAACAACTGGAGGCAATCGTCCGGCAGCTGGAGAAGCCGGATGTGGATCTGGACGAGGCTCTGGAGCTGTTCGAGCAGGGAGTGCGCCGCTTGAAGGAGGCGCGTGACCTTTTGGAGCAATCCGAGTTGACGGTCAAACGTGTGCTGGAGGATGCGGACGGAACGCTCCGAACCGACGATCTTGAGCGCTGAGCTGCAGGCCCTCCTCGCCCAGACGCGGGATGCCGTGGGGCGGGAGTTGCTGCAGTGGTCCGGCTGGGCCGAGCGCGAGATCGGAGGACGCGTGGGCGAGGCCATGGCTTACAGCCTGGCGGCTTCCGGCAAGCGGCTGCGCCCCGCGTTGGTGCTGGCGGCGTACCGAGAGCTGGGCGGCGCGGGCGACGCGGCCGAGCTGTCGGCGGCGGTGGAGATCGTGCACACGTACTCCCTGGTGCACGACGACCTCCCCTGCATGGACGACGACGACCTGCGCCGCGGCCGTCCCACCACGCACCGCGCCTACGACGTAGCCACGGCAACCGAGGCAGGCTTCCGCCTTGTACCGCTGTCGCAGCGTGTGCTGGCCTCCGGCGCCGCAAAGCTCGGCCTGGACGGCACACGCGTAGGCGCAATCGCGGTAGAGCTCTATGGTGCTGCCGGCGCCACCGGGATGATCGGGGGACAGGTGCTCGATCTGGAGGCCGAGGGCCGCGAGCTGGATCTGGATGCCCTTACCCGGGTACATGCGGCCAAGACGGGAGCGCTGATCGCGGCCAGCGCGGTGATCGGAGGGCTGGCCGCCGGGGCTGACGATGCGCAGGTGGCGGCGCTGCGCGGCTACGGGCGAGAGATCGGGCTGGCGTTCCAAATCGTGGACGACGTGCTGGACGCTACGGCGACTTCATCGCAGCTGGGGAAGACCGCGGGAAAGGACGCCGCGCAGCACAAGGCCACGTTCGCGGGACTGCTCGGGGTGGAAGCCGCGCGCGGCAAGGCGGATGAACACATGCAGCGGGCCATAGACCTGCTCGGGGGTTGCGGGGTAGATTGGAGCCTCCTTCCGGAGCTCGCGAGGCTGATAGTCGAGCGGACGACCTGAGACGAGAGGGGAAGAAGGGAGAGGGTAAGAGGGAAGGGTATCACTGGTCGTGCAGCGCGCAAGGCGCAACGTAGATGGTGAATGGCATGTCTCTGCTGGAACAAATCTCTAGCCCCAACGACACCAAGCAACTCTCCCGCGAGGAACTCCAGGCGCTGGCCGACGAGGTGCGCCAGCGACTGATCGACGTGGTGTCGGAGACGGGAGGGCACATCGGTGCCGGGCTCGGCGTGGTGGAGCTCACCGTAGCTCTCGCGTACCTGTTCGAATCACCGCGCGACAAGATCCTGTGGGACGTGGGGCACCAGGGCTATCCGTGGAAGGTCCTCACCGGCCGCAACGAGCGGCTGCCCTCGCTGCGGCAGAGCGGGGGACTCTCGGGTTTCCTGCGCCGCGACGAGAGCGAGCACGACATATTCGGCGCCGGCCACGCCGGCACGGCGATGTCGGCGGCCTACGGTATCGCAACGGCGAGGGACATCCAGGGCGACGACTACCACGTGATAGCGGTAGTGGGGGACGGCGCCATGACTTGTGGGCTGCCCTACGAGGCGCTGAACAACGCCGGCCACTCGGATCGGGACATCATCATGGTCCTGAACGACAACGGCATGTCGATCGCTCCCAACGTCGGGGCCATCAGCAAGTACCTCGGGGGGATCATCGCGAGCCCCTTCACCAACCGCGTGCGCGGTCACGTGAAGCACTTGATCGAGAAGGCGTCGCATCTGGTGGGCGGCGACCGCGTGGTGGACTTCGCCAGGACCGTCGAGGAGAGCATCAAGAACCTCTGGTCCCCGGGGATGCTGTTCGAGGAAATGGGGTTCCGCTACTTCGGCCCCATCGACGGACACAACATCGATCACTTGTTGAAGACGTTCGAGCTGGTGAAGACACTCGATGGTCCCCGCGTCGTGCACGTGGTAACCGAAAAGGGGAAGGGCTTCCCGCTGCAGGAGCCGCATCCCGAGAAGTTCCACGCACGCAATCCCTACGACCCGGACACGGGGATGCTGCGTCCCAAGGCGTCGGGGCCGCCCGGTTGGACCAAGGTATTCGGCACGGCGTTGAGCGAACTGGCCGGCGAGTACCCCAAGATGGTGGCCATCACGGCGGCGATGCCCTCGGGCACCGGGACCGACGTCTTCCAGGAAAAGTGGCCCGAGCGGTTCTTCGACGTCGGAATTGCCGAGGCGCATGCCACCACTTTCGCGGCCGGGCTCGCGACACAGGGGGTGCGCCCGGTCGTGGCCGTCTACAGCACTTTCCTGCAACGCGCGTACGACAACATCATCCACGACGTGGCGATCCAGAATCTTCCCGTTACGTTCTGCATGGACCGGGCGGGCATGGTTGGGGCCGACGGCCAGACCCACATGGGGCTGTACGACATCGCGTACATGCTCACGGTTCCCAACATGACGGTCACCGCGCCGAAGGACGGTGCCGAGTTGGTGGGGCTGCTGCGCTGTGCTATGGAGCAGGAAGGCCCGTTCTGCACTCGCTATCCCCGCGACAACGCTCCGGCACCGGCGCCGCCCGCGTCCGAAGTGCAGACCATACCCTACGGGACGTGGGAGATCTTGCGCGAGGGGAAGGAGTGCGCGATTCTGGCGGTCGGCGTGATGTGCCAGCCGGCGCTCGAGGCGGCGGAACTGCTGGCGGACGAGGGATTCGAGGTGACCGTCGTCAACTGTCGCTTCGTCAAGCCGCTGGACCACGCCATGCTGGAGTCCCTGGTGCGGGAACACCGCTTGCTCGTGACGGTGGAGGATGGTATCGAGGTGAACGGATTCGGTGCATTCACGGCTGCCAGCTGCGAGCGAATCGATCCGCAGGTGCGGGTTGAGGTGGTGGGCATTCCCGATCGCACCTTCGAGCACGCCCCGCGCGGCGAACAGCTCACCGCAGTGGGCCTGACCGGTGAGGGTTTGGCGCAGCGGGTGCGGGCGCTGGCCGCCGCAGAGAGCCTCTCTCCACGATGAGAATCGGTGTCGTCGGTAACCCGCGCTATGCCGATCTGGACGGGCTGCTCACAAGGCTGAGCAGCCACGCCGCCGCCAACGGCATTGAGCTCGCATCGGGACCCGAGCTGATCGACCTGTGGCATACTCCCGTCGTGC
This sequence comes from Gemmatimonadota bacterium, assembly GCA_039586815.1. Lineage (GTDB taxonomy): Bacteria > Gemmatimonadota > Gemmatimonadetes > Gemmatimonadales > GWC2-71-9 > WVYX01. The sequence continues at coordinate 5,084 of JBDHJR010000015.1, read as the reverse complement.
CGCTGGACTTCGCTGAGGACCCCATCGACCTGCTACTCACTTTGGGGGGCGACGGCACGCTGTTGCGGGGCGCGCGCCTGCTGGGCCGGCGTGAGGTGCCGATTCTAGGGGTGAACCTGGGCAGGGTCGGTTTCCTCACGGCCGCCACGACCGACATCGTGGAAGCGGCCCTTGGCAGCGTCATCGCCGGAGATTATCAGATCGAGCCGCGTCGCAAGCTCGAGACCACCATCGTAGACGGCGAGGGTGAGCGCTACGAGGGCGAGCTCGCGATGAACGACGTGGTCGTGCACAAGGCGGGGTCGTCACGCGTCATGCGAATCCGGTTGTTCGTGGACGGCGACGAGGTGGGGCAGTACACACTGGACGGCATGATCGCCGCCACGCCCGCCGGATCCACCGCCTATACGCTCAGCTCCGGCGGTCCCGTGCTCCTGCCCGAAGTCGACGCCCTCGTAGTGACCGCCATCTGTCCCCACACGCTCTCGGTGCGTCCCCTCGTCGTGCCCGGGTCCTCACAGATCACCATGCAGATCGAGCCCACCCGCACAGAGGACATCCGCGTGGCGTACGACGGGCAACCCGGTGGGTCTTTGCATCACGGCGACTGCGTGGTGGTCCGCCCGTCGGGCACCTACGTGCAATTGGTACGGCTGGGGCGTGAAAGCTTCTTTTCGCGGCTGCGCAAGAAGCTAAAGTGGGGCGACCTGAGCGATCGGGAGCGGTTCAATCGTGCTGACTGAGCTCCGCGTGCGTGACCTGGCGGTCATAGCGGACGTCACACTTCCCCTACAACCAGGCTTGAACGTGCTCACCGGCGAGACGGGCGCCGGGAAGTCGATGCTGATCGACGCCCTGGCATTGCTGCTTGGCGAACGGGCAAGCGGCGACCTCGTGCGCCCTGGTGCCAAGCGCGCAGTGGTGGAGGCGGCCTTCGAGGTGGGCAACGTCGCCGAGTTCGCCGAGCTGGCCGACGAGCTCGGCGTGGAGCCCGAGGACGACCGCTTCATCGTGCGGCGCGAGATAAATGCCGAGGGTCGCAACCGAGCGTGGGCCAACGGCAGCCCCACAACGGTGTCCGCCCTGGCCGCTCTGGGCCGCATGCTCGTGGACTTGCACGGCCAGCACGAGGCGCAGTCGCTGCTCAAGCCTGCGGCACAGCGAGACATGCTGGATGCGTTCGGTGACGCGGCACGGGAGCGTGAGCGGGTGCGGGCAGGGTTCGAGAGTGCGGCGCGGCTCAGGGAAGAGGAGACGGAGCTGGCGGCGCGACGCGACGACGTGCAACGCCGCGCCGACTATCTGCGCCACGTGGTACAGGAAATCGAAAGTGCCAAGCCGCGACCCGGCGAAGACGAGACGCTGGCAATCGAGGCGAAGCGCCTGGGCAATGTCGAAGAGCTGACCCGCCTGGCAGAGCGCCTGGTGCAGCTGCTAGAGAGTGGAGAGGAAGGTGCCGCACTCGAAGCGCTCGGAGGAGCCTCCAAGATACTGGCGCAGCTCGAGCGCATCGACGAGAGCGTAGCGCGGTGGCGTGAGCTGGTGGACGCAGCCTACGCCAACGTCGAGGAGCTCGCGCTGGCAATTCGGGAATACGCCGCCGATATCGACACCGATCCCGATCGCCTGGCGGAGGTCGAGCGGCGCCGCGGCGTGCTGTACAAGCTGATCCAGAAGTACGGTCCCGGCATCGAGGACGTGTTGCGCAGCCACGACGAGGCGGCCCGGGAGCTCGATCTGCTCGACACCGCCGACCACGATCTGGAGGCGTTGAGCGCGCGGCGCGCGGCGGCCGAGCGTGAGCTCGAGGACGCGACGCAGGCTCTCAGCGCCAAGCGTGCAAAGGCCGCGGCCCGGCTGGCCAAGTCGGTCGAGCAGCTGTTGCCCGGACTCGGCATGCCTGACGGGGAGTTCTCAGTCGCGGTCGAACCGCTACCCCGCGTCACCGCCTCCGGGGCCGACGGCGTGACGTTCATGGTGCAGCTCAATCCCGGGCACGACGCGCGTCCGTTGGCGCAGGTGGCCAGTGGTGGAGAGCTCTCCCGACTCATGCTCGCGCTCAAGGTGGTCCTCGCAGCACACGATGCCATCGCAACGGTCGTGTTCGACGAAGTCGATCAGGGCATTGGCGGAGAGGTCGCGCTGCAGGTGGCCGAAGCGTTGGGTCGCGTTGCCGGGGCACGACAGGTACTGGTGATCACCCACCTTCCCCAGATCGCGGCGCGTGCCAGCCACCACATCTCGGTGGCCAAGAGTCCCAAGGGCGGTGTCGCCACGGCCGACGTCGAGGTGCGCTCCGGTGAGGACCGCGTGTTGGAGATCGCCCGCATGCTGGGCGATGCCGCCGACCCGGTCGTCGTGCAGCACGCAGGAGAGTTGTTGCGCAGGCAGAGCCTCAGGGTTGCGAAGTAGCGGGCTCCTCGCCGCCGCCCCCCCACAATTGCCAGTACAGCCGCAGGAAGAGGTAGAGCGACGTAGTCTTGGGCGTGAGTCCTCCCGAGCCGCTGAATGCCGAGCGATAGTCGATACCGGCTTCGATGGGCAGCTTGGGACCGTCGCGTCCCTGTGTTGACCGGTAGTAGATGCCCGCGCCGACGCTGACGCTTCGCATGGAGGTCTCGAACTCCAGGTCGGAGACTTCGGTCTGGATCTGCCCGGACGGCACGTTGAACCCGCCGTCCAGCGAGAACCGATCGGTCTCCTTGCGGTAGTAGGTCACCGAGCCGTACACCGAGAAGGCGGAGCTGAGCCGCAGGGCCGGGTAGATGCCCAGGCGCAGTTCGTCGCCCAGGTTGCGTCCTACGTTCTGCTCCGTTGCGAGAATCGCGATGGGGCGGTCGTGCGGGGTAACGCGGCGCGGCAGGTTGTGCCCCAGCTGCAGCGTGTACGAGGCTTCGGCGTTCAGTGCGACCAGGCTGCCCGGCTCCCACGCAGCTTCCGCGCCCAGCACGACGTCGAGCTGCCGATCGCCGGTGCCGATGTCAACGAAGTTGTTGGCCAGATCAAGCTGCCCGGTTGGCAGTCGCACGATCCCTACGAGCACTGCCCGCAGCCCCGGTCGCTGCACCGCACCCCAGCGCAGCCCTACCTCGGCGTCACCCAGCTTGAGGTGGTACTTCACGAACTCGAGTGGGAATGCCTCGTATCCCAGTCCGGAGCTGCTGGTGAGCATCCCGTTCACGTCGTCCGACGAGAGGCTCGCGGCCGGCAGCGGCAGCGTGGTCGTGAGTGCCGACGCCCCGAAGGTCACGAGCTCGTCTGATGTTGCCTGAATGACACCCAGGATCGCCGCCCCAGCGGTGGACGACCCGAGCGGCGCGAACGGCGGCGTGATCTCTGCGGTGCTGCCGTCCTGTGCCATGCCCGTGAGCACGGTGAGATCGGCGCCGAGGGCCCGCGTGCGGTTCACCAGATCCCTGGCCTGGTCGCACTGTGCGCTGCTGGGGCAGCCGTAGTCGCCGGCGGCGATGCGCCCCTCGACGAAGGTGGCCCCCGCCTGGAGATCGGAGAGCAGCTGCTGCACCTGCGCGCTCGCGCCAGTGTTGCCGGCCTCCGCAGTCACCTGGTTCCACCCCTGGTCGGCGCCGGTGGAGTCGACCACGAAGCTCACCTGGCTGCGCGTGGACATGAGCGGGAGCGAGGCAGTGAGAGTGAGCCGGTTGGAGAGTCCCAGCTGCAGATTCAGTGGGAAGCTCCGGATGTCGGCTTCCAGTGTGGTCTGCCACGCGCCGGTGTTGATCGTGTAGGCCGAGTCGCCCGTGATGGAGCGGATCGCGAGCTCCGGCGAGTACATCGTGGGTACCAGCCGTACGCCTCCTGCCGCATCGGATAAGTCGGTGCCCAGCGGCTCGACGTTTCCGGCTGCATCGAACCGCTGGCCGTAGTTGCTGTACTGCGGCTCGAAGCCGATGCGCAGCACCCCGCGCGGCACGATCCAGGCGTCGGGGAACTGTGCGGCGGCGGGGCCGGCTGCGGCGACGGTGAGAACTGTGACGACCGCACCGGTGAGCGCCGGGAATCGAAGCTGGGCAAGCATCGGTGGCGGCAATCTACAGCAAAGCGGGGGACTCACCAAGGTGAGCCCCCCGCGGCGTCTGCTGCTGCCTGGAACTCCCTACGGCGTCGGAATGGATGTGCCGTAGGTCGCGTTGATCGCTGCGATCAGAGCGTCAGCGACGTCCTCGTGTATCACCGTGCTCGGGTGGACCCCGTCGCGGCTCAGAGCCCAACCGAACGGAGCCGTCTCGTGCTGCGGGTCCAGCGGGTTGAACGCCGGGAACGGCCGGATCGCCGTCGGGTCCGCCAGCAGAGCCTCCAACAGCGGGTTGGGGTCGACGAACGCCCATCCACGGTCTGCCGCCTCGGTTGCGATCGCCGCATTGTATGCGTTGACTGAGCCAACCATGTTCAGCATCTCGGCAGACGAGACGACCTGCGGTACGGAGCAGTCGAGTGTTTGCGCTGAGCCCGCCGCCGCAGCAGCGAAGATCGGTCCGCCGTAGTGGAACGGTACCGACACCCAGAGCGTGTCGTTCGTTCCTGGGACCAGGGTGAAGTCCGTGAGGCAGTTGCCCAGTACCGTGAGTGTGGGCAGCGGTATGGTGGCCGCCGCCTGAAAGTACGCACGGCCCTGCGTGAGGTACGGCGCGAATGCCGCTTGCACCACGCCGACCAACACGCCTCCCTGAATCGATCCAAACGCGTCGAGGCTATCCATCATGGCCGCGTAGTTGGCAGCGAACTCCGTGGGACTGGTCACCAGCGCCGGATCCCCGGCGTTGGCGTCCAGGATCGCTCCCAGCACGTCGTTGTTGCCGATCCACACGCTGGTGAAGGTCGGCCTGATGATGGCGGCCGCCTCCAGCTGCGTGAGCCCACCGAGGAAGAAGGTGGTTAGCGGGTTGGGATCGCTGTCTGGGCTGAGGTTAGTCAGTGCATCTATGACTGCCGCACCGGGCACTGCCACGTTATGCAGGAATTCCGGAATCGGTGCCATCCGGAGGAAGCAGTCGTCGTCGGCGTAGCCGCCTCTGTCCTGCGTGAAGACGTTGATGTACGGCGGTGGGCACCCGGGCCGGTTCATG
>JBDHJR010000050.1:0-6620 GCA_039586815.1 Gemmatimonadota bacterium | reverse complement strand
CGAGAACGTGCTGATGCACGACGGGCAGCCGCTGATCGCGGATTTCGGTATCGCGCTGGCGGTGAGCCATGCGGGTGGAACACGCCTCACCGAGACTGGTCTCTCGATCGGCACGCCGCACTACATGAGTCCCGAGCAGGCGATGGGCGATCGCGAGCTGGACGCGCGCAGCGACGTCTACTCGCTCGGCGCAATGCTGTACGAGATGCTCACCGGCGATCCGCCGCACACCGGCTCCACGGCGCAGGCCATCGTGGCGCAGATTCTCACAGAGGATCCCCGGCCCCTGACCCTGCGGCGCAAGACGGTGCCGCCGCATGTCGCGGCAGCCGTGGACCAGTCCCTGCAGAAGCTGCCGGCCGACCGCTTCGCGAGCGCGGCGGAGTTCTCGACGGCGCTCACCAATGCGGCGTTCACCGGAACCACCGTGGCAACCGAGAGCGCTCAGGCAGCGGCCGTCGGAGGAGCTGGATGGCGCCGCGCGGCAATGGGGCTCGGAGCAGCGGTAGTGGCGCTGGGCGCGGTCGCCGGATGGGGCTGGCTGCGAGACACGCCCAAGCCAGTCGTGCGGGTCGGCGTGGCGTTTCCCGAAGACGAGGCACCTGCCGGCGCTGCAACGCTGCGCTTCGCCATGTCATCCGATGGGTCGCGCATCGTGTATACGGGGCCGTCGGAAACCGCCGGCCATCAGCTCTGGTTGCGGGAACTGGACGACCTCAATGCGCGCCCGCTGCCGGGCACCGACGGCGCCCAGGCGCCGTTCTTCTCCCCCGACGGGCGCAGGGTGGCGTTCTTCATCGTGGCCGACTCGGCGAATCCTTGGGGCGGCGCCTGGGCCGCCGACGAGATGGTGTACTTCTCGGTGGGTGACGGCGTCGCCGCCAGGGTGCCCTCTGGGGGCGGCGCTGTTGAGCGTCTCAGCGTGCTCGACACGGCGCGCAACGACCGCGAGCACAACTTCCCCGACGTGCTGCCCAACGGAAAGGGCGCCCTGCTCCAGGTGTACCGCGGATCCGCCGTGAGCACGGACATCGGGGTCCTGTCGTTCGAGACCGGCGAGGTAAAGGTGCTCACGCAGGGCATCTACGCTCGCTACGTGCATCCCAATCGAATCCTGTACGGGACCGGGGGTGGCACGTTGCTGCTGGCCCCGTTCGATCCGGATCGCATGGAGTTGACCGCGCCGGGGGCGGCGCTGCTCGACGGCGTTCGAGTCGACAACTTCAGCTACACGACCCAGATCGCCCTATCGCAGACGGGAACGCTGCTGTACCAGGCGGGCATGGGTGCCAACAGCGAGCAGCCGGTCTGGGTCGAGCTTGACGGAACGGCCCAGGCGGTTGACTCGGCGTGGATGGGGGACTTCAGCGGCATGGCGCTCTCCCCCGACGGGACGCAGCTCGCAGTGAGCCTCTACACGGGAGAAGGCGAGGAGGGAATCTGGGTGAAGCGGCTGGACTCGGGGCCGCTCACGCGTCTCACGTTCGAGGGGTCGGTCAACTACCGCCCGGCGTGGACGCCGGACGGCAGGTCGATCGCGTTCATCTCGGATCGCTCCCGTGAGAATCAGGTGTGGATCAAGCGGGCAGACGGGAGCGCAGCAGCCGAGTTGCTGCTGGAGGACGAACGGCAGATCGACGAAGTCGTGTGGTCGCAGGACGGGCGCTGGCTGGTGTACCGCGTCGGCAGTGGCGGCACAAACACGCGCGACATCATGGCGATCCGCCGGGGCCAGGACAGCGTGCCGCGCACGGTAGCTGCGTCCGCGTTCGACGACTACTCGCCGGCGCTTTCGCCGGACGGCCGCTGGGTGGCGTACGTGTCGACGGAGTCCGGCAGGCCCGAGGTGTACGTGCGCCCGTTTCCCGACGCGGACCGGGCAAAGTGGCAGGTGTCGGTGGACGGCGCATCCGAGCCGGTGTGGTCGCCGCGCGGGCGCCGCCTGTTCTATCGCACGCGGCGCGGAGACATTGCCGTGGTCGATCTCGGGTCGGGACCCAGTCTCCAGGTTGGCACGCCCCAAGTGCTGTTCACCGCGTTCAGCACCGAGGGCGAGTCGTATCACCAGACCTTCGACGTCAGCGGCGACGGCCGCCGTCTCATCATGCTGCGGCAGGAGAAGGGTGCCGAGTCCGACGTCGTGCTTGTGCTCAACTGGCTGGAGGAGTTGAAGCAGAGGGCCGAGAACTAACATGTCCGAGCAGATGGAACGCCTTACGGCCGCGCTGGCCAACCGCTACGTCATCGAGCGCGAGCTCGGTGCCGGCGGGATGGCCACGGTGTACCTCGCGCGCGACGAGAAGCACGACCGCAAAGTGGCCGTCAAGGTGCTGCGGCCCGAGCTCGCTGCGGTGCTGGGCGGCGAGCGGTTCGTGCAGGAGATCAAGACCACCGCGAACCTGCAGCACCCGCACATCCTGCCGCTGTTCGATTCGGGTGAGGCGGACGGCTTCCTCTACTACGTGATGCCGTTCGTCCGCGGTGAGACGCTGCGGGACAAGCTGGACCGCGAGACACAGCTGGGAATCGAGGAGGCGGTCGGCATCACGCGTGATGTGGCCGACGCACTCGACTACGCGCACCGCAACAACGTCATCCACCGCGACATCAAACCCGAGAACATCCTGCTGCACGACGGGCGTCCGATGGTGGCGGACTTCGGGATCGCGCTGGCGGTGAGCGCTGCGGCGGGTGGGCGCATGACCGAGACGGGCACATCGGTGGGGACGCCGCACTACATGTCGCCGGAGCAGGCCACGGCCGAGAGAGACATAACGCAGCGCTCCGACATCTACTCCCTGGGGTGTGTGTTGTACGAGATGCTGGCGGGCGAGCCGCCGCACACCGGCGCGTCGGCCCAGGCCGTCATCATGAAGATCGTGACCGACACCCCGCGTTCGGTCACGGAGCTCAGGAAGTCGGTGCCGCCCAACGTTGCCGCGTCTCTGGAGAAGGCGCTGGAGAAGCTGGCTGCCGATCGGTTCGAGAGCGCCGCGGCTTTCGCCGACGCTCTGGCGAATCCGAGCTTCACCGTGTCGACGATGGCGGCGGCGGTTGGCGCACCAGCAGCACGCGCCCGGCAGAGGCGGGTGGTAGCCGGACTCGCGGTACTCGGCGCCATCTCACTGATCGCCGCGGTGTTCGGCTGGACGCGCTCTCCCACGGCGCACGATCAGAGCGCGAGCAAGCAGCGCATCGTGCTGGCGCCGGAAGGGACTCCCCGGTGGTTTCCCGGCATGGTCTTTGGGAGCGCAATCGCGCCGGACGGCTCCGCGATCGTGTTCGTCGGGGACACTGCGGAGGGGGGCCTGTGGATCAAGGAACGGGACCAGGCGATGCCGGTGCCACTTGCGGGATCGGAGGGCGGATACGCGCCGTTCTTCTCCCCCGACGGGGAGTGGATCGCCTTCAGCACGGATGGGCAGCTCAACAAGATCCCGCGCAGCGGCGGCGCGGCGATCGTGCTATCGGATTCCGGCGGGTCGTTCGTATCGGGTGCCTGGCTGGATGATGGGACGATCATCTTCGTGAATGCCCGATACGATTTGCTGTTTCGGATGCCCGATGGAGGCGGCCTCACAGAGCGCGTTCTGACCTCCGACGACATCAACCAGGGGATCCTTGGCATCAATGGGTTGCCGGATGCGCGCGGGGTCCTGGTCGTCGGATGCGTCAACATTCCCTGCAACAGCGGAGACGTCTGGTCGCTCGATCTCGAGACGGGAGAGTTCGATCGCGTGGTCGAGAACGGAAGTGGGGGGTGGTACGTGGAGACGGGCCACGTGGTGTATGCGACGCGGCAGGGGGGGATGTTCGCCGTTCCGTTCGACCCTGACCGCCTCACCGTGGAGGGCACGGCGGTACCGGTTCTCGACGGTGTGCAGATGGCATTCGGACTCCCCGCCCTCCAGATGACCGCCGGAGGGACGGTGCTGTACGTGGTGGGCGACGCCAGCCTCAACTTGGGTCACTCCGAGGTCGTCTGGATGGACCGACGGGGTGAGGCGTCAATCGTCGACCCGGAGTGGGAGCTGCAGACGGCGAGCAACGCCGGGGTGTCGCTTTCGCCCGATGGCTCGCGGCTCGCGTTCTCGGTGTCCCACTCCGGAGAGGGCATCCAGGTATACGTCAAGCGGTTGCCGGACGGGCCCGTGTCGAAGCTCACCTTCGAGGGCACGGTTAACATCCGGCCCATCTGGAGTCCGGACGGCTCGGAGATCATCTGGATGTCGGACCGGACGGACACGATGTCGGTGTGGCGCAAGCGCGCCGATGGCAGTCAGGGGGCGACTCAGCTTCTGGCGTATGATCGCCCGGTGTGGGAGGCATCATGGTCACGCGACGGCGAGTGGCTGGTCTTCCGGACCGATGATCTCGCCCCTGGGAACGGTGACATTCTGGCGCGCCGCACTTCGGGCGATACGTCGGTCGTCGAGCTCGTTGCCACGGACTTCGAGGAAACCTCGCCTGCGCTTTCACCCGACGGCAGGTGGCTGGCGTACGCGTCGGCCGAGTCCGGCACCAAGCAGATCTATGTGCGACCGTTCCCGGACGTGTCACAGGCACGGTGGCAGATCTCCGTGAACGGCGGCTGGGAGCCGCTGTGGTCGAACGACGGCACCGAGTTGTTCTTCCGCGACGCCGAGGGCATGAAGGTCGCGAGTGTCACGGGCGCGCCGACGTTCGGCGTGGAGGCCTTGCGTCCGTTGTTCCCGCTTTCCGACGCCTACCTGTCGAACGACGATCATCGTTTCTACTCCGTGTCACCCGACGGCCAGAGGTTTCTCATGGTCCGCTTTCTCCAGGTGAATCCGGGGGAGAACGTGAGCGGGAGTGACATAGTGTTGATCGAGAACTGGCTCGCGGAGCTGGAGCAGCGGAATTGAACGCGCGGCGAACGGCGCCGCATCAGTCGTACCGGATGAAGCACCGGGTGGGGCAGTGAGTGAAGGAGTCGTATCGCCGGAAGGCGGCATGAAAGCGAGGCGGGAATGATCAAGATGAGAACCTCACTGCATGGCGCGCGCGGGTTCACGATCGTCCATGTGGTCGTTGCCGTGGTCGTGTTGGCACTGTTGGCGGGCGCGGTGATCTACGGGCTCACCCGACCTGTCACGGTCACAACCACCGGGGGGTGGACTACGACGCCGGCGACAGTGCCGTACCTGGGCTCGGCGACGTTCGTCTATTCGGTCACGCAGCGGAGGAGTGCGGGGGCGGCCCCGACGCCGCTGGCGAATCGACCGCTCACGTTCACCGTAACGCCCAGCCCGGAGTTCTCCATCACCCTGACTCCCGCTAACGGCAGGACCGATGCGGCGGGTATGGTGACCGTGGTGGTGACACATACCGAGCAGAACTACGAGGGAGGCGGATCGATCGTGGCGACCGACGTCACCGAGGGTGTGTCCGATCCCCCGCTGAGGTTCACAATCCAGAATCCCTGAGGCTCTCTCCCATGCCGCAGCGACGAATGACCGAGAACGACAGCGACGCGACCGTCACCATCGACGGCCGCATCATGTCGGGGTATGCCACCCCGAACGAGCCGTGCACCGACTGCGGCAGCACCACCGCGTTCAGCCTGGGCTACTGGTCGCCGTTCTGTCCGGGGTGCAACAAGTGGCTCAAGGAGTGCTGCGGCGACCCCGCATGCCTGTTCTGCATGTTCCGTCCGAAGGTGCCCCTGGTAGCGTAGCCCGGTGAGCCTCCCAACCGCCCTGTCGCGTTCGCTCGATCTGCACGAGGCGAGCGCGTGGGGCGCGATGTACCGGGCTGCGCCGCCGGAGGCCGTGGCCGAGACCGGCTGCGGGATCACCACCGTCGGCTCGGCCACCGTGGTGCACGCCTCGCGAGTGGAAGTTCTGGCCTTCAACCGGGCCATCGGATTGGGACTCGACGGCCCCGCCACCGAGCAACAGATCGACGAGATCATGGCCTGCTTCGCGCGGCACGACGTGCCGCGCTTCTTCGTGCAGGTCCATCCGGACGCAGAGCCGGCCGCCCTGCCCCGGTGGCTCGCGCAACGCGGCTTCACGCACCACAACAACTGGGTGCGGTTGTACCGCGACGTGTCGGAGTTCAGCGTGGAGCGGGCGTTGCCCGTGGTGCGGCGCATCGGCCCCGAGGACGCCGAGACCTTCGCGCGCATTCTCACGCGCGCCTTCGAGTGGAGCGACGCGCTGCTGCCGCTGGTGGCCGGGCTGGTGGGGCACCCCGGCTGGTTCCACTACCTGGCCTACGAGGATGAGACGCCGATCGGGACGGCCGCTTTCTATGTGGAGGGCGAGGTGGCGTGGTTCGACTTCGCCAGCACGGTGGCCGAGTTCCGCGGCCGCGGTGTGCAGACGGCGCTGATCGCAGAGCGCATCGGGGTCGCGCGCGAGGCGGGCTGCAAGCACCTCATTGTGGAAACGGCCGAGCAGACGCCGGAGAAGGAGGCGCCATCCTACCGCAACATCCGGCGCAGCGGGTTCGACGTGGCGTACGTGCGGCCCAACTACCTCTATACGTCCGCCAGCCAATAGCCGCGTGACTCGGGCCATCGGTGCGATGGTCCGGTGACGCCATCCCCCGATTCGGGCAGCATCGTGGGGCCCGAATCACCCAACCCCTTGTCT
>JBDHJR010000014.1:0-126962 GCA_039586815.1 Gemmatimonadota bacterium | reverse complement strand
GTTCGACATCGAGACGCGCACGCGCGCAGGACGCACTCTGCGGCTGTTCCACCGCGAGACCGACGTTGACCGGGTGGCTCGCAATCTCGAGGCGATCTTCGACCTGCACGGCACGGCGCTGGAGTGGCTGGAGGAATACACCGGCATTCCCTACCCCTTCGAGAAATTCGACTTCGTAGCCGTGCCCGCGTTCCAGTACGGCGGCATGGAGCACCCCGGCTCCGTACTCTACCGCGCGTCTCGGCTGTTTCTCGACGAGGCAGCCACCCAAAACGAGCACCTGGGGCGAGCTTCGCTCATCGCACACGAGACCGCTCACATGTGGTTCGGCGACCTGGTGACAATGGCGTGGTTCGACGACGTGTGGATGAAGGAGGTCTTCGCCAATTTCATGGCGGCCAAGATAGTGAATCCTTCCTTCCCCAAGGTCCGGCATGACTTGCGGTTCTTCCTCGCACACCACCCTGCCGCCTACGCCGTCGACCGCACAGAGGGAGCGAACCCCATACGCCAGCGACTCGACAACATGATCGAGGCGGGCACGCTGTACGGAGCCATCATCTACCAGAAGGCGCCGATCGTGATGCGCCAGCTGGAACTGCTCATCGGCGACGAGGCCATGCGCGACGGTTTGCGCGAGTACCTGGTGACCTATGCCTTCGGGAACGCAACGTGGACCGATCTGATTGCGATCCTGGACAGCGGCTCCGCGGACGATCTCGCGGCTTGGAGCATGGCGTGGGTCGAGGAGGCCGGACGTCCCACGGTTACGACGGTACTCGAGACGGACGACGGCGGCAGCACGTCACTCGTGGTGGAGCAGACGGATCCGCGCGGACGGGACCTGCGGTGGACCCAGCGGCTCACGGTGCTACTCGGCTACGCCGACTCGCTGCGCGCCGTCCCGGTGTCTTTGAGCGATTCCACGACACGAGTGGTCGTCGGGGACGCAGCTGCGCCGCACTACATTCTGGCGGGCAGCGACGGCGTGAGCTACGGGCTGTTCCGGCTCGACTCACGCTCCCGCGAGTACCTGTTGCGCCATCTGCCCGAGATCGAGGACCCGTTGATCCGCGCCGTGGCATGGATGGCCTTGTGGGAAGCCTTGCTGGAGGCGGAGCTCACCGCGGAAGCGTTCCTCGATCTCGCCTTGCTGGCTCTGCCGCGCGAGGCCGACGAGCAGAACGTGCAGCGCGTCCTGGGCTACGTGCGCACCGCCTTCTGGCGCTATCTGCCGGGCGAGCACCGCACAGGCACGGGCCGCAGGCTCGAGGCCCTGCTGTGGGGCGAGCTGCAGCGATCGCGCGGCACGAGCCTCAAGGCTGCGTACTTCAATGCGTACGTCGCAACGGCCCTCAGTTCCGAGGCGCTGATGCGACTCGAAGCCGTCTGGCGCGAGGATCTCGAGATCCCCGGCCTGCCGATGTCGGAGCGGCGCTACACTGCGCTGGCCGAGGCGCTCGCAGTGCGAGGCGTGCAGAACGCGGGCGAGATCCTGGCGCGGCAGCTCGAGCGCATCGAGAACGCCGACCGCAGGGCACGCTTCGCGTTCATCACTCCCGCACTGTCAATCGAGCCGGCAGTGCGCGACTCCCTGTTCGAGGAGCTCAAGCGGGCGGACAATCGCGAGCACGAGCCGTGGGTGTTGAGTGCGGTGTCCGCGCTGCACCATCCGCTGCGCGCCGAGGCAGCCGAGCACTACATTCGCCCGAGCCTCGACCTGCTGGAGGAGATCCAACGGACCGGTGACATCTTCTTCCCGTTGCGCTGGCTGCACGCTACGCTCGACGGACACAGCTCGCCCAGCGCCGCCGCGACGGCCAGGGAATTCCTGAAGCAACACCCGGACTATCCCCCACGGTTGAGGGGAAAGCTGTTGCAGGCAACGGACGGCCTGTTCCGTTCGGCCGCTCTGCGCGAACAATGAGAGGAAACTGATCGCGGGGTCAATCGTTTACCCCGTAGTCTTTTGCGTCGTGTGAGCCAAGTCACACCGGAACATGGTACCGTCGTGTACCCAAAGAGAGACACCAGGTGAGACACGGCATGGGGCCTGTGTGGTCGGTTACACCAGGAGGATTCCCCAATGCCTTATATTGAAGAGGGTTCCCAGGGCGCCCCTCACATTGGGAACTGTGGCACGATTCTGGCTATTCTCGTACTTCGGAGAAACAACGAGCAACGCTCCTACAGTGGAGACCGTATGACCGGATGCACTGAGAGCAGTCTTGGCCTGATCCAGCGGGAACTCGAGGAGACGATCGAATCGCTCGTCCCCGGGGTGGAGGCTATGCTGCAGCCCATTGCCGCCGACGACGTGGTCGTTCGCGAGTCCGATGGTGCGGGTCACCGGTTTGTCGTCCCGCTCAGTTTCCCCGATGGTATCGGCCACGGCAACGTGGTGGCGCAGCTATTCCGCTACCGCGACACCGTGCGCCTCGACGTGGAGATAGTCCACAACCGAGTGCTGGCCCGACCGGGCGGGGGGCCGTCCGACCGGCGCTGCTACCTGAACGACTTCGTTGCGTCGATTTCGCTCGCGGCGGGCACCGAAGAAGTGCCGCTCGATTTCGTACGCAGCGTGCTGCGCGGTGTGCGCGCCGCCCGCGATGCAGTGCAACGGCACAACCGCGATCAGTCGGCTCCCTGGAATCAACTGAAGGTGGTGGCTGGCTAGTCGGTATCGAAGCGATGACACGAGGGTCGGCGGGAGCTAATCTCGCCGACCCTCTTTTCTTGCAGCGCGGCAGGATGCCGTTCGCACCCGCTCCTCACTGCAGCTGTACAGTGATGGCCGCCCACGAGTCGGTTGGATCGATGGTGTACCGTGCGTCGCCGATATGGACCACGTGGCCCGCTCCCCGTCGCTCCACAACGTAGTACGGGAACCGCGCCCAACTCAGGAACTTGCGCACCTTGGGCCCTCGGGTGGCCGCCGCCGCGGCCCCGGAGGGGTGTCGCGGAATCACGAACTCGTCCAGCACGAATCGCGGGTGGCGCAGCCAGTCGAACGAGCCGAAGCGATACACCTCTTCATCCTCGATCACCACCCAGCGACGCAGCGGATTCGCCGGCAGGGGCGCCGCCATCAAGCGCTGTGGCTCGCTATGCCCGCGATCCGCCAGCGTACGGAGCACCACTCGACGCGCCGCCAGGTTGGAAACGCCCATCGCAGCGATGTAGAGAGCCAGCACGACCATGGCGACGCGTGCCGCTTCCCCCGCTCCCCGTCGTCTCGCAATGAAGATCCCCGCAGCCAACAGGCCCCAGATCCACGGATCGACTATGAACAGCGTGTCGCCGTAGAACCAGCGGCCCGAAAACGGCATCAGCCACCGCATGCCGTAGGTGTTCATGAAGTCGAGGAACGGGTGGGTCGCCACAGCGATCAATGAGAGCAGCAGCACCTGACGCGGCACGACCGGGCGGGACGGCACGCGACCACCGCGACGTCGCACCAACCGGTCCCACATGAGCATCATGCCGGCAAGCAGGAAGGGCAGTACGATCAGCGCCAGCGCGCCGTGCGTCACGCCGCGACGCAGCCATAGTGCGTGCACCGGGCTGGCGAAGTAGGCCAGCACATCCATGTCGGGCAGGTTGGCGCCGACGAGCAGCGTGGCGGTTCCCAGAGCCGTGCGCCGCTTGAGGCCGGTCTGCGCCAGGGCTCCGCCCACCAGGGTATGACAGACGGGATCCACGCTGCTAGCTGCCGCCTCCGCTGCACGCCTCGCAGGGGCACAGCGCCGCCAGCTGCTCGTACGTGTAGATCCCGGTCCCGTGCCCGTCACTCCAATCGATACGAACGGCGTAGCTGCCAACCAGCCGGATGGACACGGCCTCGACCTCCGCAGGCACAGTCTCGGGGTCGAGTAAGGGTCGCCCGGTCATCTCTTCGCGACAGCCGGCGCATTGGCACGCGAGCCGCAGATCCCTGGCCACGTAAGTGCCCACGTGATCGTCCGTCCACGTGACGACGATCTCGTGTCCTCCGCGGTGGATACGCTGCGGGACTCGGCTCTGGCTCACTGCTCCAGGGCGGCGTCGAGCTCGAACTGCACGTTCCCCTTGAGCGCCTGCGAGACCGGACAGTTGTCCTTGGCCCCTTGCGCCGCGCTCACGAACGCGTCGTTGTCGATGCCTGCAACCCTGCCGCGTACCTGCAGCTGCATCTTGGTGATCTTGGAAGCCCCCTCCACTCGGTCCATGGTGCAGGAAGCGGTGGTCGTGATGCTGGTAGCCGGTGTGCCGGCCTTCTCCAGCCCGACCGAAAGCGCCATGCTGAGGCAGGCGGCGTGCGCGGCCGCGATGAGCTCCTCGGGATTGGTGCCCTGCGCGCCCTCGAACCGCGTGGCAAACGTGTATTCGCCCTGAAATGCACCCGATGCGGCTTCGTACAAACCGTTGCCGGACTTCAGCACACCGTTCCAGGTCGCGGTAGCAGTGCTGGTGACGGCCATTCTCGTGTCTCCTGGTGAGTACCGGTGAATTGAGGAATAGGCAATCTAACGGGTCGGGCGGCTCAGCCGCCCCACCAGGAACCGCCCCGCCTCCCGCTCGGCCCAGAAGCGCGGTCGCCAGGGCGGGCCGGTGACGAAGCCCACGTGGCCGCCATGCTCGCTGATGCGCGCGTCGATCGCGGGATTGCGCTCGAGAGCCTCGCGCGGCACAGCCGCAGGCGGCACGAAGGGATCGTCCAGCGAGTGTATCACCAGCGTGGGGACCTCGATCGCGCCGACGAACGGTGCAGAACTGGAGCGACGGTAGTAGTCCTCGGCGCCCGCAAAGCCGTGCAGCGGCGCGGTTGCCGCATCGTCGAACTCACGAAAGGTGCGGCTGTCGAGAACGCGATCCAGGTTCACGTGCGGCCGCAGCAACTCGAACTTGCGCCGCACCTTGCGGTGCAGCCGACGAACGAGGTAGTAGCGGTACAAGCGGGAGAAGCCGCGCTCGATCCACTCGGCGCCAGCCGACAGGTCGAACGGCACCGATATGGCAACCGCCGCACCCGGCATTCCGCCCGGACCATCCAACCCGGCACGCTCACCGAGGAACTTGAGCAATACGTTGCCGCCCAGCGAGAACCCCACGGCACCGAGTGGCCGCCCCGGGTACCGCTCACGGAGGAGACGCAATACGTACGCCAGATCGCCCGTCTCACCGGAGTGGTACATGCGAGGCAGCCGGTTTGGCTCGCCGCTACAGGCACGGAAGTTCAACCCCACCGCCGCCAACCCCTCCCGCACGAGCGCGCGGTGCATCTCCAGCACGTAACCGGACTCGGCGCATCCCTCGAGGCCGTGCAGCACCAGCACCAGCGGCGCCGCGTCAGACGGCACCACTCCGCCGACACCCGCCACCCAATCCAGATCGATGAAGTCGCCGTCGGTCAGCTCGACACGTTCCCGGGCGAGCCGCACTCCGCGGTGGGAGCGCAGCAATCGGGCCCCCACGGTTTGTGCGTGGGGGCCCGGAAGCCACCTGCTGGGCCGGAAGGCGTTCCCCGGCGCTGCGCCGTGGCTCAGGGGTTGCCCGTCTCGACGGCCTCGGACGGATCCACGCCCTGATCCACCTGGGAGTAGTCCAGCTCGCTGCCGCGCAGGCTGTGAGGAATGAGGTACACCACGAGCGTCACCACCGTCGCCAGCAGCACCGCCACCCTGCCGATCGGCTGGCTCCGCGTAGCCTTCCACTCCAGGGCGCCACACGCGCCTACCCACACGAGCCACATGATGAGGGTCTTGTTGTCAGTGAGGTCGTAGCCGAACGGGAAGCCTGTCCAGAAAGCCCCGAACGCGTACTCCTGCACGATCGGCCCCAGGATCAGGCCGCCGATCGTCATGGTCCCGAGCGTAACCCAGGCAAGTCGCCGCATCCCCGGCGGATCGAACAGCGCGGCCAGTCCGGCGCGAATCCCCACCAGGACCGCGATGAACATGAAGAGTACGTGCGGTATCAGCGCGGCCGCCGGCACCGGGGCGCGGTACCGCATCACCACGGTCTCGTCGCGGCCGGGGATCCAGCGACCGCCCTCCGGCGTGTCCAATACGATGTAGTACTCCAGCTTGCCTGCCGCCGGCTGGACCGGGAGCCGCGCGGCGAGCTCCCCGTCCTCGACGGCGAGAGGTACCGTCGTGAATTCCTCGCTCGTGGGGTACCGCCGGTAGATCAGGCCGCCCGAGACCTCCTGGCCCGGGTTGGGAATCGCAACGCGGGTACCCTCCGTGGTCACACCGCTGCGCGGCAGGCGGTAGCGGTAGCTCTCGCCCGCCGATGCAAACTCGCCGCGCAACGGATGCGTCGGGCCCGTGAGCCGCTGGTACACCGCCGAGCTCAGCATAAGGACGACCGCCACGGTCCACAGGACCGCACCCACCCAGTGACCTCTATTCGATCGCTCCACCGTCCCCACCCTTCAAGTGTTGGTTCATTTTGACCATCTTTACTGCCCGCGAGAAACGGCCCGACCGACTCGCGATGGCACGAATGCATAGCGGAACGGCGCAGGCCGGCACAAGCCCCGCACTACGGATGATGAGCGAGGAGGAGGTGGAGATGCGGCTCACCCTGAGGATCACCCTGGCAATCGGCACGACCGTCGCAGCGATTCCCGCAGCACTCACTGCGCAGACCCTACAGGAACCCACGCCCCCGGTCGCCAAGATGGCGCCGCAGGAACTGGTCACCCACGGACACCTGCGGATCGACGAGTACTTCTGGCTGCGCGAGCGCGAGAATCCCGAGGTGATCGCCTACCTCGAAGCGGAGAACGCGTACACCGACGCCGTCATGGAGCACACCGAGGCATTCCAGGAGGCGCTGTTCCAGGAGATCAAGGGCCGCGTCAAGGAGACCGACGAGTCGGTGCCCTACAAGCTCGACGACTACTGGTACTACACCAGGTGGGAGGAGGGGCGGGAGTATCCCATCTACGCCCGACGCCGCGGCAGCATGGACGCGCCGGAAGAGATCATACTCGACGCCAACGAGCTCGCGGAGGGGCACGGTTTCTTCTCCGGCGGACCGCGCGGAGTGAGCTACGACCAGAACATCATGGCATTCGCCGTCGACACGGTGGGCCGGCGGTTCTACACGATCCGCTTCAAGAACCTGGCAACCGGGGAGATCCTCGACGACGTCATCCCGAACGTCGCGGGCAACGTGGCGTGGGCGAACGACAACCAGACTCTGTTCTACACGAGGCAGCACCCCGAGACCCTGCGCTGGTATCAGATATACCGGCACCAGCTGGGCACGGACGCGTCCCAGGACATGCTGGTTTACGAGGAGGCCGACGAGGAGTTCAGCAGCTACGTGTTCCGGACCAAGTCGAAGGCGTTCATCATCATCAGGTCCTCGCAGACGCTGAGCGACGAGCACCGCTACCTAGACGCCAACGACCCGATGGGGGAGTTCGCGGTGTTCCTCCCCAGGGAGCGCAACCACGAGCACAGCATCGACCACTACAAGGATCACTTCTACGTCCGCACGAACGACGCCGCCGAGAACTTCCGCCTGGTGCGCACTCCCGTCGACGACACGCGCCGGTCTGCGTGGGAAGAGGTTATTCCCCATCGCGAGGACGTATTGCTGGGCAGCTTCGAGATCTTCGCGGACTATCTGGTCGTCTCCGAGCGCAAGGAGGGGCTGCCGCAGATTCGCGTCCTGCCCTGGGACGGGGAGGGCGAGCACTATCTCGACTTCGGCGAGCCCACGTACTGGGCGGGAATCGGCACGAACTACGATTTCGACACAAAGGTCCTGCGCTACAGCTACACGTCGATGACCACGCCCAGGTCTGTGTACGACTACGAAATGGATTCCCGCGAGCGCGAGCTGCTGAAGCGCACTGAGGTATTGGGTGGGTTCGATCCGGCGAACTACGTGACGGAGCGGATCTGGGCGACGGCCGACGACGGGGTGCGAGTCCCCGTATCCCTCGTGTATCGCAAAGGGCTGGAGCGCGACGGCGAGAACCCGCTGCTGCTCTACGCCTACGGATCCTACGGCTCCAGCATGAGCGCCACCTTCAGCTCCTCGCGTCTGAGCTTGCTGGACCGCGGTTTCGTGTACGCCATCGCCCACGTGCGGGGCGGGATGGAGATGGGGCGCTGGTGGTACGAGGACGGAAAGCTGCTCAACAAGAAGAACACCTTCACTGACTTCATAGCGTGCGGTGAGCACCTGGTGGCCGCGGGCTTCACCTCACCCGGGCACCTCTACGCGCAGGGCGGTAGCGCCGGCGGCCTGTTGATGGGCGCCATCGCGAACATGCGGCCCGATCTGTTCAACGGGGTGATCGCACGTGTGCCGTGGGTGGACGTGGTCACCACCATGCTCGACGCTAGCATCCCCCTGACGACTTCGGAGTACGACGAGTGGGGCAATCCCAATGACCAGGAGTACTACGAGTACATGCTGTCCTACTCGCCGTACGATCAGGTCGAGGCCAAGGACTACCCCAATCTGCTGGTGACGACCGGCCTGCACGACTCGCAGGTGCAGTACTGGGAGCCGGCCAAGTGGGTGGCCAGGCTGCGGGCCATGAAGACCGACGACAACCGCCTCATCCTCAAGACCAACATGGAGGCCGGACACGGAGGCGCGTCGGGTCGCTTCCGGCGGATGCACGAGACCGCGTTCGTCTACGCCTTCCTGTTGGACCTGGAGGGGATCGGGCAGTAGCGGTACCTGCCTCGGAGGGTCGGCTCGCCGGGCGAACGCGAGCCGGCCCTACCCTCTGGTTTGCAGCAGCAGCCGCTTGCGCCGGCGGGGCGCAAACCGCTCGATAGCATAACGCACCGTGGTTCGGGGAATCGCCGGACCGTGCCGCAGCAGGAAGCGCTCCAGCCTGGGCATGTCGGTCTTGCCCGCTTCTCTCAGCAGCCAGCCACACGCCTTGTGCATTAGATCCTCCCGGTCCGAGAAGAGGCCGGCCACCAGGCCGTAGGCCTGGTCGAGCCGCTCTCCCTTGCGCGCCAGGGGGACGAGGGTGACCACGGCGGCGCGGCGCAGCCATTGGTTGCGCGCCCTCGCCCATCCGAGCAGCCGTGGCTCCAGCCGCGGGTACCGCACCATCAGGGGAGTGAGCACCAGCGGAGCCAGGGCATCGACCGCCGCCCAGTTGGATAAGTGACCTTCTGCCAACCACTTTCGGGCTGTGGCGAGGAGCGACTTGGGATAGGAGTCGCGGTATCGGCCGAGCACCGTCAGACCGAGGAACTTGGCCTCGAGGTAGCGGTTCCGCACCATCTGGTCGGCGAAGGCGGCCGCATCATCCACCCGCCACCCGGCGGCCACCCCTCCGTACAGCTCCCGAGCCAGGGCGCGGACCGGCCCCGTCTTAACACCCAACAAGGTGACCTCGTCGTCCTGCTTGAAGAAGGTGCGGAATCCCCGCGCAGACTCCGGGTCGGCCATGGCCCGCAGCCGGGCGGTGGCCTCCTTGGCAAGATCCTTGGGCTTGGGGCATTCCCCGAGTGACACCTGTGGGATTCCCTCGCTAGGGTGATTGCCGCCTACGCTACACCAGATGGGCCGGATCCGACAGCGGCTAGCCGGAACATTTGCCTTTCCCGTATGTTCTATATGACTGGGAGAGCACTCATGGGGACACGATGAGCGGCAGACGAAGTCTGTTGACGGCGGCAACCATCTCGTTCGCGGCGGCGGGCCTGTTCGGCTTCGCGCCTTCCGCCGAGGCTCAGTATTTCGGTCAGAACAAGGTCCAATACGAGAACCTCGACTTCGAGATACTCAAGACCGAACACTTCGACATCTACTACTACGATGAGATCGACGTAGCCGTCGAGTACGCCGCGCTCATGGCCGAGCGCTGGTACGCGCGGCTCTCCCGCCTGCTGAACCACGAGCTCAACGGCCGACAGGCCCTCATCCTGTACGCCAGCGGTCCCCACTTCCGCCAGACCAACACCCTGCAAGGCGACATCGGAGAGTCCACCGGAGGCGTCACCGAGATCCTCAAGCGACGTATCGTGCTCCCGTTTGCGGGCCCGCTGCCCGAGACGGATCACGTGCTGGGGCACGAATTGGTGCACGCCTTCCAGTTCGACCTCACCGGAGAGGGCGGCGGGATAGCCAAGGCCGGCATACCCAGCGTCATGCGGTATCCACTCTGGTTCGTGGAGGGCATGGCCGAGTACCTGTCGGTCGGCCCGGTGGATGCCAATACCGCCATGTGGATGCGGGACGCGGTGCGGGCGCCACTGCCGGACATCCAGCGACTGAGCGACCCGCGGTTCTTCCCGTACCGCTACGGGCACGCGCTGTGGTCATACATCGCGGGGCGGTGGGGCGACGACGCCGTGGGCCGCATCCTCAAGGCGTCCCGGTCCGCGGGCGGAGCATCCATGGCGTTCGCGCGTGTGCTGCGGATGGCGCCCGACTCGGTGGTGTACGGTTGGCACCGGGCCATGCGTTCCTACTACGAGCCGCTGCAGGACGTCACGGGCAGCGCGGGCGACTACGGGCGCCCAGTCATCACGCCGTTCGCCGCGGGAGGCAGGCTCAATGTCGGGCCGGCACTCTCGCCCGACGGGAGCCGCGTGGTGTTCATCTCGGAGCGCGACCTGTTCTCGATCGACATCTTCATGGCCGACGCCTTCACCGGCAAGATCATCCGCAAGATCACCAGGAACGACGTCAACCCGCACTTCGAGAGCCTGCAGTTCATCTACAGCGCGGGAGCATGGGACTACGAGGGCAATCGGTTCGCGTTCGGCGCCGTGTCCCGGGGTCGGCCGGTTCTCACGATCATCGATGCGGAGTCCGGGAAGAAGCTCAAGGATGTGAGATTCGAGGAGCTCGGTGAGATCTACTCGCCGAACTGGTCGCCGGACGGGCGCTACGTCGTGTTCTCGGCTTTGACAGGCGGAATGTCCGACCTCTTCATGTACGACCTGGAAGAGGAACAGCTCCTGCGGCTCACCAACGACGTGTTCGGCGACTTGCAGCCCGCATGGTCACCCGACGGAAGCCAGATCGCGTTCGCAACCGACCGGTTCGGCACGGGAGTATCCAGCCTGATGTACGGGGAGTACCGGCTGGCCCTGTTGGACCCGACGACCATGGCCATCCGGCCGGTGGCCGCCTTCCCACAGGGAAAGCACATCAACCCCCAGTGGACGCCCGACGCGAGCGGCCTCTACTTCATCTCCGATCAGAACGGGATCTCGAACGTCTACCGCACGGACCTGGCTACCGGCGAGTTGTTCCAGCTGACCAACGTGTTCACGGGCGTCAGCGGCATCGTCGGGCTCAGCCCCGCGATCAGCGTGGCCGCCCAGACGGGTGAGCTGGCGATCACCGTGTACGAGGAAGACGCCAACTCGATCTACGTCATCGAGGATCCGGACGTGCTCGTGGGTGGTGACGTGTTGGGCGAGTTCGCGATGGACCCGGCGGTGCTCCCACCGGGTGACCGCCTCAGCGACGACGTGCAGAGCCTGCTGGCCAACTCGTTCTACGGCCTGCCGCGGGACCGCGAGAGCTTCCTGATGGCCGACTACAAGCCCAAGTTCGCTTTGGACTACATTGGGCAGCCGTCCCTGGCGGTCGGGGCAGACCGGTTTGGCACCTACATCGCAGGCGGCGCGTCGTTCTTCTTCAGCGACATGCTCGGAGGCCACAACGTAGCCACGGCCATCGAGATCCGTGGGAGCTTGAGGGATGTGGGCGGGCTCATCGGGTACTCGAACCTGAACAAGCGCATCAATTGGGGCGTCACTCTGCAGCAGACCCCATTCGTTACCGGCCAAGCGTTCCTGTTCAGTGACTCTGCGACAGGAGCGCTCGTAGAGCGCACGATCATCCAACGGCAGACGTTCCGCCAGATCGGCGGTGTGGCGGCGTATCCCCTCAACCGCGCCCGGCGGATCGAATTCAACGCTCGGTTCTTCAACATCGGCTACAGCAACGAGGTACGGGACCGGGTTTACAATCCGGTGACCTTCAATCAGATCGACCAGACAGAGGGCGAGATACCCGCGCCCCCCGATCTGAACCTGTTCCAGGCGAGTGCGGCCCTGGTGTACGACCGCACGTTGTTCGGCGTCACCAGCCCGATGCTGGGCCAGCGCTACCGCGTGGAGTTCGGCGGAACGTACAACGACCTGGACTACGCGACTGGTATCCTGGACTTCCGCAAGTACGTGATGCCGACGCGGCCGGTGACCGTCGCATTGCGCCTGCTCCACAACGGGCGCTACGGTCCGGACGCCGACACCTCGAGGATCACACCGTTCTACCTGGGCTATGACGGGATCGTGCGTGGCTACGACTTCAGCTCATTCGATTTCGCCGCCTGCGCTGAGGCGGGAGGGCTGACTGGAGCCGACGACGTCTTCACGTGCGGCCCCTACGACAACCTGTTCGGGTCGAGGATGCTGCTGGGCAACCTGGAGTTGCGCTTCCCGCCCCTGGGGCTGCTCGGCCTCGGGGACGGACTGTTCGGGTACCTCCCGATCGAAGGCTACATCTTCGGCGATGCAGGGCTCGCATGGTACGGCGAGGACCGGCTGTTACTCACGCCGGGCTTCGACGATCGGGCCTGGTGGGAGGGCGGCGACAGCAGGCCCGTGTTCAGCATGGGCGGGGGGTTGCGGATGAACTTCTTCGGCTTCCTGATACTGGGAGTGCACTACGTCTATCCGTTCAACCGCCCGAAGGGCGGCCACTTCCAGTTCACCTTCGTACCGGGCTTCTAACCCTACTAGTCCGGCCAACGCTCCCTGCGGCGAGCGGCGAGCACCCGCTCGACCCGCCGCACTGCGGCATGCAGCGGCGACTCGTCGCCCTCGGCCGCCTCGCTGAAGATCTCGTCCAGGGCTCCCTCGAAGCCCTCGATGCGCTCGCGGATCTGCTGCTCGGTCTGCTCTCCACTGCCAAGTAGCGGCAGGGCGGTGGCCCCACCCGCATTGATCACGTAGTCCGGAGCGTAGAGAATCCCTCGGGCGTGCAGTTGCTCCCCATCCTCAGGCTCGGACAGCTGGTTGTTCGCCGAGCCTGCGACGATGCGACATTGCAGCTCCGGAATCGTCGCGGCGTTCAGCGTCGCCCCGACCGCGCACGGCGCGTACACATCGCACGGCGTCTGGTAGACTCGCTCGGCGGCCACTACCTCACCTCCCACTTCGGCCGCCACCGCCGCGGCGCGCTCGGCATCGATGTCGCTCACCAGAATGCGAGCGCCCGATTCCCGTAGCATCCGCGCCAGGGGAATCCCCACGTCGCCAACGCCCTCGATCAGCACGGAGCGCCCCGAGAGCTCGCCGCTCCCGAACACCTGCCGCACCGCGGCGCGCATTCCCGCCCAGACACCGAGCGCCGTGTAGGGTCCCGGGTCGGCGGTTTCCCCCCGCCGGGTTCCGCCGTGCACGAATGGGGTCTCGCGGGCGATCGTCGCCATGTCCTCGGGCGTGGTGCCCAGATCCGGACCACATGCGTACGCACCCTTCAGGGAGTCGATCAACCGCCCGAAGCGGCGGAACAGGCCGTCGCGCTCCGTCCCCTCCAGGCGCCGTGGTACGGCCAGCACGCTCTTCCCACCACCCAGATCGAACCCGATGGTCGCCCACTTGTAGGTCATCCCTTCGGCGAGGCGCATGGCGTCGCGCAGCGCCTCCTCGGGACTGCCGTACACCTTCATGCGGCAGCCACCCATGGCGGCGCCGAGCGTCGTGTCGTGAATCGCGATGAGCATCCAGGTCTGGGCCGCCCGATCGTACCGCGCCACGACCGACTCCCCCGACCACTCCTCGATGAGCTTCTGCATGGTGGGCAAAGCTAGCCGCGGCACCTGGCGCACGGTAGACTAGGCTCTGGCGGTTAACATGAAGCTGATCCGCGTGGAGGAGCGATGACCCGGAGAATGTTGGTGATATTCAGTGCTGCCGCGCTGACGTGGGCCTGTGAAGAGCGCCCCGCGCGCGAGCTGCCGGTTCTGCCTGCGGGCGCCGAAGCGGTGACCCTACTGGGCGACACGGTGTCGCCTCCCGCCATGACGCCGGAGGTGCGGCAGGAGCGCGAGGCCCGCCTCGCGCAGGCACGCCGTGCATGGGAGGCAGCGCCGGAGAACGCCGACTCAATCATCTGGCTGGGACGTCGACTGGCCTACATGGGGCGCTACCGCGAGGCCGTCGAGGTCTACACCTCGGGCATCGAGCAGCACCCCGGCGACGCCCGGTTCTACCGCCACCGCGGACACCGCTACATCACGCTGCGCGACTTCGACGCCGCCATCGAGGATCTGGCGTACGCGGCCAAGCTGGTGGCGGGCCAGCCCGACGAGGTGGAGCCGGACGGTCTCCCCAACGAGCGCGGCATCCCCACCAGCACGCTGCAGTCGAACATCTGGTACCACCTGGGGCTCGCCCACTACCTCAGGGGTGACTTGGAGCGCGCCGCGACTTCCTACAGCATGTGCCTGGGTGTGTCGGCCACCGAGGACATGGTCGTCGCCACCAGCCACTGGCTTTACATGACGCTGCGGCGGCTGGATCGTGCGGATGAGGCGCGGGAGGTGCTACAGCCGATCAACGCCGCAATGGACATCATCGAGAATCACGGCTACCACCGCTTGCTGCTGATGTACAAGGGAGAGCTGACGCCCGAAGACCTGCTGCAGGACGCGGGGTCGGACGACCCGCTGGCCAACGCCACGGTGGGATACGGCGTGGGCAACTGGCACCTGTACAACGGGCGGCCCACCGAAGCCGAGTCCGTGTTCCGTCGGATCCTCGGGGGTAATCAGTGGGCCGCGTTCGGATTCCTCGCCGCGGAGGCCGAGATAGCGAGAGCGGGCGGCTAACCGCGCACTACGGTCACCCCACCGTTGGTCGTGAAGGCGCGGATCAGCGTTCCGCCGCTGCCGAGGTCCACCGACAGCCGCCGATCGATGCGTCCCTGCACGGTCACGGGGAAGTCGAACCGCATCCCGCCGTTGGTGGTGCCGGTCTCGAGCCGGGCGTTGTAGCCGTCGGGGATCGTGAGCTTCACACCGCCGTTGGTGGTGCGCACGTCGAGGCCGGACCCCTGCCACTCCGATCCGGTGAGATAGACGTGGAGCCCGCCGTTCGTGGTTCGGCCCCGCACATCGCCGGCCACGCCGGTCAGGCGCACGCCCCCGTTGGTCGTGTTGAACTCGATGTCCCCCGCCACGTCCTCGATCCTTATCCCGCCGTTGGTGGTCTCCAGCGACAGATCGGAGTTGCGTGGCGCAAAGATGCGGAAGCTCACCGACCACCACTCGTGTCGATCCGTGCTCGGACCGTCGGAGGAGATCGTCCCGCCGGTCAACACCTCCACCTCCTGTACCAGGGCACGGGCATCGTCCATTTCGTCGGCCTGGCCGGTCACCCGGGCCAGGACGCGGATCTCGTTGCGGTCCCAACCCTCCACCGTAATGCCGCCGTTGGGCTCGGCGTCGACGACGATGCGGTCCATGGCCCCCAGCGTGAACTCGCGGACCTCGCAATAGCGGTCGTGGTCGCGGTCATAATCGCGGGAGCGACACCAGTCCTGGTCCTCGGCCAGCGGCTGCTGGGCGGCTACCGAGCCGGCAGAGGCGGCGAGCGCCAGCGTCACGAGGCCGATCGTCAGGTACAACGTTGCCTTCTGCAACATCGGAGTACTCCGTTTGGGGGGATCATTTCGTTAGACAGACCAACCGGCGAGAGGGTTGCAACGCCCCTCCGGGGGGGCCGGAACCCTGGACGGCTCTCGCGCGTCTTCTGTGTGACACGGCGGACGCCAGGCCCCCACGGGCCCGGCTTGACGTGGGCCGTACCCCCCGGCTAACTGATACAGTTCGACTACAGTGCGACAATCCGCAGGAGATCTCCCATGAAGCGACTCAGCATAAGGCTCACCTCGGCGTGGAGTCTGCTCGCCGTGGCGGGACTAACGCTGGCGGCCCAACCGCTGGCGGCACAGTCCACCACCGAGATCGACATTCCGTTCGAGAAGCACGTGCTCGACAACGGGCTCACGCTGATCATCCACGAGGACCACAAGGCCCCCATCGTGGCCGTCAACATGTGGTACCACGTGGGATCGAAGAACGAAAAGGTGGGGCGCACCGGCTTCGCCCACCTGTTCGAGCACCTCATGTTCAATGGCTCGGAGCACTACAACGACGATTACTTCAAGGTGTTGGAGCCGCTCGGCGCCACCGACCTGAACGGCACCACCAACGAGGACCGCACGAACTACTTCCAGAACGTGCCCACCTCGGCGCTGGATGTGGCGCTGTGGATGGAATCGGACCGCATGGGCCACCTGCTCGGTGCGATCGACCAGGCGAAGCTGGACGAGCAGCGCGGCGTGGTGCAGAACGAGAAGCGCCAGGGTGAGAACCAGCCCTACGGCAAGACATGGATCACCATCGCCGAGAACACCTACCCGGCGGGCCATCCCTACTCGTGGAGCGTGATCGGCTCGATGGACGACCTCTCCGCCGCGAGTCTCGAGGACGTACACGAGTGGTTCCGCACCTACTACGGTGCGGCGAACGCCGTGATCGCGGTGGCCGGAGACGTGGACCCACAGGAGGTCAAGGCCAAGGTCGAGCGTTACTTCGGCGACATTCCCTCGGGGCCGCCGGTCGTGAAGCACCAGGCCTGGGTGGCACAGCGCTCGGGCACGCACCGCCAGGTGATGCAGGACCGGGTGCCGCAGGCCCGTGTCTACATGGTGTGGAATACGCCGCAGATGACATCTGTCGAGGCGGGCCACATCGAGGTGATCGCCGAGCTGCTGGCTTCGGGCAAGAACTCGCGCTTCTACAAGCGCCTGGTGTACGACGATCAGATCGCCACGAGCGTGGTGGCCTACCACGACTCGAGGGAGATCGGCAGCCAACTCATAGTATGGGGCACAGCCAAGCCGGGCGTGGACCTGACGCAGGTGGAGCAGGCGATGGATCAGGAGCTCGCCCGTCTCATCGCCGAGGGCCCGACCGATGAGGAGCTGCGGCGCGTGAAGACGCAGTACCGCGCCGGATTCATCCGCGGCATCGAGCGGATCGGCGGGTTCGGCGGCACGTCCGACGTGCTCGCCATGAGCCAGGTCTACGGCGGCAGCCCCGATGCCTACAGGGAGTGGCTGGCTAGCATCGAGAACGCCACGCGCGACGACATCCGCAGGGCCGCGCAGAAGTGGCTCTCCGACGGCGTCTACAAGCTCGAGGTGCACCCCTTCCCCGAATACACGACCGTGGCGTCGGAAGTGGATCGCACGACCGGCGTGCCGGCGGCCGGCGACGCGCCTGTCGCGAACTTCCCGACGATGCAGCGAGCCACGCTGTCGAACGGCTTGAACATCGTCCTGGCACAGCGGGACGCCGTCCCGGTGGTGTACCTGCGACTACTGATGGATGCCGGCTACGCCGCCGACCAGTTCGGCACACCTGGCTCGGCGAGCCTCGCAATGTCGATGCTGGACGAGGGCACCGACCGCCGCTCGGCGCTGGAGATCAGCGAGGAGCTGGACATGCTGGGTGCCACGCTCGGCACGGGGGCCAATCTCGACATGTCCACCGTCTCGATGTCGGCGCTGACCGAGAACCTCGGTGCGTCGCTCGACATCTTCGCCGACGTGATCCTCAACCCGGCGTTCCCCGAGAACGAGTTCCAGCGCCTGCGGCAGATGCGCCTGGCCCAGATCCAGCAGGAGAAGGTGCAGCCCTTCGGCATGGCGCTGCGCACCTTCCCCAAGCTGCTGTACGGCGAAGGGCACGCCTACGGCAACCCGATGACGGGGTCGGGCACCGAGGCATCGGTGCAGGCCATGACCCGTGAGGATCTGGTGCGGTTCCACCAGACCTGGTTCAAGCCCAACAACGCCACGCTCATCGTGGTGGGCGCGACATCCCTGGATGAGATCCAGCCCAGGCTGGAGCGGCTGTTCCGCGACTGGCGTGGCGGCGACGTGCCGCAGAAGAACCTGGCCACGGTCGAGCAGAAGGCCTCCTCGACCGTGTACCTCATGGATCGGCCGGGCGCCATCCAGTCGGTGATATTCGCCGGGCACGTGGCACCGCCCAAGGCCAATCCCGACGAGATCGCGATAGAGATCATGAATACCGTGCTGGGCGGCGACTTCAGCGCGCGCATCAACATGAACCTGCGCGAGGACAAGCACTGGTCCTACGGTGCCGGAAGCCTCTTCTGGGACGCCGAAGGCCAGCGGCCGTTCTTCGTGTACGCTCCGGTACAGAGCGACAAGACGAAGGAGGCCATGTTCGAGATCCACAAGGAGTTGAGCGACATCCAGGGTGCGCGACGCGCCACCGATGAGGAGCTCACGTTTGCCAAGAACTCGCAGACGCTCAACCTCCCCGGCTCCTGGGAGACCAACATCGAGGTGGCTGGTTCCATCACCGAGATCGTGCGATTCGGTCTACCGGACGACTACTTCGCAACCTACCCCGTCGCGGTGCGGGCACTGTCGCTGAGCGACATCAATGCAGCCGCAGACGGCGTGATCCATCCCGGCCGGCTGGTTTGGGTCGTGGTGGGCGACCGTGAGAAGATCGAGCCTGGCATTCGCGAGCTCGGCTTCGGCCCGATCTTCGAGATCGACGGAGACGGAAACGTGATGCGGGAGCTGGCGACGAACTAGGCGACACGTCACGAGCAACAAGACGGGGGAGGCGTTGCGGCGCCTCCCCCTGTTGTTTGCGTGGCCGGGCGGAGCCTACTACGTCTCCCCCACCAGCCGCGCGATGCGCTCCTGCACGTCCTGCACGACCGGCTGGAACTCCGCGTCCGCTCCCGCCCACAGCTCCACCAGGCGGCCGTAGTAGTCCACGGCCTTGTCGCGCTCGCCACGTTCCTCGTACAGCTCGCCGAGGCGGCGGTACTTGAAGCCGAGACTGTAGAACTCAAAGGCCAGGGCAAGCCCGTCCGGCAGGGTGACGGCACGCTCGTACACCGCGAGCGCCGAGTCGGTCTGTCCCGCCAGGTCGTACGCCCGAGCCAGCTCGTAGAGCCAGCAGATGTTGCAGCCGACCTCCCCGTAGGCGCGACGAGCTGCATCGACGGCGTCGTCGTAGCGCTGCTCGGCCAACGCGAGCATCTGATCCCAGCCGGCTTCGTCGTGGGCGCTGCGCCGACTGGCTTCGATCGCCCCGTTCCACTCCTCCCGCAGCTGCCGCGCGAGGTCGGGGCGGCCCGCCTGAGCGTAGATTCGCGCCACGTCGAGGTATGGTCGGTCCTCCGCCGGTATACCCTCCAGCGGGAACTGCTCCAGCGCAGCAGCGGCCTTGCGGAGCGCCTCCGCCGAGTCGCCTCTGAACCAGACGTCGAACCCGGCCGCGACCAGCAGGCTCTGTAGCGCCGCGCCATGCTGCCCGGCCCGCTCGAACGTGGTCGTCTGCTCGACACTGACCGCTTCGCCGGCCGCAAGCCGACCGCGGACGGTCTCGACCGCAAACAGACCCCAACCCAGTTGCTGGGCCACGATGGGGCTGCTCTTCATGCGGTCCCAGACCGGGCGCAGGAGCTGCTCCGCCGCCTCGTAATCCCGCTGCCCCGTCTTCAGGCCGACGCGCATAAGCAAGCCGGCAGGGTGGCCGGTCCAGCGCTGGTCGAACTCCACCAACAGCGACTCCGCCTCGGCCCAACGGCCCTGCGCCATCATGACCAACGCGAGGTTCATGTAGTTCTGATAAGTGGCGCCGGTGGCGATCGCGCGTCGCAGCAGGCGCTCGGCTTCCACGAGCGCCCGGCGGTTCATCAACTCTATCGCGAGGTTGTTGAGCGCCGTATCGTCGTACGGATCGATCTCGAGCGCCGATCGGTACGCGTCGATCGTCCGGTCCGGATCGATCTCCACCTCTGAGAAGTAGTACGCCGTCGCCAGATAGCGCTCGAGGGGCGGGAGCCGATCACGATACTGGTAGGCGCGGGTCGCGGCGGCATTGATGCGCGACTGCTCGGCGAAGGCGTTGCTGAGCACGACGGCCACCTTGCGGTAGGCCATCGCAAACGTCGTGTCGATCGCGATGGCCTCTTCAAACAGCCGCAGCGCGCGCTCCCTATCGCCCTCGGAATCCGCCTGTTCGGCACGCGTGTAGAGCCGCAACGCCTCGAGCGACGAGGTCGTCACCTGTTCCAGCGGCCGGCTGGCACGGATGGTCCGGAGGGATTCGCCGATCCGCTCCCGAAGCTTGGCCGAGAGGCGGTCCACGGCTCCAATCAGCTCCGCGTCGCTCGCTGCCGTCTCGCGCAGGGCCACAAGCTCCGCCCCGTCACTGCTGGAGATCAAACGAGCAGAGACGACGTAGCTACTTCCCAGCGTGCCGATGTCGCCGGCCACGATCGCCTTCACGCCTTCCCGCTCGGCGATCTCCTGTGCCAACGACAGATCGACCCGCGACCCTCGCTGGCGGCTCATCCGCTCCAGCGCCTCGCCTACCGACTGGGCGTCCATCAGTTCCACGATCGGCGACTGGGCCAGGTCGATGCGCAGCGCCTGGGTAACCGAGGCCGCCAGGGTGGAGTCTCCGCTGCGATCCTCGAAGTCGGCGAGGATGACCGTCTCGCCCTCCTCGATCACGCCGGCCGCCACCAGCGTGCCCACGGGGCCGACTCCCAGCAGCCGCATCGCGGTGTAGCCCGTCGCGATCACTGCGAGAGCCGCAAATGCCAGCGCGCTACCTATGATGGCTCGGCGCCATGTGAAGAAGCGCTGGATCCCCTGCGCCGGCGTGGCGACCTGGAGGCCCGTGGTGCGCGCGAGCGCCCGCTGCCGCTCGTGGTGGCCCGTGAACAGCATGATGGGCAACCCGGCCGCGAGCAGGACGACCGCTCCGCCAACCACCCAGTACGGCAGGCCGAGCAGCTGCACCAGGGAGTACACCACCGCCAGGGCGCCGATCGACGCCAATCCGAACAGCCCGGCCACGCGCGCCGGATGCGCCCGCTGCACGGCGATTTCGGCGCTCGTCAGCGCGGCGGGCTGCGTGCCGGTGGGCGTCAGCCCGCCACTGGGCGTGGTGAAGGCATCGAGTTGGGGCACCAGCTCCGCCGCGCTCTGCCAGCGGTCGGCCGCCTTCTTCTCGAGACAGCGCATCACCAGCGCGTTGAGGCCCTCCGACACCGTGGACCGGTGCCGGGTCACCGGCTCCGGCGTCTCGGTCACGTGCATCGCCATGACGGCCTGCGGCGTGGCGCCCGTGAAGGGCGGCTGTCCACTCAGCATCTCGTACGCCAGCGCGCCCACGGCGTAGATGTCGGCGCGATGGTCGGTGTGCGGATCGGCTGCCGCCTGCTCGGGAGCCATGTAGGCAGGCGTGCCCAGTGCCACACCCAGAGAGGTCAGCGATGACGCCCCACTCGACGCGGATACCGCCTTGGCCACACCAAAGTCGGTCACCACCGCGTGACCCTCGGACAGCAGCACGTTGTCGGGCTTGATGTCGCGGTGCACCACTCCGTTGCGGTGGGCGTAGGCCAGCGCGTCCACCACCTCGCGCAGGATCCGGATCGCCTCGCCGACCGGCAATTCGCCCTCGCGTGCCAGTTTCACACGCAGTGACTCGCCCTCGATGTAGGGCATCACGTAGAACAGGAGATCGCCCTCGGCCCGGGCCGTGAGCAGCGGGACCACGTGGGGATGCTGCAGCTTGGCGGCGAGCTGGATCTCGCGCTCGAACCGCTCCACGTTGACCCCCGCCCCCATCTCGGGCGGGAGCACCTTGATGACCACCTTGCGACCCAACCGCGTTTCCTCGGCCAGGAACACGCGGCTCATGCCCCCGCCACCGAGCTCCCGCTCGATGCGGTAGGTGTCACCAACGGCGGCTTGTAAGCGGTCCGGGAGGGCGCTCAAGTAAGGGATTCCTTTGTCCGGGATCGACACACAAACTAGGGAGATCGACCCTCTCAGGCCAGGGAGCAAGCCGTTCCCCGACCAGGGCAACTATCTTAGTCTCACCGTGGAACCGCTGGTGAATCTGGTCCAATCCCTGGGCTCCGTGCCCGTCGCGCTGACCTTCCTGCTCTCGGTCATCGCGTCGGCTCACGTGGTGCTCTACAAGCGCGACTCGCGCGCCGCGGTGGGATGGGTGGGCCTCATCTGGCTCGCACCCATCGCCGGCTCGGTGCTCTACGTGCTGTTGGGCATCAACCGCATCCGCCGCCAGGCGGTCACGCAGCGGACCGCACGGCTGGGCACCACAGGTGCGATCGCGCTTCCCCCCGCCGCACCGCGGCCCGAGCTGCTGCCGCCCGAGGTGCAGCACCTGCACCCACTCGCCGAGCTGGTGGATCGGATCTCGGCCCGGCGCATCAAGCAGGGCAACGCGGTGACGCCGCTGGCGAACGGGGACGAAGCCTATCCCGCGATGCTGGCCGCTGTCGAAGCGGCCGAGCTCACTGTGGCACTCAGCACCTACATCTTCGACAGCGACGAGGCCGGCCTGGAATTCCAGGAAGCCCTGGAGCGGGCGGTCAAGCGCGGCGTGGAGGTGCGCGTCCTGGTAGACACGGTAGGCGCCCGCTACTCGTGGCCGCCCATCTGGCGCTCGCTCAAGCAGCGTGGAATTCGCGTGGCGCTGTTCGGACGGACCCTATGGCCCTGGCGCATGCCCTACCTCAACCTGCGCAACCACCGCAAGCTGCTGGTGGTGGACGGGCGGGTCGGCTTCACCGGCGGGATGAACATCCGCCAGGGCCACGTGCTGGGATCCCAACCGCGGCACCCGGTCCAGGACCTGCATTTCCGAATCGAAGGTCCCGTTGTCGCCCAGCTCATGCGGACCTTCGCCGACGATTGGCTGTTCACCACGGGCGAGCTGCTGGACGACGTGACCTGGTATCCGCCGCTCGATGTTGCCGGCAGCGTGGTGGCCCGCGGCATCAACGACGGCCCCGACGAGGACTTCGAGAAGGCGCGCTTCGTGTTCCTCGGGGCGCTGGCCTGCGCCCAGGAGTCGGTGCGCATCGTGACGCCGTACTTCATTCCCGACCAGGGGCTGATCTCCGCCCTGGACGTCACTGCGTTGCGGGGCGTGAAGGTCGAGATTCTGATCCCCGAGGAGAACAACCTGGCCCTCGTGCAGTGGGCCTCCACGGCGCAGCTCTGGCAGGTGCTGGCCCGGGGGTGCCGCGTGTACTCCACACCCGCCCCGTTCGATCACTCCAAGCTCATGGTGGTGGACGAAGGCTGGGCGCTGTTCGGCTCGAGCAACTGGGACGCCCGCAGCCTGAGGCTCAACTTCGAGTTCGGGGTGGAGTGTTACGACGCCGCGCTCGCCGCCAAGCTGAGCGCGCTGATCGACCGCAAGCTCGAAGCGGCAAGAGAAGTCACCACCGCCGAGGTGAACGGGCGCAGTCTGCCGGTCAAGCTCCGCGACGGCATCGCGAGGCTCGCAGCGCCGTACCTCTAACGCCTTGTGATACAATAGCTTAGAGATGCTGGCCGAGGGCCGGCCGGCCTCGGTGTACCCCCCGGTAGCTGCTCGACCACGATGTACCCGGAGAAACACTGCTGGCCCGGGGTCCGTAGGTCCAACCAAATGGCACGATCACGCATCTAACCCGGGTGAGGATCCTCACCACGACCCCGGAGCAGACCATGAGAATTCCACTTGCCATTGCCACGCCGACGCTGATGCTGGCCGCCCTGGCCCTCAGCACCGCGCCGCAGCAGTCCCAGGTCGAGGGACGCTGGGACGCCGAGGCCCAGTCGTGGAATGATCAGCGCGACATCCACCTCGAGTTGAGGGCCGAGCTGGACGGTCGCCGCACGCAGCACGGCAACAGCTACCGGCCGGAGGAGCTCCCCGGCCTCGACCTGTGGAGTGGCCGCACCGGATCGGTTCAGTTCCAGCTCTCCCGCGAGGCGGGCACGATCGCGTTCCAGGGGGAGCAGGAAGGAGACGAGGCCTGGGGTCGCTTCGTCTGGACGGGAAGCGCCGCGTTCGTACAGAGCATGGCGCGACTCGGCTACTCCGGCCTCACGACGCGCAACCTGTTCTCCATGACGCTGCAGGACGTAACGACCGCCTTCGTTACCGCCATGCAGCAGCGGGGCTACAGCGACGCCACAGTGCGCGATCTGATCCGGATGCGCATTCACGGCGTGAGTCCCGAGTTCGTGGATGGCCTGGCCCAGGCCGGCTACGACGGCATGTCGATAGAGGACCTGGTGCGCTTCCGCATCCACGGCGTGTCACCCGATTACATCGCCGCGATGGCGGGGCACGGATACGCCAATCTGTCGGGCGAGGACCTGGTGCGGTTCCGCATCCACGGAGTGAGCCCCGAGTACGTGGAAACGATGGCTGCCGCCGGGTTCGACCACCTGTCGTCCGACGACATCGTCCGCATGAGGATTCACGGCGTGAGCCCCGAGTTCATCGAGCGGATGGGCGAGCTGGGTTACACCGACCTGTCGGGGGAGGACCTGCGGAGGGCGCGCATCCACGGCGTGAGCGCGGACTTCATCAGCGAGATGGCCGAGCTGGGCTTCGAGCTCTCCATGCACGAGCTGGTGCAGATGCGGATTCACGGGGTGAGCGCAGAGTGGATCGGCGGACTGGCTGCATTGGGCTATACAGGTCTCGATTCCGACGACCTGCGCCGCATGCGCATTCACGGCGTGAGCCCGGAGTTCGTGCGCGAGATGGCCGAGGTGGGCTACGAGGCCGTGCCGGCCGAGACCCTCATCCGCTTCCGCATTCACGGGGTGGACGCCGATTTCGTGAGGTGGCTGGCGGAGCACGAGTTCACTGGGCTCTCGGCGGAAGACCTGGTGCAGGCTCGCATCCACGGCGACTGGATGAGGCGCTCCCACAGTCCCTGACCACCGCCTCTCATCACGTACAAGGAACCCCGGGCATGAGCCCGGGGTTCTTTGCGTGGTGCTGGGACTGCGACCGCTGGATTCCCTTAGCACCACTTCACACGAACGCGGTACTCCACGGTGGTCTCGTCCCGGGCGGGCACCGTCACCGTGTAGCTGAACGTGAAGGCGTCGATCTTGTTCCACTCGTGGCTGGAGGAGAGTATCTCCCAGTCGCCACCCACCGGCTCCACGATCTGCACCTCGGCCGCCTCGTCCTTGTGGTTGCGTAGGTCGATCTCCCAGGCCGATTCCGACACGCAGCTGCTGATCACGCGGTACTCCATCTGGCGGCGGTCCCCCACCACGTCGAACGCCTCGCCCATCTTGATGCGCACCCGCTCGTCACGCGGCGTGTGGTCAATCTGGTCCTCTCCGATGAACTGCTGCGCTCCCTGACTGTCGGCCTTGTAGACGCGCACCACACCGCGGGGCAGCGGCACGCCCAGGTTGTTGTCCTCGCTGTTCAGGAAGTCGAGGTACACGCCGACTTTCTGATTGGACTGGATCTGGCCGTATGAGCCGCGGTACCAGTACTGCTGGCCGTAGAAGATGAGCCGCTTGTCGATGCCCACACCCTCACCCTCCAGCAGCGTGACCTGCTTCTGCTCGTTCTGCCGCAGGGTGGTCGGGCGCTGCAAGGTGTATAGGTGGTACTCGAAGAAGCTCTCCTCCACGAACTGCGACTCGGACACCTGCGCCGCCCTGAGCGCGTCCATCTCCATGCGCCGGCGCATCCCGCCGGTCACCCGCTGCACGTCGCCCGCAACCAGCTTGAGGCGGGCGTTCTCGTACGTCGCGCCGCTCTGGTTGGTGAGCGTCACCCAACCGGTGAGGTCGCCCAGCGTGTCGTCCTCGTTGATCACGAACACGTAATCGGCCTTCCAGTTGAGGCTGTTCGTGAGGTAGGAGACCTCGAGCTGCTGGCGCGTCTCGCGGCTGTCCAGCAGCCACACCAGCGTCGGCTTGGCGATCAGGTTGTCGGGGATCTCGGGGAACGCGAACCGGCCCGGGTAGTTGAACGTGATCTCGTCACCGATCTTGAGGATCGGCCCGCCGTTCACGGAGAGCACCTCCGCCTCGAGCACGTCGTCGCGGCCGGACTTGGAGTTGTAGCGGTACACCCTGACGGTGCGCCCCACGTACTTCTCGAGCAGCTTCTGCGGGTTGAGCAGATCGTACTGGTAGTTCTGCTCCAGCACTCGCAGGCTGCCGCCGCGCAGCGCCTTGATGTGAACCGTCTCGGGCTGGATCTGGGCGGCCACGTCGCGGAATTCCAGGTTCACGGCGCCGCGCACCAGCGTGACGTCGCGCACCTCCCGGACCAGGCCGAAGTTCTGGTTGTACACCGTGATCGTGACTTCCTGCCGCTGGTCGGCACCCGACTGCATCTTCGGGACGTCTTGCGCCACCGCCGCGAGGGGCCACAGGCCGAGCAGGAACCCCGGCCACCAGTGATTGCGATGCTTGGCTAACATGCTTCGCTCCTCGGATCGCTGTCTATTACCCATGACGTCCCAGCCCGCGATCCTTGCACATGGCCGTGGGCAGATCGGCCTGCTACCACCCATCCCGGATCGCCCGGGCCACGTGGTCGGCGACGGCCATGATCGTGAGCATCGGATTGACCCCACTGGAGGTGGGAAACGCGCTGCCGTCGGCGACGTAAAGCCCCCTGAGCTCATGCGCTTCCCCGCTCTCACCAACCACCGAGTCCGCGGGTGAGCGCCCCATCCTGGCGCTCGCGAGCTGGTGGAAGGTGATGTAGGACATGCGGCAGTAGCGGTAACCCCGCTCATCCGCCGCGGCCGTGAGCCGGTCGAGCCAGCCCCGCTCACTGGTCTTAACGCGGGCCGGTGGGGTCTGCAGGGTGAAGATCTCCTGGGCCCCGGCAGCGGCCAACACCTGCGCCGCACCGCGCACGGCCTCGCGCACGTGCCGGGCATCGAACCGCGACAGTTCGTAGTGCACTCTCGGCCGGCCGTCACGCCCCACCACCACCCGCCCGGGGTCGCGGTCGCGCAGCAGCACACCGCACAGTCCGGAGTAACCCAGGCCCGCGACATCCTCCCTGAACTGACGGGCGCTCTGCCACCCGAAGGCGCTCGCGGCCAGAGTGAAGTGTGCCGGAGCGGTCTCGAACTTGGCGCCGTATCCGTCATCCTGGTCCGCGAACTGGTCCGAGTAGCGCGTCTGCAACGAGCCCTCCCACGGATTCACGCGATCCGGGAACACACCCATCACCGCAGTGGCCGGGTGGAGCCGCAGGTGTCGCCCGACGTTGCGGTTGGCCAGGCCGGAGCGCTTCAAAACGGCGGGCGTGTGTATGCCACCCGCGGCGGCGACCACGACACGTGCCCGTACCGTGAGCCGGTACCGCGAGCCGTCCGGTCCCTCGACGCTCGCCTCAACCCCGCTGGCCCGGCCCGCCTCGCTCAGCACCCGCTCTACCTCACAGCCCACCACCAGCCGGGCGCCTGCCGCAGCGGCGTCACTGAGATAGGTGCGCGCGGTGGAGTTCTTGGCTCCATGACGGCAGCCGTAACCGCAGAACCCGCACTCCAGCCCTTCCTTGCAGTCGGTGACGTTGCGCGGCATCAGGTCCACGTGCCACCCGAGCGAGCGGAGCCCCTGCTCCAGCAGCTCGTCGCGCCTGCCGGGGGTCGTCCAGCGCGTGCCCACGTTGACGCGAGCGCTCACCCTGTCGAACGAGTCGGTGAAGCGCTGGCTGGTGAACAGAGAGAGGCCCGACACCTCATCCCACTCCTGCCGCGTTGCGTCGGGCAGCGGGAAGCTGGTGGTGTAGTTGATAACTGTGCCGCCCCCCAGACAGCTGCCCGCGAGCACCGGCATGGATCCGCTCTGGGTCATGATCAGCCCGCCCTCGAGATACAGCGACCCCAGCATGTCCCCCTCTATCTGGGTCATGTCCCTCGAACCCGGGTTGGGCCCCTTTTCCAGCACGACCACGCTGCGCCCGGCCGCGGCCAGTACCCCTGCTACCACGCCCCCTCCCGCCCCCGATCCGATCACCACCACGTCGCACTCGAGCGTGGTGTCCCGCTCGATCGGCAGCGTGGGCAGCGGCTCAATCGTCTGCTCCGGCTGCGGCAGCGGGCCGGGGTGTCCCACGTGCCGCCATGCGGGGTGTGAGCCGTTGCGCATGGGCCAGCCGAAGTAGG
This sequence comes from Gemmatimonadota bacterium, assembly GCA_039586815.1. GTDB lineage: Bacteria > Gemmatimonadota > Gemmatimonadetes > Gemmatimonadales > GWC2-71-9 > WVYX01. The sequence goes on along the minus strand of JBDHJR010000014.1, from coordinate 98,913 downwards.
CTACGTGCGCGAGGCGCTTGAGGGCCTGAAATCCGGCCCTTCTCAACGGCAGCCGTGAGTGGGCCCAGCCTCTGAGCACCGCCTCTCGGGCGTCCGGAGCCAGCCGCATGAGAGCTGCCGGACGGCCGCTGAGCACCAGGTTTGCGAGCGGGGACCCGAGTGCGTCGAGCAACAGGCCGATGCGCGACCGATCGCGCGGATCGCACAGCGACGCGATCAACTGCTCGACGCGGCCGGCCGTGCCCGCCCCCGCCGCACCGCTGGCGAAGAAGCCCTCCGGGTCATCGTCAAGGGAGATCTCCGGCAGCAGGGTTTCGCACACGGCGGCCAGGACGGCGCGCTGGCGGTCGGTCAGGCGAGAGTCCGTCGGCAGGGATTGCATGGTGCGCCTAATGTGCGGCAGGCGGCTCGCTCGCAGCAACCTCGACCCACTGCCGGGTGCACCTACGGCTCCGGTTGTAGATTAGCGGGATGCGGCTCGCCGCCTCCGATTTCTACACCTACTACAGCCCATCCCGCTGCGACCTGCGCGTATTCCTGCGGCACCGAGGTGAGTTCGAACAGGAGCCCGGGGAGTACGAGCAGGTGCTGCGGCGCCTGGGGCAGCGCCACGAGCGGCAGCACCTGGCCTCCCTCGGCCCGGTGGTCATGCTGGATAGCGGCACCCGGGAGGAGCGCGAGCGTCTCACCCGGCAGGCGGTCGCCGACGAGCGGGAAGTCGTGTATCAGGCCGCACTGCGCGCCTCCCTGGAGATTGATGGCGAGCGGTGGGACGTGGTGGGCGACCCCGACCTGCTCATCAAGTGGGGCGACGGGTACATCATCCGCGACTGCAAGATCTCCCAGCGGATCACCCACCGCGATCATCCGGAGATCCATCACCAGCTGGAGCTGTACGGCTGGCTGTACGAGCGCACGTTCGGTGAGCCGCCCGTCGCGCTGGAGGTGTACAACGGAGCCGGCGAGATCACGCAACTCGCCTTCAAGGGTGGGACCAGGGCGCTGCAGGAGCTGGAGGTGATCGCACGGCTGAAACGAGCCAGGCATCCCCCCTACACCCCCGTTGGCTGGACCAAGTGCGGACCGTGCGCCTTCCGCTACCGCTGTTGGCCCCAGGCCGAGGAGCGCAAGGATCTCTCGCTGGTCTACGGGCTCGACCAGTGGATGACCCTCGAGCTGCGCAAGGAGGGGATCGAGACCTATCCCGAGCTGGTGCGGCAGTACTCGGAGGACCGGCTGGCCCGACTCACCAAGCCCAGCGCGGCGCACACCTGGAAGGTCGGCAAGCGGGCACCGTCGATCCTGCGCATGGCGCGTGCGCTCAGCACTGGGGAGGAGATTCTGATTCAGCCGCCCGAGGTCCCGGAGCACCCGGACTACGTGATGTTCGACCTCGAGGGCATGCCGCCCCAGCTGCAGGAACCGGCGAAGATCTATCTCTGGGGACTGCAGGTGTACGGGGAGCAGCCGGGCGACTTTCAGTGCGCGGTGGCGGACTTCGGCCCCGGGGGCGACCGCTACGGGTGGCTCGGGTTTCTCGAGCTGGCACGCGCGGTATTCGAGCAGCACGGGGACTTGCCATTCGTACACTGGTACTCGTATGAGAAGACCAACATCGAGCTGTACGTGGAGCGATACGGTGACCCCGACGGCGTCGCGGCTCGGGTGCTCGACAACCTGCTTGACCTACTCCCCATCACGCAGGAGTCGATTGCCCTGCCGCTGCCGAGCTACAGCCTCAAGGTGGTCGAGCAATACATCGGGTACGAGCGCAAGCTGCGAGACACCGGCGGCGACTGGGCGATGGCGCGCTACGTCGAGGCGGTCGAGACCGAGGACGAGACGGAACGCAAGGCGCTCATGAACATGATCGTCGCCTACAACAAGGAAGATCTGGAGGCGATGTGGGGCGTGATGCAATGGCTCAAGGGCAAGATGGCGCCGGCGGCGCCGCTCAGGTTGGTGGAGTGACGTGACCCGCGCGTGGTGGCCGGCCCTGCTCCTCGCCCCAGGCCTGTGGGGCTGCCCGGCGGCTGCGCCCGAGCAGGTCGCGCAGGTCGAGGTGACCTTCATGGACGTGGGACAGGGCGACGCCATCCTGATTCGCTCACCCGAGGGCAAGCTCGCCCTGGTGGACGCGGGGTCATCTTTCCCGGCGGAGGCGCTCAGGCGGCACGGGGTCCGGTCGCTCGAGCTCGTCGTGGCCACTCACCCCCACTCGGACCACATTGGGGGCATGGCCGGCGTGCTGCGCGCCCTTCCACCGCGCTTTTACCTGGACAACGGCGTGCCCCACACGACGTCGACCTACGACCTCGTGATGGCTCACCTGCAGCAGTCAGACATCACGTACCTGCAGGCAACCGAGCGGCGGCTCGAGCTGGGTACGGTGACCCTGCACGTCCTGCCGCCCCCGGCGCAGGCGGCCGGTCTCAACGATCAGTCGGTGGGGATCGTGGTGGAGTACGGCGATTTCAAGGCGTTGCTGACCGGCGACGCGGGAACCGCGGAGCTGGGACACTTCCTCGCGGTCGGCGTACCCGACGTCACGCTGCTGAAGGCATCCCACCACGGAGCCCGGGACGGTGTGAGCCCCGCGTGGCTGGCCGCCGCCCGGCCCGAGATCGTGGTGATCTCCTGCGGCCGGGACAACGCCTACGCCCATCCCGACCAGGAGACTCTCGAGCTCTACCAGGCCGCTGCACAGGCGGTCTACCGCACCGACCTCCACAGCGACGTGACGATCCACGGCTCTCGCGACGGCAGCTTCCGGGTCGAAACGGGCCGGCCGGTAGTCAGTGCAGGCGAGCGCACCACCCGACTCGGTCCCGACGATGTCGCGGTGCGGGTCTCCCCAGACGACTCCGACGAGCACGCCGTGGTCAGCAATCACCGAGCCGAGGCGCTGGCCGTGGGCGGCTGGGTATTGTGCGATGCCGTGCGCAACTGCTTTCGCTTTCCCGAGGCGTCCGCGATTCCGGCGGGCGACAGCGTGATCGTGTTCACGGGCTCGGGCACCGGCGACGATCGGCACTTCTACATGGGAGCACCACGACCGGTATGGAACAACAGCGGAGATTGGGCCATCATATGGGACATCCGGGGACAGGTGGTGGCGCGCTATGAATACTGAGCAGCACTACGCGGTGGATCGGATCCGGCACCGGACTGCCCTGCTCGTCGACGACCAGCAGCGGCAGACCCTGGTTCCAACGTCCAGGCTGCCGCGCGAGCTCGCCGAGGGGCAGGTGCTCCTGGTCCCGGTGGACGAGGCCGGAACAGCCGATTGGGGTCGGGCTCGGATCGACGAGGCGGAGTCCGCGCGCCGCACGGCCCAAGCCGAGGAAGGGATAGAGGAGCTGAAGAAGCGGGACCCGGGAGGGGACGTAGAGTTGTAGGCTAGGGCACCGGACGGGCTATCACCTGCGCCACCTCGGGCGCCACATCACCCAGCAGCCCGCGGTACCGCGGGTGGGACCGCAGGTCGTCGGGAAACGGCGCCACCCGCAGATACGGTGTGGACATCGGGGACGGCGCCGCGAGCAGGGCCTCTATGTGGTCGATAGCCGGATCCGGCTCCCCCAGGATGGCATACGTCCACACCAACCAGCCCCTCAGCATCATCTTCTGAAGAGCGTCGCTGGACTGGTCGATGGCTTGCTCCAGCAGTGCGACCTGTTCCATCGCCGCATCCCTCTGCCCCAGACCAGCCTCGGCACGGGCCCAATAGGCCGTCAGGAGGGGATCCCCCGACCGCGTAAGCGCGGCCGCCCGGACCGAAGTCCGCAGGGAGTCGTAGTACGCGCGCGAGCGTGCACGTTGGTTCCGCAGCCGGTGGAACTCTGCCTTGAGGTGGTAATAGTCGAACGGCAGCGGCCCGCTCACCGACGCGGGCGTGAGCGGCTCGATGATGGAGTCGTACTCCCCTCCCACCAGCAGCGCGGGCGCCGCTTCGACGAGAGCGAGCGCCACCTGGCCCGGCGTGGTGCGCTGCAGCATCTCACGCACCGCGGCATGAGCCCGCGCAGTGTCGGCCTGCCACCGCAGGTACAGCGCGATGCGCGACTGATGCGCCTCCGCCATGTCGGGCGCGATGCCCAGTGCCAGGCCGAGGTAGCGGGCGGCATCTGCGTAGCGGCGCACCAGGAGGTGGAATTCCCCTGCCGCGGCCGCCCACTCCGGATCGCGTGGATCGAGTGCGGCTGCGATCCCTGCGTTCTCCACCGCCTGATCCCACTCGCCCCGCGCCGCCTGCAGCACCGCCATCAGCGTGCGGGCATAGGCGTTGCTAGGCTCACGCTCGACCACGTGCTCGAACTCCTCGAGCGCCCGCGCCGGATCGGGCGCGGCGCCAAAGTAGTGGTACAGCCCCATGGCGAGGTGCGCGCCGGGCAGCTCCGGATCCAGCGCGAGGGCCCTGTCCACCGCCGTTCTGGCCCGCTCCAGCCGGTCATCGCTGGGATCGACGTAGGAGCGATACAGCCAGATGTGGGCGGTCGAAAGCTCCGCCCATGCCAGGGCGAAACTGGAATCCAGGTCGATCGCCTGCTCGAAGAAGTCGATCGCTATGCGCCGCGCGTTGGCGTCACCGGCGCCCAGTGCGCCCGCCAGATAGTCGTGGCCCCTGAGGTAGAGCTCGTACGCCTGTAGGTCGGCAGTGGGTGGTATCTCTGCCGGGACGGCATCCCCCTCCAGCAGCGCCACGTCCATGGCCCGGGCCACGCGGTCGGCGATCTCCGACTGGACGCGAAACACCTCGGTCAGGTCCTCGTCGTACACGCTGGCCCACATGTGGGTGTCGTCCGACGCCCGAATGAGCTGCGGTATGATGCGGACGCGGCTCGTGGGATCCTGGGGTCGCTCGCGCTGGATCGTTCCCTCGAGCACGTAGTCAGCCCCCAGCTGCGCGCCGATCTCGCGCGACGACAGATCGCTGTCTCGGAACTGCATGGCGCTCGTGCGGGAGATCACCCCCAGCCTCCCGAGGCTGGCCAGCCGGGCGGTGATCGCATCGGTGATCCCGTTGGCGAAGAACTCATCCTCGGGCGGCCCCAGGTTCTGGAATGGGAGCACCACCACCACAGGGCGGTCGGAGGCCGCCCCGACTCCCCTCCCCCCGACGAGCAGTACCACAACGAACGCCACGGCGAGCACGACCACCGCCACGGCGGCGGTCAGTCCCGTCCGGCCAGCCAGCCAGGGCGCCGTGAAGGGCCCGAAGGCAACTCGCTCCAGGCCGCGGCTCGGCGTGATGACGAGCCTGTCCAGCTCCCGCACAGCCTCGTCGGCCGATTGCCAGCGATCCGCGGGGTCTTTCTCGAGGCACTTCATCACCACATCGGCCAGTTCCGGCGGCAGATCCGGCCGGTGGACCAGCACGTGATCGGGACGCTGCGTCACATGGGCGCTGAGCACCGCCTGTGCCGAGCCGCCACCGAAGGGGGGGCGCCCCGTGAGCATCTCGTAGGCCAGCACGCCGACGGCATAGATATCGGCACGGTGGTCGATGTTCGGGTCCGCGGTGGCCTGCTCGGGAGCCATGTAGGTCGGCGTCCCCAGCACGAGCCCGGCCGTGTCGATCTGGTCTCCCTCGGCGGCTACCGCCAGCGCCTTCGCCACGCCGAAGTCGGTCACCAGGGCGTGGCGTCCCGTGAGCATCACGTTGCCGGGCTTGATGTCCCGGTGCACCACGCCGCGCTGATGCGCGTGTTGCAGCGCGTCGAACACGTCGTGCAGCAGCGCCACGGCTTCCTGCACCGGCATCGGGTCGTCGACCAGGCGGTCGAGCAGTGACTCGCCCTCCACCACCGGCATCACGTAGTAGAGGAAACCCTGCGCCTCGCCCGAGTCGTGCACGGGGAGGATGTGCGGGTGGGCCAGCTTGGCGGCAATCTTGATCTCGCGTAGGAACCGATCGGTTCCCAGCGACACCGCTATATCCGGCTGCAGGACCTTGAGCGCGACCCTGCGTTCGTGCTTGAGGTCCTCGGCCAGGAATATGACAGCGGCCCCGCCCCGCCCCAGCTCGCGGAGCAGTCGGTACCGGCCCGCCAGGGCCTCGGTCAGGCGGTTGTGCAAGTCCCGCATGGCGCAGAAAGATGGGCCAGAGAGTCGTCGTGCGACAGCCCGCGATTCCCTTAACGTACGGCAACCAGACTCAAAAGTTCCCCGTTACGACAGTGTGAAGACTCCGGGAACCTGCGGGGTATACATGGGCGTTACAGGCAGGTGGTGCTCTGCACGGGGATGGGGCTAGATTGGCCGGAGTGCCCGTTGAAGGAGGTTCGATGATCGTTGCCAGCATGGGCTTGATGCTCTCGATGCTCCCGGGGCTCGGCGGCCTGCCGGGGGTTCCGGCGCCCGCGCCGCGCGGGCCGGATACGTCGTGCGTAGTGATGGACCTGCCGACCGAGGACAGACTCAGCCCCCTGGATTCGCTCTCCTTCTCCGTGGCCGGTCACACCGTGAAGATCTGCTACGGCCGCCCGTCGGCCCGCGGACGCACGATGATCGGGGGGCGGGACGTGCCCTACGGCAAGTTGTGGCGCACCGGCGCCAACGAGCCGACCATGATTCACACCATGACTTCGCTCAACGTGGCGGGCATCGAGATCGGATGGGGGAGCTACTCGCTCTACACGGTGCCCGGTGAGGACGAATGGGTCGTGATCGTGAACCGTTCGATCACGCAGTGGGGCCACATTGCGCAGTACAACTACAAGGTGAAGGCCCAGGAAGTCGGGAAGGCGAAGCTGCCGCGGGAGCAACTCGACCAGCACGTCGAGACCATGACCTTCCGGGTCGAGCCGGCCGATGGAGACGCGGTGACGCTGGTGCTCGAGTGGGAGAGGACCAGGGTGCGCATCCCCATCACCCCGGCGGGGTCATAGCCGCAGCGACTTCGGGGGACGATTACGGTCTCAGCGCTTCGAGCGTAGGTTTAGCTGTATGGGATCCCCGCATTACCTCGCGGTCGACAAGGTGCATGCTTCGGACGCCGTAATCCTGGACGATCACGGGCGTGCCTTCACGGTCCCCCTGAATGAGTTGCCGCCCGGCGTCGCCGAGCGGACCGTGCTCAAGGTCCTCGTGGCCGACGACGGAACCCCCGATTGGTCCTCGGCCGAGGTCGACGAAGGCGAAACACAGCGGCGCCAGCAGCTCTCCGCCGACCTCACCGAGAAGCTACGCGGCAGCGACGAGCACGGCTTCCTCCATCCAGACGGGGAAGGCTAGACCCGCTCCGCGTCAGTCCCCTCCGGGGCCTACATCCGGCAGTGGCGTCGCGACGGTGTGCGGCGGCAATGTCGGATACTCCACCACCGGCTGGCGTCCCGTCAGCGTTTGGAGGAACGCCACCACGGCCTCCTGTTCGCCCTGCGTGAGCGCGGCCCCCAGCTGGGCGGTCGCCATGACCTCCACCGCGACGCCCAGATCCCACACACCGCCCGAATGGAAGTAGGGAGCGGTCAGCGCGATGTTGCGCAGTGATGGAGACTTGAAGACGTACTCGTCCGTAGCGCTCTGAGTCACCGCGAACCGGCCCTTGTCATCCGGTGGGAGAATCTCCGCCTCGGGCTTCTCCACGACGCCGAAGGGGTAGTAGCCCGCGCCACCCATGTTCACGCCGGCGTGACAGCCTGCGCAGCCTTTCTGCACGAAGAGCGTGAGCCCCTCCTTCTCGTCGAGGGAGAGCCCGTCCTCGTCACCGCGCAGGTAGTCGTCGAACCGGGAGCCCGGCGTGACGAGCGTGGCTTCGAACGCTTCGATGGCCATCGCCATGTTGTTGAAGCTCACCGGTTCGGGATCGTCGGGGAAAGCAGCGCCGAACCGCTCCACGTACTCCGGAATGCTCGCCAGCGTCTGCACCACCCGCTCCGGAGTGTTGTTCATCTCCACTGCCGCCTGTACGGGACCCATGGCCTGCTCGTGGAGATCGGCCGCGCGGCCATCCCAGAACTGTGCCACGTTATACACGGCATTCAGCACGGTCGGAGCGTTGCGGGGGCCCCGCTGCCACCCATGGCCGACTGACGTCTCGAGCAGGTCGACCCCGGCCAGGCCCAGGTTGTGGCAGGTATTGCAGCTGATCAGCCAGCTCTTGGAGAGCCGCGGGTCCAGATAGAGCATCTTGCCCAGCTCCACCTTCTCCTCCGTGATCGGGTTGTCCGCCAACGGGGGGGGACCGTCCGGTATCGGCTCGAATATCTCCAGCATCGCCGGCGTGAGGCGCAGCCCGCCGAACTCCTCCGCCTGCTCTGCCGGCGGCGCCGCTTCACAGCCGATGATCGTGAGGGCCGCGAGACCCAGAATCGCCACACGCATTGGCAGTGCTCCTCGGTTCGGGATGCCTCCCCGCACGCCGGCTACCGCGGATGTCCCACCGGCAACAAGCCGAGTGGATGCTCGGCGGCGGGCAGTTCGAGTACTTGCTTGATCTGGTTGTCGTGAAACGCACCGACGAACGTGGTGCACAAGTCGAGAGCGACGGCCTGCAGATACACGTTTTGCGCTGCGTGTCCTGCGTCCATGTGCACGTACTTGCGCCCCCGGTCGCCGTACTTGTCCGTGGTTCGGGAGTAGACGGCCGCCACGGCGAGGGTGGCCGGGGCGGCCTTCACCCAGTCCTGCCTCACGGCCGCCCGCGCGAGCGCGGATCGGCGGTCGCCGTCTGCGGTCCGCGCCAGCTCGTGTCGCGTGGGTAGGTAGCGGTAGACGCCGGGAGGGAGCTCCGTCACTGCCCCGACGACGAGATAGATCTCCAGGGGATTGAGGCCGCCGGCCGATGGAGCAGCTCGTCCGCCGTCGGGGCCGGTGATGCCCTGCGCCGACCACAGCAGCTGCGCCACGTCGTCGAGGGTGAGCGGCTCGTCGCTGAAATCGCGGACCGACCGCCGGGCGTGCAAGGCAGCCTGCACCGATACATCGCCCTGGAGCACAGGGTCAGGGAGATCGACGACCGGTTCCAGTCGCACCGCCGTTCGTTCCCGGAGCCTACGAAGGAATGATGGGGTAGTCGGTCCCCTCGTTCTCCTCGCGTTCCAGCTCCTGTAGCAGGCAGTTCACGGTTTGCTCTACCAAGGCCTCGACTTCCACGCCGCGTCTGCGTGCCTCTCCCTCATACGCGTGGAACGCCTCCTCGCTCAGCTCCGCCCACACTCGAACCTTCCGCATGCACACCCCCTCGGACGGGGCCCGACGCTCCTAAGCGGTCGGCACGCCCTTGTAGCCGTAGCACAGGATGCCGCCGTGCCCCTCCCTCCGGATCAAACGGAACTCCAGGTCCACCTCCGTCCCGGGGGTCACCGCGGCGGGCTCGCAGTCCACGACCTGCACCATCAGCCGCGCGCCTTCCGGCGTTTCCACCACCGCCATCGCATACGGTGCCTCCATCAGGAAGTCATCCGGTGGCACGTGAATGACGGTAGATGTGACGACCCGGCCGTGGCGCGAGAGCTGTATTTCCTTCCAGTCATCGGCACCGCACGAGGGGCATACTTTGCGAGCGGGGAAAGCCACCTTGCCGCAACCGCAGCAGCGCGATGCCTCGAGGCGGTAGCGGTTGGGGATCTCTCTCCAGTACCTGGGACTCGGCATGGCTCAAACCCTCTCGAAGATGTGGACGACCGAGCTCGCGCCCGACCCCCCCATGTTCTGACTCATCCCGATGCCGGCATCGGCCACCTGACGGTCACCCGCTTCCCCGCGTAGCTGCTCGAAGATCTCGATGGCCTGCGCCACGCCGGTGGCCCCCACCGGATGCCCCTTGGACTTGAGTCCGCCACTGGTATTCACCGGCACCTTGCCACCCAGAGCCGAGAACCCGGATCTAGCCGCCTCGCCTCCCTTGCCCCGCTCCACAATGCAGAGGGCCTCGAGACAACAGATCTCGGCAATGGAGAAGCAGTCGTGCACCTCCACCACGTCCACATCCGAGGGCTTGATGCCGGCCATCTTGTAGGCCCGACCCGCGGAGAGCTGCACCGAGTCGAGGAAGGCCGGATCGTTGCGATCGGCCAGCGCCATCGAGCCCGTGGCGAGACCGCTGCCGATGATCTTGACCGGCCGATCGGTGAACTCCTTGGCTCGCTCCAAGGGGCAGAGCAACACCGCCGCCGCGCCGTCGCTAACCGGGGAGCAATGCAGCAGCCTCAGCGGAGCCGCCACCAGCGACGAGTTCATCACCTCCTCGGGCGTCACCTCCCGGCGGAACTGCGCCTTGGGGTTCATGGCTCCGTGGCGGTGATTCTTCACCGAGACTGCGGCCAAGTCCTCGTCCGTCGTGCCGTACGCCTCCATATGGGCGCGCGCGATCATCGCGTAGAGACCCGGGAACGTGATGCCGTGATAGACCTCGGTTTCCTGATCGGCAGCCGAAGCCAGCACCGAGGTCACGTCGGCACCGTCGTTCATCTTCTCGACGCCCGCCGCGAGAACCAGATCGCTCATCCCGGAGGCAACCTCAAGAAACGCCGTGCGCAAAGCGACACCACCGGACGCGCAGGCCGACTCGACGCGCGCGGCCGCGACCCCCGCCATGCCCAGGTGATCGGCCATCAAGGGCCCGAGGTGCTCCTGGCCCACGAACTGCCCGCCCGACATGTTGCCAACGTACATGGAGTCGAGATGGTCCGCCGACGCGTCACGCATCGCCTCCGTGGCCGCCTCGACGAAGAGGTCGCGAAGACTCGACTGCCATATTTCGCCGAATCGGGTCATGCCCGCACCGACGATCGCCACCTCCCGCATCTACCCCTCCTCTCAGCCTCTGCGGTCAGCCGACCCGCCGCCTACTGGTTCACGATGATCTTCTCGCGGTACTTGGAATACTCGCCGTAGCTCAGGTAGCGACGCTGCCCCTCCAGCATCGACCGCACCGTCGGTGCCCGCGGTCGCCGCCGCGGCAACTCTTCTGTGGCCTTGAGCACGAACGAGTCACTGCCGGCGCCCGAGCCGAACGAAGTGATGAGAATCAGGTCGTCCGGCTCCGCCACGTCCAGAATGGCCGCCAGACCGGTCGGCGAGGAACCGGAGTACGTGTTCCCCATGGTAGGCACCACCCAGCCGGTCTCGAGCTGCTCCTTCGAGAACCCCAGCGTCTTGCCCGCCGACAGCGGGAACTTGCCGTTCGGCATGTGGAAGACCGCGAAGCGGAAGTCCTTGGCCTTGAGCCCCGACTTGTCGAGGATCGCCCGACTCGCGGCGAGCACGTGCTTGAAGTAGGCCGGCTCGCCCGTGAAGCGGCCCCCGTGCCGCGGATAGAACTCGCCTTCCCGCCGCCAGAAGTCAGGGGTGTCGCTCGTGTAGCTATGGGTTTCCATCACTTCGACGAGCACGTTCTTGCGGCCGAATATGTACGCTGCGCCACCCGCCGACGCCGAGAACTCCAGCGCGTCGTTGGGCGCGCCCTGCGAGGTGTCGGCGCCGATACCGAGCGCGTACTCGACCCGGCCCGCTTCCACCAGGCCGAAGGCGACGAACATCGCTTCCGTCCCGGCCTTGCAGGCGAACTCGAAGTCGGCCACGTGCACCTCAGGCCCGATACCCAGTGCATCGACCAGCACGGTTCCACTGGGCTTCACCGCATAGGGGTGCGATTCCGACCCGATGTACACGGCGCCGATCCTCTTGGGATCGATGCCGGCCCGCTCGATGGCACTCTGCGCTGCCGCCACCGAGATGGTGATCGTATCCTCGTCGATCCCGGGGACGGACTTCTCCTCCAGCAGAAGCCCCCTGCGAATGGTCTCGGGCTCCTTGCCCCATTGGCGGGCAATCTCTTCCGTCTTTATCCGATTTCGGGGTATGAACGCCCCGTAACCCACGATCCCTGACATTGCCGCCTCCCACCGCGGAGCGTGAAATGGGACTCTCGGGGCAATAGGGGGCGCGGTGCCTTAAGAGGGGATGAAAGGCGATTTAAGGCTCCCCAAGGGGGAGGTGGGGCTCAGCCCATCCAGAAGCCCTTGCGGTGGGAGATCCCCAGCACCTTGTGGCACGCCGGGCAGAAATAGAGGAACCGCTTGCCCAGCATCCCTGCCAACTCCTTGTACCACACTTCGACGACGTCCGCGGAGCAATGGGGACACAGCGGCACGATGTCTTCACGTCTCGTCAGCCCGATCATGTCTCTTCTCCCACCTGCCACACCGTGTCCAGCACGGTGCCGTCCACCCACTTCACCACGGCCACGGGACGGTCAGTGAGCCGCGGGGGCTGGGGCTTTCCCCCGATCAAGCGTTCAACTTCCTGCCTGATCTCGCCGATCGGCCGAATCGGGAGATCCGAGCCGCGCACGCGGTCGAGCAGGTCGGCGCGCCGCGGGTTGATCGCGATACCGCGCTCGGTCACCACGACGTCGATCAACTCCTCCGGTCCCGTCAGCGTGGTGACCTGGTCCACGATCACGGGGATGCGGTCCCGGAATGACGGAATGGCGAGAATGGTGCAGCCAGCGAACAGGCAGTTCTGCCATCCCCCGATGCCGTGCAGCAGGAGGCCGTCGGAGTGAGTGACCACGTTCGCGTTGAAGTTCACGTCCACCTCGGTGGCACCCAGGACGGTGGCATCCACCATGGACGCGAAGTTGCCCTTGCCGTGGTAGTTGTAGGACGTGAACGGCGAAGTGGCAACGTGGTGCGGATCGGAGGCGATGGACTCCACCGCAGCCAGATCGAAGGTCTGCCCATCGAGGATGTAGTCGGTGAGCCCGTCGCGCAGCAGCTCCACCAGATATTGCGTCGAACCGCCGCGCACGAAACGAGCCTTGACGCCCGCGTGTTGCATCATGCCCTTGAGGAACTGCACGAAGGCCAGCGCGATCCCGCCGGCCCCGGCCTGGAACGAGAAGCCGTCGCACATGATGCCCGCATCACGGATGAACCGCGCCACGTACTCGGCAATGAGCAGCCGGTCGGGACTCTTGGTTACCTGTGTGGTGCCGGATACGATCTTCGAGGGGTCGCCGACGGAATCCACCTCCACCACGCAGTCCACGTTGTTGCCCTGTACTTGCCATGGGATGCAGGGGAACGGCACCAAGTTGTCGGTCACCACGATGACGCGCTCGGCGTACATCGAGTCCGCGAGCGCGAACCCGAGTGACCCGCAGGCAGAGGGTCCGTGGGAACCGTCGCAGTTGCCGAAGGGATCGGCCGTAGGGGCGGCAATCACCGCAACGTCGATCTTCACCTCTCCGTCCTGCACAGCCTGCCAGCGCCCACCGTGCGAGCGCAGCACGCCGAGGCCCCGCATCTTCCCGCGCGAACAGTACTCGCCCAGCGGGCCGTTCATGCTGCCCTCTATGTGGTGCACCACACCGCTGTCCATCAGGTCGATGACGGGCGCGTGGCACGGGAATGACGCACTCGGGAACCACATCAGATCCTTCACGCCGAGCTCCGCAGCAGCCTGCAGGACCATCAGGGCGACCTTGTCGCCGTTGCGGAAGTGGTGGTGCGTTGAGACCACCATCCCGTCGGTCAGACCACAGCGCTCGAGCGCCGTCTTGAGGTCGGGCACCCGTTTGTCGCCGTTCTCCGGGTAGTCCTTGCAGGAACGGATGGCCGCGCCATGCTTGGCTCCCTCCGGTGCGTGTGCCGCCACTCCCCGATAAGCCACCTGCTCGGTGTCGTTCACGACGGTGGGCACGCGGCGTCCTGCGGCGTTGACGACGAGCTCAGACTGGGCTCTCTTCTTCCTTCCTCGCCCGCTCATCGTTCCTCCTTCGGGAGCATGCCCGTGCGTCGAGCTAGCTCGACGAGGCGCTGTGCCCGCAGCACGACCGGTGGATCCACCATGCGCGTCCCGAGACTCACCACGCCGAGGTTCTTGGCCTCTGCCTCCTCGAACGCGGCGACGATCTTGAGTGCCCTGTCGACCTCCTCGGCCGCGGGCGCGAAGGCCTCGTGGATCGGCTCGATCTGCCGGGGGTGGATGCACCCCATGCCGTCGTAGCCCCAAGCGCGCGCGCGTCGCCCCCAGGCCCGCAGCCCCTCCGTATCGCCCACGTCACCGTAGACCGAATCGATGGCCTGCACCCCCGCAGCCCGTGCCGCGTTCACCAGCCGACGCCGCGCGTACATCGACTCGTCACCCTGCCTCGTCTTCACCACTCCGAGGTCGGCGGTGTAATCCTCCAGCCCGATGGTGAGCGCGGCTACCGTGTCCGACGCGTCCGCAATCGCGAAGGCATACTCCACCCCGCGCGCCGACTCCAGGATTGGCATCAGCCAGATCGGCTCTCCGCCACCCGCATCGTGTTGGATCTGCCCGATGCGGTCCACCACCTGCCGCACGTGGCCTGGCTCCTCCGTCTTGGGAATCAGGATGAGGTCGGGCGCCTCGGGAACGATGACCTCGAGATCCTCCAGGCCGAGAGGGATCTGATTGATGCGCACCATACGCTCGGCACCGAGAAAATCGATGCAGCGCAGCGCGTTCCGCACCAGCAGGCGCGCCGCGTCCTTCTCGGCCGGGTGCACCGAGTCCTCGAGATCCAGAATGACCGCGTCGGGATGGTGCAGGCCGGCGTTGACCATGAACTTCGGCTCGTTGCCCGGCAGGTAGAGCCGCGAGCGGCGTAGCCGGTCCCTGGCGCTGCGTGGCGGCGACACAGTGCGCTCCGGCCGCGCATCGCCGTGCACCACGACCCCCGCCCGGCGAACCGCCGCCTCGATGCGAGCCTGCAGCACGAACGGCAGTGCACCCTTGTCGTCGATCACCACCTTGGCGTGTTCTGCGCCCAGGGTGGCAAGAACCTGTTGGGCTGACTCGCGAATGGATTCCCCGAAGAAGGCGTCGACTTTCGAGGTGACGTGCAGTTTCAGCCCGCCCGACTTGCCGAGCTCGACTGCCACGTGCGCGTCCGAGCGGACGTCGTCTCCCGCGCGTCCGGCCTCACCCCGTTTGCCCATGGTTGCCTCCCTCAACCCAGCTTGCTGATGATCTCGTCCGTCATCTGCGTCGTGGTGGCGGCACCACGGCCGATCGCCTTGGCCCCGCCGGGGATGCGCTGCATGTCGTAGGTGCGGACCTTCCCCTCCTGCACCACGGCTGCCACCGCGTCGCGCACACGCTTCGCCCTCGCGGTCTCGCCGGCATGATCGAGCAGCATGGCTGCACTGAGGATCATGGCTATCGGGTTCACGATCGGCGGATCCAACTCGTAGTACTTGGGAGCCGAGCCGTGCGTGGGCTCGAACACCGCCACTTCGTCACCTATGTTGCCGGAGCAGGCGAACCCGAGGCCGCCCACCAGGCCGGCGAACGCGTCCGAGATGATGTCGCCGAACATGTTTCCGGCCACCAGCACCCCGTAATCCTCGGGGTTCTTGGTGAGCCACATCATCTGCGCATCGATGTTGGTGGACCAGTGCTCGATGCCCGGGTAGTCGGCCTTCACCTCGCGTGCCACATCCTCCATCATGCCCGAGGTCTCACGCAACACGTTCGGCTTCTCGCAGATGGTGACCGACTTGTAGCCGTGCTTCTTCGCGTACGCGAACGCGGCGCGCACGATGCGACGGCAGGCGTTGCGCGTGAACAGCCGCACCGACATGGCAAGATCCGCGCTGGGCACGTCGGCGAACGGCTTCCACTTGGGATGCATCCCGAGCGCGTTGCGCACGACCTGTGGCGGATCGGTCCACTCGAGTCCGCAGTACAGCCCCTCGGTGTTCTGCCGGAAGATCACGGCGTCCACCTTGGGCTCGTCGAACCCTGAGCCGGCCTTCTGGCGCACGAAGTTGAGCGGGTTCCCGGAGAAGGAACGGCACGGCCGGATGCACACGTCCAAGTTGAACAGCTGGCGCATGCCGACGATCGGGCTGAAGTATTCGTGCCCCTTGTCACGCAGCTCCGGAGCGAGCTCCTCCTTGGCCTGGCCCTTGGGCTTCGACGTGATGGCGCCGAACAGCCCCAGCTTGTGCTGTCGCAGCAGCTCGATCGTTTTCTCGGGAAGCGGATTTCCCTGGGTAACCCAGAAGTGCCAGCCGATGTCCGCGTGGACGTACTCCGCATCGAATCCCACCGCGTCGAGCACGCGAACGGCCTCCGGGAGTACCAACTCGCCGATGCCGTCGCCCGGCATCGAAACTACCGTGTACTTCGCCATGTCCTCCCCTCCTGAACACCACACCGCAAGAGCGGCGAGTGCGTTGATTAGTCGAGTTTGAGCCGCGCCCGCACCTGGTTCTCGATCCCGCCGACCACGACCAGCGCCTGTGGCACAGACCCCAGCGGCGGGAAGCGGAACGTCTCCCCCAGGTATGTCACCGCGCTGCGGGCGAAGTCTATTTCCAGGTCGTCGCCCGGGATCATCGTGAGTTCGCCGGCCGCGATCCCGTCGCCCAGGTGCTGCTTGAGACGCGTTACCAGCGCCGGGCACTCGATGCAGGGGAAGCCGTTGTTGTACGCGTTGCGCAGGTAGGTCTGCGAGAAGCTCCCCGCGATCACCAGCCCGATCCCCTTTGCCTGGAGCGCCGTAGCAGCCTGCTCCCGGCTCGATCCAGTGCCGAAATTCCAGCCGCCGACCAGAATGTCACCCGCCGCCGTCATCTCGGCGAAAGAGGGATCGTAGTTCTCCATCACGACCTTCGCCATCTCGTCGCGAGCGAGCTCACGATAGGTGTAGTCCTTGCCGTATATCCCGTCGGTGTTGAGGTTGTCCTGCGGCACGAACACCAGCCGCCCGGTGAGCCGCTCGGGGAACCCCTCACGGATCTCCACCACCTCGTCTCCCGGCGCCGGCGCCTCTAGCTCTGTGAGCCGCCGTTCGGGCCGGCTGCCGTCCGAAGGCTGCGGGCCGGCGATGTAGCCGGCAACCGCCGAGGCAGCCACCACCTCGGGGCTCGCCAGGTAGCACTGCGCCTCGCGCGAGCCCATGCGCCCCTTGAAGTTGCGATTCGTGGCCGAGATCCCCACCTCGCCCGGCTCCAGCAACCCTGCGCCCAGCCCGATGCACGGTCCGCAGCCCGGTGGCAGGGGACGTGCGCCGGCCTCTATCATCCGGCTCCACGCACCGGCCGCCTCCGCATCCTGCTGCACTTCCTTGCTGGCAGCCGCCACGTAGAGCTCCACGCCCTGGGCCACCTTCTTGTCACCCAGCACGCGGGCTGCGGCCTCGAGATCCTCCAGGCGGCTGTTGACGCAGGAAACGAGGTAGGCCTTCTGGATGGCGATCTTGTCACGCTCGATGTCGGCCACGGAGCGCATCACCTGCACGCTGTCGGGACCGGAGACGTGAGGGCTGACCTGCGCGAGATCCAGATCGATGCGAGCCGCATATGCCGCATCGGGGTCGGGTCCCAGCGGATCGCTCGCCCACTGCCTCAGCTCGGCATCGGCGTAGCGGCCGCCGAGCGCGTCGCCCAGCAGCTCCTTGCGCTGCGACAGATAACGCAGCGTGACGTCGTCCACCGGGAACCAACCGACCAGCGCGCCCCACTCGGTGGTCATGTTGGAGATGCTCATGCGGGCGTCCATGCCGAGACTGGTCACGCCGGGCCCACCAAACTCTACCACCGCGTTGAGCACCTCTCCCTGATTGTACAAGCCACACAGCGTGACGATTACGTCCTTGCCCGTGGCTCCGTCGCGCAGGGCCCCGTGCAGCACGACCTGCACGGTGCGGGGAATCTGCCACCAGAACTCTCCGGTCGCCCATATGGCGGCGGCATCGGTCCGCACGACCGGCGTGCCCAGTGCACCGAGGGCTCCATACATGTTCGAGTGAGAGTCGGACGCCACAACCAGAGAGCCGGGAACCACATAGCCGTGCGCCACCATGATCTGGTGTCCGATGCCCATCCCAGCCGGATAGAAGTCCACCCCGTGCCGCTCGGCGAACGTCTCGATGTCACGGTACTTGCCCAGGTTGCTCTCGGAGGTGTTCTGGATGTCGTGATCCAGCGTGAACACGGGCTGCCCGTGGTCGTGGATCTGCGCAGCGCCGATGGCCTCGAACTTCTTCATGACCGCAGCGGTGTTGTCGTGCGTCATGACGTGGCGCGGGCGGAGCGAGACGACGTCGCCCGTCCTGAGCGGCCGGTCGGGTCCCTCGGCGAGGTGTGCTTGCGCGATCTTCTCGACGACCGTCTGACCCATTAGCGGTCCGCGGCGCAGAGCGCCATCAGCTCGCTTATCGAGCCGAGCTTCTCCAGGCTCCACACGGCCTCCTTCAGCTGCTGCCGGCGCCCCTCGGTGAGCACCGGGTCAGCGAGGGCGTCGAACTTGGCCTCGACCTCTTCATCGGTCAGCGGGTTGCGGGGATCGCCCTTGGGATAGTCCAACTCCTTGGTGTGGTTCGCCCCGCCGCTGGTCTCGATCGTGACACTCACCCGCTGCAGCTCGGGAAATACCCTCTCGATCTCCGGATCAGCCACGACCTCGACCTTGTCGAGTTGGGCCCGAATGGTGTCATCCATGATCCGCTTCTGCTCGAACTGCGCCGGCGTCACCTGGCGATCCACGATGGCCGCGGCGATCACGTACGGCAGGCTGTGGTCCGCCGTCTCCTTGGTCCGTGGATCGTACTTGGAGGGATCGGCCAGGATGTCAGCCGCACGTGCGAGCGAGCGGATGTGCACCCGCTTCACGTCGTCCGGCGCTAGGTCGTGCCCGCGCACGATGTCGAGCACCGCGGAGATCGGGGCGTGCGTGAGCGCCTCGGTGGGGAACGCCTTCATGCCGCAGCGCTCGATGCGCCACGACTCGCCCAGCCCGTCCACCAGCACCTCGAGCTTCCACTCAGGACCGAAGCAATGCGCCAGCCCTTCCTTGCCGTCGATCACGTGCTCGGGCCCCGAGTACCCCCGCTCGGCAAGCAGAGCGGCAAGCACCCCGCTCTGGGTCGCCATGGGATCCACCGTGTTCTTCATCATGGTGAGCTTCCCGGCGGTCACGGCCCCCAGCGTGGCGTGCCGCGAGGCCGAGATCCCGATGGCGTGCTGGCACTGCTCCCACGAAAGACCGAGCATGCGTGCCGCGACGATGGGCGCCGCGAACGCCGTGAGCGTGGCATGATGCCAACCCCGCTCGCGAATGCCCGGGAACGCCGCCTCGCACAACCGCATCTCGAACTCGTGGCCCAGCACGATGCCCACGATCAGCTCTTTGCCGTCGCCACGCGCCCGCTCGCCGCAGGCCATGGCCGCAGGGATGATGTCGGACGGGTGTGATGGGTCCTGCTGCCAGTAGATGTCGTTGTAGTCCATCACCCTGACCATCAGCGCGTTGGCCAGGGATGCCGAAACGGGGTCGGTCTTGTTGCCCGACCCGATGACCGTGGCGGGTCCCTCACCACCGATCTCATCCAGCACACCCAGCGCAATCTCGGCGTCCTCCTGCAGGTATCCCCCGAACGCGCACCCCAGCGAGTCCAGCAGGTAGCGCTTCGCCTCGTGGATGGCCCGCTCACCCAGATCTCCATACGCAAGCTTGGTGGCCCAGCGGGCCATTGTCGCAGTGATCGTATCCGACATTCCGTGACGCTCCCTAGCCCAGGTTCTTGAACGGCAGAAAACTCATGAAGTCGGCGTGGTGGACGATGGTCGCCTCGGTGCTGCGCTTGACCAGGTCCCCCTCGGCCGCGTGCGCCGCGATACAGTGGCACGCCGCGTCGGGCACGCCGCACTCCAGCGCCAGTGCCACGCCCGTGAAGGGGTGGCGCAGCGCCTTGCCGCGAGCGCTCTGCCGCGTCACCCCACCTTCCTTCTCATACTCCAGCAGCTTGCCGACGTCGGCCAGTATGGCACCGGCGATCACCGTGTCCATGTCGATGGTGAGCGCCCGACCCAGGAACTGCTGCATCGCCCGAGCCCCTTCCCGTGCGATGTGCACGACGCAGCGCTTGTGCTCCATGAAGGTGGCCGGACAGTTGGGCACCAACAGCGTGAACGGAATCTGGTGCAGATCCTCCGGCGCGAGCGGGCTGCGCTCGAACGCCTTGACCCACGTGTCGGTGACCTGCCGGCGGAGCTCGGCGTTCTCGATCCACTCGAGCTCCGGCCAGAGCTCTTGGACTTCGGTTCTCAGGGAATCAGACATCGCTCGTCATGATGAAGAGTGGCTGTCGCAGCAGCGTCTTGTAGCGCGGCCGCAGGCGATCGGTGTTGTAGTACTTCTGGACGTCTATCTGCTTCTTGCGGCCCGTCACCACGTCAATCGGGACACTGTCGTACACCCCGTTGCGCAGGCTCACCAGGCGACCGGAGGTACCCTGCAGCACCAGATCCAGCGCCAGGTTGCCGAACGCCATCGGCACGATCGAGTCGAGCGCATCGGGATCGCCGCAGCGCACCAGGTAGCCCAGCCGCTGGCTCACGATGTTCACGCGGCGGCCCTCGTTGTGCTTGGGCGAACAGACCTTGAGCAGGGTCGCAACCCGGTCGCCCACGCCGCCCAGCTTCCTGTGTCCGTACTGATCCTGCTCCTCGCCCTCGAACGTCATCGCGCCGCCCCCGGTCATGCGCGCCCCCTCCGAGACCAGCACGACGGCGTAGCGACTCGGGTTCCGGTTCCGGTCGTAGCTGAGGAGGTCGCACAACTGCTCCATGTCGAAGGGGTGCTCGGGGATCACGCAGCGGTCGGCCGCACCCGCCATGGTCGGTAGCAGCGCCGTGTAGCCAGCGTAGCGTCCGAACACCTCGATGACCAGGAAGCGCTCGTGTGAGCCGGCAGTAGTGCGCAGCTGGTGGGTCAACTCGATGGTTCGGGTCACGCACGTGCTGAAGCCGATGCAGTAGTCGGTTCCCGGCACGTCGTTGTCCATCGTCTTCGGCACAGCGACGACCTTCACTCCCTGCTCGTGCAGGCGTTGCGCGTAGCTCAACGTGTCGTCACCGCCGATCGGGATGAGGTAGTCCACCCCCAGGAACTCCAGGTGCTTGAGCACGTCGGGGGTGAGATCGTTCACCTCTTCTGTGTAACGATCCCGCAGGCGGTCGGGCACCAACGGCTTGGGGAGCTTGCTGGGGCGCGTGCGGGATGTGTGCAGAAAGGTCCCCCCGGTTCGCCCCGCCCGATTCACGATGTCTTCTGTGAGCAGCTGCACGTGATCGGCGTTGTCGGCATCCGGCTCGGGTACCAGGTCCACCAGACCCGCCCAACCACGGCGGATGCCGAGCACCCGGTAGCCCTCGCGCAACGCACGAATCGTCACGGCGCGAATGGCCGGGTTGAGTCCCGGCACGTCACCGCCGCCCGTCAGGATGGCGATCGTTCCCTTCGCACCCGTCACGGCTGCCGCCTTCCCTAGGAGGCTGCGCTCTCCCGCAGATCCGCCGCCCCGACGCCCTGGAGAAACTGGGTCAACACGTGGTCCAGCGTGGGATCTCCGATCTCCTGCAGCTCGTAGTGCACCCGCAGAGCCGGCTTGTCGATGTCGATGAGTCGCCGCAGATCGATGGGGGTGGCAATGAGCACCAAGTCAGCGTCGGCGTTGCGAATCGTCTGGGCAAGCTCTGCCATCTGCGCATCACCGTAGCCCATGGCGGGCAGGACGTCGCCCGTGGTGGGATACTTGGCGAACGTGTCGCGAATCGAGCCCACCGCGAACGGCCTCGGGTCCACGATCGCCGCCGCACCGTAGCGCCGCGCAGCCACCCACCCGGCTCCGTAGGCCATCTCACCGTGGGTCAGTGTGGGCCCATCCTCGACCACCAGAACCGACTTGCCGCGGATGGCGTCGCCGTCATCCACGAAGATGGGGCTCGCGGCCTCGATCACGACAGCCGAGGAATTCAGTTCGGCCGTGATGCTCCGCGCCGTCTCCACGTCCTCCAGCGCTGCCGTCCCGATCTTGTTGACCACAACGACATCGGCCATGCGGACGTTGGTTTCTCCCGGGTGGTAGCGTAGCGCATGGTCGGGCCGCAGGGGATCCACCACCACTATGAACAGGTCGGGCGAGTAGAACGGCATGTCGTTGTTGCCGCCGTCCCAGATCACGATGTCGGCCTCCCGCTCCGCCTGCCGCAGGATCCGCTCGTAGTCCACGCCCGCATAAACGACGCTGCCGGCGCTCAAGTGAGGCTCGTACTCCTCACGCTCCTCAATGGTCACGTCGTGCGCGTCGAGGTCCGCGTACGTGGCGAAGCGTTGCACCGCTTGCCTGGTCAGGTCCCCGTACGGCATGGGGTGGCGCACCACCACCACCCGCTTGCCGCGCTCCCGCAGAATCGCCGCCACTCGCCGGCTGGTCTGGCTCTTGCCTGCACCAGTGCGAGCTGCGCACACCGCCACGACCGGGACCTTCGACTCCAGCATCGTCTGGCGCGCCCCCAGCAGCAGGTAGCTGGCGCCTGCCGCAATCGCCTGCGACCCCACGTGCATCACGTGTTCGTGGGTCACGTCGCTGTAGCTGAACACGGCCACGTCCACATGCTGCTCTTCGATCAGCCGGTCGAGCTCCTCCTCCGCCTCAATGGGAATGCCGTCGGGATACCGCGGTCCGGCGAGCTCAGGGGGGTAGCGCCGCCCCTCGATATCCGGAATCTGGGTGGCGGTGAACGCCACGACCTGGTAGTCCGGATTGTCCCGGAAGTAGACGTTGAAGTTGTGAAAATCCCGCCCCGCTGCCCCCAGAATGACCACGCGCTGCACCATGAAATCGCACTCCCCCGGTTTGTCTGTTCGCACGCCGAACGCACGGAACATTACCCTCGCCGGGGAAATATTGCAGGGGGTACGCCCGAAGCGGAATGGCCCGGATTGTGTGGGTGAGAAGCGTCTTGACGATCGACAGAGCGCCGCAGGATGGAGGCGGCGCTCACCCTGCCGGCCTCAGCCGGCCAGGAACTTGTCCAGCTTGGCTACTTCGGCCTCCGCGCCGAGCTCGAGGAACCGCACTCGCGCCTTGCGCGCGAGCTCCAGCGCCTCGCTGCCGCGCCCCTGGGTGTGCAGCACGCGAGCGAGATCGCGCTCGGCCTCCGCGGCGAGCACCGGGCGGGTATGCTCCTCTGCCTTGGCGATGACCTCGAGCAGCATCTCCTCGGCCTGTCCCTCCTCCCCTACCGCAGCGAGCGCTCCGGCCAATACCCGCATGTCCTGGGCCTCGCCCACCACGTCCCCCAGCTCGCGCTCGGTCTCCAGCGCGCGCTCGACCTCGCGCCGCGCCACCTTGGCTTCTCCAGCCATCAGCCTGATCTCGGCGCGCCCCCCGCGCGTGGAAGCGCCGAGACGGATGTTCCCGGAGGCCTCGGCCTCGGCCACCGCAGCGTCGGCCGTTTCGAGGGCCTTGCTCAAGTCACCCTGGTCCCTGTACGTCATGGCCAGGTTGTGCAGTACCTGGGCGACGCCGGCCCGCTTGTTGGCCTGCTGGAAGGCCGCGAGGGCCATGGTGTACGAGCCGACGGCCCTGCCGTAATCGCCGCGGTAGTAGGCGACCAGCCCGAGGTTGTTGCAGGCGCGACCCACTGTGGCATGATCGCCCTCGCGCTTGGCCAGGGCCATCGCCTCCATGAAGCGGCTGGCCGCCTGGTCGATGCGCCCACACTCGAGGTGCGCAGCCCCCAGGGAGTTGAGGGCGTGGGCCTCCACCGCCCGATCGCCACGCTCCCGAGCCAGCCCCAGCGCCAACTCCTTCCACCGGTCGCCTTCCACGTCCTGTCCCTGGCGCGAGAAGGCAATGCCGTACAGCAGCGCCAACGTCGGGGAGCGCTCGACTTCGTCCCGGGGCCGCCCACCCAGGTACTCCAGCACCCCTGAGTGCTGCCCCGTCTCGGCAAGGTCCTGCACCTTGTTCAGCATCAGCAGTGACTCGCGCACGTCCATGGCTATTGCGAGACTTCGCCGCCGGAGAAGTGGTACAACGCTGCCGCAAACCACTTCCCGTTGAGTGAATGCCGGGTCGGCAAGAGGTACCAGGGCTCGCCTGGCTCATCCTGCCACCACATGCCGAGGCGGTGCTGCTCGATCTCCTGATCCAGCTCGTCCACCACCCCGTCGCCGTTGTAGTCCGGATGGGCTCCGCTGTACCACATGCGCAGCCATGCCGGGCTCCGCCGGTTGAATTGCAGCCCCGAGGGCTCGAACTGCGCCGCGATACGCGTGTCATCGACGGTGACCGTGATCAGCACGGACTCGCCCCGTCCTATCCGGCTTCCGTCGGGGCGGCGCAGGAGTGCATTGCGGGGAACTGAGAAACGCAGGAACGGCCGGACGCCACGGTCGTCCCTGTAATTGATCTGAACCGACCTGGACCTGCCCCTGGTGGCCCAGAAGCTCACCTGGTAGCGGTCCAGCAGTACTTGGCCGTCCGATGCTGTGGCCTCAGCTATCACGACGTCCACCGCGTCCGCCGGTCCTTCATCATCCGGCAGCGCTACGATCGTGAACTCACGTGGGGCCTCGGTATCCACCCATTGCAGGCCGTGCAGGGCTCCGTCGGGCACGGCCGCTTGGGCGGCGTCGCGTTCGGTCGGCGGTCCGGTGGCGTCCTCGCAGGCCGCAGCGGCGAGTGCCGCGGCCAGCAGGACTGTCATCGTCCGTCGAGACATGGCGTCCTCCCTGTTCCCCTTCGTTGCGTTCGGGTCAACGAGTCCCATCACCGCCCCGGGCGCAGGGTCGGCAGTCGGGCTTCTCACTGTGGGGGGATGCAGAGAGTGTGCCTCAGCTCACAAACCGTGTAACTACAGATACCACAGATGGTTGCGGGCGTGCTGAGTAAGGCGGCTACTGGGGCGGTTTGAACCAGGCCGGGGCGAAGCGTGCCAGCCGATCAGTCCTCGTCGTCGTTGTTGAGATCCAGCAGGCGGCGCAGCCGGCGCCGCGAGATCCCCAAGCGCCGGGCGGCTTCGCTGCGATTGCCGCCGCATCCTTCGAGCGTGGCCCGGGCGGCCGCCGCGGTGATGTCGTCCAGTCGGGCGGGAAACGGCAGTGGGCCAC
The DNA here is from genome assembly GCA_039586815.1 of Gemmatimonadota bacterium. Classification (GTDB taxonomy): domain Bacteria; phylum Gemmatimonadota; class Gemmatimonadetes; order Gemmatimonadales; family GWC2-71-9; genus WVYX01. Next base: position 74,028 of record JBDHJR010000014.1, on the reverse strand, counting down.
CGCTCTCCGTCTCGGCCGCCAGGCGCGGGACCAACTCGTCAGTGTCCAGCTCGCCCGGCTCGGACAGCAGCAGGGCACGCTCCACGGCGTTCTTCAGCTCGCGCACGTTGCCCGGCCAGTGGTGCGACCCAATCGCCTTGCGTGATTCCTGTGACAGCGGCGGCACTGGGAGCCCATGCTGGTGCGCCATGCGCTGCAGCAGCTCTTCCGCGATGAGCAGGGCGTCGTCGCCTCGCTTCCTGAGCGGCGGCAGCGTCAGAGTGATCACGCTCAGCCGGAAATAGAGGTCGCGCCGGAACGATCCGTTCTTCACCGCACCTTCCAGATCGTCGTTGGTGGCGGCGATGATGCGGACATTGACCGGCCGCCACTTGGTGCCCCCCACCCGCCGCACCTGCCGGTCCTCCAGTACCCGCAGCAGCTTGGCCTGGAGATCGACCGCCAGCGTGCCGATCTCGTCCAGGAACAGTGTGCCGCCCTCGGCCACTTCGAACAGGCCCGGCTTGGCAGCGTGGGCGTCGGTGAACGCCCCACGCTCGTGGCCGAAGAGCTCCGACTCGACCAGGTTCTCGGGGAGCGCCGAGCAATTGACCGCCACGAACGGGGCACCGCGCCGCGGCCCACCCTTATGGATCCCCCGAGCCAGGACCTCTTTGCCGGTTCCTGTTTCGCCGACGACGATCGCCGTGGCGTCGGGGTGGGGCAGCACCCGAGCCGCCCGGGCGAGCACGGTCTTGATGGCGGGGCTCTCGCCCACGATGTCGCTGAACGCCCCAACCAGCGCGTCATCCACCCCGGTAGCGGCCCGGCGCAGCGCCTCCTGGTGCCGCTGTGCGGCTGCAGCGACAGCGTTCCTCAGGATCTCGACGTCTTCGGGCAGAGCGAAGTAGTCGCTGGCCCCGTGCGCCACCAGCATTGCAGCGATGCGGCGCCCCGGATCGGCTCCCACTGCCAGCACCGGCACCGCTGCCGGGGGCTCATGGCCGTCGAGCCACTCCAACGCCTCACGCTCGGCACCGCCCGCGGCGAGGACCACGACCGCCACTTCCGGCCCCACCCCCGTCACATCACCTGCCGCCGCCTGGCGCACCGGCACTGCCAGGTCCTCGCCCAGATGGTCCCACAGCTCGGCGAACGAGTCCGAGAGCTGGATGACCAACACGCCGGCCTCGGGCACCGATCCGTCGCCGGTCGGCGCCTTGCCGGAAACACGCTTTCTCCAAGTCCTGGTGCCAGCAGGAGTTGTCACGTCGCCTCAACTGGTACGTTTTGTACCACCACGCGCAAACCGTACCACCCCTTCCATCCCCGGTCTCTCCTGTAACTCATTACATAACAAGAGCTTACGAGGGCGCAGTGGTTTGGCCCCGCAGTTGCATGACTAGGGTCTCGGCCGCCGGACCCTCCCGGCCGGCCAACCCAGAAACCGGAGACCTTCACTTGAGCAGTGTAAGCCAGATCGCCGCAGATGCTGTGGTCAGCGTCACCCCTGGGCCGCACCGTGCCAACACGGGCCGGGGCCTCAGCGGCGGGCTGGTGCATACCGTTCCAAGTGCCCCCCCGCGGCTTCCGGATGGACCGTCCGGCGATCCCTACCACGCAACCGACGCCGATCCGGCCGGCCGCCTGTTCGTGGATGCCCTGTTGGCGGTGGGCGAGGCGCTTGGTGCCAAAGACGCCTATACCCGAAGGCACTCCAAACGGGTCAGTGCCTTCGGCGAGGCCATCGGCCGTGAGATGGGGCTTTCCAGCAGCGAGCTGTGCGACCTGCGGCTGGCGGGCCAGCTCCACGATGTCGGGAAGATCGGGATCCCCGACGACGTCCTGGGCAAGGCCGGCCCGCTCGATGAAGAGGAGTACGCTCGCCTCAAGCAACATCCGGTGATCGGCGAGCAGATCCTGCGCCCCCTGCTGCACGACCGACCCACCGTGCTCGCCGTGGTACGCTGGCACCACGAGCGGTTCGACGGGCGCGGGTTCCCGGACGAGCTGCGGGGCGAGCAGATCCCCCTGGCCGCACGCATAGTGGCCGTGGCCGACTCGTTCGACGCCATGACCAGCCAGCGGCCGTATCGCTCGCCTCTCGACCTGGCAGACGTGGTGGCCGAGCTCGAGGCGGGGGCCGGTTCCCAGTTCGATCCCCGATGCGTCGCGGCCTTCATGGCCGTGCTGCGGCGCGCCCTCGAGCTAGCGACAGTGGTAACGCCGCCCAGCAAACGTAGGCGGTGGCGAACCCGGGCGCCCGCGCGGGTGCGCCCCAGGGGCCGTCCGTCACCCTGCAACCTCCGCCGGGTGGCTCGGGTTCGCTGGCATCCCAAGCCGGCACATAGGAGAAGCGGGCTGGCGCTCGTCGGAGCACGGGCGCCGCCCGCAGGCCTAGCGGTCGTTAGTCCCCGGGGACGCGCCCCGCCGACCATGCCAGAGCCCGGTCGGCGGGCTCACTACGGGCCCCAAGTACCCTTCTAAGAACGCTTTAATCAACTTTAATGACGGGATTACCGGCCCCCCGGCAAGTTTCCGGGGCATCAAGGCCGGTCGTCTGGATCGCCCAGTTCAACCCCCGGCCGCTGGGCCGGGCGGGAGGTAACCTGGTGCGTGCGGTCATAGATGGCGGCGCCGCGGAGGTAATCGCGGGCGCCCGCGCCGACGGACGGGACACCCTGCTCGACCCTGAGGGCTTCGCCCTGGTTCGGGCGCTCGGCGTTGCCGTTCCGACCCACACCTATCTCCGCTCCCCGCAGGACCTCCAGGACGCCGATCTCGCCTCTATCCCGTCGGATCGGCTCGCAGTGAAGGTCGTCTCCCCACAAGTCATGCATAAAGCCGACGTGGGAGCCGTCGTGTTCGTGCCCAACCAGCGGGCCGCTGTGGAGCGTGCCATCGAAGCAATTGCGGACCGCGTCGCCCCGGCTCCGGTTATGGGGTACACGGTCAGCGAGCACATGCCACACAGCGATGCCCCGGGCGCGCAGCTGCTGCTGGGCCTGCGCTGGACGGACGACTTCGGCCCGGTCGTGACGCTCGGGCCCGGCGGAGTGCTCACGGAGTTCCTTTCCCGCGAGTTGGGCGGCGGACGCGGAATCGTTGTGCTCGCACCGGGGTTGACTCGGCCCGAGCTCATCCCGCAGCTGATCGAGGGCAAGACGATCACCAGCCTGGTCACGGGTGAGGTTCGGGGCGCGCCGCGTCGCATGCCGCTCGCCGACCTCGCAGGTCTGCTACAGCGGCTGCTCGACTTCGCCGCCAGCCCTGTGGCCCACTCGCTGAGCGAGTTCGAGATCAACCCGCTGGTGACGACCGAACGAGGTCCCACGGCACTCGACGTCCTGGCCACGCTGCGGGACCCGGCGGCGAGACAACAGCCTGACCGGCCGATCCACAAGCTGCACTCCCTGCTCGAGCCCGAGCGCATAGCCCTCATCGGTGTATCCGACGCGATCAACCCGGGGCGCATCATCCTGCGGAACCTGCTGCGCGAGGGGTTCCCGCACGATCGTATCGCCGTGGTGAAGCCCGGCACCGACCGCATCGACGGCGTGCGCTGCGTGCCCGACATCGCCTCCCTGCCGGAGCCGGCCGACGTCCTGGTGCTCGGCGTGGCCGCCGCTCAGACGCCCGAGACCCTGGAGCAGATCGTTCGGCACCGGGCAGCGGAGAGCGTAATAGTGATTACCGGCGGACTGGGGGAGCGGGCCGGCAGCGAGGAGCTCGAGCGCCGCATGCGCGACACGCTGCGTGCGGCGCGACGGACTGAATGGCAGGGCCCCGTTGTGAACGGCGGCAACTGCCTCGGCGTGCGTTCCGTGCCCGGTGGTTATGACACCATGTTCATCCCCGAGCACAAGCTGCGCTGGCCTGCGGGGCCGGCCGGACCCGTGGCGATCGTGTCGCAGAGCGGCGCGCTCGCAGTGGCGAAGTCGAGCAAGCTGACCCGCCTGAATCCCCGCTACGTGATCTCGGTGGGGAACCAGACGGACCTGACGGTCGGGGATTACCTCACGTACCTGAAGCACGACGCCGACATCGAAGTGATCGCCTGCTACGTCGAAGGATTCCGCGCGCTGGACGGGCGGCGCTGGCTCGAGGCGGCGGCCGAGATCACCGCCAGCGGCCGCACGGTCGTGCTGTACCGGGGAGGCCGCACGCCGGCCGGGACCCGCGCCTCGGCGTCGCACACTGCCGCGATCGCCGGCGACTACGTCGTGACCCGCGAACTCGCCGAGAGCGTGGGGGTCCTGGTCGCCGACACGCTGGCCGACTTCGAGGACCTGATCCGGCTGTGTGTAATGCTGCGCGGCAAGCAGGTCTGTGGCTGGCGGCTGGGAGCCCTATCCAACGCCGGCTTCGAATGCGTGGCCATTGCAGACAACCTGGGTCGCTTCCGCTTGGGCTCGTTCGGTGACGAGACCTCCAGCCGCCTGGCGGACCTGCTCGAGAGTCGCCGGCTGGAGGCCGTGGTGAGCGTGGCGAACCCCGTGGATCTCACGCCGATCATGGACGACGCGCCCTACGAGGCAGCGGTCCGTGCCGTGCTGGACGACGCAGGCGTGGACGTGGGCGTGGTGGGCTGCGTGCCGCTGACCGGTGCGCTGCGGACGCTGCCGAGCGGGGAGGACCACGACGAGGATGTGCGCGACGCACGGTCGATCGCCAGCCGGTTGGGCGCGCGCTTCCGGGAGAGCGACAAGGCGTGGGTCGCCGTGGTGGACGGGGGAGCGCACTACGACGTAATGGCGACACAACTGGAGGACGACGGCGTGCCCACTTTCCGCACTGCAGACCGCGCGCTCCGGCTGTTTGAGACATATTGTGGCAGCCGGCTACGTTTGACGGAGGCTTCATGATGGTGACGGCCAAGGCCAAGATCAGACCCAAGCCATTCCTCTTTCCACAGATGTGCAAGGCGTGCGGTCGCTGCATTGACGCCTGCCCCAAGCACTGCATCGAGCTGGGAACGGAGATCGACCCGATGACCGGGTTCACGCCGATCACCGTGGACCTCGAGGTGTGCAACGGATGCGGGTTGTGCTACAGCGCCTGCCCCGAGCCGTACGGACTCATGGCGACTCCCCCGGAGGCGGAGGGGATCGACATTGTGGTGAGCGATCCGTTCTCCTTCTTCGGCCCGCGGGAGAAGGCTCCGCAACCCGACGCAATCCCGGACGAGCGCGTGCCGCTGCCGAAGCTCGAGCCGCTGGTCCTCAAGGGCAACCATGCGGCAGCCATCGGGGCCCTGCTGGCAGGCTGCCGCCACTTCTTCGGCTATCCGATAACACCGTCCACGGAGGGGGCGGAGCTGATGGCGAAGCTGCTGCCACAGCTGAACGGCATCTTCGTGCAGGCGGTGAGCGAGGTGGCGACGGCCAACATGATCTACGGCTGCGGGGGCGCGGGACTGCGGTGCATGACCTTCACGTCGTCACCGGGCTTCAGCCTCATGCTGGAAGGGATCTCGTACATGATCGGCGCCGAGATCCCCGGAGTGTTCATCAACGTGATGCGCGGCGGCCCCGGGCTGGGCAACATCGGACCCGAGCAGGGAGACATCAAGCTGGTGTGCCGCGGGCTGGGCCACGGCAACACTCACGCGCTGGTTCTCGCTCCGTCGAACCCGCAGGAGATGCTCGACCTCACGATGCAGGCGTTCGACCTGGCGTTCGAGTACCGTAATCCCGTCGTCGTTGTCGGTGACGGATACCTCGGGCAGGTGACCGGCCGCGTCTCCCTTCCCGAGTACCTGGTGCGCCCGGGCTTGCCTCCATGGGCCGTGCACGGGGATGCTGCGCACCGCCGCAACCTGCACACGTCGATCTTGCTGAACGAGCCCGAGCTGGAGAAGCACAACCTCCACCTGAACGACAAGTACCGCCGCATGACGGATAAGGAGCAGCGCTCGGAGTGCTTCCAGTGCGACGACGCGGAGTGGCTGGTGATCGCCTGCAACACGCCGGCCCGCATGGCGAAGGGCTCGGTGCAGGCGCTGCGCGAACGCGGTCACAAGATCGGCCTGTTCCGGCCCATCACGCTGTGGCCCTTCCCGATCGACGCGCTGCTGCCGCTGCTCGACGGGAAACGCGGTCTCATCGTGGTGGAGGCGGGCGCAGGCCAGTTGGAGGACGAACTCCGGCTGGCGCTGAGCCACGCAGGCGTCACGTCCCCGCCGGAAATTCATCGCATACAGCACTACGGCGGGGTGCTCCCCCAACAGCGAGAGATAGTCGACTACATCGCAGCCCTCGTGGAGGCGGACCATGGATAGCGTGTTCTACGGACGCTTCGAGCGCCACGCCCAGGAAGGGCTCAAGGGCCTCTCCACGCACTACTGCCCGGGGTGCGGCCACGGCCTGATTCACAAGTACATGGCCGAGGCGATTGACGAGCTGGACGTGCAAGATCGCACCGTCGCCGTCTCGCCCGTCGGATGTGCGGTGTTCATGTACTACTACCTCGACGTGGGAAACACGCAGGCAGCGCACGGCCGGGCGCCCGCCGTCGGCCTGGGGCACAAGGTGGCCAACCCCGACTCGATCGTGGTGTGCTACCAGGGTGACGGCGACCTCGCGTCAATCGGCCTCGCCGAGATCATGCAGGCCACGTCGATGGGCCTGCCCATGACGTTCATCTTCGTGAACAACGCGATCTACGGCATGACCGGCGGGCAGATGGCTCCGACCACGCTGCGGAACCAGCGCACAACAACGACGCCCACCGGACGCGCCCGGATCACGGGCGAGCCGATGCGCATGGCCGAGACCGTGGCGCAGATGGACGCTCCGATCTACGTGGAGCGGGTCGCCCTGTATGACAACAAGCAGCGCACCCGGGCCAAGAAGGCCATCAGGAAGGCGTTGCAGCTACAGGTCGAGAACCGGGGCCTGTCGTTCGTGGAGGTGCTCTCCGAGTGCCCGACCCATCTGCACATCACTCCGTCCGAGGCGGAACAGTGGGTCAAGGAGCAGATGGTTCCGGTGTTCCCGCTGGGAGTGAAGAAGGACGAAGTGGTGGAGCCGTGGTTCGATCCGGGCGTGCCCAGCTTCGACCCCGACGAGATCGCGCGCACAATCGGCGGCGCCACCGACCAGCCGCAACGCTTCGGCGCGGGATTTCCGTCCCACATTCACGACAACGACGTGGCGATCAAGTTCGCGGGCACCGGCGGCGACGGCGCGCAGACGATCGCGGTGCTCACGGTGCGCACCGCCATCAACGAAGGATTCGACGCGACCCACATTCCCAGCTACGGTCCGGAGTCCCGCGGAGGTACGTCGTATGCCGACGTACACGTGGCCACCCAGGAGGTATTGTCGCCGGCGTCGCCGGCGCCACACGTGCTCGTGGCGTTCAACCCGCCCAGCCTCGAGAAGTTCGGGCCTCTGGTGGAGCCGGGCGGGATCGTGATCTACGACAGCTCCATCGTGCCGCAGCCTCCCGAACTGGACTCGAGCGTCCAGATGACGGGGATTCCATGCACGCAGATCGCGGCGCAACTGGGCAAGACCCTGGTAAAAAACGTGGTGGCGCTCGGCGCACTCCAGGCGGCCACCGAGCTCTTCCCCCGGGAGAGCTTCGTAGCCGCGATGCGCGACGCGCTCAAGAAGGACTGCGCGCTGTTGGAACTGAACGAGGCCGCGTTCGACCACGGCGCGGCGGCGTACCACGAAGCGAGGTCGGCAGCTACGGCGTGAGGAGCACCTTCACCGCACCGCTCTTGCCGCGATTGCGGGCGGCGGCGAGGGCGCCGCGGTACTGGTGCAGGGGGTAGGTGTGGGTCACCAGGTCGGCCAGGGATGCATCGCTGGCCAGCAGCAGGCGCTGCGTCAACTCGTAAGTGTGGAGCGTTTCGCCTTCCCACCGCTCCCGGCCGTACCCCAGCACTCCTCGAATCGTCACTTCCCTGGCCCATACCATCGTGAGGTCCAGCTTGCGTGCTCCCGCGCACCCGAGCAGCACCAGCTTGCCGCGTGGCGCCGCGAAGCGCAGCGCCTGGTCGAGCGTCTGGCGGTTCCCCACGCAGTCATAGATGAGAGGAAACCCACCTCCGGCGTACACTTCGGGCCCCACCGGCGGCCGGTAGGCGGCCGCGCCGGTCTGGAGCAGCGCGCCCCTTGCGCTGTCCCCCGGAGTAACGGTCTGCGTGGCGCCGAGCATCTCGGCCAGGTCACGCTCGCGGGGCCGCTTCGCCTGTGCCACGATCTCCCCATCGAAGCCGAGCGCACGGAGCGCCCAGATGGCGGCGAACGCAATGGGCCCACTTCCGATCACCAGTACGCGGTCTGCTGCATCGGTGAGCGTGCGCACCACGGCATGCACGGCTACCGACAGCGGTTCCATCAGGACGGCGGTACTGTCATCCAGCGCGTCATCCACCGGGTAGACCTGCGACTCGTGAGCGATGAGCCGCTCGCCCCACCCGCCGGGGAGGTCACGGTGGTACCCCAGCGAGAGTCCGCGCGCCAGCGCACGGCCGCCGATCTGCTGTGGCCCGGCCTCGCCGCCGCGGGCGCACGCTCCCGGAATGCCGGCGGCGCACGCCGCACACAACTCGTCGTCGGGGAATCCACGAACCGTGCAGGACACGATGGGATCCAGCACGATACGTTGCCCCGGTTGCACGCGCGTGACCCCCGGGCCCACGTCGGTGACGCGTGCCAGGACCTCGTGCCCCAGTACGCAGGGGAACGAGGCGAACGGCTCCATGAGCGGGCTGGTATTGAAAGTGAGGGTTCCCAGGTCGGTGCCGCAGATGCCGCCGGCGATCACTTCGGCGCCGATCCAGCGCTCCCCTGGAAGGTCGGGAGCCGGCACATCCGCCAGGCGCACACCGCTCATCCGGCCGAACACGGCGCTCTCGGTGAAGCCGCCCAGAGCCCGTCCCAGCACGTAACGAGGAATCGAGAACTTGAAAGTGACAGCTCGCATGGTCAGCGGGCCTCAACTTCGGTTGAAGCGCCCACGCGGGTCAAGTGCCCGCTGCGGTGCGGCGAATACACATAAGGAGAGCGACACCATGATAATCGGTGTTCCCCGCGAGATTCATCGCCACGAGCATCGCGTGGCCCTCACTCCCTACGGCGCCAAGCAGCTCACGCGGCGCGGCCACACCGTGGTCGTGGAACAGGCTGCCGGGCTCGAGGCACTCTTCTCCGACCACGAGTACGAGGCAGCGGGTGCCCACATCGTCTATTCCGGCGAGGAGGCCTACAAGCGCGCCGACCTCGTCGCGCGCGTCGGGATCCTGTCGAGCGATGACCTCGACTACCTGAAGCCCGGCTCGGTGATCGGCGCGTTCCACCACCTCACCGTGGCCTCCCGCACCATCATTGAGCGGTTGCAGGAGCTGAAGATGACGATCATCGGGTACGAGCTCATCGAGGACCCGCATGGTCGGCGGCCGCTGCTCATCCCCTTCAGCGAGATGGCAGGCCAGATGGCTGTCTACATCGCGGCGCACTACCTGCAGAACGAGGGCGGGGGGCGTGGCATCCTCCTGGGTGCCGTACCGGGCATCGCACCACCCACGATCGTGATTCTGGGGGCGGGGACGGTAGGACGCACCGCGGCACGCCGCGCGCGTGCCATCGGCGCTCACGTGATCGTGCTGGACGCCGACCTGGAGAAGCTGCGCGTGCTCAGCCGCGAGCTGGGCGGCCAGATCGTCACACAGGTAGCCACTCCCGAGCGACTGGCGCAGTACAGCGCGATCGCCGACGTCGTGATCGGCGCGATCTTGATCCCAGGTGCTCGGACTCCCTACCTGATCACCGAGGATATGGTCAAGGTCATGCGCACCGGCAGCGTGATCATAGACGTCTCGATCGACCAGGGAGGGTGCTCCGAGACGAGCCGCCCCACGACGCTGGACGACCCCACCTACATAGTGCACGACGTGGTGCACTACTGTGTCCCCAACATGACGGCCAACGTAGCACGCACGGCGTCCCGCGCCCTGTCGGACGCAGTCGTGGCCCACATCGGGGCCGTCATGGAGCACGGCGTGGGCACCGCGCTGCGCGATGATCCCTGGCTCGCTGCCGGCGTGTACATGTACGAAGGCGCCCTGGTGCACGAGGAGCTAGCCGCAGCCATGGAAGTCGGCGCGACGCCGCTCGGCGAGCTGTTGGGGGGAGGAGCGGCGTCATGAACTGGCTCGACGACTACAAGTCCAAGCTCCAGACACCGGCGGAAGCCGTGGGACGCATACGCAGCGGCGACCGTGTGTACTACGCCGGCAACGCCGCGATACCGCAGACCCTGGTGCGCGCACTGGCCGATCGCCGCGACGAGCTGCAGGACGTGCAGCTCAACCACGTGCTGTTGATCGGCGAGGATCCCCTGTCGGCCCCCGGCATGGAGGGGCACTTCCGGCACAACTCCCTGTTCGTGGGACCGGCCGACCGCAAGGCGGTGAACGACGGCCGCGCCGACTACGTGCCGATCTTCCTGCACCAGATCCCCCGTCTCTTCAACGAGGGAATCGTCCAGCTCGACGTGGCGATCGTTCAGACTTCTCCACCCGACGAGCACGGCTTCATGAGTCTCGGCGTGGAGACGCTGGCCTCGATAGCGGCGTGCCAGAAGGCGAAGACCGTCATAGTGCAGGTGAACGAGAGGATGCCGCGCGTCCTGGGCGACACATTTCTGCACGTCAACCGGGTGGACTCGATAGTGGAGTGCACGGAGCCGCTGCCAACGCTCACGCCGAATCCGGCCACCGACGTGGAGAAGGCGATCGCCGCACATGTGCTCGGCTTGATCACTCCGGGCGCTACCCTGCAGATGGGCATCGGCGGAATTCCCGACTCGGTGTACGAGGCGATGGACGGCGACCTGGACCTGGGCATCCACACCGAGATGATCTCGGACGGCGGCATGCGCGCGATCCAGCGTGGTGTCGTGACCGGCGCGCGGAAGAATCTCCACCCGGGGAAAGTCGTCATCACGTTCGCGCTCGGCAGCGATGAGCTGTACGACTACCTCGACAACAACCCGTTCATAGAAGCGCACCCGGTAAGCCACGTGAACGACCCCGCGATCGTGAGCCAGAACGACAACATGGTGGCTGTGAACTCCGCCATCGAAGTCGACCTCACCGGCCAGGTCTGCTCCGACTCGATAGGACCGTTCATCTACTCAGGGTTCGGCGGCCAGGTGGACTTCATTCGCGGCGCGGCGCACTCCAAGGGCGGGCGGCCCGTCATCGCCCTCCCGTCCACCGCCAAGGGCGGGGACATGTCGCGCATCGTACCGTTCCTCAAGCAGGGTGCCGGGGTGGTTACCAGTCGCGCGGACGTCCACTACGTTGTTACCGAGCACGGCGTGGCCAACCTGTTCGGCAAGAACCTGCGTGAGCGCGCCGAGGCACTGATCGGTATCGCCGAGCCGGCGTTTCGCGAGGAGCTGGAACGCGCGGCGAAGGAACGGAAGCTGCTGCCTTAGGGAGGGACAGTGGAGCGAATTCTGGTCACCGGGGCATTGGGTCAGATCGGGTCGGAACTCGTGCCGGCTCTGCGGGAGCGGTATGGGGCGGACTGCGTGGTGGCGTCCGACATACGCATGCCGCCGGGGTCGGCACGGGACCAGGACGGTCCCTTCCAGCACGTGGACTGCACCAGCCATGAACAGATCCGGGAGGCGGTGAGGCGGTACGACATCGATACGATCTACCACCTCGCGGCGCTGCTCTCGGCGGTGGCGGAGGAGCGGCCGCACGTGGCCTGGAACGTCAACATGGGAGGTCAGTACCGCATACTGGAGGTGGCGCGGGAGAGCCGCTGCGCGGTGTTCGTACCGAGCTCGATCGGAGCGTTCGGACCCGGCACACCGGTGGACAACACACCGCAGGACACGCTACAGCGGCCTACCACGATGTACGGCGTCACCAAGGTCGCCGGCGAGCTGCTGTGCGACTACTACCACACCCGCTTCGGCGTGGACACGAGGGGGGTGCGGTACCCCGGCATCATCTCGCACGTGACCCCTCCGGGAGGGGGCACGACGGATTACGCGGTGGAGATCTTCTACGAGGCGATAAAGCACAAGCGCTATGCCTGCTTCCTCCAGGGGGACACGCGGCTCGACATGATGTACATGCCCGACGCGATCAAGGCGGCCATCGAGGTCATGGAGGCCGATCCCGAACGCCTCGAGCACCGCAACGCTTTCAATGTCACTGCGATGAACTTCACACCGGAGGAACTCGCGGCAGCCATCCGCAAGCACATTCCCGACTTCGCGCTCAGCTACGCGGTGGATCCGGTGCGGCAATCCATCGCTAACTCCTGGCCCAGCTCAATTGACGACAGCGCTGCACGCGACGAGTGGGGCTGGCAGCCGTCGTACGACCTGACGGCGATGACGGGGGAAATGCTGGCCCAGCTGGAAGGGAAGCTTCAATCCACCAGCTGACGGCTTCGCTCGCACTTGCGCTGGCGGCGTGCCTCGCCGGCACGCCGCTCACCGCCCAGCGGCAACAGGACCCCAGCCCACACAGCGACGCGCAGCTGGTGGCAGAGCTGGCGGCAATCCGGCCGGAAGAGGCTTTCACCGTAGCGCTGCGCCTCACGATGGACACCGGGTGGCACAGCTACTGGCGCAACCCCGGGGACGCCGGCGGTGAGACGGTCATCGAGTGGACCCTGCCCGAGGGGTTTACGGCCGGGGAGATCCAGTGGCCCCACCCACGCCGCATCGAGGCCCCGCCGCTGGCCAGCTACGGCTACGACGACGAGGTGCTGCTGCTCGTAGAGGTTCACCCCCCCGCCGAGCTGCGGCCCGGCGAGATGGTGACCCTCGAAGCCAGGGCCGACTGGGTGGTCTGTGAGGAGATCTGCCTGCCGGCCGCCGCCGACCTCAGCCTCACTCTGACCGTGGTGGATGGCGCCGCACGCCCCGACCCCACCTGGGGCGGTGCCATCGCGAGCGCGCGGGCGCGGCTCCCAGTTGCACTGGATTCATGGAAGATCGAAGCATGGCGTGTGACGGACGGGTTCGTCCTGGCAGTCACCCCGCCCGACGGATGGGACGGGACCTTCCAGGGCAGCTACTTCTTCCCGGGCGCCTCCGGCGTCCTCGCACACGCCGCACCGCAGCCGCTCACCGAGGACGGCGGCGCTTATCAGCTCTGGCTGGCGCCGTCGGAGTACCTGCAGGGCCCACTCCCCCGACTCGAGGGCGTACTGCTAGCGCCGCCGGGGACCACTTGGGATACCGACGCGGCCGCGCGTGCGATGGCGGTGGACGTGCCCGTGACCGAGCGACCCATGGTGGCCGGCGCTCCGCTCACGCTGCTCACGGCACTGCTGTTCGCTTTCGTGGGCGGCATGCTGCTCAACCTCATGCCCTGCGTGTTCCCCGTCCTGTCGCTCAAGGTGCTCGGTTTCGTGAGCCAGGGGGGCGCGGACCGGGGCCGGATTCGAGCGCACGGCTTCGCCTTCGCGGCGGGCGTGATCGCGTCGTTCTGGTTCCTCGCCGGACTACTCCTCGTGCTGCGCGCCGGCGGGACGGCACTGGGTTGGGGATTCCAGCTGCAGTCCCCGCTGTTCGTGGCGCTGATGGCGGCGCTGTTCTTCCTGCTGGGTCTCAGCCTCATGGGAGCGTTCGACGTGGGGACGTCGCTCACGCGGCTGGGCGGGCTCCTGGGGGCATCGGATGGCTACACCGGGTCGTTTGCCAGCGGTGTGCTGGCGACGGTGGTCGCGACGCCGTGCATCGCCCCCCTGATGGGAGCCGCACTGGGATTCGCGCTCACCCAACCGCCGCTGCCGACCCTGCTCGTGTTCGGAACGCTGGGCCTCGGCATGGCGACTCCTTACCTCGCTCTCTCCCTGGCCCCGTCCCTGCTCGCTCGCCTGCCCCGACCCGGGCCGTGGATGGTGACCCTGAGGCAGCTGTTGGCCTTCCCGTTGTTCGGCACGTCGGTGTGGCTCGTCTGGGTATTCGGACGGCAGACCGGGCTGGACGGGTCGACCGCGCTCCTGGCGGGACTCACGCTACTGGGCTTCGCCACCTGGGCCTGGTGGCGGTGGCGCGATGCTCCTCGCGGCGGGCGGCGCTACGCCGCGTCTCGGATCGCCGCCGTGTTGGGAGTTGCTGCGGCGGTTGTCGTGACCGTGAGAGGAATCGGGAGCGAGCCGGCGGCGGCCGACGAGCTGTGGCAGCCCTTCTCGGCCGCTCGCGTGGCACAGCTGCGCGCTGCGGGACAGCCGGTGTTCGTGGACTTCACCGCGGCCTGGTGTCTCACCTGCAAGGTGAACGAGCGAGTCGTATTGTCTACGGCGGAGGTGGAGGATGCGTTCCTGGAGCGCAATGTCGCGCTGTTCATAGCTGACTGGACGAGCCGCGACCCGGAGATCACGCGGGCACTGGAAAGGTTTGGGCGCAGCGGCGTTCCGCTCTACGTGCTGTACCCGGGAGGCGAGCAGCACGGTGCCATGGTGCTGCCCGTGATCCTGACGAGGGAGATCCTGTTGCAGGCACTCGAGTCTATTCCGAAGGAAGGAGACACATGATGGCCAGACGACTTGTGCGCGTCGCGTTGGGCGGCTTGGCTGCCGTGGCGTTGTTGCACATGCCCTATACCACAGCGCACGCTCAGGACGCTGCGTGGGAGATCGGCGAGGCGGCACCGACCTTCACACTGCCCGATACGTACGGCAAGCAGCACTCTTTGAGCGACTACCAGGGTAAGTGGGTCGTGCTGGAGTGGCTCAACTACGAGTGCCCCTACGTCGGCAAGCACTACAACAGCGGCAACATGCCGCAGCTGCAGCGCACGTACACCGAACAGGGGATGGTCTGGCTCGCCATCGTCTCTTCGGCGCCCGGCAAGCAGGGTTATCACGAGCCGGCCGAGATGAACGCGATATCCCAGGACAAGGGGAGCGCCGCCGACGCCGTGCTGCTGGATCCCGAGGGAGACGTGGGCCGGCTGTACGGCGCCAAGACGACACCCCAGATGATCCTGATCGACCCGGAGGGAACCCTGCTCTACAACGGGGCGATCGACGATCGGCCCACGGCCCGATTGGCCGACGTCGAGGGAGCGCACAACTACCTCGTGGCGGCGATCGGTGAGGCGACCGCCGGCGACGCGGTTAGCGTGGCGACGACGCAGCCCTACGGGTGTTCGGTGAAGTACAAGAACTAGCGGGAGCCGCGCTCCGCCACCGCCACGATCGCGATGCCGCCGCGCACGTTCTGGCTCAGCTGCACACGAACGAAGCGCGGCTCGATTGCGAACACCACGTCCTCCGCGATACGCCCCGCCAGCGTCTCGCAGAACGCGCCTTCGTCACGGTAGGACCACAGGTAGTACTTGAGGGACTTGGACTCGAGGCACCTCCCCGCGGGCACGTACTCGACGGTGACCGTACCGAAGTCGGGCTGGCCGGTGCGCGGGCAGATGGAGGTGAACTCGGTGGCCTCGAGGGTCACCAGCTGGACGTCGGGCGCCGGGAACGCCTCGCGCCTGAGGACCTCACGGGCCTCGTCGGGATTCTCAGGCCGCGGTAGCGGACCGATCGGTGGCAGTTCCTTGGCAGGACTCATGGCTTAGCTTTCTCGACATGGCGCCCGAATCACGCCCCAGGGCGGTGGTGCTCCTGAGCGGCGGACTCGACTCGACGACGACACTCGCCGTCGCCCAGGCAGAGGGCTACGAAGTATATGCCCTGACGGTCGAGTACGGCCAGCGTCACGCGGTGGAGCTCGAGGCCGCCAGCCGCGTGGCGCAGGCCCTCGGGGTGGCGGAGCATTCGGTACTGCACGTAGACCTCGCGCGCTTCGGAGGCTCGGCGCTCACGACGGCTGAGCCCGTTCCCAAGGACCGGCCGGCCGAAGCTCGCGGGCGGGACGTGCCGGTCACCTACGTTCCCGCACGTAACACCGTGCTGCTCGCCCTCGCGCTGGCGTGGGCTGAGACCCTCGGCACCGGGGACATCTTCATCGGCGTGAATGCGCTCGACTATTCAGGCTATCCCGACTGCCGCCCCGAATACGTGGAGGCGTTCGAGCGCATGGCCAACTTGGCGACGAAGGCCGCAACAGAGGGAGCCACTCCCGTATCCATCCACGCGCCGTTGATAGGTCTCACCAAGAAGGAAATCATCGGCCGCGGCGTGGAGCTCGGCGTGGACTACGCGCTCACTGTCAGCTGCTACGATCCGCTACCCACCGGCGAAGCGTGTGGACGGTGTGACGCCTGCTGCCTGCGACGCAAGGGCTTCGAGGAAGCGGGCGTTCCCGACCCGGTGCCGTATCACACCGGTCCCACCGAGCTGCGGCGATGAGCTACGCCGTCAAAGAGATCTACTACACGCTGCAGGGCGAGGGCTTCCACACCGGCCGGCCGGCAGTCTTCCTCAGGTTCGCAGGGTGCAACCTCTGGTCCGGCCACGACGCCGATCGCGCCGATGCCGAGTGTCCCTTTTGCGACACGGACTTCGTCGGAACCGACGGTCCCGGAGGCGGGAAGTTCGATGCTGCAAGCGCGCTGGCGGCTGCGGTAGCCGGCGCGTGGCCGGACGCGGCACACGGGCCGCGCTTCGCGGTGTGCACGGGAGGGGAGCCGCTGCTCCAACTCGACGGCGCGCTGATCGCGGAGCTGCACGAGGCCGGGTTCGAGATCGCGATCGAGACCAACGGCACCCTGCAAGTTCCGGACGGCGTGGATTGGCTCACGGTGAGCCCCAAGGCAGGGGCGCAGCTGCTCCTGCAGTCGGGTGACGAGCTAAAGCTGGTATACCCTCAGGAGGGCGTGCGCCCGGAACAGTTCGGCGATCTGGCTTTCCGCCACTTCTACCTGCAGCCGATGGACGGTCCCGAGCGAGAGCACAACACCCGGCTCGCCGTGGACTATTGCCTCGACCACCCGCGGTGGCGGCTCAGCTTGCAGACGCAGAAGTACCTAGGAATTCCCTGAACGAGCACCGGGCTTCAATATCACGCCCTGGTTCGTCTTGCCGTTCATGGTGATCACGAGCGGTTCGTCGAAGCGCACGTGGCGCACCGTGCGGCTTTCCTTAACCGCCGGCTGCGCTACGAGCCACTCCCAGTCGACGAATCCCTCGCCGGCATCCTGGTTGACGGTGAAGTAGCCCACGTTGTTCGAGTTCAAGTTCTGGAAGAAGTGGGTGCCCTGAGAGGGTGTGACCCGCAGGTCCTTGAACCCCGCCTCCACGATCACGCGCACCCCCGAGATCTGGTCCCATGCGACCGGGATCCCGAGCCAGGGATCCAGCGAGCCCCAGCGCCCCACACCGATCAGCAGGTAGGGCACGCCCTTCGCCTTGAGCTCGCCATTGAGCTGGGCGACGTCCACTGCAGCTTCCTTGGTAGTGGAGCGGTCGAAGCGGTGCTTGTCGATCACGACGACGTCGCGGATGTCGTCGATCCTACCATGCCCTAGCACGCTCGGGCTCTCCACCACGAGCTCATCGCGCTGCACGTCGCCGACGTCCAGCTCATCGAACTCGCGAGTGAGTGCCAGCGGACGCATCTGGAGGAAGCCGAACTCCTTCGGCTCACCCCCGATCGTCGAGAGGTTGACGGCGAACTCGATCTCCACTGGAGCACTGGTGCCCTGCTCGCCCAAGTCCAGCAGGTAGTCGAGCACATCGGCGAGCGGGAAGAGGTCCTGCTTGAGCACAGGCGCGAAGCTCACGAGTCGCACTCCGGCGCGGGAGAGGCCGTCGTACACTGCATCGTTCTCGGGAGAATAGGTCGAGCCGACGGAGTGGAGCGTCCCGTGACTCTCCGCGTGATCCAGGCCGAGCCGCACCATGCGGTCGTCGTCCGGGTCGTGGACCCCCTCCGCCTGGCTCTCCACCTCGAGTGCCCAGAACTCGCGCTGCGAGGAGTTGAGGAACTCCTGCACCGAGGAGAACTGCAGCACGTGCCGCGGATAGCGCGGACAGAACCGGAGGCACTGTTCGCCTTCGCCCACCGTCCGGCCGAAGCCGAGGGCCACGGCGGCGATCCCATCCCGCGAAGTAAATGGCGGCGTAGGGTAGAAGTTGTGTGACCGCGCCACGCCTGCGAAGTGGGGGTAATAGAGGCCACCGTGCTCGGCACCCACCAACTGCTGCACGATCACCGCCATCTTCTCCTCTTCCAGCCGGTACGGCGTGGTGTCGAGGTAGGCCTTGGCGCGAGGGGAAAACGTAGACGCGTACACCCGCTTGATGGCGGTTACGAGTCGCGCCAGGGCACTGTCGGGATCGCCCTGATTGTTGGGCAGCATGAAGGTCTTGTAGATGCCCGCGAACGGCTGGTACTGGTTGTCCTCCAACAGGCTGGAGGAGCGCACGGCCAACGGCTGCTTGATGTGCTTCAAGAAGACGGCGAGGTCTCGTTCGACCGACTTGGGAAACTGTGCCGCCAGGAACCGCTTCTGGATCTGCTTGTGGTCTTGGCGCTCGATCGCATAGTCCCGCAGACGGTTGCGGTCCAGGAATTCGTCGAAGATGTCCGACCCAAGAACGACGCACGGCGGGACGGCTATCCGCACCCCGGGGAAGTGGGACGTCGCGTCGAAGTCACGCAGCAGGTAGTTCACGAATGCCAAGCCCCGCGCCTTCCCCCCTAGCGAGCCCGACCCGATGCGCGTGAACGGCACCGAACCGTCGAACCGCTCCCGCTCGTAGTCGACCACTATCCCCCGGCTCTGCTCCCGGCGATACACCTCCATGGCGCGAATGAGATAGTGGCGCAGCTCCTCGACGCCCTCGAAGTCCGACAGCTGCCAGGGTCGGAGGTTCTCAGCCAGGGCGAACTCCGTCCGGGTCTTGAGCCAGCGCGAGAAGTGGTTGCGCGCCGCGTGATAGGCGACGCTGTCGCCCGGAATCGTCCACAGCTTCTCGATCAGCTCCTCCAGATCCCGCGCGCGATCCACCTCGCTGCCGTCCGGCAAGCGGAACACGAAATCTCCGAACCCGAACCCGTCGGCCATGAAATCGCGCAGCTGCTGCAACAGGACGGGAGAGTCCTTGAGCAGGAAGGACGCTCCGGCCTGGCGGGCCAACTCCTCATTCTCGGGCCGACCCGACTGCAGCATGATGGGGATGTCGTGCCGCGATCCCCGTACCTGGCGGGCGAGCTCCACCCCTGCGAGCGGATCGAGCTTTCCGTTGTGTGGGAACTCGATGTCGGTGATGAGCCCGAGAATCTCGTCCGGGTATTGGTCGGTGTAGATCACCGGGAGAAACGAGGAGTAGAACCGCGGCTTGTCCTCGACCACGACGATCACCGGCACGCCCGCCTGGCCGGTATCGTGAGCGAGGTTGCGGCGGTCCTCGATGTACTTGACGATGGCCAGCAGGATCCTGACATCGCCCTGCCACAGGAAGATGCGCTCCAGCCCGGACGTGTCGTTGCTCGAAACGAAGTCCTTGAGCTCGCGCGCATCATAGGCCAGCAGGACGACGGGAGTGTCCAGCCCGGCTTCCCGCACCCGGCGGACCAGCTCGAGGACGTTCATGTCCCCGAGATTGAGGCTGGAGATGATGAGATCGAGCGGCTTCTGCTCGGTGGCGAGCGCCAGCGCCCGCTCACCGGTCGAGACGTGTGTGAGCTCCGGGGTGTGCCGCAGATTGAGATCGAGGAACTCGGTGAGGACGAGCTCCCCGAGGTCGCCGTCCTCGGCCAGGATGAAGGAGTCGTACAAGCTCGAGACCAACAGGATGTCCTGCACGTGGAAGGACATCAGCTGCTGGAACCGGCCCTGCCGGCTTCGGTAGTCTCCCTGGGCGCGCTCTCCCGGACTGGATGGGTGCATCGGCTCTCCCAACGACGACAAGTGGCCGTGGAGAGGGATGATCTCCTCTCCACAGCCACATTCTACTAAAAACTGCTGCGCTGTGCCGGGTGGCCCGGCAGCGCGGGCTAGACGACGCCCAGGTCGAGCATCGCGTCGGCCACCTTGAGGTAGCCCGCGATGTTGGCGCCGATCACGTAGTTCCCAGGTACGCCGAACCGTTCGGCCGTCTCCACGCATGCCTGGTGGATCGACTTCATGATGAGGCGCAGGCGGTTGTCCACCTCCTCGCGGGTCCAGGAGTAGCGCATGCTGTTCTGCGCCATCTCCAGGCCGGACACCGCGACGCCACCGGCGTTGGCAGCCTTGCCCAGGCCGTACAGGATGCCCTTGTCCAGGAACAGCTCGACGCCCTCGGGAACGGTGGGCATGTTGGCGCCCTCGGAGACCACGTAAACGCCGTTCTTCAGCAGATTCTTGGCGTCCTGGAGATTGATCTCGTTTTCGGTGGCTGACGGGAAGGCACACTCGGCCTTGTGATCCCACAGCGGGTTGTGCCCCTTCTTGGGATCGTTCTTGGTGAACTTCGCGCTCTTGAACTTCTCGGCATACTCGTTGATCCGGCCGCGGCGGACGTTCTTGAGGTCCATCACGAACGCCAGCTTCTCACGGTCGATGCCGTCGGAATCGTAGATGTAACCGGACGAGTCGGACAGCGTCACGGGCTTCCCGCCCAGATCGAGCAGCTTCTCGCACGTGTACTGCGCCACGTTGCCGCTGCCGGACACCAGACAGGTCTTGCCCTCGAGGGTCTCGCCACGGGTCTCCAGCATCTCCGCCGCGAAGTACACGGCACCGTACCCGGTCGCCTCGGGCCGGATCAGCGAGCCGCCCCAGTTGATCCCCTTCCCGGTGAGCACGCCGGTGAACTCGTTGCGGATCTTCTTGTACTGGCCGAACAGGAACCCGATCTCCCGGCCACCCACACCGATGTCGCCGGCGGGAACGTCGGTGTTCGGCCCGATGTGGCGCTGCAGCTCGGTCATGAAGCTCTGGCAGAACCGCATGACCTCGCCGTCGCTCTTGCCCTTGGGGTCGAAGTCGGACCCGCCCTTACCACCTCCCATGGGGAGCGTGGTGAGCGCGTTCTTGAAGACCTGCTCGAACGCCAGGAACTTCAGGATGCCGAGATTGACCGAGGGGTGAAAGCGCAGGCCGCCCTTGTAGGGGCCGATGGCGCTGTTCATTTCGATTCGGAAGCCCCGGTTGATCTGCACTTCACCCTGGTCGTTCACCCAGGGCACCCGGAACAGAATCACTCGCTCGGGCTCGATGATGCGCTCGAGAATGTTGGCCGCCCGGTACTCGGGGTGCCGGTCGTACACCAGTTGCACCGACTCGGCGACCTCGTGGACCGCCTGGTGGAACTCGGGCTCCGCCGGGTTCTTCGCCTTGACGCTCGCCATTAACTGCGAGACGTAGTCGCTCATGTGGATCTCCTCCCAACCCCTTGGGGAACGTTGTCAGCCCGCTCTCAATCCTGCTTCCTCACGTACGTCCCATCGAACCACACGTACCAGGTCGCCCCGCCGTCCCTCGATTGCTCGATGAACTGGCGGACCGAGCCGTCTGCCTGTGGAGTAAAGCTCATGCGGTAGGCTTCCCTGCGGCCATCGGGATAGAGGTGCTCTCCCTCAAAGCGCATGGTGCCGCCCTCGAGCGTGCCTTCCACCGCGATAATGCCGCCCTGCCCGTCCACCCACGTCTGGGCCCACCGCTTTCGGATGGGATCGTAGTAATTGATGCTCTTCCCTGCACCGCCCCGGGCACTGGTCCAGTTCTCAACCAGCAGACACCCCCGCAACAGCTTCTCGATCCGGTTGGTGCCGGCCTGCTGGCCCTCCGGGTTCAACACGTCCCACTCGCCGACCCAGAAGTCGAACTGGTGGTAGACCGGGTCAGACTCACAGGGTGCCGATGGCGGCTGCTCCTGAGCGGCCACCAGCGCAGGTCCCAGGACAGCGCCTGAGACTACGCCGAGGAATATGAGCCTAACGTGAAGCGGCACTTAAAGACTCCTTTCACTCCACCTCGCGCACCAGCAACCCGGTGGTGCTCACCAGCACCTCGAACCGGGCCCGCTCGTTCGCCAGCATGAAGGTGGCCGAGCCGTACTCGGCGTCGACCAGCGGCCCGAAGAGCGGTGGGAGCCGGCGGCGCAGCTCGAACATGTCCACCGGCTTGTCGTGCCGCAGCGTGAACACCGTGCGGGGCCGTTCGAGCTCGTCCTCGATGTCCGTGTAGCGACCTGCCACCCGGTCGAGCTCGTAGGTGGTGTGGAGTCCCAGAACGTTCGCGACAGGCTTCCACTTGAGAATGTGGGCGTCCACGTAGAACTCGTCGCCGGCCAGGCTGAACGTCCGCTCGCTCCCGTCGGGAAAGGCGAAGGTGGCGTTGAAGGTCTGCGCTCCTGTGGGGCGCGTGCTCACCACCGCGACTACCTCCTCCCGCGTGAAGGCCCGGTAGCCCTGAATCGCCACGGCCACGGTTGCGCTGAGGCCCGCCAGGCTGAGGAGCAGGAGGCCGAGCGTGAGGCTGGCTACAGAGCCGAACAGCCGCCTGCGCTTCAAGGCGGTGAGCCCGGCCAGCAGGAATGCCACGGCGAGGACAACCAAGACTGCTGCGATCACGACAAGTGGACTGGGCATCGCCGCAAACTAATCGGGCAACGCCGGGCCGCCCACGTCCGTGAGCTTGCCGACGTGGTCCTGCACCTGCGTCAGCTGCCTGCCCGACTCGTCGTACTGCTTGGCAGCGTGCTCCAGATGGCGCCCTACCAACTCGAACGCCCGCTGGAAGCGCGTCAGCTTCTGTTGCAGACCACCCAGCGCCGCCAGAATCTCCTGGGCGCGCTGCTCCACCTCGAGCCCGCGCAGGCCGTGCAGGATGGCGGCCAGGTAGGCGTAGAAGGTGTTGGGGGAAACCGGTATGACGCGGCGGCCCAGGGCGTACGCCACGAGGCTGTCGTCGTCCGTCGGCTCCTCGCCTCGGATCACCGCCTCGTAGTAGACGTTCTCGGCAGGAACGTACATGAGCGCGAAGTCGAATGTCCCCTCTTCGGGCCGGATGTACTTGTCCGCGATCTCGTCCACCCGGTCCCGCAACGAGCGCCGGAACGCGCGGCGCTCCCGCTCCGCGTCATCACCCTCCGCGGCGAGCGACCGCTGACACGCTTCCAGCGGGAACTTGGCGTCGATGGGAACCAAGCGGTCGCCCACGTGGATCACCGCATCTACCCGCTCGCCGCTCGAGAACCCGAACTGCATCTGGTACAGACCCCGCGGGAACACCTGCCGTAGCAGCTCCTCGAGCCAAACCTCGCCCAAAGTACCTCGCAGTTTGGGCACCTTGAGCAGCTCCTGTACCTGCGCCACCGAGCGGCCCACCGCCTCGAGTCGCGCAGTCGCCTCGGACAGCTGGACCAGCCGCTCGCGCACGTCCGACAGGGAGCGGACCTGCTCGGCGCTGCCCTGAGCCAGTGCCCGAGGTACCTCACCCTGGGCTCCTACCAGGCCGTCCAGCCGGACGCGCAGCTCGCCGAGCTGCTGCTGCACGGCGGACCCGCCCCGCAGCAACACAGCCAGCAGCGCGGCCCCCAGGATGATGGCCAAGATCAGTAGCGATAGCGTCACTCCGTCCACCGGCGCCTCCCGCTCGGGCTCGAAACGTCGGTCGGCAAGCTAAGGCACCTGCGGACCGGGGCAAGACCGCATTTGTCCAGCAACTGTCCATACCCCAACTTAGACAACCCCTTGACACTGCGCTCCGAGGGCTCCATATTGTTAGACAACAGATGGACATGTTTGTGTGGCTGTAATTGAAGTGATTGCACGCCAACAACTTAGAACCGCTCCACAGGAGGATGCGCCCATGACTCGTTCCACCCTTTCCCGCATGGCGGCGGCCGGCACCCTGGCCCTCGCCCTGTTTGCGACGGCCTGCGACGACACCAACGAGCCCGAGCTGCAGAACATTCCGGAGACGGCCGCAAGCGCGGGATCCTTCACCACGCTACTGGCCGCGGTCGAGGCGGCAGGGCTGGCTACGACGCTGGCGAACGAGGGTCCCTTCACCGTGTTTGCACCGACCGACGAGGCGTTCGCCGCGCTGCCGGCCGGCACCGTCGAGTCCCTGCTGGCCGATCCCGATGCGCTCGCGAGCATCCTGCTATACCACGTGATCGCAGGTGAGGTGCTTGCGGCGGACGTGGTGAGCCTTACCAGCGCTACCACGCTGCAGGGCAGCAGCGTGAGCATCGACGCCTCCTCGGGCGTGAAGATCAACGACGCCAACGTGATTCAGACCGACGTGCTGGCGAGCAACGGCGTGATTCACGTGATCGACAAGGTTCTCCTCCCCCCGCAGTAGGACCTTCGCTTGTGAAGCACGCCTGAGCCGGGCGGCGCCAGCCGTCCGGCTCTTCTTTTGCCCACGGCCCCTAGACAACCGCCCACCCGAACCCTTTCCTTGGGAAACCCAGGACCCATTCTCCGGAGGCTTCCGATGCGTCGGCTGGCGGTCGTCGTGCTCTGCGCCCTGTTGCTCACCCCCGCCCACCTCTTCGCCCAGCAGTCGATCCGCGACTACACGCGGGGGATGGAGAAGCGCGACGGGTACTTCCCACTCTACTGGGACGCCAACGGTGGGCGGCTCTTGCTCGAGATCCCGCGATTGAACGAGCCGTTCCTGTACCTCACGTCGCTGGCCACCGGACTGGGGGACACGCGGCTGGGACTGGACCGGGGCATGATCGGAGACGAGGGAATCGCCCTGTTCGAGCGCCACGGACCCAAGGTCCACATGGTTCTCACCAATCCCCGGTTCCGCGCAGTGAACGCCGACGATCCGGCAATCACGCGCTCGGTGGAGGAGTCGTTCCCCACATCCACAATCGCAGCCTTCGACGTGCTCGCGGAGGAACGGGGGCGGGTGCTGGTGGACGGGACCTCCCACTTCGTGGCAGACCACATGGCCGTAATCCGGCGACTCGCCGGGGCCGACCAGGGGAGCTTCTCACTGGACCGCGACCGTAGCAGCGTCTACTTGCCGCACAGCAAGGGGTTCCCCGAGAACACTGAGGTGGAGGTTTCCCTCACCTTCGTATCCAGCAACCCGGGCTTTCTGGTCCGCTACCACGCCCCCGACGGCCGGGCCGTAACGCTGCGCCAACACCACTCGCTGGTGCGGTTGCCGGACGATGGGTTCACACCCCGCGAGGGCGACCCTCATATCGGCGTGTTCCAGGCTTCCTTCTTCGACTTCTCCCGTACCCTCGATCAGCGCTACGAGGGTGGGTACATCGCGCGGCACAGACTCCTGAAGAGGGACCCCGGAGCGCCGGTGTCCGAGCCGGTTGAGCCGATCGTCTACTACCTGGACCGGGGCGTTCCCGAGCCGTACCGCAGCGCATTTCGCGAGGGGGCGAACTGGTGGAACGACGTGTTCGAGGCCGCCGGCTTCGTGAACGCCTATCGGGTGGAGGACATGCCCGAGGGCATGGACCCGATGGACGCACGCTACAATGTGATCCAGTGGGTGCACCGCTCCAGCCCCGGCTTCTCGATCGGGCCATCGTACGTGGACCCGCGCACGGGCGAGATCATCAAGGCCGCGGTGCGAATGGACTCTTACCGCTCGCTCACCGATTTCAACATCCACGCCGGCACGATACCCGAAGGCGGCCCCGCCGACCCCGCACTCGACGGCTGGCTGGCATCGCTGGACTCCGGCGTCACCGCCGAGGAGTTCGCCATGGCGCGGCGCAGGCAGCATGCGGCGCACGAGGTGGGGCACACGCTGGGGCTGGCACACAACTTCATCGCCGCGGCCTACGGCCGAGCCTCCGTCATGGACTACCCCGGCCCGCTCATCCAACTGGTGGACGGCCGTGTGGACCTCTCCGACGCGTACCGCGACGGACCCGGCGCGTACGATTCGATCGCCGTGCGCTACGCGTACACGCAGTTCTCCGACCCCGCTTCCGAAGCAGAGGGACTGCGCGCCATCGTGCGCGAAGCCATCGACAACGACATCAAGTTCAACACCGGCCCCGACAACGCCGTCTGGAGCTCTTACCCCGAGGTCACCCAGTGGGTGAACGGGAGCGACGCCGTTGAGGAGCTGGCCAGGGTGATGGAGGTGCGCCGCACGTTGATCGACCGTTTCGACGAGCGGGCGATCCGCGAGGGGGAGCCGATGGTGTTCCTCAACCAGCGCTTCGTGCCCGTGTATCTGCACCACCGCTATGCCCTGGAGGCAGCCATCAAGGCGGTGGGTGGGATGGAGTTCACCTACGCGGTGCGGGGCGACGGATTGGCGCCGACCACTATCGTTGCGCCGGAGCGGCAGCGCCGCGCTCTCGAGCTGGTGCTGGACGCGCTGGAGCCCGAGGAGCTGGCGATTCCCGAGCGCGTGCTCACCCTAATGGCGCCGCGCTCGTTCGGCCATCAGACCGACGAGTGGTTCTTCGGCTCCGACGCCTACCCGGCGTTCGATCAGCTCGGGGCGGCCCGCACACTCTCCGGCATGGTGCTCGGCGCGTTGCTGGAACCGCGCCGTGCAGCGCGACTCATGGCGCTGCACGCACGTGATGGAGAAGTTCCGTCGCTCGAGGAGGTGATCGCTCGGGTGCTGGAGCGCACGTGGGCCACGCGTGCGTCCCGCGACGGCGCGGTGCTGCACCGGGTGGTGCAGCGCGCGGTGGTGGATCAGCTCATCGATCTGGCCGGCAACGCTGATGCCACGGTGGAGGTGCGGGGCGGCGCGGAGTGGGGTCTGCGCTGGGTGTTCGAGCAGATCCAGACCCAGCAGCCGCGGCTGCCGGAAGAGGAGGCCCACCTGCAGCTCACATGGGCCGACATCGACCGCTTCCTCAACCGGCGGGACGGCCCCACTGAGCGCAGCCGGCCGCGCACCGCTCCACCGGGCACGCCCATCGGACAGTAGCACCCCACCGGCGGCCTTCGGGCTGCCGGCCCTACGGCAGGAAGAGCTCGGCCAGCTCCTGCGGCAGTCCGCGGTAGTCGAGCGGCGTGGTGTTTGCCGTGACCACCACTGCCACGTCGTGGTCCGGGAAGATGAGCAACATCGATCGGCCGCCTACGGACCCGCCGCTGTGGCTCACCACGCGCCTATCCGCGCGATCCAGACCCACGCGCCAGCCGATCCCGTACCCCGTCACCTCCCCGTTCGCCGTCTGCTGGGAGGTCCACAACAGCTGCACGGTCTCAGGCTCGAGTAGTGCGGACCGCATCATCGCGCAACCGAAGCGCACCAGGTCCCGCGCCGTGGACAGGTAACCGCCGCCCGCCAGCTTGTACATGTTGTCCACGAACGGAGCGTTGCGAATCACGCCATCATCGCTCCGCTCGTAGAACCGGCTACGCCACGGGATGATCTCCGAGGGGTCGTCGGCCACCGTGCCATGCAGCCCCAGCGGGTCGAGCACATGCTCTCGCATGTACGAGCGGTAGTCCTGGCCCGAGGCCCCCTCTATGACCACGGAGATCAGGTTCCACCCGTAGGTCGAGTAGCGGTAGTCGGTGCCCGGCTCGAACAGGAGAGTGTCCTCCGCGAAGATGGCGAGGCCGTCCTCCAGTGATGCGTACCGCGTCGTGCTGCGCATCTCGCCTTCACGGTAGTGCCGCATGCCGGCAATGTGCCCGGCCAGCTGCCGTGTGGTGACGGTCGCCCGCTTCTCGGGAAACGCCGGCACGTAGCGCTGCACCGGGGCATCGAGATCGAGCTGCCCGGCTTCGTAGAGGATGCCGATCGCGACGGACGTCAGCGACTTGGCGATGCTCCCCACCCGGAACTTGGTCGCGGGCGTAACCGGGGAGCGATTCTCCTTGTCGGCGTAGCCGAACCCCTCGGTCCAGATCAGCTCGCCGCCGGCACCTGCCGCGGCCGAGAAGCCCACCACGTCGTGCGTGGCCATGAACTCACGAACCAGCACGCGGGCCGAGTCGATCTGCGTTTGGTATCCACCCGCTGCGACCCCGACAGTGGTTGGCGGGTGGACCTGCGCGGCCGCCGGCGCCGCCAGCCACAGCGCGACGGCAGAGAGGATGAGAAGGCGTTGCCTCAACATGGCGTCCCCCGTTTACTGCTTGATCGTGGGATACTCGATTCCCAGTTGCTCCAAGTAGGTGTCGAACCGCGTCGGGTCGTAGCGCAACCGCTCCAGATCCGGACGGTACTGCTTCATCTTCTCAGCATTCAAGTGGGTCGGCGGTGGAGTACCCTCCGGGATCAACGATACCCACTGGATGTCCTTGGTCTGCACCTCGCGATGATAGCGCTTGGCCTCCTCCAGCAGCTCGGAGTCAGCCACCAGGTCGATTGCCGTCATCGCGATGACACGGCTCGCGTAATTGGAGCCCTTGTGCGCAATCGGCGTGGCCATGGCGATGGAGGAGGACCAGTGGTGCCCCGTCGTACCCGGGATGTTGGCCGGGTAGTAGAGCCGCACGGTGGGGATGTTCCACGACACCTCCGCGATGTCGTCACTGCCCCCGCCCATGCCCTGGTCGGCCTCCTCCAGCGAGTCCACTTCCGCGCGCAGCCCGATCGTGTCGCTTCCCATCTCGCGCTGCACCGCCTTGGCGAGCGCGATGTCGGCCACCGACCATTCGGGCATGCCCACTTGTTCCATGTTGGCATGCATTCGCTCCGCCAGCGGCTTGCTCATGGTGGATGGCCAGGCGGACCCGAGGATGCGCTCCTCCATAGTCGTGCTCGTCATCATGGAGGCGGCTTCGGCCATCGTCTGCCCCAGCTCGTGCAACCCCTTGATGCGCTCGTAGTCCAACTCGCGGAAGTAGTACCACACCGACGCTTCGGAGGGCACGACGTTCGGCTGGTTGCCGCCGTTCACGATCACGTAGTGTGACCGCTGGTGCAGCCGCAGGTGCTCGCGCCGGAAGTTCCAGCCGGTATTCATCAGCTCCACGGCATCGAGTGCGCTGCGTCCCGCCCAGGGCGACCCCGCACCGTGCGCCGACTTGCCGCTGAACGTAAAGATGGTCGAGACGAGCCCCGAGCCCCTGATCCCCCACGTCGTCGACATGCGGTTGCTCACGTGGGTCGAGAGCATGGCGTCCATGTCCTCGAACATCCCGGCCATCACCATGTAGGTGCGGCTCGCCACCAGCTCCTCGGCTACGCCGGGGATCACCCGGATCTCACCCGGCAGCCCGTGCCGCTCCATTACGCGCTTTGTCGCGATCGCCGCCACGATGTCCACGGCCGGCGCGCTATTGTGACCCTCGCCGTGCCCCGGACCGCCCGGAATCAGGGGATCGTGATACGCCACGCCGGGCCGTTGTGACGTTTCAGGCAGGCCATCGATGTCGCCCATGATCCCGATCACGGGGCTGCCCCGCCCCCATCGCGCGACGTAGCAGGTGGGCATGCCGGCGCATCCCGTCTCCACCGTGAAGCCCTCGTTGCGCAGCACTTCCGTCAGGTACTCGACGGTCCAGTGCTCCTGGAACCCCAACTCGGAGAAGCTGAACACCATGTCCACCATCTCCTGGGAGAGGTCCTGGAGCGACGCGACCTCCTGCGCCACTTCCTGCTTGAACTGCTCCAGTTCCGGTGTCTGCTGCGCGACGGCGGGCACAGCCAGCAGCATGAGTGTCGCCGTCACTGCGAGTCGATGGATGTGCGGAGTCGTCATCTCAGTGTCCTCAGCGAGTGTTGCAGTGGGTCGCGGTCACAGGCCAAACCAGTACGCCAGCTTCACGGCGAAAACGTGGGTGCCGGGCGCATCGAATGCATCGACCAATGCTGTCGTGAGCCGCAGCGGTCCGCCCGGAAAGTCCTGGCCGCGGTTCTGCTGCCACACGACGAACAGCGTCGAACCCGGACGAAACTCCCATCGGAGCACGACATTAGTGCGGAAGGACACCACCCGGAAGTCCGGCTCCGAGAACTCGAAGTCGACGTTGCCGTCCCCGTCCACGTCCACCTGGACGTCCTCCTCACCACCCGGCCGGTTCATTCGGTCAGGGCCGAGCGGGTCGAAGCGATCCTCGTAGTTCCGTGCCTTGGGGTCGGCCGCCAGCTTGATGACGTCGTATGCCCCGGCCGACCCGAAGGGCTCGGCGTAGATCTCCAGCGAGAGCCGCGGGGTGATGGCGAAGTCGGCCCGGATCTCCATGGAGATGTCCTGGCGGTCGAGCTCACCCAACACGAAATACGTGGAGTCGGCGTCGTCCGGTGTTCGCTGGGTGATGTATTGCCGGTCGTGGCGGGACGATCCCAGCCTCAGCTCCACGCTCATGGAAAACGACCCCGGAGGGCGCCAGCGTATCCCGCCGTTGAGCCCCCACGAGTCGGCGCCGGTCAGCGGCTCAATGGCGTAGTTACCACCCAGGCTCACCCACACCGGGCGGCGGAAGTTGGTGCGCCCGCCGAGCCGAAACTCCCAACGGTGCGGCTCCAGGAAGGCCGCCCCGCCACGCAGCAGCCGCGGCTCCAGCTTGCCCAGGAACACCTCGGCGCTGCCGTTGAGACTCCAGTAATTGAGGAAGTCACCATCCGCTCGGGTCTGGAACGAGGTGCGCGTGCGCTCCCAACCGTACGTCCACGAAGCCATCTGCTCAAAGGTCAGCTCGAATTGGCGAAACACGGTCCCCGGCTGGAGCCAGCGCAGCTCCAGCTCCGCGCGCTCCTGATGCTGGTCGGCCTGGCGCTGAAATCCCAGGTCGTTGATCTCGAAGCCGGGGCTCCGGGTCCAGGCCCGGAGGTCCCACGCCACGAACCCCACGACCTTGGCGAGGCGCCCATAGCCCGAGAAGCCCGACAGCGACGTTCGCGTGGTGTCCAGCTCCACGTAGTCGGCGTCGGGCCGCTGGTAGTAGCGCGCCGAGCTGATCTGCGTGAGCGCGAGCGCCTCGGTCGAGCCGGCCACCCGCGAGCCCATTGCGGCCAGGTTGAACTCGTAGCGGTCCCGGCCGAAGCGACCCCGCGCATCGAGCCCGCCGGTGAAGGCGTTGCGGTGGAGAAACCCGAACCGAGGCTCGTCCAGGCGCCGGATGGTGGCGGTCCCGACCAATCCGTAGGTCAGCCGCCCGCGGTTCACCGTGCGCATCGCGCGCAGCGCGGTGTAGCTGGTGAACGGCTCGACGGGCGATGCCCCCGGGGTGCCCAGAGAGTCGACAACGGAGGACCACTCCTTCGCCGTGAGCGCCTCCATCACGCCAAACGCCCACCCCTTGCCCAGATTGCCGCTCAGCTTGGCCGCAGTGAGGATCGTCGTCTGATTGACGGGCTCGGCGTAGCCTCCCAGTGCATCGGGCGGCACCTGGGGGTTGCGCCCGATGCGGCGGGTGTAGACCAATCCTTCCTGGCCGCGCCCGCCACCGCCGCCGCCACCCGGTCCGAACCCTCCGACCCTCGGGCTGAGCCCGAACTGGAACAGGTCCGTTCCCTCGATGAAGAACGGTCGCCTCTCCGGGAAGAACGCCTCGAACTCGGTGAGGTTCACCACGGCGGGGTCGGCCTGCACCTGGCCGAAGTCCGGGTTGACCGTGAGATCGAGCGTGAGGCCGCTGGTCACGCCGAACTTGCCGTCCCCCCCCACCCGGAAATCGCTGTCCCGCCCCGTAGCAAACGGGTTGTCGGTCTCCTCTGGATAGAACGACGAGCTGCCGGCGACATAGGGCAGCAGCTCCGCCCGCTTGGGGCGCGGAACCTGAGCGAGTCCCACCAGCCGCCCGTAGCGCGACACCTCGCCCGCCTGGTCCCGCGGGAAGAACGGCCAGTTGACCTCCTCGTTGCGGCGGTTGATGCTGCGGCGCAGCCGCAGCCCGAAGACGAGGGAGTCCTCTACCGCGAACCGCAGCTGAGAGAAGGGAATCCGCAGCTCCACCGTCCAGCCGAGCGAGTCCGCCATCGCGGCCCAATCGTACACGGGGTCCCAGCTATCGTCGCGCCCGGCACCGTCGGCGAAGATGAAGACGTCGCGCCTGGCGCCCGACGGATTGAAGCTGAACTCGAACGCGGTGCGCCCATCGTGGTAGGAATCGAGGAACAGACTGAACTGGTCGGCCGAAGTTCGCTGGTCGCGGCGCACCAGCCTGCCGTACACCCTGTCGGGATCACGATCCCAACCCCGGAAGGCGACGTAGAGGTCCCGGTCAGTGTAGGCGAACCGCACCTCCGTGGACTCGCTCGGCGCAGCTCCCTCGATGGGGTTGCGCTGCAGGAAGTCAGTGATCGCGGGCGCGTAGCGCCACGCCTCGTCGTCGAGCCGTCCGTCCACCACCGGGGCCTCGCCATTGACCCGCGCCGCAACGGCCTCGTCTTGTGACCGGGCCACTGCAATAGGCAGACATATCAACGCAAGGCTGAGCGTAGCTGCGAGCCGCACTTCACTCCTCTGCTGGATGCATCGGACCGACGGGCTGCTGCACTACCGCGGGGCATGGGAGGGTTCCCGCGGGGGTCGCCAACGTCGCTACAAGATAGCAGATGAACGCCGTCCCTTCAGCGTTACGCGCACGGGTCCAGTGACGTTGAGGCGTCCGCTATATTCCCCCCATGCCGGACCGCCGCTTCTCGACATTCCTGTTCGATCTCGATGGGACGCTGATCGACTCAATCGAGCTGATCCTGACGTCGTATCGTCACACCCTGCGCGAGCACCGGCGCGAGGTGCCGCCCGACGAGGTCTGGCTGGCAGGGGTGGGCACGCCGCTCAGGTCCCAGCTCCGCAGGTTCAGCGACGACGCCGAAGAGATCGAGGCGATGGTGGCCACGTACCAGGCCCACAACCTGGCACACCACGACGCCCTGGTGCGTGACTACCCGGGCGTGCGCGACATGGTGCGAGCCTTGAGGGCCCGCGGGGTGCGGCTCGGCGTGGTGACCAGCAAGCGGCGTCCCGGCACCCTCCTGGGATTGAAGAAGGGCGGCTTCGACGGCCTGTTCGACGTGCTGGTCACCGCCGACGACGTGGAGCGGCACAAGCCCCACCCGGAGCCGGTCGAGCGCGCGCTCGAGCAGCTGGGGGTGAAACCGTCCGACGCGGTGTTCGTGGGAGACTCACCGCACGACATGGCGGCCGGCAACGGTGCCGGCGTCGCCACCGCGGCCGTGCTGTGGGGTCCCTTCCTCAGGTCCGCCCTGGAACAGCACGACCCGGACTTCTGGATCGGCGATCCCCGCGAGCTCACCGAGTTGGCGGCATGATGCGGTCCCCTGGCGGCTGGGGTCCGCGCCCCTCACCTTAGGGGCGCGTTTTTCGATCATGACGGCGCTCACCGACTGGCTGCAGACGACGCTGGGCCTCAGCGCGGCCGCCCTGGACAGGATCTGGGACTCCCTGATCGCGATCCTGATCCTGTGGCTGGTGCGCCGTATCGCCCTGGCCGTCATCTGGCGGCGGGCGGACGACGTGCGCATCCGCTACCGCTGGCAGAAGACCACATCCTACATCGTGGTCCCGCTGGGGATCCTCATCGTGGGCCGCATCTGGTTCGAGGGCTTCTCCTCGATCGCCACCTTCCTGGGCCTGGTCTCCGCCGGTATCGCCATCGCCCTCAAGGACCTGCTGGTCAACCTGGCGGGATGGGCGTTCATCCTGTGGCGCCGGCCTTTCGAGGTGGGCGACCGGATCCAGCTGGGAGAGCACTCCGGCGACGTGATCGACGTGCGGATCTTCCAGTTCACGCTGCTCGAGATCGGCAACTGGGTGGACGCGGACCAGAGCACCGGGCGGGTGGTCCACGTGCCCAACGGCAAGGTGCTGACCGACACCCTCGCCAACTACAGCAAGGGTTTCCAGTACATCTGGAACGAGCTGCCGATCCTGATCACCTTCGAGAGCAACTGGCAGAAGGCCAAGGACATCCTGGCGGAGATCTCCGAGCGGCACGCTGCACACGTCACCGGCGACGCGGCAGAGCGGATCAAGGAGGTATCGCGCCGCTTCATGATCTTCTACTCCACCCTCACCCCGACCGTGTATACCAGCGTCGCCGATTGCGGGGTGCTGCTCAGCGTGCGCTACCTGTGTGAGCCGCGCCGGCGCCGCAGCTCCTCCCAGGCCATCTGGGAGGACGTGCTCCTCGCGTTCGGCAAGTGCGAGGACATCGACTTCGCCTACCCCACCTGGCGGTTCTACGACAACCGCCGGGAGGGCAAGCCGGCAGCCCGGGCGGCCTCCGAGTCGGGGGCGTAGCACCCTTCCCGGCGGGGAGGCGGCCCCGTTCCCCGTTCCCGTTCCCCGCCGTCCTGAAACCAACCTTCCCCGGCATCCGTGTATCTAACAGGAGACAATCAGCCACGGAGAAGCCCCATGTCAGCGCACCGTACCATCGTACCGCTCCTGGCTGCTGCGGTCGCGGCGACCTTCGCACAGCCGGCCACAGCCCAGACGGAGCGCTTCGAGCTCTCCGGAGAGCGGGTAGCCATCTACAACCTGGCCGGTCAGGTCACCCTGCTCTCGGGCTCGGGCTCGGCGGTGGTCGTCGAGGTCACGCGCGGGGGTGGGGACGCCGGCAGCCTTCGGATCGAGCAGGGCCCCATTGAGGGCAGCCAGACCCTGCGGGTCATCTACCCCGACGACGAGATCACCTACGGCGGGCTGCACCACGGCTCGCGCACTGATCTCCGGGTACGGGAAGACGGGACCTTCGGCGGAGGAGACCACCGAGAGCGTGGCCAGCGTGTCCGCATCCGCGGCGACGGCGGCGGCCTGGAGGCATATGCCGATCTCACGATTCGGGTCCCCGCAGGACGGACCGTCGCCGTGTACCAGGCAGTTGGAGAGGTCTCGGCCTCCGGCGTGACCGCGGACCTGCGGCTGGACACGCACTCCGCTCCCGTCACCGCCACGGACATCACGGGCGACCTCGTGGTGGACGTCGGCTCGGGCCGCGTGGATGTGTCGGGCGTGCAGGGCAGCGCCAACCTCGACACCGGGTCAGGGGCTGTGGAGGTGACCGGCGTCCAGGGCGACTTCCTCCGGGTGGACACGGGCTCCGGCAGCGTCACGGCGTCGAACGTTTCGGTGTCGTCGCTCGAGATCGACACCGGCTCCGGTGAGGTGCGCGTGGCCGACGCTGCGGCACGCGACGTCGGCGTCGACACCGGAAGCGGGTCGGTCGAGCTGGAGCTCACGTCCGAGAGCCGCGAC
The DNA here is from genome assembly GCA_039586815.1 of Gemmatimonadota bacterium. GTDB lineage: Bacteria > Gemmatimonadota > Gemmatimonadetes > Gemmatimonadales > GWC2-71-9 > WVYX01. The sequence goes on along the minus strand of JBDHJR010000014.1, from coordinate 39,073 downwards.
ATCTCGATCGACACTGGCTCCGGCGGCGTAACCGTGACCCTGCCCGACTCGTACAGCGCTACGGTCGACATCGAGACCGGCAGTGGCGGGATCGACCTCGACTTCCCGGTTCAGGTGCGCCGCTTCGAGCGCGACCACGTGTACGGCACCATCGGGGACGGCTCCGGCAGCCTGAAGATCGACACCGGCTCGGGGAGCGTGAGGATTCGGAAGGCAGGCTGAGCCCAGCCACCACGCAACGCCCTGGTAAGGGTACAGGAAGAAGGGGGAAGCGTACGACACTCCCACCGGCCGGGCGGTCACTGCCCTCCGGTAGGACGCCAGTCGTACCCTTCCCCCTTTCCCTTTCCCCTCACATCCACCGCACGGTACCTTGTGGACATGACCTTCGTCCCCTTCGAACTCGAGCGCTGGCAGAGCACCTGGGAGAACCGGGTGCGCCACAACATCTCAGAGAGCGGCGTGCATCCCCTGTCCATCGCCGAGCTGCTGGACATGGCGGGTAGCGACCTGGCGGAGTTCGCCGACCTGAGGCTGATCTACAACCAGTCCGACGGCAGCGACGAGCTGCGCGCTGCGATCGCGCGCCTCTACCCCGGGGCGACTCCGGAGCACGTGACGGTCACCCTGGGGAGCGCGGAGGCCAACTTCATCGCGTGCTGGACCCTTATCGAGCCAGGGGACAGGGTGGCGGTGCAGGTGCCGGTGTACATGCAGACGCACGGCCTGGCACACAACTTCGGCGCGCAGGTGGCCGAGTTCTCGCTGCGCTACGAGCGTGAGTGGGAACCCGATCCGACCGACATCGAGCAGGCGATCGGGCCGGACACCAAGCTCGTGGTCGTGACCAATCCCAACAACCCCACCGGGAGGGTGTTCTCCCAGGCCACGCGTGACCTGATCGTGGAACGCGCCGCCGCTGCCGGTGCGTGGCTGCTGGTGGACGAGGTATACCAGGGAGCCGAGCTGAACGGGGAGACGACACCGTCGTTTTGGGGAAGCTACGAGCGCGTCCTGGTGGTGAACGGGTTCTCCAAGGCGTACGGCCTGCCCGGTCTCCGCATCGGCTGGATCGTGGGTCCGACGGCGTTCAAGCAGGAGGTCATGAAGCGTCACGATTACACCGTGATCGGCCCCAGCCCGGCCAGCGACTACCTGGCCCTCCGGGCGTTGAGCGTGAGGGACCGTATCCTGGAGCGCACCCGCGGCATCCTGAACACCAACTACCCGATCATGGAGGAGTGGCTGCGGGGCTTCGGGTCACTGTTCGAGTGGCGCAAGCCGGATTGCGGGGCGATCTGCCTGGCGCGGTACCATCATAGCATGAGCGCGCTCGAGCTGGTCGAGCGCGTCCGAGCCGACCAGAGCATCCTCCTCGTACCTGGAGAGCACTTCCAGCTGCCCTTCCACCTGCGGCTCGGCTACGGCAACGAGGCCGGGGAGTTGCGCGAGACGCTGGAAGACCTGGAGCAGGCCTTTGGCAGCCTGCTGATGGACTAGAGGTTCTCCTTCAGCCACTCCGTGAAGTAGCCGTACAGGTTCTCCCTCGTGTTGTCACCCCGAATGGAGTGCGTCTTGTTCGGGTAGAGCCTCATCTCGAACTGCTTGCCCGCCTCCTGCAGCTTCTGGATCAGCTGCGTCGTATTCTGCGAGTGCACGTTGTCGTCACCGGTGCCGTGCACCACCAGCAGATTGCCCTCGAGCCGGTCGGCGTAGGTGACGGGCGATCCCAGCTCGTATCCCTCGGGGTTCTCCTGCGGGGTGCGCATGAACCGCTCGGTATAGATCGTGTCGTACAGCCGCCAGTCGGTGACCGGCGCCACCGAGATGGCCGCCTTGAACACATCCGCTCCCTGGAACAGGGTGAGCAACGACATGTAGCCGCCGTAGCTCCACCCCCAAATGCCGATGCGGTCGCCGTCCACGTAGGGGAGCGACGCCAGCTGCCGCGCCGCAGCGATCTGGTCGGCCGTCTCGTACTGACCCAGCCTCAGATAGGTCTGCTTCTTGAAGTCGCGGCCGCGTGCACCCGTGCCGCGGTTGTCCACGATCGCGACCAGGTAGCCCTCCTGCACCATCAGCTGGTGCCACAGGTAACGCTGCCCACCCCAGCGGTCGGCGACCTGCTGGGATCCCGGTCCACCGTAAACGAACATCAACACCGGGTAGCGCCGGTTCGGATCGAAGTCGCGCGGCTTCATGATCATGGCGTTGAGCGGTGTACCGTCGTCGCCCGGCAGGATGATGAACTCGGGGGCAGGCAGGTCGAGAGCCGACACGGCGGCTGCCAGCTCCTCGTTGGCGTCGATGGTCCTGATGACCTGCCCGTCCGCCCCGTGCAGCGTCTGCACCGGCGGCGCGACCGCGGTGGAGACCTCGTCCACGTACATCGTCAACGTGGGATTGAACCGCGAGGTGTGCGTCCCGCCCTCTGCAGAAACCCGTCGCAGGCCTCTTCCGTTCAAGCCGATGCGGTAGAGCGGGCGGGTGAGCGGGCTCTCCATCGAGCCCGTGAAGTACACGATGTCGTTGCGCTCATCCACGCCGCGTACCGCGGCGACGTCCCACTCCCCCGTCGTCACCTTGCGCACCAACGAACCGTCACGCCGGAACAGGTAGAGCTGACTGTACCCGTCCCGCTCGCTCAGAAAGAGAAACTGCTGCCCATCGTCGATCCAGCGCGGCTCCTGCTGTTCCACCCACGCGTCATCCTCGTCGGTCATGATCACGCGTGACGCGCCGGTCCGGACGTCGGCCAACATGAGGTCGAGCCGGTTCTGGTGCCGGTTGAGTCGGGTGAGCCAGATCTCCGTCGAGGTTCCGGCAAAGTCCATGTCGGCGATGTAGATGTCCGCATCGGGGCCGAGGTCGATCCACCTGATCTCCCCACCGCCGATCTCCACCACGCCGATGCGCACCTCCGAGTTCTGGGTGCCGGCCTTGGGATACCGCACCGGCATCAACGTGGGGTAGAGCGTGGTCTCGTCGATCATGTAGAACGGATCGATCACCGTCTGGTCGAACCGCCAGAACGCGATGCGCTCGCCGTCGGGACTGAAGCGGAACGCATCGCGCAGCGACAGCTCCTCCTCGTAGACCCAATCGGCCGTGCCGTTGATGATGTTGTGGTTGCCGTCGTGCGTGAGTCGGATCTCCTCGCCGGTGGCGAGATCGCGCACGAAGAGGTCGTGCTCCCGCACCCATCCTACATAGCGCCCGTCCGGAGAGAACTTCGCGAACTGCTGGTACCCGGGCGCCGTGCTGAGCGGCGTGAGTTGCCGGGTCTGGAAGTCCCACAGGTAGTACTCGCCCTTGGTGTTCCGGCGCCACACCCTCACCGAGTTGGCGAAGATGAGCAATCTGGTGAGGTCGGGCGAGAACTCGTAGTCCTCGATGACGATCGGCTCGGTCCCACCGGGCGGCACCAGGGCCGCACCCGCAACGAGGAGCCGCTCGGCCCCGCTGCGGGCATCCACCCGGTACAGGTCGGTGGTGTCCTCTCCCGCGACGTACGTGTAGGATGTGCCGTCGGCCATCCACTCGATGCTGGACAGGTCACCCGTGAACTCGTCGCCGCCCCACACCCGCTCGACGGTGAGCGTGTCGCGCTGTGCGAAGCCTGCCGACACGACGGCGAGACTCATCCCCAGACACAGTACCAGTACTCGTTTCATCGTTCTCCGCCCTCCTCAGACGGCGGGAAAGTTAGTCAGGTGATCGGGAGGAATGAACTCGGGTGGGAATCGTAGCAGGATGAGCCCTAGGCCGGAGGCCCCCCGGCCTCACCGGGCGGCGCCCCGTCCAGCAGCACGCCCATTGCGCCGAACACCGTCGCCACGGCCGAGAGCAGTTGCTCCAGCTCGTACGGCTTGCCTACCACGGGGCGGCCCGACTTCTGAAGGAAATCGTATGACTCGGGTCGCGTGTAGTCTCCCGTCACGAAGATGAACCGGCTCGCCATGTCGGGCTTCTTGTTCTCCACCTGCTCGAACAGGGTCTTGCCACCCAGCGTGGGCATGCGCAGGTCCGAGATGATGCAATCCAGCTGCTCGCGCTGAATCAGGTCGAAGGCTTCGTACCCGTTGCTGGCGGTCATGACCTCGTGCCCCAGCTTGCGGAACAGCCTGGCCATCACCGCCCGATTGCTGTCGTCGTCCTCGACGATCAGGATGCGCCCGGGCCGTGTGGGGCCCTCCTTGAGCAGGTTCCAGGCCGGGGGAGCTATCTCCGGCGCGTCAGACGAGACACGGTTCAGCAGTGAGCCCGTAACCTCGGTCGCCGAGCGGACCTCCTGGGCTATCCGCCCGAGGTCCTCCTTCTGGCTCTCGTCCAGGTCGGCGTCGCTCAGCCCCTGGGCCGAGCCGCCGATCGCGTTCAAGCGGTTATTGAGTTGGTTCACCGCCTGGGTGATGTGATCCCGCAGGAACTGCACCCAGGCGTCGACCAGCTCCTGCTCGGTCTCCTCCCGCGGTTCCTGCGCCTCGGGTCGCGGCTCGGGCTCCCGCCGTTCCCCGGGTTGGGGGGCCGGGGGAGGGGCCGCGTGCCCTGTCGCGCGGCGCCGCCTGACGGCAAGCGTCAGGGCCACCGCGGCAACGGCAACGGCCGCGTAGATCAGCAGATCTTCGATCGTCGTGTTGCCTCCTAATGCCGTGCGCCGCGGTACACGATCCGGAAGATACGACCTCCCCGATCGTCGCTCACGTACAGCGATCCGTCGGGTCCCTCGGCCAACCCCACGGGCCGGTGCGCCGCGCCACGCGGGCTCACGTCCCCGCCGGCGAACCCGTCGGCGAACACCGCCCACTCTCCCGTCGGTTCATCTCCATCGAACGGAGCGAACACCACGTTGTAGCCCCCTTGGGGCAGCGGCGCCCTGTTCCACGACCCGTGGAACGCTATGAAGGCTCCGCCTCTGTACCGCTCCGGGAACTGCCCGCCGACGTAGAAGTGTATGCCGTTCGGCGCCCAGTGTGCGGGGAAGCCTATCAGCGGAGCGTCCTTCTCGCCACAGCGACCTACGGTGTGCCCGTCCCCGCCGTATTCGGGCGCCAACACCTTCTGCTGGAGTGCGGGATCGTAGTAGCAGTAGGGCCACCCGAAGTCGCTGCCCTCGAGGACCCGCACGAACTCCTCGGCCGGCTTCTCGGCGTTCATGGCGTCGTCGAAATGCTCCGGCCACAGCGTCAGTTGGTCCCGCCCGTGGATCGCGGCGTAGATCTCCCCATCCTGGGCGCGCACCCCCAGTGCCACGGTGTTCCGCATCCCGGTTGCATAGCGACTCCCGTCGCTCTGGCGCTGCCCCGACTGCTCGGGATCGAAGCGCCAGATCCCGGCCCAGTTCTCCAGCTCCTCACACGGGTCCTTTCCCGGAGACTCGACAGTGCGCTGCTGCTGCTGGCACGCGTTGGAGGGCGACCCCACGTTCACGTAAATGGCTCCGCCGGGCCCGAACACGAAGCTCTTGGCCCGGTGCCCGCCCCTGGCGGGCAGCGCGCTCACGATCGTGTCGGCCGGGCCCCGGGGCTGCATTGCGCCCTCCGACCACGGATAGCGCATGATTGCGTCGTTGGTGGAGTAGTACAGAAAGCCGCCGCGAAACCCCACGCCGTTTCCGGTTCCGCCGCCGAACGCCGCCCGCTCATCGGCCGCCCCATCACCATCCGTGTCCCGCAGCACCACCACACCGCCGCCCAGCGTATCCCGCCGGCTGCGGCCGGTCGCCACCACCACGTCCCCATTCTCGGCCACCGTGAGGTGCCGCGGCCGGCTCAGCCCGTCGGCCACGACCAGGGCGCAAAACCCCTCGGGGAGAGTTAGCCCGGCGTTGTCCGGAGCACACTCCGGCCCCTCCTGAGCGCCGGCGCCTGGAACGGCCAGCAGGCCGACGAGAATCAGCGTGCCTGTGGTACGGGCCATCGTGCTCGACATCGCTCGACTCCGGAACGGGCTACAGTGCGCGCATCCGCGCGGGGAAGTTCGTAATGATACCAGCCACCCCCAGTGCGCGCAGCCTCCGCGCGTCCTGCGGATCGTCCACGGTCCACACGTGGACCGGGATCGCCCGCTTGCGCGCCGCGCGCATGAAGTGTGCGTCCACGACCGTGAGTCGCCCGTGACGCTCGGGGACGGCGAAAGCACGGAACGTGCGCGCCCGAAGGCTGAAGCGCAGCCGCGACGCGATCCAGAACGCTGAGGTCTCGCGCCGCGAGGCGGAGCGGTGAAACGAAACGGGGGGAAACGCCTGCAGTGCTGCATGGACGAACGAGCCCACGATGACGCGCCCCGCCGCACCGGCGCGTGTGAGGGCATCGAGCGTCGGGGTCGCCGCCGCTTCTTCCTTGATCTCGATGATCAGGGGCGTCTCCGCATAGCGCTCCAGCACCTCGGAGAGCAGCGGAACGCGTTGCCCCTGACCGGCGTCCAGAGAGCGCAGCAGGTCCAGGGGGTGCGCACTCACCGAGCCGCTGCCCGAGGTCGTGCGGTCGACCGTCGCATCGTGGATCACGACGGGGACGCCGTCGGCGGTGATCCGCACGTCCAGCTCCAGCGCGTCGGCCCCCTGCTCCAGCGCGCGGTCGAACGAGAGCAGCGTGTTCTCCGGATTTTCCCCCGAGGCGCCGCGGTGGCCCACTATGGGACGCGCGTCGGGGTCGAGCAGGATCATGCTAGCCGGGCGGCCGGCAGTGCTCATCGAACGCCACTCGCAACTCGGCCGCGATCTCCTCTGCTCCCCGCCCCTCGATGTCCTTGCGTTCGAGCATCGTTACCAAGCTGCCGTTCTTGAACAGGGCCACCTGCGGCGACGAAGGTTGGTAGCCCTCGAAGTAGCTGCGGACCCGCTCCGTGGCCTCGATCTCCATCCCGGCGAATACCGTTGCTAGCCGGTCGGGCACCGCGGCGTGCTGCAAGGCCAGCGCCACGCCGGGGCGGGCCTTGCCCGCAGCACACCCGCAGACGGAGTTCACCACCACCAGCACCGTTCCCTCCCGCACTCCCAGGGTGCCATCGACTTCCTCGGGGGTCATGAGCTCTGCGAAACCGATGCGGGTGAGGTCCTCCCGCATCGGCTGTACCACGAGCGGACTGTAACGCACGGTACCTCCCTTTCTTCCTGGGTCAGGGCCACCGGGTGGCGGCACCGCTCAAGATACAGACTTGCCTTGACAGCGTTAGTTGCGCCGGTTACCAATCAGGCGCCCAGCGGTATGGGGACCGATTTCGGGGAGGAATATGACCTACATCATCTGCGACCCTTGCGTCGGGACCATGGATCGGGGATGCGTCGATGTGTGTCCGGTGGACTGCATCTACGAGGGGGAGGATATGCTCTACATCCACCCCGAGGAGTGCATCGACTGCGGGGCGTGTGAGCCCGAGTGCCCCGTGAACGCGATATACCCAGAAGAGGACGTCCCGGACGAGTGGAAGGCATTCGTAAAGAAGAACTACGAGTACTTCGAGGGTGGGGTGGAGCGCCAAGTCGCGCGGGGCAAGGGCGGCTGATTCATAATCCCCACGAGACCGAAGGGCCCCGGCGGAATCGCCGGGGCCCTTCTTTTCAGTCCTCCGCGCCCTGCAGATCGAGCACCATGGCCTGAGCGGTCTCCGCACAGACATGCAGGAACTCGACCGACCGGTGAACCTCCGGTGGCGCCGCCGCACGCTCGATGGGGCGGAACCCGAAGCGCGGGAAGAACTCCCCCGCCGTCTCCGTCAGGAGATAGACTCGACGCACCTCCCGGCGGCGCGCCAGCTCGAGGGCAGCCCTTGTGAGATCGATCCCCAGTCTGCGGCCGCGCCAATCGGCCTCCACCGCCACGGAGCGCAGCAGCGCACTCGCGCCGTAGAGCTCCAGTCCGGCGCAGCCGACCGGCTTCCCCTCCCAGCGGGCCACCAGGAGCGTCTCCTGGTGCTCCTCCAGGCCGTCGGGAGGTAGGGCGGCCCGCTGCAGCAGGGCGAGAACCGCGGGCAGCTCCCCAGGCCTGAGGGGCTCGATCAGCGCTCTCGGCTCGGTCGTCATGAGCTCAATATAGGCGTACCACCCCACCCTCGGCCCCACTGAAACCTGTCCCGCTCATCCCCCGTAGAGGGTGCAGACGTCACAGCCTGCAACGCGGAGGCCCTCCACGGCTCCGCGCGGCACGATCCCCAACGAGGGACACCTCATGAAGCGTCGTTCAAAGGTCCTACTCGGCATCGCCGGAGTCGTCATTGTCGGGGGGCTCGCCATCGTGGTGGGTACCTCGCGCGCCAACGGGCGCGGCGACGACGTGAACACGGTCGCCGTCGAGCGCGGCACCATCGTGGACAAGGCCCTGGCGGTCGGTCGCATCGAGCCCGAGATCGAGATAAGCGTGAAGTCCCAGATCTCGGGCGTCGTGCGTCGGCTCCTGGCCGACGAAGGCGAATTCGTCCGGGCGAACGATCCCCTGCTCGAGGTCAAACCGAATCCCACCCCACTGGAGCTGGCCGAGGCCCGGCGCCAGCTGGAGCTGCGGCAGATCGAGCTCGACAACCTGCTGCGGGACCTGGATCGGCAGCGCGCGCTGTCGCAGCAGGGCCTGGTCTCGGACCGCGAGCTGCAGCTCACTGAGCAGCGCTCCGCCGAACAGCAGGTGCAGCTGCAGATGGCTCGGGAGCGCCTCTCGCTGCTGGAAGAGGGCAAGCTCCAGATCGCCGACGATAACATCGAGACCGTGATCCGCTCTCCCATCGACGGGTTCATCCTGGAAAAGATGGTGGACATCGGCGACCCGGTGGTCCCCCTCAGCACCTATCAGGAAGGCACCGTGCTGATGACCATGGCGGAGATGAACAGCCTGGTGTTCCGCGGCACGGTGGACGAGATCGATGTGGGGCGGCTGGATCAGGGCCTCACGGTGGAGATCAAGATCGGCGCCCTCCCCGATGCCAAAGTGGAGGGCGTCCTCTCGCGCATATCCCTCAAGGCTCGCACGGAGGACAACTCCACCGTTTTTCCGGTGGAGATTACGCTCACCGAGACACACGGCACGGTGCTGCGGGCAGGCTACTCGGCCAACGCCGACGTCATCATCGCGCGACGGGACAGCGTGCTCATGATTCCCGAGCGCCTGGTCACGTTCAGCGGGGATACGGCGAAGGTCACGGTGCTGCTGCCGGATGGCAGCACCGAGGAGCGCATCATCGAGACCGGCCTGAGCGACGCAATAAACCTCGAGGTCATCGCCGGACTGCGCGAGGACGAGCAGCTGGTCGAGCCACCGCCGCGGGAGATCCAGTAGGGACCATGCGTCTCGGCAACGTCCTGCGGGAGTTCTGGGCGGACCTGCGTCAGCAGCGGCTGCGCACCACCCTCACGGTCCTCGGCATCACCTGGGGAACGGTGGCTGTGGTCGTGCTGCTCGCCTTCGGTGTGGGTTTGGAGCGCCAGACGCTCAAGCGGTTTCACGGCCTGGGCGACCGCATAGTGATCCTGTGGGGTGGCCGCACTACGGTGAGCTTCGAGGGCTTCCCGGAGGGCCGCTACATCCGGCTGCACGAAGACGACGCGGAGCTACTCACGCGCGAGATCCCCGACATCGTCATGATCAGCCCCGAGTACTCCAACCGGCAGACCCCGGTGCGCCATGGTAAGAACACGGCCAATCCCAACATCACGGGCATCTGGCCGGTCTACGGTACGATGCGCAACATCATCCCGGACTCGGGCGGGCGCTTCATCAACGACCTGGACGTGCAGCAGCGGCGCCGGGTGGCCATGCTGGGTGACGAGCTGGCCGAGCACTTGTACGGCGACACCGACCCGGTCGGCCAGAAGGTGTTCTTGGGTACAACGGGCGCGACAAGGACCGCGTGTTCATCCCGGCCAGCACGCACGTGGCGATGTTCGGCAACCGCTACGTCAACAACTTCGTGTACCGCACGGCCGACGCGATGCGCACTGAGGGCATCGAGCAGCAAGTCTTCGAGACGCTCGGGCGGCGCTACACCTTCGACCCGGCCGACGAGGACGCCCTCGCGGTGTGGGACACGGTCGAGTTCGAGAAGCTGTTCGGCTACCTCTTCTTCGGATTCCACGTGTTCTTCGCCCTCGTGGGCTCCTTCACCCTCACGGTGGGCGGCATAGGGGTCGCCAACATCATGTACATCGTGGTGAAGGAGCGCACGCGCGAGATCGGTATCAAGCGCTCCGTCGGCGCGCGCCGGCGTGACATCCTGTTCCAGTTCTTCGCCGAGACGTTCCTGATCGTGGGGATCGGTGCGGTGTTCGGTTTCTTCTGCTCGTGGGGCGTGGTGGCGCTGCTCAGCTTCATGCCGATGGAGGAGTTCATCGGTACCCCGACCATCTCTCCGCTCGTCGCTTCGGTCACGCTGATGCTCCTGGCCGGGATCGCCTTCCTGGCAGGGTTCTTCCCGGCGCGCAAGGCGGCGAACCTCGACCCGGTGGAGTGCCTCAGGTACTGAGCCATGTGGAAGATCCTGCTCGAAGAGTTCATCGGCGACCTCAAGACGCAGAAGCTGCGCACCACGCTCACCATGTTCGCGATGACGTGGGGGACGATCGCAGTGGTGCTGCTGCTGGCCTTCGGGGAGGGCCTCAAAGTGGCGGTCGAGCGCGGCCTGATCAACGCCGGCGAGCGCATCTTCATGGTGTACGGCGGGGAGACCGGCAAGATCCATCAGGGCCTGCCGACCGGCCGGCGCATCCGCCTCACCGAGGAGGACCTGCAGCTACTGCTACGCTCGATCCCGCAGATCGAGATGGGCAGCCCGTCCTACGGCCGCTGGGGCACCAGCCTCAAGTGGGGTGACACCAAGACCAACACCTACATGGAGGGCATATACCCGGAGTTCTCGGAGATGCGCCGCATGTTCCCGCGGGAGGGTGGCCGCTTCATCAACCAGCGGGACCTGGAGAGCCGGCGCCGAGTGCTGTTCCTGGGGAACGACATCGCCCGACGCATCTTCGGCGACACTGAGCCGGTAGGCGAGACGGTGATAGTGGACGGCCTGCCCTTCACCGTGGTCGGCGTAATGCAGGAGAAGTTCCAGGACTCGAGCAACAACGGCCCCGACGAAGACAGGGCCATCATTCCCGCCTCCACGTTCAAGACCATCTACGGCCGCCGCACCGTGAACCACCTGCTCGTGCGGCCGCGCAGCATTGAGGAAGCCGCGACAGTCAAGAGCCAGCTGTTCCACGTCATGGGCCGCCGGCACCAGTTCGACCCGACCGACGAGCGCGCGCTGCCCATGTGGGACTTCATAGAGGATCAGAAGATGACCCACGCCATAGGCCTCGGGATCCAGATCTTCCTGGGGATGGTGGGAGCCTTCACATTGCTCGTCGCCGGAGTCGGCGTGGCCAACATCATGTACGTGGTCGTGAAGGAGCGCACCCGGGAGATCGGCATCAAGCTGGCCGTCGGCGCGCGCAAGCCGCACATCATGGCCCAGTTCATGTTCGAGGCCATGCTGATCGCGCTGGTGGGCGGCACGGGCGGGCTGCTCTTCTCTGCGGCGGTGGTTGGCGTCGTGAACGCCATTCCGAGCGAAAACCCGGCGATGGTCTACATTGCCAATCCCATCCTCTCCTGGCCGATCGCGCTGATCTGCGTCTCGATACTCGTGATGATAGGACTGCTTGCCGGGATCCTGCCCGCGCGGCGCGCGGCGGCAGTGGATCCGGTGGAGTCCCTGCGCTACGAGTAGCTGCCGTTCTGTCCCGTTAAGACTAAATAGCACAACACCTTAGGGCGTCTGGCGGGCAGCGGTCGCTCGCGCGGGCACTGGTGCGCCAGCCGCCTCTTGTCCAGCATCTGTCTTGGACATATATTATACGTCATTCGAAGACAGGAATTGGACATGCTGGACGAAATCGGGCGGGAGGAACCGAGACACCCTATCCAGGTGGTCGCCCGGCGCACCGGGTTGTCTTCCGACGTGCTGCGCGCGTGGGAGCGGCGCTACGGTTTGGTGCACCCCGAGCGCACCAGCTCGGGCCGGCGGCTCTACTCCGACGCGGACGTCGAGCGGTTGGCGCTGCTGCGGCGGGCCACGCAGGCCGGTCGCAGCATTGGTCAGCTCGCCGAGCTGAGCGACGCCGAGATCCGGCGGCTGACGGACGAAGACCTCGCGGCGAAGCCGCTACGCGGCGCCTCCGCCGGCACGATCGTCCGCCCCGATCCCAGCGACCTGCGGCGCGACGCACTCGAGGCGGTACGCGCGCTCGATGGCGCCCGGCTGCAGCACTTGCTGACCGGGGCCGCCCTCGCGCTGCCGCCCCCGGAGCTGGTCGACCTGCTCCTGGTCCCGCTGATGCGCAAGATCGGCACGCTGTGGCGCGGCGGAGAGCTCGGCATAGCCCACGAGCACCTCGCTTCGGCGGTGGTGCGCGCGACACTGGCGGAGCTGGCGCGGCCGCAGAATGTTTGGGACGACGCGCCGATTCTGGTCACCGCCACACCGGCGCGCCAGATGCACGAGCTGGGTGCGCTGGTGGTGGCCGCGAACGCCGCAGCGGACAGGTGGCAGGTCGCTTATCTCGGGGCCGACGTTCCGGGTAGCGACATCGCCGCGGCGGTGACCCAGACGGGGGCCCGGGCCGTGGCGCTCAGCATCACCTATCCGCTTGACGACCCGTCGCTCCCCGGCGAACTTGCCCGGCTTCGGGCGGACCTCTCCCCGGACGTGCCGATTCTGGTGGGCGGCCTGGGCACACCGGGGTACGTCGACGCCCTCACCAGCATCGGTGCGATGATTCTCGGCGACCTGCACAGCCTGCGGGCCATTCTCGGCTCCATTCGATTCGAGCGAGACGGAGCAGCCGCGTGAAGACTGCCGCGCCAGCCGCGCGTCCCCGCACGGGCACACCGGTCGCGCCCGCGGCCAACCGCGCCGTCGTCATCGGTGCCGGCTTCGGCGGGCTGGCGGCCGCCGTGCGGCTGGCTGCACGCGGCTACTGCGTGACCGTGGTCGACCGGCTGGAACAGGCGGGCGGAAGGGCGCGCGTGTTCCGTCAGGACGGCTTCACCTTCGACGCCGGGCCGACCGTCATCACGGCGCCGTTCCTGCTGGAGGAGCTGTGGAGCCTCGCCGGGCGCCGCATGGCCGACGACATCGACCTGCGCTCGGTCAGTCCCTTCTACCGCGTCCGATTCGATGACGGTACGACCTTCGACTACAGCGGCTCGGCCGAGGCGATGCGGACCGAGGTGGCGCGTATCGCTCCCGATGACGTGGCAGGGTACGAAACCTTCGTGCGCCAGAGCGAGGAGATCTTCCGCGTCGGGTTCGAGGAGCTGGCGCATGTGCCGTTCGGCTCGCTCTGGGACATGGCGCGGATCGTCCCTAGCATGGTTCGCCTCGAGAGCTACCGCACGGTGTACGGACTGGTGTCGAAGCACGTGCGCGATCCCAAGCTGCGTCAGGTGCTGAGCTTCCACCCGCTCCTCGTGGGTGGGAACCCTTTCTCGATCACCTCCATCTACGCGCTCATCACGTTCCTCGAGCGGAAGTGGGGCGTGCATTTCCCCATCGGCGGCACCGGGACGCTCGTGCGGGGCCTCGTGGGGCTGGTCGAGCAGCTCGGGGGCGAGGTACGACTGGGCACTGAGGTCAGCGAGATCACGCTCGCGGGGCGGCGGGCCACGGGGGTACGGCTCGCATCCGGGGAGGTGCTCCCCGCCGATGTCGTCGTCTCCAACGCGGACGCCGCGTGGACGTACCGCCATCTCGTTCCGTCGCACGCGCGGCGGCGCTGGACCGATCGCCGCGTCGAGCGCGCGCGCTACTCCATGGGCCTGTTCGTGTGGTACTTCGGGACGCGTCGCACCTATCCCGAAGTGGCACACCACAACATCCTGCTGGGTCCGCGCTACCGTGAGCTGCTCGACGACATCTTCGACCGCAAGGTGCTGGCCAACGACTTCTCGCTCTATCTGCATCGGCCCACCGCAACCGATCCGTCGCTTGCGCCCGAGGGGTGCGATGCATTCTACGTGTTGTCGCCCGTGCCGAACCTGGAGAGCGGCACCGACTGGGCGCACCAGGCCGAACCGTACCGGCGGCGCATAGCCGAGTACCTCGAAGCGACATTGCTTCCCGGACTGGAGAGCGAGATCGTGACCTCCCGGCTGCTCACACCCCAGCACTTCCACGACGAGTTGCTGGCCTTTCGCGGCGCGGCGTTCAGCTTCGAGCCGGTGCTCACGCAGAGCGCCTACTTCCGCCCGCACAACGAGAGCGAGGACATCGAGCGGCTCTATCTCGTCGGCGCCGGAACCCATCCGGGTGCGGGCGTCCCGGGTGTCTTGTCCTCCGCACGTGTCCTCGACTCCCTGGTCCCGGATCCCCATGCACTGGACTGATCACGACCGCATGCGTGCGGAGGACGTCGCGAGGTGTCGGGCCCTGTTGCGGCAGGGTTCGAAGAGCTTCCATGCCGCGTCCCTGCTCCTGCCGGCTCGGATGCGCGATTCCGCAGCAGCAATCTACGCGTTCTGCCGCGTCGCCGACGATGCCATCGACGTGGGGCCCTCGCCCAGCGCAGGGCTCGACGAGCTGAACGACCGCCTGGACCGGGTCTATGGCACACGCGGTGCCGCCGACTTCATCGACCGCACCCTCGGCACCGTGGTGGCGCGCCACGCCATCCCGCGCGGGGTGTTCGAGGCCTTGCTCGAAGGCTTCGCCTGGGAGCTGCAGGGTCGCCGCTATGCATCGCTCGCCGACCTGCAGGCCTACTGCGTGCGCGTCGCCAGTACCGTGGGCGTGGCCATGACCCAAGTCATGGGATGCCGCGACGCCGAGACGCTGGCCCGCGCATGCGACCTCGGCGTCGCCATGCAGCTCACCAACATCGCGCGGGACGTGGGAGAGGACGCCCGCCGGGGGCGCCTCTACCTGCCCACGTCGTGGTTGCTGCAGGCTGGCATCGATCCGTCCCTCTGGCTGGCGTCTCCCGCATTCTCGCCAGAGCTGGGGACGGTGGTCCGTCGCGTGCTCGACGCCGCGGACGCGTTGTACGAGCGGGCCGAGTCCGGGATCGGACGGCTGCCCGCGCGCGCGCGTGCTGCCATCTGGGGTGCCCGGCTGATCTACGCCGACATCGGTTGCGTCATCGCCCGGCGGCGCTACGACTCGGTGACCCGGCGCGCGGTGACCTCGCCCGCGCGCAAGGCCCGGCTACTCGTCGGCGCCGTGCGCGCCAGCTTCGGCCCGGCGGGCCCGGCACATCACGCCGTGCTGCCGGAAGCCGGCTTTCTGGTCTCACTGGCGGCCCGACGACCCACACTGGCCACCGCCACGAGGGGTGTCCCGCTCACCGACCCAGTCGTTCCACGCTTCATCTCGCAGGAGACGTCATGACCCGTGTGTCCGACCGACTCGAGCGTGCCCTGGAGCGCGCCGTGTCACAACTCACCCAGGAGGGCTGCCCGCATCGGCTGCGCGATGCCGTGCGCTACGCCGTGTTCCCCGCCGGGAACCGGCTACGGCCTCGACTCTGCTATGCCGTCGCCGAGGCACTGGGGGACGATCGGCCGGAGCTCTCGGACGCAGCCGCCACCGCGCTGGAGCTGTTGCACTGCGCCTCACTCGTGCAGGATGATCTGCCCGCGTTCGACGACGCGGCGGAGCGGCGGGAGCGCCCGGCCCTGCACCAGGTGTTCGGCGAGGCCACGGCGATCCTGGCCGCCGATGCTCTGATCATCGGCGCCTTCGAGATCCTGGCGCGGTACGCGGCGGTGGACCCGGAGCGCGCACGCCATCTCACCCTCACCATCACGCGCGGCGTGGGCACACCGCATGGTGCCGTGGCGGGACAGGCGTGGGAGGGCGAGCCCGAGATCGACCTCGAGCGGTACCACCGGGCGAAGACGGCGGCGTTGTTCGAGTCGGCGACGGCGGCCGGCGCGATCGCGGTGGGGCATGACCCCGATCCCTGGCGCGTCGTGGGCACGTGGCTGGGGAGGGCCTACCAGGTCGCCGACGACCTCGCCGACGAGGCGTCGATCGGACGGGGATCGGATGCCGCGTTGGGCCGTCCCAACGCCGCGCATCAGCTCGGCGTGTCCCGCAGCGTGTCGCTGCTCGAGCAGTACATCACCAATGCACTCGACGCGGTTCCACTGTGCCCCGGTCGCGCAGCCTTTCGGCGTTTCCTGCAGCACCTGGCCGCCAAGTTCGAACGGGTGGCGCTGGGAGAGAGTGCAGCGCCGTCGGCCGAGCGTCGAGCCAAAGCCGCGGGGGCATTGGGATGAGCACCTCCGCCGTGGTCCGCAGCCAGCGGATACTCCTAATCGCCAGTGCGGGCGCGTTCGCGGGGACGGTCGTATTCAGCCTGGCAGGCATCGCGCTCATGCGGTATGCGCCGGTGTTCGCCGCCCGGGCCGGCGGACTGCTCCCCTGGCTGATGAAGGTGCCCACCTGGCTGAATCTCGCGGCGCTGCCGCTGGTGGTCTTTCTCATCTATTTGCCGACCCTGCGCTGGAGGGCGTCCGTCTTCTTCCTCGTCTGGGGCAGCTTCATCGGCATGATGGCGGAGCTCATCGGCACGGGCACCGGTTATCCGTTCGGCGAGTATGCGTACACGGCCTTTCTCAACCCCAAGATCATGGGGGCGGTACCGTTCTTCATTCCGCTCTCGTGGTACGCCGTGGCGACGGTGTCACTCGACCTAGCGACCCGCCTGGATCTGCCTCGCGTGCAGCGCGTGCTGGTCGGGGCCCTCTATATGGTCCTGTGGGACGTCGCCCTCGACCCGGCGATGGGCATGGGCTTCCCGATCTGGGAGTGGAAGGTCGACGGGTTCTTCTACGGCATGCCGGCGCTCAACTGGGTGGGGTGGTACGGCACCTCGTTGGCGTTGATGTGGGGGTACGAAGTCCTCGGCGGCGGCCCGCCGCGAACCCCCTCCCGCTGGCCACTGTGGGTGTGGGTCATCAACGGTGCGCTCTCGGTGGGCATCTGTGCGCTCGCGGGTATGGGCGCCGCCGTGCTGGCGGGGGTCGTCGCGCTGGCCGTTCCGATCCTGGCACTGTGGCGCCGGATGCCGAGTCGGCCGCGGCTGCAATGAGCGGGCTGGCCCGGCGCCTCGCGTATCACCTACTGGAGCGCAGTCTGCGCCGCACGTTCCGTCGGATCGTATGGGTCGGCGAGCTGTCGCCGCCCCCATCCGACCAACCGGTCGTGGTGCTAGCGAACCATCATCTGTTCCACGACGCGCAGGTTCTGGGCTGGCTGATTGCCCGGGTGTTGCGTCGCCGCGGCATGGTGTGGATGGAAGAACTCGACCGATTCCCCTTCCTGGCGCCGCTCGGTGCGCTGCCGTTCCCGGCCGCCGATCCTGCGCGTCGCGTCACGACCATGCGGCGCACCATCCGGGCCATGCGCGATGATCCGAACACGGCGCTGCTGTACTTTCCCGAGGGGGAGCTGCACGACGCCGACGACGGCGTCGCATCGTTCCCGGCGAGCCGCTTGACGCGCCTGCACCGGGCGCTTCCCGCGGCTTCGTGGTGGCCCGTCGCGCTGCGCCTCGGGGGCTCACATGAGACGCGCCCGATCGTGTGGCTCACCGGCGCCCAACCGCAGCCGCGAGTCCGCGGAACGGAACGGGCGGTGCTGGAGAACTTGCTCCGTGAGTTGGAGGCGCCCGCCCGCGATCGTCAAACCGTGCTCCTGGAAGGAGTGCCCGGTACCCACGAGCGCCGGGACTTCTCCGCTTGGGGCAGACTGTTCCTCCGGCGTCCGTGACGATCTTCACGCTGGCACTTGGCGCGCTGTACGCCCTCATGGGTGTCACGCTGCTCGCCAACCTGTGGCAGCTCCGGCGCTCACGACCTCGAGAGCACTCCACGCAGCCCGAGCCGACCCTGACGATACTGGTACCGGCCCGCAACGAAGCCGCCAACCTCCAGCGGCTACTCCCCACACTGTTGGACCAGGAGTACCGTCACTTCGAGGTAATCGTCTATGACGACGGCTCGGAGGACGGAACATGGGAGGTGCTCCAGCGCGTACGGGATCCGCGACTGAAGGCCATGCGAGGGTCCGGCCCACCGGCCGGTTGGGTGGGGAAGGTGCACGCGCTCTACCGCGCCAGCCTCGAGGCCACCGGCGAGCTGCTCCTCTTTCTGGACGCCGACACGGCCCTCAAAGACCCTCGCGTGCTCGCCCGGCTGGTGGGCCGCTTCGAGTCGCTCCCGCCCGGCTCGGCCCTCACCGGCCTCACCCATCTGCGTGGTGGAGGAGGTCTGTTGGTGAGTCTGGTGCCGTTCATCCTGCTGAGCCAGCTTCCCCTCGCGCTGGTGCCGCGCACGCCGTTCGCCCGTCTCAGCGGCCTCAATGGTCAGTGCTGGATGATTGCGCGCGCCGACTACGAGCGCTGGGCGCCGCATCGGGCCAACCGCGGCGAGGTCCTGGAGGACATCCGCATCGGGCAGTTCCTCAAGCGCCGCGGCGTCATTCCCTACATGGCGGACCTGCAGGACGAGGTGGAGGTTTGGATGTACGCGAACCTCGGCGACGCCTGGGTGGGATTCCGCAAGAACGTCTACCCGTTCATGGGAGAAACGCCCTGGAGCTTCCTGGGGCAGCACTTGCTCTACGTGGCACTCTTCGTGGTGGCCCCGTTCGTCTCACCCTGGTTCATCGCGTGCTGGTACGGGCTCAAGGCCGTGGCCGATCGGTTCGTGCGAGTCCCGATCGCGGTGACTCTCGCCGCGCCGCTCACCCTGGGTCTCGGCGCGCTGTTGCAGCTCGATTCCGCAGTGAGCCACTGGACGGGGCGCGTCCGGTGGAAGGGTCGCTCCGTGGTACGGCGAGCGCTGCAGTAGCGCGACGACCGCTTGACGGCTGCTTACCCGCCGCGCAGCGTTGACTCGTGCCTCCAATCGTCATAGGTGTCGCCGGCGGCTCCGGCTCGGGGAAGACCACGGTGGTCCAGGAGATCATCCGCGCCCTGGGGCGTGACCAGGTCACCTTCGTCCAGCACGACTCCTACTACTACGACCGCAGCCACGTCCCGCCCGCCGAGCGGGCACGCGTGAACTACGACCATCCGGACGCGCTGGAGACGCCCCTGCTCGTGGAGCACGTGCGTGAGCTCAAGGAGGGGCGACCGGTGGAAGTGCCGATCTACGACTTCACCGAGCACGCGCGCACCGACGCCACCGTCGCCGCGGAACCGCGCAGCGCGGTCATTCTCGAGGGCATCCTCATTCTCGCCGATGCCGACCTGCGCGATCTCATGGACATCCGTGTCTTCGTGGACACGGACTCCGATCTGCGGATCCTGCGACGCATCGACCGCGACCTGCGCGAGCGCGGGCGCGATTTCCAGTCGATCGTGAAGCAGTACATCGAGACCGTGCGGCCCATGCACCTGGAGTTCGTCGAGCCCAGCAAGCGCTACGCCCACGTGATCATCCCCGAGGGGGGCTACAACAAGGTGGCGGTGGACATGCTGATCTCACGCATTCGCGCGGTGGTGGGGGGGTAGCGGGGGGAACGGTACGGCGGGAAGCGGGCAACGGGCAGCGCGGGCCGTGGGGCGGAGCGAGGCCGGGGTCCTAGTGGAGCGAAGCTCAGCGCGAATCAGGGTTCAGCGAGGCCGCGACGCCACCCGAGCGAGCATTCGAGCGCCCGGCTCGGGAGGGTTGGGCCAGCGGCCGCTCCCGGGAGGTGGTTGGGGGTAGGCTTACGCAGCTCGGCTGTGAGCGAGGGAGGGATCGCGGCCAACCGCTGAGCCCCGCTACTCCCTGAGCATCCCCCGCACTGCCTCCAACGAGCCGTCGTTCGCCGCCGGCTCGAGCCCCAGCACCCGGCACAGCAGCTCGTACACGTGGACGTTCTCGAACGGCGGCACCACTACGCCCTGCTTGAACGCCGGACCCGCCGCAATGAACGTGGCACCCATCGACAACAGCTGGTTGTCGTAGCCGTGGTTGGCCCCGCCGTAACGGCCGGGCCGCTGCTCGTAGAACGAGCGAGACGAGATCGACCACCCTTCCTCGGCCACGGTGACAATGGGTGGGATGCGGCGGTGGTCGCGGTAGTGGAACCGGTCCGGGATCTCTTCCTTGCGGTACACGGCCAGGTGCATGGCCTGCGAGAGACCCTCGTAGACCGCGTCCTCCATCCCCTCCCTGGGAACCACGGTGAACACCGGGTTCCAGTCGACCACTGTCACCCACGACAGATCGATGTAGTCATCGACGATGACCATGCGGTGCGGCTCGGTGTCGGCCATGCCGTGGTCCGAGGTTACCACGACGTTCACCTGGTCCGTGAGACCCCGCTGCTCCAGCCCTTCCATCAGGACGCCGATTATCGCGTCCACGCTCTGGATCGCCCGGCTCACTTCCTCCGAATCCAGGTCGTTGTCGTGGGTCGCATGGTCAACGTCGCTGAAGTACAGCGTGATGAGCGACGGCCGCTCGACATCCGGCAAGTCCAGCCATGCCAGCACCTGCTCCACGCGCTCCCTATTTGGGATTCCGCCGTCGTACGGCCTCCAGTAGGTGGGATGCACTCCCTGTATGTCCGCTTCGGTGCCGGGCCAGAAGAAAGCCGCCGCCGTGAGCCCCTGCTTCACCGCGGTGACCCAGATGGGCTCTCCACCCCACCACCTTCCGTCCATCACCGCGTCGCGGTCGGCCAGGGCGAAGCGCGCATCGAACACGGGATCGTACATGTTGTTGGCCACGATCCCGTGGTGCTCGTTGTACAGCCCCGTGGCGATGGTGTAGAAGTTGGGGAACGTCTTGGTGGGGAAGTCGGGGATCATCCGCTCGGCCCGGACCCCGCGGGCCACAAGGCGGTCCAGGTTCGGCGTGGGAGCCTTGTCGAGGAAGTCCCACCCAAGGGCGTCTATCCCGACGAGAATGACGGTCGAGCGATGCTGCGCGGGCATTGGTGCCCACCCGACCCAGAAGGAGATGGCTGCTGCCACCACCAGTGCCGCCGCGATGCGCGGAGCAGTGCCCCACAAGCCCCTGTCGCTGGCCATGGCTCTTCCTCGTTTCGCGATGCCGTCTAGAAGAATACCGTCAGCGAAGCATATCCGGTGAGGGGCACCACACCGTACTCCGACCCCGGCGCCGGGATGCCGCCGGGTAGCACGAGGTCACCCTCCTCTGACCCAACCCCAATGAAGAACCCCGCCCGCACGGTGGATTCCTCACTGGCCGAGTACGTGATTGACGGCACGATCAGGCTGCTGGGATCCACCAGATTCACCATCCCCAAAAGGTCGGTGGACACGAGCGGGTGGATCTCGTAGGTAGCCAGCGCCACGGCCTCGTGCCGCCCCAGCACCTGCATCTCGGTGCGCAAAGCCGGTGGCGACGCGGCGACCCGCAGCAGTTGGTCCGTGTCGGCGTAGCCCCAACCGTCGTACTGGTACTCCGCCGCGAGGTACAGGTTGCGCCGCGCGACGGTGAAGCTCCGGTCGACCCCGATCGTGAACCGCAGCACGGTCTCGCCCTCGGAGCGCCGCAGCACCCCTTCGCCGCGTACGGCTGCGCCGGCCACCGTCACCGTGGCGGCCGCCGATACCGAGGCCTCCTCGTGCACCACTCCCGCCCATCCCGACAGCTCCCAGCGTCCCAGCGCCGCCCGTCCACGCGCGACGGCGGTTACAGTCGTGTCGGTCACCGGATCCTCGCCGGGCAAGGTGACGCTGGTATTCACCTCGGCAAGCCGCACCACCCCGTCCAGCTGGCTCAAGGGCCCGGGAAACACGCGCACCCGCAGGGCATCCACCCCGATGCGGTACACCCGAAACGGGTCGGACGGATCGAACGGCAGAAACGGGTCGGCCGGGGTCAGGTACAGGGTCGTTGCCCACGACACCGTCTGCCGGCCCAACGTCACGTCCGCATTCTCGGTCTGGTAGCGCACCAGCAGGCGGTCGAACTGGTGTCGCCACAGCACGAACTCCGAGTTCTCGATGGTCCACTGCAGCGGCAGGAAGCCGCCCCCGGTCGAGGCCACGGCGGTCCCCCCGGTCAGCGTCGTGGTGCTGACGCCGTCCCGCAGGGTGAACAGGTGCTCGTACGCGACATCGAACGCGAACGCTCCATAGCTCGGCGCCGTCATGAGGCGCAGGCGCTGGAAATCGAAGGCGGTCGGATCGGCAAAGGGACTGGATCCCGACGCCACAGGGGCGTTGAGGTAGTAGGCGCTGAAGGAGGGGAGCTGGCCCTGAGCGGCTCCCAGGGGCAGCGCAATCAGCAAGGCGCCGAGCAGCGCCCGTCTCCTCATGGGGACGCCGGTGCCGCTCGGCGCTCGTCCAGCGCTACGGCTCCGTCCACCAGGCGGATCAGACGCTGCGCGCGCTCCATCAGCTGCGGGTCGTGGGTGGCGAACACGAATGTGGTTCCGAGCTCTCGGTTGAGCTTCGCCATCATGTCGAGCAACGCGACGCTGGTGGCGGTGTCGAGGTTGGCGGTGGGCTCGTCGGCAAGCACGAGAGCGGGCGCGCCGACCACGGCGCGGGCAACCGCGACGCGCTGTTGCTGTCCCCCGGAGAGCTTCGACGGACGGCGGTCCTCGAGACCGGCGATCCCGATGCGCTCGAACAGCTGGCTCACCTCGCGGCGCCGCTCGTCCTCCGACACACCGCGCAACAGGAGTGAGAACTCTGCGTTCTCCAACGCAGTGAGCACGGGGAGCAGGTTGTAGGCTTGGAACACGAAGCCCACCCGCTCGAGCCGCAGGCGCGCCAGTCCGCGCTCCGACATCGTGGTGAGATCGGCTCCGTCGATCCACACCCTGCCCCGCGTGGGGCGGGTAAGCCCCCCGAGCACGTTAAGCAGGGTGGTCTTGCCGGAGCCCGAGGGACCGGCCATCACCACGAACTCGCCGGCCAGTATCTCCAGCGACACGCCGCGAACCGCCTCGACCGCGATCCCGTCGTGCTCGAAGACCTTCCAGACGCTTTCGGTCCGAACAGCAGGTTGTGTGCTCATGCCTCGAACTTCATCGCCTCGGCGACGTCGATGCGCGTCGCGCGGTAGGCCGGATAGAGTGATGCCAACAGGCCGACGACAACGATCGACCCGAGGCTCATGATGAGCTGCACGCGGCGGAACACCGGCACCACCACGGTGTCGAGCACGACCCCGGAGAAGGTGAGCTCGCCCTCGAGCGCCCCGGAGTAATCGAGGCCGTTGCGCCACAGCAGCCAGGTTACACTGAAACCCAACACGACCCCTACCATGCCCGCCACGGCGGTGAGGATCATGCCCTCGGTGAATACGACGGTCGCGGTCTCCCGCTTAGTCAGCCCCAGGGCCCGCAACACACCGAACTCGCGGGTGCGGTACAGCACCGACATCAGGATGGTGTTCACGATGGCAAGAGCCACGATGATGAACAGCACGACGTTGAACACGTAGCCCCAGAAGTCGTCCAGCTTGATGGCCGCGTCGAGTTCGGGCGTGGCCTGGCGCCAGCTCAGTACAACGACCTCGACGTCCGCTTCACCCATGCCCCTCCGCAGGCGCCGTAGCACCCGAGGCACGTCCCACGCCGAGGTGAGCAGCACCGCCACGGTCGTGATGTCATCCCCGACCGCGAGCCACTCCTGCGCCGTGGCCAGCGGGATGTGCACGATGCTCTCGTCCACCTCCGGCACGCCGGTCCGATAGATCCCCACCACGCGCACCAGCTGGCCCGCGATGTCCCCTGCGGCATCCTGTGCCGTGAGCACCAGGCGCGAGCCCAGCGTCAGATCGAGCCGCTGGGCGAGACGTTGACCCACGAAGGCATGCAGGCGATCGCCCGGCTCCAGGTAGCGCCCCTCGACCAGGCGCTGCTCCACCCCGAGCTGGGAGAAGGCCGCCTCCAGGTCGGGGGCCACCCCCATGATGCGTACGGGGACGGCGGCCGTCGGTGAGTTGGCCAGGCCCATCACCTCGAGCCGCGGCGCCACCTGCGCCACGTGGGAAGCGACGCCCGATGCTTCGAGCGCCGCGAACACACGCTCACGCGCGGGCGCAGTGAGTCTGTGCTCCAGCTTGCGGGAGAAGCGGAACTCGGGATGCTGCACCGCCACGTGACCCGAGCTCATCCGCACACCACTGTCGATCCAGTCCTCGTGAGCGCCGTCGCCGATGGTGCGGGCCATCACGAGCGCGACGACGCCCAGCATCATGGCCATCCCGGTGAGCAGGCTGCGGCGCCAATGGCGCACCACGTTGCGCCGCGCCAGCCGCAGCAGGATCGCGTAGCGCTTCATCGTCCGCTCAACGTGTCCGCCGGCGAGACCCTGGCCGCACGGATCGCCGGATAGAGGGCTGCCGCCACCGCAGTGCCGAACAGGGCTGCCGCCGCGGCCGCCGCCATGAACCAGGGATACTCCACCCGCAACACCGGCCGCATGAGCGCGCCGGAGAGCGTCGTCTCCCCGAAGAGCCAGCTCACGCTGGGCGGCGCGTGGTACCACCACACGAGCACCGGGGCGGTGATCGCCACGCCCGCGGCGAGTGCGATCGTGCCCAGGGCCACCGCCTCGTACAGCACCGAGCGCACCACTGCTCCCGGCGTGGTTCCAAGCGCCCTGAGCAGGGCGAACTCGTAGCGCCGCTCGAAGGTGGCCATGAGCATGGTGTTGGCGACCCCGAAAATGGCCATCACGAACACGATGACCATCAGGACCCACTCCATCGCCTCGCTCAGGTTGGCGTACTCCACCATTTCGGGGCGCAGGGTCATCCACGACTCCGCGGACACGGCCAGGCTGCCGCGCTCCAGCTCGGACCCGAGTCGCGTCGCCGCCTCGGCCGCGACCCAGGGGTCCGGCACCGCCGCCGCGATCTCGTGCACCCGCGACGGCGGCATCGCCATCAGCAGCTGCAGCATGTCGAGCGGGAAGAGCGCGAACGCCCGGTCCAGGTCCACCAGGCCCGAGTGGAACACTCCGGCCACCACGAACAGATCGTTGCCCAGCGAGCCGTCGATGGCCGGCGCCACCACCACGATCTCGTCGCCGGGCTCCGCCCCCAGCGTGCGCGCCATCTCGCTGCCGATCAGCACCTCGTATGCGCCGGCGGCGGGAAGCCGGCCACGATCGAGGCTCTGCATCAGCCGTGAGACCCGGGGCTCCAGCTCCGGATCCACGCCCAGGAACAGGGCCGCCCCCGTGGCGGAGCCCGTGCTCACCAATCCGCCGCCGTAGACACGGGGCGCGGCAGCGGCAACCACAGGATCGGCCACGACCGCCGCGACCAGGGCGGCGACGTCGGTGCCGTCGCGGCCGCCGATGGTGGCGTAGACTTCCTTGTCGGGGAGGTAGTCGTCGGCGTGCACCTGGAGCTGGCCGGTCACGATCCCGGTCCCGTTCTCCACCATCTCGGCCACGAGGCCCTGGAGCAGCCCGACCATCAGCACCACCGCGAAGTAGCCGATTGCCAGCGCGCTCGCCGTCACGATGCTGCGCCGCCGGTTGCGACCCAGGTTGCGCCAGCCGATGCGCCACCAGCGTCCCTCACGCACGGCTAGCGAGCCTCGCTCTGCAGCCGCCGCAGGGAGAAGAAAGACTCGTCGATATCGACGTCGAACTCGAGTTCACTGTAGAGGATGGTCGTGCGCTCGCCCGGCTTGTCGGCCGGCACCACATCCATGCGCGCGGGCACCAGCCGCCCCCCCATGACCTTGAACTCCTCGAACGTCAGGGTGCGCGCCAGCTCACCACGGTCGTCGTAGTACCGCGCCCACACGGGCATCAGGTCAACCCGACGCACCTGCTCCTCGATGCGGCCCCACACCACAGCGGCTTCGGGCTTGGGTGTGAGCACGAACTCCCACACCGCGACACCGTCGCGCACCCCCTCGAAGCCGATCTCTATGTCGTAATCCTCGATGATGCGGCTCTCCTTCACCAGGTCGTCGTTGGTGAAGTGCGAGCCCATCCAGGCCGCCCCCATGAGGGAGGGCGGGAGCTTTATGCTGCGATCGACCCGGGGGAGGTAATTCCAGATGTCCTCGCCGGCCTTGAGGGTGGCGGTACCGGCTTCCTTCCGGGGGGAGAGGATACGGATGAGCGAGTACTCGGTGCCGAGGGACCAGATGCGCATCTCGTAGGAGCGGCTCCAGTGCTCGGTCACCACCTCCATCTGCACCACGCCGTGGCTGGACTCGCCCCTGAGGAGGCGGTCCACCCGATCCACGATCTCCTGCGCGGTCTGTCCCCTCGCGGGGCCGGCTGCGAGAAGCACGCATGCCGCCACCAGCACTGTCCCGACCGATTGTCTACCCATCCGCCCCTCCCGGCGGCTACGGCATCGTGGTCACCAGTATGACTCCGGACGAGTGGCCCGTCCCGTACATGGTCATGGCATCGGTCGCGTCGAGGTGGCGCACCTCGAGGATGGCCGATGGCTCGATCAACTTCAGCTCTTCCACGTCGCCGCGCCTGGCGCCGTCCACGTACACCCACACCGGGTCGACCATTCCGGTGGAACGGCGGCGCGTCGTCACCCACCTCGGCTGCAGCTGGCGGATCGCGTCATATGCCGTGCGCTGGTTCGTAGCCGCGAGTTGTTCCTGAGTAATGACGTCGAACTGGGTCGTGGTCGCGTCACCTTCGCCCTGTGTCGACGCGGAGCACCCGCCCAGGAGCAAGAGCCCCACGGCCATGCTGCTCAGAATTCGCCCGTGCATCGCAATCACCTCCGGCATTATCGCATCACCGAACGATCATCCCGCGTGGTCGCCGTGCGCAAGCGTGCGCTCGCGCGGCACCACGACACCCCAACCAAGATACCCTGCTCACTCGCTCAGTGTTGCACTCGGTTGCGGGGTGCAGGATCGCCCGCTACGCTCCGGGTACACATTTCCATGAGGTAGTCATGCGTCGAGCCATTCGGGCAGCCTTCCTCCCGCTGATCCCACTGACGATCCATGCGCAGGGCGCCGCCGCTCAGGCGGACGGCGCGCGGCCCGTACCACACCCCATCACGATCTCCTCTGGTTTCCAGAGCGCACTCGCGCAGGGGACGCGGAGCGCCACGGGGGAGCCCGGGCCCAATTACTGGCAGCAGTGGGCCGGCTACACCATTCGGGCGCGGCTCGACGCGGAGGGCAGGCGGGTCGACGGCAGCGTCCGAATCGTGTATCACAACCGCTCGCCGGACGTCCTCTTCGAGGTGTACCTCCAGTTGCTGCAGAACCTCCACGCGCCGGGCGTGGTGCGGACCCGCCCGCAATTCGACATCACGGGCGGCGTGGAGCTGAAGCGGGTCGTGGCCGGCGGCACAGAGTTGCTCCCCATACTGGGGGGCTTTCAACGCCCCGGCACACCACGCCATGCCGGCTACGGCGTGATGGGTACCACTATGCGACTGCAGCCGCCACGGCCGCTGGAGCCCGGTGACTCCCTAGTCATGGAGATCGACTGGGGCTTCATCGTGCCGCAGAACAGCTCCGGACGCATGGGGTGGAGCCGCGATAACCTGTTCCACATCGCTTACTGGTACCCACAGATGGCGGTGTACGACGACGTGGTCGGATGGCACACCGACGCCTATCGGGGTGGCTCCGAGTTCTACATGGGCTTCGGTGACTACGATCTCACGATCGAGGCACCCGAGGGGTGGGTGATCATGGCCACGGGACGGTTGCAGAATGCCGAAGAGGTGCTGCCGGAGGAGATCCACCGACGACTGCGGCAGGCGGAGAGCAGCGACTCAGTGGTCCACGTGCTCACGGCCCTCGACTTCGGTCCCGGCCGGGCCACGCGGCGCTCGGACAGCGGCTACCTGACGTGGCATTTCACCTCCGAGAACGTGCGCGACGTGACGTTCAGCGCCACCCGAGCCTCGCTGTGGGACGCGGCCCGCACGCCGGTGGGAGATCTCGATGGCGACGGCATAACCGATTACTCCCGAGCCGAGGCGTTCTACCGCGGCACCGCACCCCGCTGGCAGCACGCCTGGCGCTACGTGCAGCACTCCATCGACTTCCTGTCACGCTGGACCGGCGTCAGCTACCCCTGGCCGCACATGACGGCCGTGGAAGGCGCTGAGATCATCGGCGGCGGCATGGAATTCCCGATGCTCACGCTGATGGGCGACTACAACCAGCGCGGCGATACGGCACTGTACAGCGTCACAGCCCACGAGCTGGCGCACATGTGGGTCCCCATGATCGTGGGCAACGACGAGCGACGCCGGGCGTGGATGGACGAGGGCACGACCTCATTCAACACGGGGCAGGCCAAGAAGGAGTTCTTCCCGGGACCGGACTGGGACGAAGGGAACCGGGAGGGGTATGCCCGCTTCGCACGGTCCGGCCGGGAGGGCGAGATCATGCGGTGGTCGGACTTCCACTACAGCGGCGACGCGTACGGCTTGGCCTCCTACGGCAAGCCCGCCACGCTGCTGGCTACGCTGCGTGGACTGCTGGGCGAAGAGACGTTCGTGAGCGCGTACCGTACTTATCTGCGCAACTGGTCGTTCAAGCACCCCAAGCCGTGGGACTTCTTCAACACGTTCAGCTCGGTGAGCGGACGGAACCTGGACTGGTTCTGGCGCGCCTTTTACTTCGAGACCTGGATGCTTGACCAGGGGGTGGAGAGCGTCTCCTCTGCCGACGGACAAACGACCGTCGTGGTGCGCGACCACGGCCTCGCCCCGATGCCGGCTCGACTGAGCATCACCCTGGCGGACGGCACGGTAGTGTTCGGCGAGATAGGGGTGGAGACCTGGCTCGCCGGTGAGCGGCAGGCGGAACTCACGGTCCCCACTGATTCGCCTGCGGTCCGGGTGGAGATCGACGCCGACCACGTGTTCCCCGACGTGAATCGGGAGAACAACGTGTGGCTGCGACCGTGATCAGTCGACCCGCAACAACCGTTGCAGGTGCGTGTCCTTGAAGTCGGTGGGGTACTTGAGTCCGAAGCCGATGAACCGGTCGAGCGCGATGTGCGCGCCCCAGATGAGGCCGACTCCCATCAGCGCGCTTCCCTCACCGACGAAGCCGAGCACGAAGAGGATGGCCGGAAGCACGTAGGAGTGCACCGCGTTGTACACCACCGCGCCGACCTTGGTGTCTGCCAGGTAGGCCAGGATGGAGAGATCGGGAAGGAGGAACAGCAAGACGAAGAGCCACCAGCCGAGCCCGAGTTCCCGATAGAGCAACAGCATCACCACGAACAGGGCGATGCCCTCTAGGCGCAGCACGATCCCGGGGTTGGTCGGGTCCTTCTGCTGTGGCACGATCTGGTCCAGCACGGCGCTCCTCCATTTCGGGGACGACCCCATTACCTCGCGCGCGGGCGATCCGCGCGCAACTCCCGCGGCGCTACCTAGCCACCGAACCCCTGCTCCCGGAGCACCTCATCCAGCGCGCCGAGCAGCGTGTCGATCCTCTGCAGGTCCGCATTCACACCCATCAGCCCGACGCGCCACGTCTTTCCCTTGAGCGGGCCGAAGCCGCCGGCTATCTCGATTCCCCGCTCGAGCAGCGCACTGCGCACCAGTGCGTCATCCACCCCGTCGGGAATGTCGACCACGTTGAGCATGGGCAGCCGATGCGACTCCGGAGTGAACAGGGAGAGTCCCAACCGGTCGAGGCCCCGCACCAGCGCGTCGTGCGCCCGTCGGTGTCGCTCCCAGCGTGCGTCCAGACCCTCCTCGAGTATCAGGCGTAGCGCCTCGTGGAACGCGTAGATGCTGGACACCGGCGCTGTGTGGTGGAACGCCCGCTGCTTCGGGGCACCACTATCACCCCAATACTGGAACAGCAGGTTGAGATCGAGATACCACGTGTACGGACTGGTCTTGCGCGAAGCGACCGTCTCCATAGCGCGCGGTCCGAACGTGACCGGCCCGAGCCCCGGCGGGGCACCGATGCACTTCTGGCTGCACGAGCCCGCGGCGTCGACCCCCCAGGCGTCGATCTCCACTGGCATCCCGGCGAGCGAGGTGACGCAATCGATCGCGACCAGTGCCCCGTGGTCGCGCGCGAGTTCAGCAATCTCTGGAATGGACTGTGCCGCACCCGTGGAGGTCTCGGCGTGCACCAGGGCCACCAGCTTGGCAGGGCCCTGCGCCAGCTCATCCGCGAACCGCTGCGGATCGATGATCCCGCCAAACGGCTCGTCGATGACGCGTACGGTGGCCCCTGCACGCTCCGCCATCTCGTGCAGCCGCTGTCCGAAGTATCCGATGACGCCCACGACGGCGCGATCACCCGGCTCCAACAAGTTGAGCATGATGGTCTCGAGCCCGGAGGTTCCGGTGCCGGACATGGGTATCGTGTGGTGGTTC
The DNA here is from genome assembly GCA_039586815.1 of Gemmatimonadota bacterium. Lineage (GTDB taxonomy): Bacteria > Gemmatimonadota > Gemmatimonadetes > Gemmatimonadales > GWC2-71-9 > WVYX01. The sequence goes on along the minus strand of JBDHJR010000014.1, from coordinate 8,813 downwards.
TCGGTGCGGTACAGGGCCCGCAGCATGGTCATGGTCTCGTCCATGACCTGGAGGAAATACGGATCGAGGTGCCCCACCATCGGCTGTGCCATCGCCGCGAGGACTCGCGGATCGGGATTGGAGGGCCCCGGCCCCATGAGCAGGCGGGTGGGCGAACCGGAGGACACAGTCGCAAGCCTCTGTTGACGGTCGTCGAAACTTAGCGCGCCGCAGCACTCCCGGGTATCGTTGAACCATGCATCGAACGGCAGCGCTGCTCGTTGCCCTGGTAGCCTCGGTCGGGGGCTGCGCGGGCGAGGTGACCAGCCAGCAGTCACGTCCCTTCGCGCAAGCTGGAGTGGTGGAGGGATTCTACGGGTCCCCCTGGTCCCATGGCGATCGCCTCGACCTGCTCCGCTTCATGGGCGAGGTCGGCCTCACCCACTACTACTACGCCCCCAAGGACGACCCCTACCACCGGGAGCGGTGGCGCGAGCCCTACCCGGATGATCGCTGGTCCGAGCTGAAGCAGTCGGTCGACACGGCGCGCGCGCACGGCGTCACGTTCGTGTACGCCATCAGTCCCGGCGGAAGCATGGTGTATTCGGACTCGGGCGACTACGGTTCGCTGCTGCGCAAGCTCGCCGCGGTAGGAAACCTGGGCGTGCGGGATTTTGCGCTCTTCCTGGACGACGTGCCGCCAACGCTGGAGCACGAGGCAGACCGCGGAGCCTACGAGACGCTGGCCGACGCTCACGCCGACGTCGTCAACCGGTTGCAGCGGGACCTTGCCGCACGCGGAGCCTCACTCGCGGTAACGCCCACCACGTACACCGACGCATGGGGCGATCGCGAGTACCTGCGAAGCCTGGGCGCACAGGTGGTGCCCGAAGTACCGTTCTTCTGGACCGGCATCGACGTTGCGGCACCCGAGATCACTGCGCTCCAGGCGAGGGAGTGGGCCGCGCTCACTGGTCGGGCGCCGCTGGTGTGGGACAACTACCCCGTGAACGACTTCGCGCGCTGGCGGCCGTTCCTCGGACCTGTGCGGTACCGCGCAGCCAATCTGTCGCAGGAGGCGCCCGGCATCCTCGCGAACCCGATGAACGAGGCGCACGCCTCGATGATCGCGCTCGCAACCCTCGCCGCCTACGCCCGTGACCCCGCGGGATACGACCCCGACAGTGCCCTGCCCCGATCGCTGCTGCTGTTGTACGGCGACGGCGCGCCCCGGCTCCTGGCTCCGTTCCTGGCTATCTGGGGCGACTACCCCGACGACCAGAACCTGTTCGAGCCATTGTTCATTCCGGGAGCGCCGATCGACGTCACGGCCGTGGCGCACGGCGTCGCCCAGCTCGAAGCGGCCCTTTCCCGGCTCGACTCGGCGGCGGCCCTGCGCCCCGCCCTGCACGAACTGTACGACGACCTGGCACCCTTCGTGCGCCGAACCGCGGCACGCCTGGAGGACCTGACCAGCGACACAGCATACGAGATGAGGGACGGAAGGCTCACGTTCCGCAGCGAGCTGGAGCGTTACGAGGCAACGGACGGCTCCCTCGACGATTGGAGCGACGCGGAGTGGCATGAGCTGCGCCCCTCCGGCCGCACTGGCGGGCCGGCGCCCCGTGTTGCGTTCCGCGTAGAGGGCGAGCACTTGGTGCTGGCCCTCCAGGCTCGCGTCTCCCCCTCGCGGGTGCGGCGGGGGCCGCGCGTCGGCACCGGCGACCATGTGGCCCTCGTGCTGCAGAGCGACACCGACGTGCGACGCCACGTGTCGGCCGCGGACCTGCTGCTACTGGTGGCGCCGCCTACCGACGGGCAGCCGGCCAGCGCATACCTCCACTCCCTCCCCGTAGAGGGATTCATGGCGAAGTACCTGGCTGACAACGGGGGATTCACCTTCTCGGAGTTCCTGCTCTCCACCATGGCGACGCCACCCACGGGGTGGGGCGCCGTCATCGCTCGGGGGATACGCTGGGAGGCTCATCCGACCGAGGACGGCTACGCGCTCAAGGTGGCCGTCCCGCTGGAGGGCAGCGACCGGGTGCGGCTCAGTCTGACGGTCGCCGGCACGGCAGGCGGGCGGCGCACGCTTCACGCGCTCGCGCGGCGGGTTTATCCGCTCAACCCTGCAACGTTCGGCGAAGTAGTGGTGCGAAGGTAGCGCTGCCGCCGCGCGTCACGCCGGCTTCTCGTCCAGCACCTCGCGCACCCGCAGGAAGAGATCGGTCAGTGTCCAGGGTTTGTGTAGGAAGGGAACGTCGCGCAAGAAGCCCAACCCAGCCCGTACGTCCTGCGCCGAATACCCGCTGGTGAACAGTATCCTGGGATCCTTGCCCTGCTCCTTTAGCGCCTCGTAGAACTGCCGACCGCCGAGCCGCGGCATTACCAGGTCGGAGACTATCAGATCGATTTCCGCCTCGTGCTGGTGGAACACCTCCAGCGCCTCCTCGCCGTCGGCCGCCAGCAGCACGGAATAGCCCTGCCCCTCGAGCGCACGCTTCGTGGCGCGCCGAATCCCGCCCTCGTCCTCCACCAACAGGACCGTCTCGTCACCGCGCAGCCCCTCGGCGGCCGGACTGGCGACGGCGCCTTCCTGCACCCGCGCCGTCACCGCCGGGAAGTACACATTGACCGTCGTGCCCTCGCCGGGTTCGCTGTACACGTGCACGTAGCCCCCGTGCTGCTTCACAAGTCCGTAGATCATCGCCATACCGAGCCCGGTTCCCTCACCCGGGGGCTTGGTCGTGAAGAACGGCTCGAACACACGCTCCTTCGTCTCCTCGTCCATCCCAACGCCGGTATCGGTGCAGGTGAGACAGACGTACTCGCCCGGGTCCACCCACGGGTGAGTTGCGCGGTACCCCTCGTCGAGCCAGGTACGCGAGGTCTCCATGCGCAGGATGCCCCCGTCGGGCATCGCGTCCCGGGAATTGGTGGCGAGATTGAGCACTATCTGCTCGATGGCGCCGGGATCGGCGGACGCCACGGCGTCGGGCTCCGCGGCGAGCAGCTGGATCTCGATGCTCTCCGGCACCACACGGCGCAGCATGGCCGAGAGATCCTGTACCAGCTGCGTGATGTCGGTGGCTTGGAGCTCGAGACGCTCGCGTCGGCTGAAACCGAGGAGCTTGCGGATCAGGGTCGTGCCCCGCCGCGCGGCCTCCTGGATGTCCTCCAGGTCGGCGCGCGCCTGGCCGAGCTCCCGCGGAAGCGCGCTGACCACCAGGTCGGCGTTTGCCAGGATCACCGTCAGGACGTTGTTGAAGTCGTGGGCGATGCCGCCGGTTAGCTGGCCGATGGCCTCCATCTTCTGAGCCTGGCGCAGCTGGGCCTCGAGCACGCGACGCTCCGTCACGTCCTCTGCGATCATCTGATATCCCTCGAAGCCGCCACCGTCACCGTGCACCGGCCGCCCGCTGAGGCGCACCGTCACCCTGCGGCCGTCCTTGCGGCGCCAGTCCATCTCGACGTTGTCCACCGGCTCGCTGCGCTGCAGGCGCTCGACCAGGGCGCCGCACGCCTCGGGCTCGGCGCACAGCTCATCCAGCACGCTCACTCCCAGCAGCTCCTGCTCCGAGCCGTATCCCAGCATGTCCACCAGGGCCGGATTCACCGACAGCAGCGTGCCGTCGAGGCTCGACAGGTAGATCCCGTAGGGAGCGTGGTCCACCAGCGCCCGGTAGATTGCCTCCGAGCGCCTCAGCTCGTCCTCCACGCGGCGGCGCTCGGTGATGTTGATCGCCGTCCCCACGACGCACTGCCTCCCCCCCAAGGTCGCGCGCAGCGCCGTGAACACGTAGGGCACCCGACTCCCGTCTTTGGCGATGAGCTGCGCCTCCGCGGTTGCGTACCCGCCCGAGAAGACCTCCCGCAGGCGCCGCTCGATGTTGGGCCGGTCTTCTTCGGAGAAGAAGTCCATGGGACTCATGCCCTTGAGCTCCTCCTCGCTGTAGCCGGTGAACTTGAGCAGGTTGTCGTTCCACCGGAGGAGCCGGCCCTGGTCGTCCATCAGGTAGAAGATCCCGGGCAGGCTGTCGAGCGTGATGTCGGAGAACTGCCTCTCGCGGACGAGCCTCTCCTCCGCCCCCTTCCGCTCGGTGATGTCCTCCACCATGGCGTGCCAGCCGGAGCGGCCCTCGACCGTGATGGGGGTGAGGCTGAGCAGTGCGTCGTAGGCACTCCCGTCCTTGCGCCTGAACCGCACCTCTTCGCGCCGCACGAACCCCTGCGCCCGCGCCAGTTCGAGCACCCGCACGCGCTCCTCCGGGTCCGCGTAGAGTTGCGCGACGTTGGTGATCTCGCGGATGTCGTCCCTGGTCCAGCCCCCCGGATCGAGGATGGCCTGGTTGAACGCCAGCAGGTTGCCGTGTGCGTCGGCCACGCCAAGCCCGATGGGCGCGTTCTCGAACAGGGTGCGATAGCGCTCCTCGCTCTCGCGCAGCGCACGCTCGGCTTGCTTCTGCTCGCTGATGTCGCGGTAGATGCCGTACACGGCGACCTGGCCCTGCCCTACCCGGATGGGCACGCCAAGGATCGACACGTCAACCAGCGTCCCGTCCTTGCGGCGCCGCAGCGTTTCCACCGTCACGCGCTCGCCCCGCGCCACCCGGCTGGTATACCCCCCCGCCTCCAGCTGCATGTCGCCCGGGGCCACGAGCTGGTCGAGCGGCTGTCCGAGCACTTCTTGTGGCGTGTAGCCGAACAGGGTCGTGAAGTACTGGTTGGCGCGCAGCACGATGCCCGCGTTGTCCAGCAGCACCACGGCTTCCGGGGAGGATTGGAACAGCTCGTCGAGGAAGGCCTTCTCCCTGCGCAGCTGGCGCTCCGCACGATCCCGGTCGCCCGCTGGGCGCTCGGCCGCGGCGACGCGCTCGCGCAGCCGCTCCAGCTCCTCTATCAGCTGTGCCTTGGTCTTGCTCCGATCGCTCACCGTCTGCCCTCGCCGAGCCCCGTCAATTCAGTACCACGCCGGCGTAGGCGACCACCTCGCGGTCGTCGCCGGTAACCCACCCGCTGTGCCGATAGTCCACTACCTCGCCCCGCTGGGCCCCCAGCTGGCGCGCCGCCTCCAGCACCGTGGCGGACGGGGCCCGCCCGCACATCGTGACTCCCTCCCGGTGGCACACCGCCAGCAGCTCCTCGCCGTCCAGGCGCTCGACCGAGGACAGCGCCTGGCGGTCCTTGTGCGCCGCGCGGTCGGCCGACTCGTAGTGTGTCATGTCGGATGAGGCGACCAACAGCACGTCGCCCGGCCAGTCTGCGGCCGCCGCGGCCAGCGCCCCGGCCAGCTCGCGGCTCGGCTCCCAGCGGTCCCACGCGAGCACGATTGGAGCAAGCGTTGCACCCGGCGCCAGCAGCTGCATGAACGGCAGCTCCACCTCGATCGCGTGCTCGCGCAGGTGAGCCGCCGGATCGTGGCGCAGCAACGGGCAGCGCCGCTCGACCAGCTCCAGGAACTCGCTCGCGATCGGCACGGCCCCCAGGGGAGTCTCGAACGCGCCCCCGGTCCAGGCGCTCGCCCCGTCAGGGTTGTTCAGCATGCCCGTGTGATTGGGAGCGATGATGACTACGACCTCGGGTATCACCAGCCGACCCCACACCTGGGCGGCGCAGCGTCCCGAATAGACGAGGCCGGCGTGCGGCGCGATGGCACCGCGCGCCGGTTGCGGCTCGGCATCCACCTCACTCAACATGTCCTGCACCAGCGTGCGAAGCTCGGCGGGATCGGCCGGGTAGAACATGCCCGCTACTGCGGGCCGGCGCGTCTCGACCATGGCAACCTCAATTCGTTGCCTCGGGATACAGGGTGACCAGCACGTAGTTGTCGGTGCGCAGGTAGCGCCGCGCCGCGTCTCTTACCGCGTCGGCCGTGAGCCCCGCCACGAGCTCCTCGTACGCTAGGATGTCGCGCAGGTCGGTGCCGTACCGATCATGATCGAGCAGCACCTGCGTCCAGAACCGGTTCTCCTTGAGAGCGGTCTCTCTCGCCCGGCGCTGCATCTCCTGCACCTTCTCGATCTCGTCCTGGGTCGGTCCGTACGCCTTCAAGCTGTCGATCTGCTGGAACACGACGCCGACCAACTCGTCGACGCGCTCGGGATCCGACCCGAATCCGATCCCGACCGAGAACTGCTCGGCGGGTCGCCGCTCACCGGAGCTGCTGACACCCACGCTGTAGGTACCGCCCAGGGCCTCGCGCAACACCTCACGCAAGCGGATCTCCATCACGCTGCCGAGCGCCCGCAGGGTGTATTGACCGCTCCGGCTGTACTGCCAATCCCCCGTGAACACCAGCGAAGTCCGACTGCGGGGCTCGACGCCACGCCTGACCGTCTTGCGAATCACGCCCGCGGGATACCGGATCCCCACGTCCCGCCAGCTCTCCACGCGTCCGAGGGACGGCAGACCACCGAGGTAGGTCTCCACCAGCGGGCGCAGCGAATCCGGGTCGAAGCTCCCGACGAGCACGAACGTGAAGTCGCTGGCATCAGCGAAGCGATCCCGATAGAACGCCACCGACTTGTCGAGGTCCATCTCGTCGTACAGCTCCACCGTCGCCGGCTGCTGCCGCGGATGGTTCTGGGCCAGCGTGACCTGTACGGTGTCGCGGAACACTCCCTCGGGGTCGGCGGCCCGGTTACGCAGCTCCTCGGTGATCTGGCCGCGCAGTGCGAGATACGCGTCGGGGTCCCTGCGAGGCGCTGTGAAGTAGAGATACACGAGCTGGAACAGGGTCTCGACGTCCTGCGGGGAAGCGCTGCCCCACAGACCCTCGTACAGCGACGAGATGTACGGGCTCACCCCCACGGCCTTCCCAGCCAGCACCTTCTCCAGGTCCACCAGGCTGAGCTCGCCCACACCACCCCGCTGTACCACCCGCGACGCCGTCCGCGCCGCCACGTAGTCGGAGTCGAGAGCGAGGGACGTGCCACCCGGGCTCCACGAGTCCAGCACGATCTGATCGTCCTTGAAGTCTGTGGGCTTGAGGAGCACTCGCACGCCGTTGGCTAGCTCCCACACGGTGACGCCCAACTCCGCGACCGTCTCTTGCCGCACCACAGACCCGGGCCGGGGGCGCTCCGGCAGGAGTGGGGCATCGGCCACCGAGTCCGTGTAGGGCTCGATCTCCGTGCCCGCCACGGCCGCAAACACCGCCGCTAGTGCTGCCCCATCGGGCATCGCGACCCCTTCCTTCTCGGGTCCGCTCACCAGCACCACGCGGTTCTCGTCGGTGATCCACTGCCGCACGAGCCGGTTCACTTCGTGCACCTCAATGCTCGGCACCAGCTCCTGCACCAGGTCGTATTCCAGGACGATGCCGGGAAACGGCTCCCCTTCCAGGAAGGCCCGACTGTACTCCGCCGCGTACACCAGCGACTCCGTCTTGTCCCGTTCGGCGTGCGCCTGCTCCATGTTGCGCAACAGCTCCTGCTTGGCGCGGTCCAGCTCGGACTCGGTGAACCCGTACCGTGCCACCCGCTCGGCCTCGGTGAGCAGCGCTTCCAGCCCGGCCGTCACTCCCCCCTCGCGCACCAGCGCCGCCAGCACGTAGGCCTCCTTCGACCGCACGAACCGACCCTGCCCCGAGAAGGCTCCGAGGTAAGGCGCATCCGGCTGCTGGCTCAGCTCGAACAGCCGCAGGTTGAGCATCGCGCTGTACAGTGCCTCGACCACGCCGCGCCGGTAGTCGCCCACCGTTCCCTCGGGCCGCACCGGCTGCTTGAAGTACACGGCGACCTGTGTGCCGGTCGCTTCCGGGTCCGTGGCCACCGCGAACAGCGGCTTCACATGGTCGGGCACATCGGCCACGACCCGGGGTCGCGCCTCCGGCGGGGCGGAGATGCCGCCGAAGTGCTGCCGGATGAGCGACTCGACCACCTCGGGATCGAAGTCGCCGACCGCCACCACGGCCATGAGGTCGGGACGGTACCAGTCGCGGTAGAATCGCTCCAGGGCCTCGTGTGCGAAGCTCTCCAGCACCTCGGGTGTCCCGATGGGGAGCCGCTCGGCGTACGGCGAGCCGCTGAACAGGATTGGGAACAGCTCGTCGCGCAGCCGGGCCGCAGCGCCGCGACCCAGTCGCCACTCCTCCAGCAAGACTCCACGCTCCAGCTCGATTTCTGTGGAGTCGAGCAGCTGGAGATGCGCCCAGTCCTCCAGGACCTGGAAGGCGCGCCGCAGGATCTCCGCGCTGTCGGTGGGCACCGTGAGCATGTAGACGGTCTCGTCGAAGCTGGTGTACGCGTTCACGTCCGGACCGAACTGCATCCCGATGCTCTCGAGGTAATCCACCAGCTGTTGCTTGGGGAAGTGCTCCGTGCCGTTGAACGCCATGTGCTCCACGAAGTGCGCCAGGCCCAGCTGGTCATCGTCCTCGAGCACCGACCCCACGTTCACGATCAGGCGCAGCTCCGCGCGCTCCTCGGGCCGCTGGTTCACCCGGATGAAGTAGCGCACACCGTTGTCCAACGTCCCCACCGTCACGGCGGGATCCACGGGAAGCGTATCGGAGAGGTGAAACCGGCCGGCCGGCGCTTCCTGCGCCGTCGCCGAGTGAGCGAGGGCGAGGCCGCCGAGGACCACACCCACGAGAATGAGTGCCCTGCGCGCCATGCTAGGGGTCCTGCTACGCGTCGCGCTCAGGAGCGAAGGTCGAACACGTAGCTGTTGAGGTACTGGATCGTGTCCTTTTGCTCCTGCACCTGGTGGGCCACGAGGTCGCCACTCGTGATGACGCCGTGCAGTCCGCCCTCATCCATCACCGGGAGGTGGCGCACCCGCTTCTCCGTGAAGAGTGCCATGCACTCCTCCACGCGGGCTTCGGGCTTGCA
>JBDHJR010000049.1:0-5864 GCA_039586815.1 Gemmatimonadota bacterium | reverse complement strand
GGCAACTTCATCGACATCGATTTCGACTCGTACGAGGTACGCAAGTCGCTGGCGCCACTCGCGGGGTGGGCTCCCGTCGGCAACGCCTGGGTGGACAACTGGACGACCTACTAGCGGATTGAGCGCCGCAAGCGGCCGACTCCGGGGCCGGGGCGTTAGATTCCCCTCGGCCCCGTTCACTTGGTCGCCGTTCAACGGATGGGTGGTGGCGCGTGGCTCTCCGTCTCCTACTAATCTCGGCCCTCGTCGCCGCAGTGGGCGCGCTCGGCTGCCGCGGTGACGGCGCTCGGCCCGGCGAGCTGCACGGCATGGTTCTCCCCGCTCCGATTCCCAAGGCCGACTTCACGCTACCCGACACCGAGGGAGCCCCGTTCGCCTTAGTGCCCGAGACCGAGGGCTACGTAACGCTGCTGTTCTTCGGGTACACCTACTGCCCCGACATCTGCCCGGTGCACATGGCGAACATCGCCGCGGTGCTCCACAGGCTCCCGCCGCAGGTGTCGAACCGAGTGAGGGTCGTGATGGTGACGGTCGACCCAGAGCGCGACACACCGGAGCGGCTGCGCCAGTGGCTCGACAACTTCGACCGCTCGTTCGTGGGGCTGGTCGGTCCGATGGACGAGGTGAACGAGATCCAGCGCTCTCTCATGCTGCCGGCGGCGGTGAAGCTGGGGGACGACGAGACCGACTACCTCATGGGGCACGCGGCACAGGTGATCGCCTTCACGACCGACAACCGGGCTCACGTCATGTACCCGTCCGGCACTCGGCAGACGGATTGGGCCCACGACCTGCCGTTGCTCGTACGGGGTGATTGGGGGGCGCGATGAGACACGGGATCTTGGGCGGCGTGCTGCTCGGATGCGTCGCCCTGGCGGCATGTGCCGAGCGCACCGAGCGCGACCCGGTGGCGACGGCCGGCGACCTCTCCATCTACGACGCGTACGCACCGGCCTCCGCTGCGCCCGACGTGGGGTCGCTCTACTTCACTGTGGCTAACGGCGGCACGGTCGAGGACACGTTGCTCGAGATCCGGACCGTCGAGGGCAAGGCGGAGCTGCACGACGTCGTCACCGAAGCCGGGCTGACGCGCATGCAACGCGTGCCGGCTCTGGCGATACCGGCGGGCGGTGCCGTGCGCCTCGAACCGGGCGGCTACCACGTCATGCTCACGGGCCTGAGTGCGCCACTAGAGGTCGGCCAAACGGTCCCCGTTGCCCTCGTGTTCGCTCGATCTGGCATCGCGCGCTTCGCGGCGCCCGTGCTCACCTACAGTGACGTGGTGCAGCGGCTGGAGGCAGCGGCAGAGCGATGACCTGGTGGTGCTCCGCCCAGGGCACACCCTGGGAGTGGACCTGGCAGGCATACCCCGGTGTGTGGATCCTCGTGATCCTGCTGCTGGGTGGGTACGCCTTCGCCCTCAAGCGGCTGGCACCCGCGGGAGAGCCGCCCGCCGAGCGGGGGCAGGTCGTCTCGTACGTCTTGGGCGTGGCGGTCTTGTGGATCGCGGCGGATTGGCCGCTGGGCACGCTCGGCGCGGGCTACTTGGTGAGCGTGCACACCGTGCAGTACTTGCTGTTCTCCATGGTGGCGCCACCGCTCTTGATCCACGGCACCCCGCGGTGGCTGTGGCGCTGGAAGCTGCGTCTCCCGTGGGTGAGCGGCATCATGCGCTTCCTGAGCCGCCCACTGATCGCCTTCGCGGTGTTCAACTTGGTGCTGCTCGCCACACACCTCCCCGCCGTTGTGGACACGCTCAAGACGTCTCAGGCGGGATCGTTCGCGATCGACGCTGCCTGGCTGTTCGCCGGATTCGTGTTCTGGTGGCAGGTGTTGGGGCCGCTCCCCGAGCTGCACCCGCTCGCCTATCCGGGCCGCATTCTGTTCCTGCTGCTCAACGTGTTCATTCCCACGGTTCCCGCGGCATTCCTCACCTTCGCCGACTATCCGATCTATGCGGTGTACGAGCTGGCGCCGCCCATCGGCGGGATATCGGCGCGGGAGGATCAGCAGCTGGCGGGGCTCATCATGAAGCTGGTGGGCGGGCTCATCATCTTCGGTACGGCGTCGGTGCTGTTCTTCCGCTGGTACATCCGGGAGGAACGGGAAGGAGCGGCCTAACCCGACCCCACTTCCGCATCCACTCCCGGGTAGGCCACGAGGTCTTCGCGGCGGAACATCAACATCAGCCGCCCGACACGCTCCTCCGCCGGCTCGATGCTCTCACCAAACGTCTCCCGTGCGAGCTGCGCGATCTCGCCGACCGTGCGCACGCCGTCCAGGTGACGCCACACGAAAGCCCCGCGATCGTCCAGCCGAATGCGTGGCACGGCCATCCAGTACTGCAGCCAGTGCAGCAGTGCGGTGATCCCCCGGCGCTTCGGCTTGGGACGGATCACCACGAGCTGCCCCTTCACCTCCTCCGACTCGGTGAGCCGCACCGGGGCGATGTCCAGCAGGTTCACTTGCTCGAGGTCTTCCCTGCGCAGTGGCTTCATGGTACAAGCAACATGGCACCGCGGCACCGAAACGAAAACCGCCTCCCACTCTGGGAGGCGGTCTCCGATCGGATCTTGCGGGCGCGCGCTACTCCCGGGCCCGCTTGATGGTGTAGAACGCCAGCAAGTAGATCACCACGGGGAAGATGATCAGGCTCGCCCAGAAGCTCGGCGAGAGGCCCGCGGTGAGCCGCTGGAAGCCCAGCAGCCACGGAGCGAAGTCGCCGCCGATGACCAGCAACGCGATCACCACCGCCATGAGCGATTCCCCGGCGATGAACCCCGAGGAGAGCAGCACGCCGGTGTTCTCGGCCCGCTGCTTCAGATCGCCGCTCAGGCCCGACCGCTTCACGTTCTGGTCGAACATCCACTTGATGAGCCCGCCGACGAAGATCGCCGCGGTCGAGTAGAACGGCAGGTACATACCGACGGCCACGAGCATCGGCGCGGGGGCCTTGATCAGAATCAACCCCAGCGCCAGGAACATCCCGGCGATCACGAGCGGCCAGGCCATCTCGCCCGCCACGATGCCGTTCGCCATCAATGCCATGAGGCCCGCTTGCGGCGCCGGCAGATCCGCCGACCCGATCGTGTACACGCGGTGCAGCGCCATCAGCGGCAGCGCCAGCACCATGGCGGCGAAGATCACACCGATGATCTCGCTGATCTCCATGCGCCACGGCGTGCCGCCCAGGATGTGACCCACCTTCAGGTCCTGCATCATGTCCCCGGCGATGCCGGCCGTGCAGCACACCACGCCGGCCACGCCGAGCACGCCCGCCACGCCCTGCACGCTGGTCACGCCGAGCGCCACCATCAGCACGGCTGCGATCAGCAGGGCACTCAGCGTGAGCCCCGAGATGGGATTGTTGGAGCTACCGATCAGGGCGACGAGATAGCCCGCCACGGCCGCGAACAGGAACCCCAACACCACCATCACGACGGTCAACGTGAGGGCGCCGGGGAACGACTGCGCGAAGTAGTAATAGAGGAAGAACGTGGCGATCGCCGTGCCGCCGATGGCCACGAAGATCCGCTTCAACGGCAGGTCGATCTCGGTGCGATCACCGGCACCCTCGCCCCCCGCCAGGCCGATGTTCTTCAGCGCCTTGCCGATGCCGGTCACCAGCGACTCGCGCAGGTTGTAGAGCGTGTAGAATGCGGCCACGATCATTGCGCCCACCGCCAGTGGACGGACCTGATTCGACCACACGCTCATGGCCACGTCGGTCCAGGACTGGCCCTCCGCCACTCCGGCGCCCAACCCCGGGTTCAGGAACAGCGCCAGCGGGACCAGCACGAGCCAGCCCATTACGGCGCCGCTGAACAACACGTTGGAAATGCGCGTGCCCACGATGTATCCGACGCCCATCAACATCGGCGAGGCGCTCGGTGAGAAGGCCAACGCGCCCCCGACGTACTCGAAGCGCTGTCCCACGATCTCGATGCTGGAGCGGCCGAACGAGAAGAACTTGTTCGTGTATCCCACCACGAGATTGATGCCGCGCACGTTCTTGAGCAATTCCCAGAACCCCGCCATGCCCATGGCGGCGAACAGGAACACCGCGCCGGTCTGGCCGCCCTGGCCCGCCTTCACGATCTCCGAGGCAGCCACTGCCTCGGGGAACGGCAGGTCGGCCTCCACGACCAGCGTGCGCCGCAGCACGATCACGAACAGCACGCCGAGCACACCGCCGATCAGCATGATCGCCGTGCTCGGGATGTAGTGCAGCTCGTCCCACGCGCCGCTCAGCACGAAGGCCGGGATGGTGAAGATGGCACCCGCCACCAGGGCCTCTCCCACCGATGCCGTGGTTCGGGCGATGTTCTCCTCGAGGACCGTGCCCCCGAAGCCACGCAACACCGCCATGGCGACGACGGCCGCCGGGAACGTGGCGGCTACCGTGAGTCCCGCGGTCATCCCGACGTAGGCATTCGCCGCGCCGAGCACGACCGCCATGAGCACGCCGAGGATGAGAGCCTTGGCCGTCAGCTCGGCCATGCTGGTAGTCGCGGGAACGAAGGGTGTGAACGACTTTTGATCTGCCATGAGCGTTCTCGGGATAGAGGGAAAAACCTCGCGCATTGTAGTGCCCGTTACGGAGTGCTGTCAAACCGAGGGGCCGAGGCTCGCCCGCCCGCGAACCGCGCAGTACGTTTCTGGCCTCACCGGGAGGCATGACGATGACGTTCGTATCGAGTTTGGAACCCACGGCCCTGTGGGGGCATTTCGACCAGATCATGACCATTCCCCGCGGCTCCAAGGAGGAGGAAAAGATCCGGGACTACGTGACCGGCGTCGCGAAGCGGGCCGGCCTCAAGTACGACACCGACGACGCCGGCAACGTCGTGGTCCGCAAGCCCGGCACCAGGGGATACGAGAGGGCGGCTGTCACCATTCTCCAGAGCCACCTGGACATGGTGAACGAAAAGAACTCCGACGTGGCCCACGACTTCTCCAAGGACCCGCTCAAGCCCGAGCGGGACGGCGAGTACCTGACGGCTTCGGGCACGACCCTGGGCTCCGACAACGGCATCGGCGTGGCGGCCATGCTGGCGGTGATGGAGGCGAAGGACGTGGTGCACGGTCCGCTGGAACTGCTGTTCACGATCGATGAGGAAACGGGCCTCACCGGCGCCGCAGCGCTGAGCGGAGACATGCTCAAGGGGCGGCGGCTGATGAACCTGGATTCCGAGGAAGAGGGCGCGTTGTACGTCGGTTGCGCGGGCGGCGCGGACAGCACGCTCACGGTGCCGCTACGGACCGGCACCGCAACGGGAGTCGGCCTCATCGTCACGCTGCGGGGCCTCAAAGGCGGCCACTCCGGGGTGGACGTTCATCTCCAGCGTGGCAACGCGGTGAAGCTGCTGGCGCGCGCACTATACGCAGTGTCCTTGGAGACACCGCTACGGCTCGCCTCCATCGAGGGAGGCAACAAGCACAATGCCATTCCCCGCGAGGCGACGGCCACCGTCGTGGTGGCGAAGAGCAAGAAGATCGGCTTCGCTCGCAAGCTGAGCCGCCAGTTCACGGCCATCAAGCAGGAGTTCGCCCCGGCCGATCCCGATATGGCACTCGAGGTGGTGGACACGGACCTTCCAGAGGAGGTGTGGAACCGCGCTACCACAGCGAACGTGCTACAGTTGCTCAATGCGCTGCCGCACGGCGTGCTGGCCATGAGCTACGACATCCCCGACCTGGTGGAAACCAGCACCAACCTCGCTACGGTCGCCATGAAGGACGGCACCCTGGTCATCGGGATGAGCAGCCGCTCCTCGGTCGCCTCTGCACTCACCGCGCTGCGCCAGCGGATTCGCGGCATGGGCTACCAGGCAAACGCGGCGGTCGAGGAAGGCAACGGCTAC
>JBDHJR010000013.1:0-258263 GCA_039586815.1 Gemmatimonadota bacterium | reverse complement strand
CGCACTCACCCAGAACCGCCGGCGCATGTCCGTGAGCTCGGGGTTTTCTTCCTCGTCCATGGTCACGGTCCGAGGCTCGAGCGCCATGCCACAGATGGGGCACGAGCCCGGTTCACCCCGGACGATTTCCGGGTGCATCGGGCAGACGAATTCCGTGCGCGTCTGAGCTGGGGCAGCGACTTCCGGCTCGAGCATCATGCCGCACTTGGGACACGCTCCCGGCGACTCCTGTCGGACGTCGGGATCCATGGGGCAGATGTAGGCGGTGCTGGACCCCGCTGCCGACGCGTGTCCCACGTCGTCCGCCATTGGCGCGTCGGTCACGTACCGGTCAGGATCTTCTTGGAACTTCCGCAGGCAGTGTTCGCTGCAGAACGCGTAGCTCGTTCCCTTGTGCACGGTTTGCAGCGTTCCGTTCTCCGATACGCTCATGCCGCACACCGGATCCCGCTGCGCGTCACGTGTCCCTACGGAGGTGCCGTCAACGTCGTGTGGGTGTCCAGTGCCATGCATGTCCCGTCTTCTCCTTTCGATAAGTCACACCTAGAAGCTGGCCTTCACCCGCAGGTACAGCTGATCCACGTCTTCGAGGCGGCCAAACAGTGCACCACCGCGTCCCCCGGCGAACAGGCCGCCGACCGCCACAGCAAGGTTGTCGACGGGTAAGTACTCGATCTGGGGATACATGGCGTACCCGGCGTGGTCGGACCATTCCGACCACTGCGCAACCTCCACAACCCCTTCAAGCGACATCCCCAGCGTCTCCCGGAGCATACGGTACTGGAGCTTCCCGATCAGATAGTCGTGGAGCTGGCCCGCACCGCGTTCGAGAAAGATGCCGTGTGCCCATTGGAGATTGAGATACCATCCCCCGTGGAACCGATAGTCCCCACCGATCGTCCACGTGGCGTACGGCCGCTCTTCGGTCGCCGTCACCCGGTCCCGCACGCTATCGCTCCCGGTGATTACATCGGTGACGAGCACGATCTCCTCGGGGAAGACGACCGCACCCTCGGCCCAGAGGCCAACGCCACGCCACTCCGTCGCCACATCGGCACCCAGCACCTGCGAGTGCGGTAGCACGCTCCACACGTGGGCGTCAAACGTCGGTGCACTCGCCGACGTGTCCGGACTCATGAAGGCCACCTTGCGGATGGCCGGTAGGGCGTCAGGCCCACGGAAGTAACTGACCGAAAGATCCAGGCCGGTCACGCGCCCGGCAACCTTGAGCCCGAGCTGACTGTTGCGGAACGCTCGTGACGGCGGCTCGAAGTGTCCGTGCCAGGACCGTACGGATCCCGCTGGCGATCCCACTCCCGCCGCGAACAGACCCTCCATCCCCCAGGGCAGGAGCGGTCCGTGCGCCGTCGGGGTCCACACACCCTCGATCTTCCAACCGGGAGTCGCGTAGTACTCGACCCGCACTGCCCAGACAGGCAGTCGCGCGGTGAAGTCCGTCAAGTCCGACAAGTCGTAAGCGTTGAACCGGTCCGTGGGATTCAGGCCGTCAGCGGTTCCCCATTGGATGCGCTGCTTCCCGATCGTGAGATCGAGCGGTTCGACCAGAAACTCGGGTACGTGCGCGAACGCCTCCCACACCGTTACCGAGTTCGGGAAGTGGCGGTCCGCATCCTGCAGGTCGGTGGTCGATTGCGCGTCCGAAAAATCATGGAAGCGCATGTCGAGACTCATGACGACCTCCGCACGCCCCTCGAAACTCGCGCTGAGCTCCGGGCGGAACACGCCGAAGAAGTCGGCGAGCTGCACCGAGTCGGCCAGCGTGATGCGACGGTCGAGCCGGACGAATCCGCCGAACCGCAGCTCTTGCGCCGCCGCGGGCTGCACGCCGAGCAGCGCCGCTCCCAGTGCCGCTAGGCACAGCATTCGTGCGACGACCGTCATGCGCTCATCCCGAGCGCTTGAGTTGGCGCTGGCTGAAGAAGTCATCAGTCAGCCCCGTGTCCACCCTCAAATCCTCGTACTCCAGCACCGTACGGTGACCGTCGCCTTCCGATCGCACTTCGAGCCGGTGGGCGATCCAGTACTGCCCCACCTGGCGGACGTCGGAGGTCGTGATGGTCTTGACGAGATTCCCATCAGATCCGTAGAGGCTCAGTCCCGTGATGGTCCAGGTCTCGGGGTCGACACGCATGATGATCCGTCGATAGCTGACGTCGGCTTCGGGGCGGGGCTCCAGCGTCAGGGTGTATGCCTGGTCACGCATCGTCACGTCGAGTGCGCGATAATCCTCCCCGAAGCGCGTGCGTGAGAGATCCTCATAGGAGAGGTCCGTCCCCATGAAGTTCTCGTGCTTGATGGACGACGCGATGCGTCTCACGCGACGAAAGGCGGGGAGATAGAGGTACAGTTGGTCTTCTGCGATTCGGAGAAACCCCACATCGCGGACGTCGGCGGGACTCACGAACTTCACGAGCCGGCGGTCCCTGCCTCGTTGATAGACCCGAAGGGTGCGCTCCTTCTCACGCCCGTCGGCGTCGATCAGCACGACGCGCTGGGTGGCCACGACGTCCTGCGGAGCGGTGAGCGCCGAGTCCACGCGCTCGAGTATCCGGGCGGGATCCTGCGCTTCGGCAGGCCGGGTATCGAGTACCACGAGGAGCGCGAGCGCGGTCATCGCCATGTCCCGTACCATCATGGTACCCTCCTTGGTTCTCGTTCACCGGATGGCCCGCTCCCCGGTGCTCGTGGTTCGACGAATCGCGGCCGGAGTTGCACATACAGCGATGGCAGGAGGAGCAGCGTGAACGACCCCGCCACGAGCATGGCCAACGACGTCAGGCCCCCGAACCGACGGATGTGCTGGCAGGTCGCCGCCAGCAGCACGAGGAATCCCAGGCCGACCGAGACAGCGTTCACGAGAATGGCGACGCCACTCGTTTGAAGTGTTTCCTGGAGCGCGCGAGCGCGGCTGCCGCCTCCACGAACGACCTCGCGACGAAAACGGTGGGTAAAGTGGATCGCGTAATCGACGCCGAGCCCAATCGCGATCGATGCCACCATCGCGGTGAACGAATCCAGTCCGAGCGACAGGTAGCCCATGGCACCGAAGTTCACGACGATCGTTGCCGTCAGCGGCAGAACCATCACGATGCCGGCAATCGGGGACCGGAAAATGACGGCGAGCAGCAGGACGACAATGAGAAGCGTTAGCAGAACGCTCTGGATCTGCGTGGGTAGCAGTTCCGCTTCCATTCGCTCGAGCACCGACGCGAGTCCCGCACGCGCGAACTGCACCGGGACCTGTCCCGTCCCGTCACGCACGTCGAGTCCCCAGCGCTCGGCTGCCCCGCGTCCGAACACAAAGAGCGGAGCGTGCGCTTCCCACAGGATGCCTCGGACGTTCCGATGAAGCACCGAGTCCCGAGTCACGTCCGGGGCGTCCTCGGCCAGCGCGGCCACGGCGTCGGCGACGCGTCGACTGCCGACCGCCTCGTCGAGGACGCGCGCGAGCGACAACGCCAACGCACCGCGGTCGAGGGGTGCGAGACGGGACATGACCCCGCGAATCGCTGCCGCGGCGGCGGACGAGTCTGGGCCTTGTACCCCGGCGCTGGCGGCCAACCGTTGCGCAAGCTCCCGTGCGGCACGTGGTGGCAGCGCTGCCTCCACCTCTTCGCTCACGAGGTAGTCGCCGAGGGCGCGTTCCACGGTAGATCGTGCGGTGGAATCCGGCTGCCACTCGACGAAGCGCCGAGCGACCTCCCCGGTCGATGCCGGCGCGGCGGCGCCACGACCGGTGAATTCCCAGGCCAACTCCGTTGCGAGCTGCTCGATCTTGGCCTGCCGCACCCGGGCAGCCATCACGTCATCCACCGTTCGCTCGTCGAGCGCGAACATCATCCGGTGCTCGTCCAGCCACGCGTCGATCCCCGAGACGGCGTCACGGATCGAGCGGGTCTCCCAGTCGGCGACCCGCGCGTGCACGAGCGCTTTCCCCGGCGCACCGGGTACGACCAACTGCCCAACCGCCGGCTCGTCCTCGACGAGGAACCAGAGATTCGCGACGCCGGCAACGGTCTCGGGCACTGCGTACCGCCCGTTGAGCGCCGCGTTCATCTCTGCCAGGAGTCCCGCCACGGACTGGCTCTGGCTCACCGTGGTCAGCGCCTCCATCCGTCGCTCCAACCGCCGCATGCTCACGAGCACCGCGGGATCCAACACGTCGCCCCGGGCCAGCAGCTGGACCGGGAGCGAACCGCCGAGCTTGTCTCGGAGGAGCAGTTCGGCGCGGTGCGGTGGGCTCCCCTGCTGGAGGCAGAGCGTCCAGTCCACCGACTTCACGATGAGCACGCTGCCCAATCCGACGATCGCGACGCCGACCCCCCCCATGGCGAGGACTCGGCCCGGCGCGCGCGTGACCAAGCGGCTGATGCCGCCCATCAGTGTGCTGCGTCCTGCGGTTCGCTCGGGTCGCGGCGCGCCCACCCCGAATGCGGCGAGCGCCGGCAGCAGAGTGAGCGTGACCACCAGCGCCGCCAGCAGTCCCAGCGCGGTCAACAGACCGAACTGTCGAATGATGGCGACATCGGAGATCGCGAGGCTCCCGAAAGCGATCATCGTCGTGATCGTCGTGAGCACGAGCGGTGTCCGGATCTCACGGTAGGTCGCGGCCGCCGCGGCATCCGCCGCCTCACCCTGTCCGCGGCGTTCATGGTACCGCTTCATGAAGTGAATACCGTCGGCACTCCCCAACACGATCAGCACGATGGGCACGAGCCCCGACAGCAGATCGATCGACAACCCGAGCAGCCCCATCACGCCCAGCACCACCACCGAGCTGACCACCACGACGAGGAGGGGATAGAGGACCCCCGACCAGTGACGCAGGCCGACGTACAGCACGACGACGAGGAGCGTCACGATGAGGGGTACCAGCAGCACCATGTTCTCCGTGATCTGGAGGGCGATCTGATACATCAGGAACGGCATGCCCCCGAAGTGGGCGGCGACTGGCGTCGCGCGCATCGGACCGTCGACCAGATCCGCCGTGGTCTGGATGACCCGCTCGACCGTGCCGAGCGTGGCGACCTGCCCCGCGGCCGTATCGGTCGCCAGACGCAACTGGATGGCAGCCACGGTGCCGTCCGGGCTGACCAGGTTGCCCACGAGGCGGGGGTTGACGCTGATGCGCTGCCGGAGCGCGTCCAACTCACTTGGCGCCGTCGGAATCGCGCCGCGGCGAATCAGCCGCCCGACCTCGACGCCCCACTCGGTTGCCGCGAAGTCGAGCGTGTTGGCGAGGCTCGTGGCGTAGGCGACGCCGTCGATGGATTCATACGCTACGGTCAGGGAATCGATGAGCGCCAGCACGTCGGGACGATAGACGTCCGGTGCCGTGAGCAGCACCACGCCCGTCTCGTTCCCGCCGAACACCTTGGCGACGTAGTGATAGGCTCGGACGACAGGGTTGTCGGCGCTGAGATAGGTGACGAAATCCGCGTTGACACGCAGTCGCAGCGCTCCCGGTACAGCCGCGACCGTGAGCGCCAGCGTGAGCAATACGACGATACGGCGACCCCGAACAATCGCTTCCGCGAACCGGGAACCCGGTCCTCGACCGCGCTCAGGGGGGGTGTTGCCGCTCACGGCCATCGTACGCCTCCCGTCTCCGGGATTTCGTTCAGGCGGGTCGGGCCAGGTGCCCGACTCACCCAGGCAGACGGATGACGGCCCCGGTAATTACAACTCGCGTGTTGGAATGAGCAGGCTAGTGCGGCTGGTGGCCTGAGCGATGGCAGGTGCAGTCGAGACACGCGTGCTCGGTACAGCTACCACACGTGCGCTCGAGTTGGGCGCGAAGGGCCTGACGGGCGCGGTGGAGTCTCACCCTCACGTTGTTTGGGGTCAGGCCGGTCTCGGCTGCGACCTCGGCGATGCTCGCGCCTTCCAAGTCGACGCGCTTCAACAGCGTGGCGTAGTCGTGGGAAAGTGTGGGGAGCACGTCGTGTATGCACTGACAGATCGCTTGTTCGACCTCCGGCACAGGTGCGTCGACGTCGTGGGCGAAACCCGCAGCGCGCTGGAGTGCGCGTCCCTCGGCTCCGCGATGTCGATAGTGGTCCACGATCGCGTTGCGCAGCAGACGATAGAACCAGGCGACCACGCTCTCCTGCTCGCGAATCGTGTCGCCCTTTTCCACACTTCTGAGGAATGCTGTTTGGAGGATGTCTTCCGCATCGGAGGCATTCTCCACCCTAAGCTCAAGAAACGAGCGGAACCGCCGGTGATTCTCCACCAGCGTCGTCTGATCAGGCATACACATTTATGATGTGCAATCTGGCCGCAGGCCTCAACCGCATTTGGCACCATATTGGCACACAGGGGCGAAAAACGAACGGCCATTCAAGGAATGGCCGTCTTGTAACGCTAAGTGAAGTCGTGACTTACAGCAATCGGGACGGCGGGATTTGAACCCGCGACCCCCTGAACCCCATTCAGGTGCGCTACCGGACTGCGCTACGTCCCGATGTGTTTCAACCTTAACGACTTGCGGCCGTTGACGCCACGGCTGTCGGTCCGGGTGCAGATGGTGCGTCGGCGGGTCCGCGCGGCCTAGTGCGAGGCAGTCGCGGCGACGACCGCTGGCACCACGGCGGCCACGACCACGGCCGCCTGCATGGCCTGGATCGCCTCGCGCGTCGCCTCTCCCACCACGTCTCCCTTGGCGATCTGCTCGAGGCGTTTCCTGCGACCCTTCAGTTTCTTCTTGTCGAACACGACCTTCAGGATGCCCGCGCTGTGCGCCAGGGCCACGAGCACCACGGTCCGCGGATCTAGCTCCCGGGTATAGGTGAAGATCGCCTGGCGCAACCGCTCGATCAGCTCGCGCTCCGGCTCTGGATCGACCTCCGGATACGTCTTGCGCTTGAAGATGAGCAGCACGGTATCTTCATCCGCCTTGAGAATCCCACGCTCGCACAGGCCCAACGCGACCCGGTGCCTCAAGTGCTTGAGTCCCGCGAAGCGTCCCACCCAGGTCTGCACTGATGCCCGTCGTTTGGCGGTCTTGACCTTCTCCAGGCACTCGTCGAGCAAGGGCTCGCCGACCCGCTTCGAGCTCGCCAAAGCGACAAGCTTCTTGCGCCTGGACTCGTCGATCTTGATCCGCTTCTGGAGCAATAACTCAGCAAGGAGGGCCCCACCCAGTGCGTGCGAGTAGTGCGTGCCGCCCACGATCGTCCCCTCCTTGTCCCGCAGCGCAAGCAGCAGGATCTCCTCGTACAGAAACAGGTGGCGGTGCGACATGGGCTCCCAACTTAGCCGCCTCGGGAGGGTGCCGGTAGCCCGGCGCTCGAAGTCTCAGCCTATGGCGGCGCCACCCCGCCGCGATCTCGCCTTGCTCCACGTCGGGGGCGCTTCGATATTGCAGCAATGGTGGGCGGGCACCCCGACCGCGGTCAGGGTGCTGCTTCGTCTTCGCACTCGAACGCGCAGGATTGCAGCGCTGATGCACTACCGGTCGGCTGGCCGCTTCGTCGTCGCCGTCGTCTTCGCGGGAACGCTCGCTGCCGTCCCGTTGCTGGGACGGCGGGCCGAGTCGACGTTGCGTGCCGGTTTGGAAGTAGCGGGCTTCCGCCTTCGGTCGGTGGCCCCCGAGCTCGGCATCGCGTTCACCCACCGCGCTCCCGCGCTGGATCCCAGGCTCGACAATATCGCACCCCATATCGCCGCGCTCGGCGCATCGGTTTCGGTCACCGACGTGAACGACGACGGGTGGAGCGATCTCTACTTCACGTCGAGTCGCTTCGGCCACGACAACGCGCTCTACGTGAATCGGGGGGACGGGACGTTCCACGACGTCGCGCCCGCAGCCGGCGTCGCCGATCTGAATCGTGAGGGTGAGGGCGTGTCGATGGGCGCAGTGTGGGGGGATTACGACAACGACGGGCTGGAAGACCTGCTGGTGTACAAGTACGGGTATCTCCAGCTTCTGAGAAACAAGGGAGAGCTCTCCTTCGAGGACGTGACCGAGGCGGCGGGGCTGCGGCGTTGGATGAACGCGAACGGTGCCGTGTGGTTCGACTACGACCGGGACGGGCTGCTCGACCTCTACGTGGCCGGGTACTTCCGCGCCGATATCGACCTGTGGCACCTGCGCACGACGCGCATCATGCAGAACAGCTTCGAGTTCGCCGGCAACGGCGGAGCCAACGTGCTGTTCCGCAACCTCGGCGACGGGCGCTTCGCGGACGTGACGGACTCGCTGGGCGTGGGGAGCACCCGTTGGACCATGGCCGTGGCGGCGGCAGACTTCAACGATGATGGATGGCCCGACCTCTACCTGGCCAACGACTACGGTCCCGAGGAGCTGTACGAGAACCAGGAAGGGCGTCGCTTCACACTGAGCTTCGCCGGCCTCGACACCGATTCGAAGAGCGGGATGTCGGTCTCGCTGGGCGACGTCCTGAACCGCGGCCGGCACGACGTGTTCGTGACCAACATCTCGGAGCGTGGCTACCTGTTCCAGGGCAACAACCTGCGCCTCAACTACCTGGAGGAGACCCGCCGGTTCCGCGAGGTCGCGCGCGGCGTGGTGGCCGACGCCGGATGGGCGTGGGGCGCGCAGTTCGGTGACCTCAACAACGACGGTTGGATGGACCTCTATGTGGCCAACGGCTTCATCTCTGCGGATCCCGACCGGGATTACTGGTACGGCATGTCCAAGGTGGCGGGCGCGACGGGCGCCGTCTTCGAGGACGCGGCGACCTGGCCACCCATCGGTACGGCTAGCCTGTCGGGGTACGAGCGGTCACGGGTCCTGCTGAATCGGGAAGGACAGCTGACGGATGTGGCCGATGTGGTGGGGGTGACCGATCGCTACGACGGCCGTGCCGTTGCCTTCGCCGACCTGTTCAACCGTGGCGTACTTGACGTTGTGGTGGCGAATCAGAGTGCACCGGCCCTGGTGTACCGCAACACCGTCGCGCCCGGCAATCACTGGATCGCGTTGCAGCTCGTCGGTTCCCGCAGCAACCGCAGCGCCATCGGCGCCGAGGTCGTCGTCGCGTTCGGGGGGAGGCGGCAGCGCCGCGTGGTGGCGGGGGGGATGGGCTTCGCCAGCCAGAATGACCGCCGCCTGCACTTCGGGCTCGGCACGCACACGCTCGTCGAGGAAGTGGAGATCCGGTGGCCGTCGGGTGAAGTGCAGCGGCTCGAGGGGCCACAAGTGGACCGGCTCCACGTCGTGACCGAGCCGGTGCGACCGCTGCCATGACCGAGGCGACGCTGCGGGCCCCGTGGGCGAGGCTCAACACCATTCACCCGCGCTACCTCATAGTCTTCCTCATCACGCTGATCCTCGTGGTCGGCGAGTGGCGCTACGCCATCCTGGGAGGGTACGACCGGCTGGCCGCAGCCCTCGCCGCCTGCGTCGTGACCGAGGCGATGTGCTCACGCGTGGTGCGCGGCCGCTTCGTCAACCTGGCGAGCGCGTACGTCAGCGGGATCAGTCTCTCCCTGCTGCTCAAGCCGCAGGCCGGCCTCCTCTGGCCATTTGCGCTAGGCGGCGTGCTGGCCATCAGCTCCAAGTACGTGCTCGTCTACCGCGATCGCCACCTGTTCAACCCCAGCAACTTCGCGATCAGCGCACTGCTGCTATTGGCACCTGGAACCGTTGCGATCCTGAGTCACCAGTGGGGAAATGACCTCGCGACGAATGCAGTCATCTGGGCCGTCGGCCTGCTGGTCGTGTGGCGCGCCCGGATGCTCCACGTCACCCTCACGTACGTGGTGAGCTTCCTGTTGTTGGCGGCAGTCCGCACGGCACTGGTGGGCGGCCCGCTGCTCGCCGAGATCGCTCCAATCACCGGACCGATGTACCAGCTGTTCATCTTCTTCATGGTCACCGACCCGCGCACCACGGTACGTACGCGCCGGGGGCGAGTCCTGGTGGCCTCCCTGGTCGCGGTCGTCGAGGCGCTCATCCGCATCGCGGGCGACTACCAGGTGGGGCTGCTGCGCCCGCTCTACCCGGCGCCACCCATTCTGGCACTGTTCCTCGTGGGGCCGGTGGCGATGTGGGTGGACCTGTGGCGTGGAGGGCGCAGCCGGAACCTCGGGACGGCATCTACTCCTCGCTGACGACCGGACTGCGCCCGTCCCGAGGCTCCCGACTTGGTCCCGCTTACCGAATGGTCACGGTGTCAGGCCCGGCAAGCTTGTCCACGTGGCAGCGGCAGGGATCGGGCACGGCGAACTCGAACTGGGCCTCGAACGTGGCACCGCCCTTCTCGCCGGTGACCCGCACGAGGTCACCCTCGCTCGAGAACTCGTCGAGCAGGCCGTCATCCGCTACCAGGTAGGTGCCCGGCACGGGCATCCCGAGCCACGTGGGCTCGAACACCCCTCCGGTGCGCAGATTGGTACGGGTGATGGCGACGTCCGAGACCGGAGCGCCGGCGTCGTCGATGACGGTGACGAGATACGTCCGGAACTCCTCGGTGCACACGCATTGACCCGCGGGGTCGTCGCAACCGAGGGTGCCCAGAGCCGCAACCGCTGCGGCCAGGGTGAGCAGACTGAAACGCTTCATGTGGTCCTCCCCATGTGTCTTCACCCACGAGTACACCTGGGGTGCGTCGTCTGCTCCCCCTCCACTCTGACCCACTGGCCAGACTTGGCCGGCTGCGATCCTCCTACTGCTTCACCCGGCTCACCATCCCGAGCGGCTCACCCTCGCTCACCGGCGGCGTGGCCACCACGTAGTTCACGATGCCGGCGAAGGGGGCCCGGACCTCCTCGATCTGCTCGCCGAAGAAGTCCACCAGGGTGCCGATGAGCCCACCCTCGGCCACAGCGTATCCGTCACGCACGGCGGGCCGGAAGATGCCGGTCACCGGGCTGCGCAACACCTCGTAGCGGTCGAGCCACACGATGGCCCCGGGGCCCTTCACGTCGCCCGGCATCATGTCCAGGTGCCGCAGGAGGTTCCACACACCCTGCGCGGCAATGTCGACCCACTCCTGGTCGTTCGACCCAAGCTGCCCCGTCTCGGTCGTGATTGCCGGCTTGCCTCGCGTCAGTGCGGTGTTCGCGGTATAAACCGAGGCACCGGCGTCGGCCGGACGGCCGCGGTCAATCACTATGTGGTCCAGCCCAAAGGCAACAGCCAGCTGCTTCGAAGCCGAATCGAGCGCCGCGTTGCCGGTCACCATCCAATAGGTGTAGGGCCTCAGCGCTTCGTTCCCGTCTCCGCAGTGCAGGTCGATCACAAAGTCGGCCTGGTCGATGACGTTCGTCGTGATGGCGTGCGCGATCCGCTCGCTCACCGTTCCGTCGCCGCTGCCGGGGTAGACCCGGTTCAGGTTCTTTCCATCCACGGGACTGTAGTAAATGGTCCTTCCGAGGAATGAGGGCATGTTCGCAACGTGCACCATGATGACGGTGCCGGAGAGTCCCGCGGGATCGAGCTTGCGGCGCACCTGCTGCAGCGCCGTGATCGGCGGATACTCGTAGCCGTGCGTGCCGGCGATGAGCGCAAGTACGGGCCCGGGCGCGGCACCGTGCAGCACCGTCACGGGAACGCGAGTCCCCGCGTCGACGCCCGCGGCGACCTCGAGGTAACCAGACGCCTGCTGGCCGGACTGAGCCACGATCGGCCCCACGCTGAAGGCCCCCCGCTCCTGGGCGGTGGCCGTAGCGGCAAGCGCCGCTAGCGTTGCTGCCATGGCAAGATTGGCGATAAGACCGCGCACTTGTCCCTCCGGAGGTTGATGCCGGTACAAACCTGCTCCACGAGCACGCTTAGCGCGAGCCAATCACGCTTGACGCTCTCTTGACGGACGGGGGCGAAGTAACCGCATCGCGGCGGGGCTGCGTAGCCAATGGCACCGAGGCACAGCGCCTAAAGCCGAGAACAAGTGTCTGTTTTTCCCCTTGCCGGGATTAAGGAACACCGGAGATTGGTGAATGCGGCTCTTGCTGCACAGCCGGACCCGACTGCTGGAGAGGGTACACTCATGCCGACCGTCCACACCCACACACGCTGGCGCCCCCTGATCGTAACCGCGGCCCTACTGTTCGCCGCGGCAGCTTGTTCCGAAGTCATCACCAGCCCCGGGCCGGGCGTTCAGGGTGACGACGACACGCCCCCAACGCTGACCGAGCAGGCCATCGAGGTCCTGGAGGTAGCGCTCTTCGCGGTACTCAACAACCTCGACGATGTCGCCGATCTCGACGCGCTCAGCTTCGAGCCGGCCCGGGCTCTGTTCGAGCAAGCGGTCGCAGAGGACCCGGCCAACGAGGTGGCGGCCTTCGGGCTCGCGATGACCACTGTATTCGTGCTGGAGGACAACCCGGAGCTGCGAGCGATCGCCGAGGAGTGGGAAACGTGGCTCGAGACCCACAGCCTCGATGATCTAACGGGCCACGCTATGCTCGCCGCCGCCACGCCCTTCTTCTGGGGGAGAGCATCCCTTCCCTTGGACCTCTCCGGCATTTCGCTGCGCCGGGCCACACGAGTAAGTGATCTGCCAGGAACTCTGCTGCCGACCGCGGCCACCCACGGCGCTTACCCGCCCAGCCCCGAGGATCACCAAGACTTACTGCGGGACGAAATAGTCCCGGTGCTGCTGGAGGCCCTCGGCGTGCTCAACACCGTGGACAGCCCGGGCTTCGTGTTCCTGCTCACGGAACGCATGCAGGGTGAGAATCCCGGCGAGGCCGACACCCTGGAGTTGGATCTGACGGAGGTCTACGCGCTGCGCGCCGCCCTGGAGGTCGCGCTCGCCACCAGCGACGTAGCGCTCGCCTACGTGCTGGCGCCCAGCCCGTACGGCGCTGACGGATTCGCGGCCGCCTTGCAGCCCGGCTCCACGTTCGGAACGCTGCAGTCGACCGGCGGTACGCTTCTCGCCGACGCACACCAGCGGCTGCTTCGCACCCTGGACCTGCTGAACGACGGCCTCGACTTCCTCGAAGACGAGACCGACGACCAGAGCAACGACATCATCAAGCGGGATCCCAACGACGGCATCTCCGCGCAGGACATACAAGACGCACGCGACGTACTGGCAGACATCGAGGGTGCGCTCGAGGGACCGTACGACGTCACCGAGGACTTCGGGCACGGAGAAGTGACGGTCAGGGTGGACGTGTCCCGGTTCTTCCTCGATCCCATCACCGACCTCAAGGCACTGCTGCCAACCTACGAAGTGGTCGAAGGCACGTTCCGCTGGCGCGCGCTCATGTTCGACGACTGGACGCTCCCGGACCCGAGCTTCAACGGGATCTTCCCCAACATGACCACCACGAGCGACGTGACCGACGCGTTCGACATCAGCTCGGTGTTCTGGGAGATCGGGACGCCGCTCACAGGATATTATCGCCTGCTCACGATCGACGATGTCGAGTGTGGCACACAACAAATGGGGTGCCAGCTCGCTACCGCCAACGTGCTGAACGCTTACCTCGACTTCTATGAGTGGGCGTACCTGTCGATCGAGACCGCCGAAGACACCAATCTGGATGGATTCCCAGACGTCTTCGACTACACCTTCTACTGGGGTCCGTACACGGCGAGCTACCAGAGCCCGACAGTCATCGACGTAGTGCTCACCCTCGAGGACGACTTGGGGACCCCTGTGACAATCACCGCCACGATGACGGACGTGCGTTCGGGGAACGGTGGGTTCCCGATCACGTTTACGCACCTCGGCGGCGACTGGGTATTCGAGAAGGATGATCCCTAGACCGCGCCACATCGTCGTCTTGCTGTCGGTTCTGTGCGCGGAACCGCTCAGCGCTCAGGGCAGCCTGCTCGAGCGCTGGGTCGCAGACTTCGTGACGCAGGGCTGGCGTCCCCAGTGGATGAACCTCCGCGTGCCGGCAACCCTGGCGGACAGCCAACCATATCGCGTTCTGGTCGGTTCCCGGGTGGAGTTCATGTCGCTGGGCAGAGCGGCGAGCCTGGGGCAGCACTACGCGACGGTCCGGGGAAGGCAGCAGTTGGGGACCAGCCGGCATGCACTTCACGCGGGCATCACACATGACGGACGCAGCGTGCGCAGCGAGGACGATCCTCTGCTGCAGACTCAGGCGTCACCGGGGGCCGACATCGGTTTGGAGCTGGCGTGGCCGGAGACGATCGTCGGCGACGTATCGCTGCTCGGAGTGGCGACGCTGGACCGCGGTCCCGGCGCAGGATTGGTGCTGCAGAACCGATCCCCGTACCACTCGATTCGGCTATCCGGTTGGCACTCCAACGCTCGAACCCTGCTGCTCACGGTGCCGACCGACAGAGCGACCGACATTGCCGGCGAACACGTGGTCAACGGTACCAGAGCGGAAGTGTCGCTCTCGATTCCCCTGGGTGCCGTCCAGCCGTCTGTGCAGGCTGCCTATGAGCGCAGCGAGGCGATGAGCCAGGCTGTCGAGGGCGACGCCTTCCTCACGATTTCCCCCGACGGCACCAACGAGGTCGCTCATGTGAGTCTTGCGATCGCACTGCACCAGCGGGCCGGGCTGGGTATCCGGCGGGCATGGCAGAAGACCGACCTCGGCGCACCGCTCATGCGCACCGGCCAAAAGGCAGGGGAGCTCTATTACGGACGGCTCGATTTTCGACAGTGGATGGGGTACGGGTGGTATGAGACCGCATCGAACCACTGGTCCCTATACGCCGGGTGGGAGAGCCTGGAGAGTGCCGCATCGGTGCGGCTCGAGACCTGGCCTCACGTCGAGTTGTGGGAACAGCTCGGGGCCACGGCGTTCCGGTATCGCGGGAGCCTCGGTGGAAGCGTGCTGTGGTTCCGCCTGCAGCGCGCGGGCACGAAGAGCAGCCCAGACGGCATCGCATGGGCCGTCAATGTCGGCCGCTACGAGCTCGACACCTCGCGGCGGGATTGGCTCGTCACGGGCCTCGGGCTGGGGAGGGCGGAGGACGATTCCTCGGCGGCGGCGGTCCGTCCGGTGGTCCTGGTAGGCGGTGAGCTCACCAAGCGGCTCCCACTGGCATCCGGCTCGCTCCATCTGTTCCTGGCAGGTGACCTACCGGTATACGGCAAGACCGAGCACAGTGACCAAGAGCCAGCGGCGGTGAACGGAGGTGGATTGGCCGGCCAGCTGCGGGTCGGCGTCTTCTGGGCGTGGTAACACGGTGACAGAAGCGGCGTGGGACCGCGTCCCACGCCGCCTCCGCGTGTCAGCACGTCGCAGCGTTCCCCTACTGCTTAGACCATACCAATATCACGCCGCAGCGATCCGAGAATTCGGGCGGCGTCTCCATCCCGCGGTACACCTCGACGGCCTCGACCCACGCCGCGCTGATCTCGTCCAGGCCGATGCCCGGCACCGGCGCGCCGTCGATCCACACAGTGAACTCACAGTTGTCGTCGCGGGTATTGATCAGCACCTGTTGTCCCATTCGTCCTCGCACGACTCGGGTGCCGGCGATGACGAACATGCGGGTGAAGTCGGGGTAGCCCAGCCGCTCGACCTCCTCGGGACCCCACTGAGATCCTCTGCGGATCCTGGCCCGGCGAAAGAACCCGTTCGCCTCCAGATACGCGGGTCTCGCGGTCACGACCACGGGATCGAGCTGAATGGCCTGGGCGGACATGGTCAGCTCGACGTGGAGGTTCACGCCCGGAAACGCCACCGCCGTATCCACGCGCGCCTGGTACCCAACGCGCCGGAAGGTGAGGCGCAGCGCACCAGAGGAGATGTCGCGGATCTCGAAGCGGCCCTCGCGGTCGGTAGTTGCCTGCTGCTCCGTGGGCTCCACCGTAATCTCCACACCGTCAACGGGCTCCCCGGATACCTGATCCCGAATGACGCCCGTGAGCGCGCCGGACAGGACGGGCTCATCGGGATCCTCAGGCGTGAGCTGTACCTCGAACTCAGTCGGGCCGTCCAGTCGCAGG
The DNA here is from genome assembly GCA_039586815.1 of Gemmatimonadota bacterium. GTDB lineage: Bacteria > Gemmatimonadota > Gemmatimonadetes > Gemmatimonadales > GWC2-71-9 > WVYX01. The sequence continues at coordinate 242,382 of JBDHJR010000013.1, read as the reverse complement.
TGAAGGTCGGTCAGGAAGTAGCCGCGGCGGTTCGCAATGAAGCGGAACGTGCCCGGCGTCACGCCCTCGAGCGTGAACGCACCCTCTTCGTTGGTGAGATCCCAGACCCGGAGCTCCGCGATGCCGACCACTGCGTACTGCAACGGCTCGCCGGTCTCCTTGTTTATCACGGTCCCGCTGACAGTGAACTCCTGGGCACCGGCCTTTCCCGGCAGGAGCATCACGAACATTGCCAGTCCTACAGCGAACCCTGCGCGCTTCATGGACTACCTCCTCGGTGCTTAGCTTCCCTTGCGAATACGTTGCGTCAGCGCCGGCTCCAATCCCAGTAGCCGGGCGTAAAGCGTCAGTTGTCCTCGATGGTACATCTCCTGCGCGATGCCGTGGTGCAGCCATTGCATCTTGGTGCCGCGTGAGCCGTCGAAGTTGTCGATGAACTCCCGCATCTCGAGCTCGCCACAGGCCCGGAAGGCATCCTCGGCCTCCGTCATCTGACTCTCGAGCAGCTCGAGCAACTCCTGCTTGGTCGTGGCCTCGTAGGCGGGCTTGGCGTACATCGCCAGCAGCTCGGGCCACGGGGCGCGACGGAAGTTGGTGTCGGTGCGGGTGAGCTCCCCAGTCATCATCAGCGAGACCTCGAGGATGTGCTGCACCAACTCCAGCACGCTCTTCACATCCGGCGTAGGCCGAAAGTCGAATTGATCCGCCGGTAAGTTGCGCACCTCCTCTACGATCCCCTCGCGGGCGTGCCGCCAGGCACCGAGGCTCTCTTCCAGGAACGAGCTTGCCGCCGTCATGCTACCTCCCCAGCAACCAGGCCTTCGCTTCCTCCGCGGTCTCGAAGACCGGTAGGTCGCGGCGCGCCTGGTGGGTCAGGAGATCGTAGAGGATTTGCTGCCGCTCACCGGACAGTCCCACAACGGCGCCGGCGCGCACGTGTTTCTTGTTGTGGCGCAGCAGCTCCCACAGGGCCGTCGCCACCTCCTCGTCGAACTCCATGTCCGTCACGTCGGTGAGCGTGAGAAGCGATCCCTCGGGCTGCTGCGCAACGAATGCGCGGGACTGGGCAATCGCATCCAGCGCGTCGGCCTTGTCGGCGAGACCCGCGAAATCGACGAAGAGAAGCTGCTGTCCCTCGTGCTCGACGAACCTAGTGCGCTCCACGGGTTGGCCCTCCATTCGGGTGCTGAACCCAGCGGAATATGCGACATGGGCTGGGCTAGACACAACGGGGCGCCCCGGCCATAGGCCGGAACGCCCCGCTACGTAATCGATTGTAGTTCGCCTGCGGCTACACGCCGGCGACGATTACCCGCCGATCAGGCCCTTCGATGCGGAGAAGCTCGGAACCGAGAATCTCCACCCCAGTCCGGCGCCAAGGCGTATCGGCTGATGGTTGGGCACCGTACCCTCACCGAACTTCGTCGTGGTCCAGTCCCCGTTGATGTAAACGCCCAGCCCCATCGCCGAGTAGTAGTTGAGGCCCAGGCCACCACCGAACCCGATGTCGGAAGTAGACTCACCACCACCGACAGACCAGCTCCAGAAGATCACCCGCGGCGCCATCCAGACCTCGATCGTGCTCCCGCCCGAAAGCTGAGCGCCGTAGGAGAGCGGGATGCTGACGGGGATGTTCGTGTACTTCTCCTCGAACGCGCCCTCGCCGAACTTGGCGTAGCCGAACCCCACCATGATGTCCACATAGACCGGGGTCTCGGGTCCACCCTGGTAGAGGGCCACACCGAGGTTGCCGCCGTAGGTCATCTCGTTATCCAACCCGTCGACCTTCGTGTCCACGTAGTTGGCAGTGACGTTGGCCTTGAAGGCTGACACGCCGAGGTGGATGGTGCCGCCGAAAGCCATCGGCGAGCTCGCGTCGGCAGCGCCACTGAACTTCGCGTCGTCGTTCACCCCCATCCCCCACGTGGCGAATACGCCAACGCCGCTCCCGAATGCTGGCGAGAACCACATCGGGGTGGTGGCAAGTTGTGCCTGCGCCGCCGCTCCGGCGCCCAGGCTGAGCAGCAGACAGACCGCAAACACCCGCTTCATTGCTTGATCCTCCGGTACAGGAATGGCGCAAATATAAGCTGGGACAACGATTTGCGCGACATATGCGGGCTCTCGACGGGGGTCCGGGCAGGCCGGTCCATACTGGACCATGGCGCCGGCGCGGCACCTTAAATCGCTCTATGACAACAGCTTACGGGCACGGCGTGCGCCCGATACCGCTGCGGCGGCGCTCCCCGCCAGAGCCGCCGCAAAACCCACTGTCAGCACCGCAAACAGCCATCCCGGCAGCGCCAGCACGCCGCCCGCCTTCTGGGCAAGCACCCAAACGGGGCCCTGCAGCGCTGTGAGCGCCAGCAATAGGATCCACCCCAGGCCGGCGGCTGTCCCCGCCGCGACTGCAGGTCGGCTGGTGGAGGCGGCAACGCCGCCCCAAACGGCACCCAGCAGCGGAACGGCCCACCAGCCGAACACCGCCGTCGCGAGAGCGAAAGCCAGGGCCAGCATTCCCACCCGCAAGCTCGCACGCATGGTCACCTCCCTGGCCGGAGTACGAGTGTGGCGGTCACACTCAGCGACGGTAGGTCCTGCGGCGTCGCCGGAACGAGCGCGCTATCGAGCTGGCCGGCCTGCCACTTGGCAATGCGGTCGTCGTAGCGTGGGCTCACGGGGTTACCGGACTGGCCGCCTGGGTAGATCACCTGAGCGGTGACCTCGGGTCCCAGTTCCACGACCTGGCGCCAGCTCGCCCCCCACACGCCGCGGCCGGAGGACGGGCTGAGCGTCCACGGCCCACCCTGGACCGGCAGGCCCAGAGCCGAGAGACTGCGCAGCCGCAGCAGGTGGTAGATGTTGGCGTGGCGGATGCGCTCCCAGCGCCAGCCGTCGCCCGCAGGGTCGCCGAACCGATCGGTGGCCCGCCGCAACGCTGCCGCCAAGCTCTGCCCCAGGATCTGGTCCCGGTCCTCAACCGTCTCAGCGGTGGCGCGCACGTCCCACCAGGCGCTGTTTCCTTCGTGCAACAGCCGGTACAGCACACTCTCCATGGGCGTCGCCGCACGCCGTGCAGCGGAGTCATTGCCCTCGGGCGGGGGGACCAGCTCGTCCCAGGTCCGATCCTCGAGCTCGTCCATCGCCAACTCGAACAGCACGGCGCGCACGTTCTCCCTCGTATAGCGCCGGTCCCATTCGGCCAGCAGCGCCGCCGCGGCCACCAGCCCCTCGGGATCCCGCCCCGCCTGCGTGAGCCTGCGGGACGCCGCCAGGAACCAGGGCACGAAGAGATCCGCTCGCGCGCTCCCGGGATCCGTCTGGAACAGCTGCATTTCGCGCGGCGTGACCGACTGATGCTCGCGCAGCAGCCGGTTGATGCGCATGGCACGCCACGGCGGGAACCAGTGCACTCCGAGGTAGCCGTCGTCCTCGGCGGGGTCGATGGGTTGCTGATTGGCCGAGGCTACGTAGCCCTGCGTCGGGTTCCGACCGAAGGGCTGGCGCTCCAACGGCCACCACCCCACCCAGTCGCTGGCGCTCGTCGTGCCGTCGAACACGCGGTCGCCGCGCCCGTCACCGGGCCGGATCGGAATGCGGCCGAGCGAACGGATTGCGATGTTGCCCGCTCGGTCGCCCACAACGGCGGTCTGGGACGGTGCCAGATAATCCTCCATGGTGCCAAGCCACTCGTCCACAGACCGGGCGGTCGTCGCGCGATACACGGCGTCGATCGTGCCCTGATCCTCGAGCACCGTCCAGCGCAGCGAGAGTGCGCGGCCGTCGCGCCACTCTATCGGTCCCCTGTGGGTGTAGTACAGCGTGTCGGCCGCGATCACCTCCCCCCGCTCACCGAGGTACTGCTCCACGCGTGCCTCCAGCGGCCGCCACTCGCCGTCCAGACGGTAGCGAGCTGGCCGCTCGGGATCGTCCAGCTCCTCCTCGTAGTAGTCCAGCACGTCCGCCGTGTTGGTGGTGAAGCTCCACGCCACGTCCCTATTGAAGCCGATGATGATCGCCGGGCTGCCCGTAAACGTCACGCCGTATGCGTCCATGGCGTCGGGAACCACGATGTGAGCTCCAGGTGCGGGTCTCCTTCGAGCAGCGCGCGCCCCGTCGCGCTCTTAGCCGGCGCGACCGCCCAGTTGTTGCTGGCGTGTGCGCGCTCGCGCTCGCGGGGGCCGCGCACGACCGGCGAGGGATTGCTGGCGGGCGCTGCGGGCGGCGGGAGCGGGGTGCTGTCGATTCGGGGGTAATCGCCCGCCCCCGGCTGCACCGGCTCCTGGATGGGGCTCACGGCGGGCAACAGCGCGTCGGCCGCTGCCTCTCCCACCAGCGCGGCTACCCGCTCCCGGCGGAATTCGTCGCTCGAGTGGGCGAGCATGTGACCCATGCGACGCAACAGGTACAGCGTGTTGACCGGCTCCCACCGGGCCGGGCGCTCGGCCAGCAGATGGTACTCCAGTGGAAGACCGCGCCGCCCCAGCCCCTCGATCCACGCGTTCACGCCCTCGCCGTACGCCACCATCATGCGATACGCCTCGGACTCCGGGTCGAGCTCGGCGAACTCTCGCTCCGCGCTCTGCGGGAGGCCGAGGCGGCGCATCTCCCGATCGAGCGGGAGGGCCCGCGCCCCGAACAGCTCGGTGAGCCTCCCGGCCGGCGCGCGCGCCTGGAGGTCGAGCTGGAACAACCGGTCGCGCGCCACTACGTACCCCAGTGCCCGTGCGGCATCTTCCGTACTGGCGGCGAAGACGTGGGGTACCGCTCTGTCGTCGTACAGCACCAGCACGCTGTCGCCCAGACCCGTGACGTTCGCCTCCGCGTAGCGCGGCAGGTGGGCCGTGGTGGCCACCGACCAAACTCCGCTCCACGGATCGAGCAGGCGTCCCAGCGCCGGTAGCTGCCCCACGGGGCGAAAGCCGACGAACAGGAGCGTTGCGAGAACGACGCCGGCGGCGATGGTTCGTAGCTGTGTCATGGCTGATTCTGACCGCAAGGTGACGGGCCGGTCAAGCCGATGCTATCCTACGGTGTGTTTCTCGCCAGCCGCACCAAACGAGGGCCCGACCGCTACCTGAGGTGGAAAACGGCGGCGCTGGTGGCCGGTGCCGTGCTCGTGCTCGCCGGGGCCCGGCTGGGGCGCCCGCTGCTCGTGTGGATCGGTATCGCCGCGTTGGCCGTGGGATTCGCGCTACGGCTGCTGCCACAGCGACGCTCCGGCGACGAATCGGAATAGACTGGGCCCGCTCAGAACCCCACTTCCAGACCCAGCTTGGCCACGGACATCTGGATCGGCACGTCCTGGCCCTCCACCTCGCGGTCGATGCGCTGGAACTCGTAGTCGGCACGCACCCGGAATCGCCCGTTGGAAGTTCCCACCGCGATGCCGAGACCGACCTCGGCCGACAGGCCCGCTTCACCACCCCCCTCGAACCTGGGCGCCAGGTAGGCACCGCGAATCCAGATCAAGCCGAGACTGGTGAGGGGCATTTCCGACAGGATGCCGAAGCGCCACAGCCCGAGGTCCTGGGCTGCGAATTCCGGCTCGGTGGCGCGGCGGCCGAAGCCCAGCTCGATGGCGATCACGGGCGCGATGAAGAAGCTTGCCCGCACGTCGCCCCCCAACATGTCGAAGTCGTTCACGTTGGACGAGTCGGCCTTGAACTTGGTGGCGTATCCGTAGGCGTCGAGCCCGAACCGCCCGATGCGCAGCACCACGGATCCCGCCCCTCCCCCGCCGTCCCAGCTGCGGCTTTCGTTGGTCTCGGCGTACGACGCGCCGAGCCCCGAGATCCCCAACCGGATCTTCTGCGCCTCGGCCGGCCCGGCGCACACCACTCCCAGGGCGAGCGCAGCTGTCAGGGCGCGCCTCATGGCGCCCCCTCGAGCGGCACCACCGTCAGCATCACCTGGCGTCGCCGCTCCTGGTTCTGACGCGCGATGTCGGCGTTGCGCCGTGCCAGCTCTTCCCGCAGCAACTGGTTGTACAGGATGTTGGCCTCCACGGGTACCGGATCTGGCTTCTTGAGGCTCAGCGCCACGCCGGCGATCAAGGTCAGCAGGCTGACTCCGGCCAGCTGCTGGCGCTCCCCCACCTCGAGGTTGGGGTTCTCCAGGGCCACCGCCGCTCCGGCCGCGAGCCCGGTGTACAGCAGCGCCACCCCCAACGGCTGCCAGGATCTCCCCGGAGTCTCATACTCGGGTTGCTCCGTATAGCCCGGCAGGCTCGTGAGCTGCGCCAGCGTGTCCACCGCCGAGTGCCTCAGGGACAGATCGAGGGGCGCCCCGAACTGGTTGCTCCCCTCGAACACCGTGACCACTACCTGATACGTCCCCGGCGCGACGGGCTCGCCGCTCACGGTAACGGGATCCCACAACACCTGAGTTTCGCCGGCCACCACCAGTGCGGAGTCGACCACCAGGTCCAGCCCGCCCCCGACGACCCGGGTCACCGCCCGCGCCGCGCGCGTGACCTCGAACCTGATCCGCACGAATCCCTGTCCGGCGATGATGGACGTGCTGTCGATCGTCACCCTGCGCACGACCAGGACCTGGCCCAGCGCGGACGCGTAGAGCGAAGTGATGCGCGGCGATACGCGCTCGACGTCGGGCTCGCGGTCGGGGTCGAGGAAGATCAGCTGGCGGAAGGCCTCTACCGCCTGGCGCGTCGAGTCGAGGGCGCCGTACGAGAACCCAAGCAGCTCGTAGGCCAGGACGCGGTCCTGCCGCGTGAGCTGCTGTTGCAGCGCGGCACGCGCGTTCCCGATAGCGCCCGCGAAGTCGAGCGCGTCGTACGACTGCTGCGCGCGGCGCACCAAGGTATGCTCCTGCGCCGTCAGTACGGCCGGGAACACCGCGATGAGCAGCGCGCCGGCAATGGACAATCGGCGGATCATGGCTCTCCTCGAATGAGAGTCTTGCTCAGGCGAAGCTCGTTCTGGGCGGTGATGTTCACCGTGTCGACAACCGTACGGTACCCCTCACGACGCACCTCGATAATGTGCCTCCCGGGCGTCAGCTCGCGGCGCACGACCGGCGTGTCGCCGATCTCGACGCCGTCGATCCAGACAGTGCCGAACGGCGTGGCGTTGATGGTGAGCCACCCTATCCGCGGGGGCGCGGGCCGCTGCTGCTGCGGACGGGTGGGCTGCGGCTCCGTTTGCCTGGGCGGCGCGGTCTGCTGCTGCTCGACGGCAGGCGTGGTCGTGCCGGTGTCCGCCGCGGCCGTGTCCTGCACCGGTTCCGCGGTGACGGAATCCTCTACCGGCGCCGCGACAAGCGCCGCCGGATCGCCGCCGCGTCCCAGCAAGGCATCGAGCTGGCCGGTGGTGGAGAGGTACCAGTACGCGCCACCGGTACCACCTCCCAAAACGACGAGCGCCGTAACCACACCCATCCAGCGACGCTTGCGCCTCGGCTGGGCACCCGACGTCGTGATCTCGGTGGCGGCGTCGAGCGAGCCGCCCGCCGTGACCAGCAGGCTGCCGGAGGATGTCGAAGCGCTCACGGGGTGCGTAGGCAGCACCGCCGTGGCGAACTCCTCCATCGTGGCGAAGCGGTCGGCGGGATCCTTGGCCAGCGCCTTGTTGAGCGACGCGATCACGTACTCGGGCGCGTCGGGGCACAGGTCCCGCAGCGAAGGCGGGTCCTCGAAGATGTGCTTGTAGATGATGGTGTGGACCGAGTCGTCCTGGAACGGCAGCTGCCCCGAGAGCATGCGGTAGCCCACCACGGCCAACGAATACTGATCGCTGCGCCCATCGACTTCCAGCCCCTTGGCCTGCTCGGGGCTCATGTAATGCGGGGTGCCGATCACCTGCCCCGTGGCCGTGAACTGGCTCGCCGACTGCAGCGCCTTGGATATCCCGAAGTCCGTGAGCATGGTGCGGCCCGCATCGTCGATCATGATGTTGGCCGGCTTGATGTCGCGGTGCACGATACCCCGGGTATGTGCATGCCCCAGGCCGCAGGCCGACTCCCACAGGATGCGCTGCGTGTGCTGCACCGGCATCTTGCCCGTTTCGAGTATTTCGTCCAGCGCCCTTCCCGTGATGTACTTCATCACGAAGAAGTACAGATCGCCTATGCCCTCGACGGCGTAGATCGGGATGATGTTGGGGTGATCCAGCTGGGCCGCGGTGCGCGCCTCGTGTTCGAAGCGCTGCACGAACTTCTCGTCGTGCGACAGCTCGGCGGGCAGCACCTTGATGGCCACGGGGCGCGCCAGGGAGGTCTCGTTGGCAAGGAATACCACGCCCATACCTCCCCGTCCCAGCACCTTCTCCACGTGGTAGCGACCCTCCACCCGCAGCCGCAACTGCTCCAGGAGAGTGTCGGTCTGCGTCGTCACCGCCCGTGCACCCGTCCCACTGCCCGCATCGGTCGGATCCGATCCGCACGCGGGGCAGAACTCGGTCCCGTCGGGGAGTGGCGTGTGGCAGTGGGTGCAGAGCATCGCCCGAAGCTACCGCTTCAGTCGCTCGAGCAGCTTCATGAGCCCGGCACGTGACCCCTGCTCGGTGCGCGCCCGCTGCCGCTTGGCCACGAGAGCGTCCATGGCCGAGGACTCGAGCGGCCCCGCCATGGCGGGCGGCGACCGCGGCGGTCCAAACACGGCGTCGAGCGTGTACAGCGTCGGGACGCCGGGGAAGTCCATCACGATCAGGTAGTAGTTGCCCGGTGTGAGGCGATCGATCATCAGCGTCTCGTCCACGCCCGATGCGGCGTTGAACTGGATCACTTCCAGGTCCACCAGGTCGCCCCCCGCGCTGTCGGCGCGCACCACGTAGACGTCCAGGTCGGCATCGGGATCGGCCGCACTCGTCGTGATGTCCAGGCTCTGGTCACCGGTCGCAGGCGCAATGCGGAACCGGAACCAGTCTATGTCACGGAAGTTGTCTATGCTGAGCGTGGCGCCCGCCGCCATGGAGAGTGGCTTCGCCACGTCACAGTAGTCGTTCTCCTCGGCGATGTCGGGGTTGCGCACCGACTCGTAGGTCGAGGTGATCAGCATCTCGTAGCGCGCAGGGTCACCCTGGGGCTGGTACGGCGCCAGGATGTGGTACGTCCCCGCGGGCAGGTCTTTCAGAGCCACCAGCGTGAACGGGAACGGCAACTCCTCCAGCTCGAACGGCGTGTCGCCAATCGTGAAGCCGAGACCGCTGCACAGGTAGGTGCGCGGCCCGATGGTCCACGAGTCCGGTCCGACCGACCAGGGGTTCCCCGGAGTACCGGTCCACCACAGCGAGTCGGTGAGGAACACACTGAACGTCTCCGCTCCCACGACCTCCGACAGCACGATGATCGTGCGGTCCAGCGTCGTCGTGTTGGTGAAGGTGTACCAGTCGGCCGGCGGCAGCGAGTCCTGGCGCGGCCGCACCTCGAACGCCACGGCCGGGTTGCCCCATATCAGGGGGATATCCCCCAGATGCCACGGGGCGTTGTCGTTGGGCTCGTAGATGTCGCGCTGCTGCACCGTGATGGTGTCGGGGAACACCACTCCGCCGTTGAACCCCAGGATGGTGAGGTCCGACTCGCGCGGCGCAGGCGGCGGCATCCACACCCAGAGCCGGCCGAACTCCTGCGGGTTCTCCGGGTCGGCCGCCTGGAATGCGAAGACATCGGCGTCCACGCCGCCGAACCGCACGGAGAACAGGTCGGTGGTATCCAGCCCAACCCCGTAGATCTCCACCAGCTCGCCGAACTTGGCCGTCATCGGCACTACGCTGTCCACCTCGAGCAGCCCTCTTACGACGGCCGTCTGGGTCACCGGAGCAGCCTCGAGGTACTCCACCGCGGTCGCCGTCACAGTCGTACTGCCGACCGCCACGGCCTGCACCAGCCCGTCGGGGCTGACCGCCAGCACGGTGGGGTCGGCCGCGGCGAATTCGACCACTGCGTTGTCCAGCGCGTTGCCGTTGGCGTCCACCACCGCGGCATCGAGGTGCACCGAGTCCTTGAGGAACAGTGTGGGGAGCGTCGTCATCCTGACCTCCAGCTCCCCGGATCGGTCGGTGGGGTAGACGCAGGCGGCAAACCCGGCCGCGGCCAGTGCGGCCAACCCGGCGATGTGCAAGTGCTTACGCTGCACGAGGATCCTCGCTGCTGCGGGGGAAAACTCTGCGAACGATGGGTAATCCTAGGATGCGAGTCAAGCTGCCGATATGAGCTAAGTCACGACGGGAGGGTGACTTCGACGGGTGGCGGCGGCCCCGTGGGCCGCCGTACCCCTACAGCCCCGCAGGGTCTTACTTTTCCCCGGTCCCAATTTCCCTTCCCCGGGGCTGCCGGGTGGGGAGGAGGCATTCATGGATTGGCTCACCAACCCCGAGATCTGGATCGCGCTCGTCACCCTGACGGCGCTGGAGGTCGTGCTGGGGATCGACAACATCATCTTTCTGTCGATCGTCGCCGGCAAGCTCCCCGCCCACCAGCAGCGCAAGGCACGTCGCATAGGTCTCGTCGGCGCCATGGTGATGCGGCTGGCGCTGCTGTTGTCCATCGCGTGGATCATGGGTCTCACCGATCCGCTGTTCGAGATCCTGGGCCGGGAGGTCTCGGGACGCGACATCATCCTGATCGGTGGGGGTCTGTTCCTGCTCGCCAAGGGCACCCATGAGATTCACGACAAGCTGGAGGGCGAGGAGGGACGCGCCAGCGGCAAGGTGGTGCGCTCCTTCGCAGGGGTGATCGTGCAGATCATGCTGCTGGATATGATTTTCTCGCTCGACTCCGTGATCACGGCGGTGGGGATGGTGAAGCAGGTGTGGGTGATGGCCGCAGCGATCATCATCGCGGTGGTGGTGATGCTGATCTCTGTGGAGCCAATCGCGGCCTTCGTGGAGCAACACCCCACGGTCAAGATGTTGGCGCTGGCGTTCCTGCTGCTCATCGGCGCTACCCTGATCGCCGAGGGCTTCGGACACGAGATTCCACGCGGCTACATCTACTTCGCGCTGGGCTTCTCAGTGTTCGTCGAGGTCCTGAACCTCAGAACGCGCAAGCGGGTGAAGCCGGTGGAGCTGAGGCAGCCCTACACGGAGGAGAAGAAGGCGGCTTGATCACTGCCGTACAACGCGCACCGTGCAACGTGCAGCGGGGCTCCGTCTTCGGTCCGCTGCACGTTGTACGCTGCCCGCTACCGCTACGGTGCGCTCGGCCCCAGGATCACCGCGTTGAGGAACATCCGGTTCGCGCCCCGGAAGTACGCGCGATAGTTGGGGTCCTCGGCGAACGCAATCACGCGGCCTCCACCTACGCGCTCCTCGTACGCGAACACCGCATCGGGAATCCGCTCCAACGTCTCCTGCCAGGCATGGCCAGAGAGCTTGGCCCCGTAGCGGGCAACCACCCGCTGGCGCGTCGAGGGCGGCCCCTCGGGAGCCAGGTAGAGCCGGTCGGAGTCCACCAGGACGGGGAAGTCCCCAGCGTCGTATCCCGCCGACATCCAGAAGCCCTGGTCGAGCGTGGCCCGGAAGATCGCGCCCGGCACACCGAAGTGCTGGGCTTCCTCGCCGTCGTCGGTTTCGTACCAGCTGCGTAGCTCGATCAACTCGAGCTGTTCCCGCACGAACTCGGTGGCGGAGCCGATGGCCACGAGCGTTCCCCCGTCGCGCACCCACTGTGTGATGCGCTCCGTGCCCTGCTCGCCCAGCTCCCGCTCGAGCGCCTCGCCGGACGCAGCGGGGATCACCAGCACGTTGTACTGCGAGAGATCCGTGTTCGCGACGGCGCCGGTGCGCAGCACCGCCGTGGGAATCCCGTGCTGTTCTTCCAGGGTGTACCACGCCCAGCCGAACGAGTATCCGAACACCGGATTCTCGGCGAGGATGGCGATCGACGGCTTCTTCACCATGAAGCCGTACCAGCCCGAGCCGAGCGGCGGGTAACCGGAGTCCGACAGCCCGGTGTGCATGGGCAGCACCTCGACGCCGAAACGGCCCGCAAGCCGCTCCACCGCCTGGTGCACCGTCGAATCGTTGTGGCCCACGCGTACGATCACCGATCCGCCGTGCACCACCTGTCCCGCGATGCGACTCTGCTTGGTGAGCACCGAGGCGCGGTAGCCCTCGTGCCGCAGGTGGTAGAGGGCGGCGAGCGACGCGGCGGAGCGACCGTCCAGCACGTAGGCATAGCCCGCCCGCGGCATGGGCTCGGGCGCGATCAACAGCTGCGGCCGTACCAGCGGCTCGGTCGGCAACTGACGGCCGTCGCTGCTGGAGTAGCCGCCGACGTTGAACAGCAGCGGCAAGGACCAGCCCGTGATGTCGTAGAACCGGGGGTTCTCACCCCGCTCCACCCGGGCGCGAGCCTCCCTGAGGAAGTCCTCCGGCTGCGGTGTCTCCGGCTCCAGCAACGTGCGCAGCAGGCGCCCCGAAGGCTGCGCCGCCTCCACCACGTAGGTGCCCGCAGGGAAGTTGCGGCGACCCAGCGTCGTTCCCAGACGGTCGCGCACCCCCGACAGGGTCACCGCCTGGCTCAGCACCGATACCTCGATCGCGTTGCGCTGCAGCAACTGCACCAGCTCCCGTACCAGCACGGGGTCGCCCTCATTGGCAATCAGGTAGCGGCGCACTCCCTGCCGCCCGTCGGCGATCGCCCCCTGCTGCGAGCCGAAGTAGTCGTTCAGCAATTCCTCTCGGCCGGTGGCGGCCGTGCGGGCCGCCGTCCACGCCGCCACGTACTGCTGCTCCAGCGCGTCGGCCAGCGTGCGCACCGTGCCGTCGGGGCGCTCCAGGGCATGGCCGCGGCTCGAGCCCTGCTCGAACAGCATGGCCACCGCGCCCTGGTACCCTCGGTTGGAGGTGTAGCCCGGGTAGAAGTAGTTGAACAGCTCACGCGTGGTGTACTGGAAACCGGCCGAGTCGAAGGCCTGTGCGTAGGCATTGCCGAAGCGCTGAAACCAGCGCAGCGCAAAGGCCGGGAAGTGCCGGTTCGTGGGATCGGTTGGTGGGTCGAAAAAGAACTCCTGTCCCGAGCCCATCTCGTGCATGTCCACGGCCACCTGGGCCCGCCACGCGTGGAGATGCGGCATGCGATCCCGCGTCTCCCTCTGCGTGTGGGCGAACCAATCGCGATTGGTGTCGAAGTAGTAGTGCCCCGTGCGGAACTTGAGCGCTTGCCAGAAGGTGAAGCTGTTGGCCCAGTCCTGCGGGTCGGGGTTCGGCTCGCGACCCTCGTTCTGGTAGTTGATCTGGACGAACGCCTCGCGCCCATCCGGATTGAGCATCGGGTCGATCAGCACGACCGTGTTCTCGAGCACCTCCAGGGTGGCCGCATCGTCCCGTGTCGTCAGGTGCTCCAGCAGCTTGAGCGCCCCCTCCGCACCCGAAAGCTCGAACCCGTGAATCGAGCCGCCGAACCACACCACCGCGGGCTGGCTGCGAATCAGCGACTGGGCCTGCTCGGGCGTCGTGCCGCGCGGATCCGCCAGCCGCAGAGAGCCGGTCCGAATCTCCTCGATCCGGGCGTGGTTTTCGGGCGAAGTGACCACCGCGAGCATCAGCTCGCGGCCCTCCCAGCTCTCGCCCTGCACCGTGACCGTCACGCGAGGTGACGTCTCGGCCAAGCGGTGCAGGTATGACACCATCTGGTGGTGCTGCGTGGCACGCTCACCGAACGCGTGTCCGACCACCTCCTCGAAGGTTGGCACCTGGGCCTGCGCCGCCGGCACGGCAACGAGCAGAGCGGCGAACAGGACACAAACGGGACCGAGCTTCTGTTGATTCACAGTGGACGCTCCTTCTCACATTCGTAGGCGCTTCTGAGTATCTTTAACCCGGTTAACTGTTGGCCAAATCGGGTGGAGGGTACAAGGAGGAGTAGCGATGTCGACGCTCAAAGAAACTCTCTATAAGAAGATCGAGCAACATCGTCCGCGGACGACGCGGCTCTTGAAGGAGTACGGCGACGTCAAGGTGGGCGAGGTCTTGATCTCCCAGACCATCGGTGGTGCCCGCGGCGTGAGGTGCCTGGTGACGGACATCTCGTACCTCGACCCTCACGAGGGCATCCGGTTCCGGGGGAAGACGATCCCCGAGACCTTCGAAGCGCTACCCAAGCCGAAGGGCAGCGACTACCCCACCGTCGAGGCCTTCTGGTTCTACCTGCTCACGGGTGAAGTGCCGACGCAGAAGCAGGTGGACGAAGTAGTCGAGGATTGGAAGAGCCGCCGCCAGGTGCCGCACTACGTTATCGACACCTTGCGGGCGATGCCGCGCGACACGCACCCGATGACGCTGTTCTCGGCGGCCATTCTGTCGATGCAGCGCGAATCCGTGTTCGTGAAGCGGTACAACGAGGGCATGAGCAAGATGGACTACTGGGAGCCGATGTTGGACGATTGCACCAACCTGCTCGCCAGGCTCCCCTCGATCGGCGCGTACATCTACCGTATGAAGTACAAGGCCGACACGCACATCGCGCCGAATCCCGATCTGGACTGGGGCGCCAACTTCGCGCACCAGATGGGAATCGCGGCGCCGTACGATGACGTGGCGCGCATGTACTTCATCCTGCACTCGGACCACGAGTCGGGGAACGTCTCGGCGCATGCCACGCACCTGGTGGCCTCGGCGCTGTCGGACTGCTACTACGCGCTTTCGGCCGGCATCAACGGCCTGGCGGGCCCGCTGCACGGCCTCGCCAACCAGGAGGTGCTGAGCTGGACTATGAAGTTCCTGGAGAAGCTCGGCAAGGAGGACTACACCGAGGACGACGTGAAGCAGGCGATCTGGGACACGCTGAACAGCGGCCAGGTGGTGCCGGGCTACGGCCACGCGGTGCTGCGCAAGACCGACCCGCGCTACACCGCGCAGCGCGAGTTCTGCCTCAAGCACCTGCCGGACTTCCCGCTGTTCAAGCTGATCAGCACGATCTACAAGGTCACGCCGGCGATTCTGCAGGAGCACGGCAAGGCCAAGAACCCGTGGCCCAACGTGGACGCGCAGTCGGGCGTGATCCAGTGGTACTACGGGCTCACGGAGTGGGACTTCTACACGGTGCTGTTCGGCATCGGGCGCGCCCTCGGCGTGCTGGCGAACATCACTTGGGACCGCGCGCTGGGCTACGCGATCGAGCGTCCGAAGTCGGTGACAACGACGATGCTCGAGGAGGTGGCCGGTGTGACCTCCGCCGAGCTGGCAGGCGCCACCAAGTAACCGGCCGGTTCCGACCGAACGAGCAACAGGGGCACCGAATCGGTGCCCCTGTTTGCATTTGGTGCGGGCTTGGCCGGTCAGCCGAGCTCTCGCACCTCCCAGTGCTCATCCACCCACAGCGCGATCACGGAGACGGCCGGAAACCACTCTCGCAGTCGCCGGACAGCGGCACGTAGCTGCTCCTGCTGCTGCTGTGGGGTCGCCGGGTTGCCGGCGCAGTCATGGTGCGCGGTCACAGCGACACCGCGCGACCGGTGGCGTTCGAGCGAGAGCGCCACGCGGTCGTAGATCCCCTGCGCCGCAGGCCCGGTACTCGGCTCCGAGAGCACCGCCACGGGGCCCGCCTCGGTCACCATATCCACGTGCTCGACCGCGAAGCGGTCGCTAAGGTAGGCGATCACCGGCAACTGAACCCTACCGTCCATGCAGTTGATGGCCGTACAGAACGTGGCGTCGGGGGGCTCCGGCCCGGCGTCAGCGCTACTCACTGGCCTCCGGCCCGTCGTCCAGCGCTTTCACCAATCCGGCATAGCGCTTCTCGATCTTGAAGCCGTGTGCGTAGAAGTACTCGGGCCGGAAGAAGCCCGTGGTCACAGCCTTCACTCCGGCGGCGCGCAACCGGTTGAAGAACTCTTTCATCAGGCCGTCCGCGACGCCTTTGCGCCTGTACGCCTCGGCAACCACGATCTTCTCGAGGTGAGCGCGCAGGCCGTCCTCCTCGATCTCGTAGTAGATGCCGCCGATGATCTGGTCTCGCTCATTGATCCCCACCAGGTAGCGGTGCTCCGGCCCGAACTGCACGTCGAGCCGAGCGGACAGGAAGAGCCGGTGCAGCCGCTCCACCTCCCTGGGCAAGAGCGCGTGCCGCACCCGGAAGAGCCCCGCGTCGGCATCCTCCAACGCCACCACGATCTCGGTCTGGGAGCTGCCCGCCAGGTCCGCGGAGACGAAGTCCACGGTGTCCTCGGGCCGCAGGTACGCGAACGGTATGCGGGCGAGGAAATAGTCGTCGTCGGGCTCCACCGGGATGCGTTGCCTCAGATCGGCCACGGCGCCCGCCAGCTCACCGTTGCGGATCTCCCCGCTGCGTACCTTGGCCGTCAGCTCGTCGAGCCCGGCCTGAAGCTCGTTCGAGCTTTCGCGGAACACGGTCTCCCGGAAGAAACGCAGCCGCACCTCCGGATACGACATCGCCAGCGTGTCGAGTCCGTAAGTGTCGTAGAACTCCTGGAGCGTGGCGGCGCGCGCCTGGGGCGTGGCGTCCTGGCTCAGCTTCGCCCAGCGGCGATACCGCTTGGCGGCAAAGTAGAGCCGCTTGGGCAGGAAGCCGCGCCGCCTGACAGTGAAGAGGTATTCCTCCAGAGCGCGCCGCAGCTCCTCGGGGGCATCCACCTCGGCCGCGAGCGCGCGCTCGTACGCCTCCAGCCCTTCCTGCTCGCCGATCACCTCCAGCACCGCGGAGAACGTCACGTCCCACCCGACTACGCCCTCGAGCTCGGGGTACTGCTCCTCCACCCCCCGCACGAAGCCTTCCCTGAACGACCGCACCATGTCGAGCAGACCGCGGTGGTCGTGGCGCGCTGAGAGCGAAACGATGCGCGACCCGCGATGGTAGTCGTGGGTCGGGAGCACTATGTCGGCCGGGCTCAGCTCCGTGATCTCGCAGCGCCGGCCGGTGCGGTCCCAGAAGTCCACCAGCGCCGCCAGGGCGCTCCAGGCGAGGAACGGCCACAACTGCAGCAGCCCCTCGTGCTCGTATGCCCGCCGCTCCAGACGTCGCATTTCCCTGTCCAGGGTATCGCCGCTGACGAACTCTTCGCTCCAAAGGTCCTGCTCGGGAATGTGGCCGCCGAAGTCCTCCACTACCGGGTCGCGCAGACCCGCTACCCCACACAGGATGAGCCAGTCGATCTCCTCCTGGACCTGCCCCGTGTCCAGCTCGTCCACGAGATTGGCGGCGACCTCGTACGTCTCCTGCGCACGGGTCTGGATTGTGACGCGATACACCGACTTGCCGTGACGCGCGCCGATCAATCGGATCCAGACGCCCCCGGGCGGGATGTCGTGCAGGCGCACGATCGTGCCTCGGTAGAAGAGGAACACCGCCTCCCGCAGGAAGGGTGTGCTCTTGATCGCGCTGAGCAGGCGGCGGCGGTGCTCCTCGGGCGTCGATTCCTCGAACACCACGACATCCCCCCAGCGATACTCCTGCCCGGTCTCCGTGTCCACCGCGATCTTGGAGGTGGGCCCGAGCCACTGGCGGAAGCCGTTCTCGAGGGTGACGCGCGCACCGGCAGCGTGCACTCGCAACGACTGGCTACGGGCGAAGAGGCTCATCCGCACCAGGAAGGCACGGATCATCCGGAAGCGTACCGGGTGGCCGGCACCGTACTCCGCGAGGAAGGTGAGCAAGGAGACGGCGAGTTGGTCGTTGCCCGAGTCGCCGGTGCAGGCCTCTTCCGCGTACACGATCAGCGCATGGACCTTGGCTTCCGAAAGCGTGCGCTCGGCCAGGTACTCCGACGTGTCCTCATCGAGCAACCCAGGGTCGCGCCCGAAGAACGCCTCGAGCGTTCGCGTGAACCGGTGCGCGCGCTCGACGGGGACCAGGGTCTGGAAGGCTCGGCGCCGCACGTCGGGTGCGTCCGCCACTGCCCCACGGGCGAGCACGAAGCGGGCCGGGTCGGCCAGCGGACCTTCTTCATTTGCCACGACGCGCTCCAGCAGGCGCTCGGCATCGAGACCGGCATCCCGATCGGTGGACGAGAGGAGCCGCGCTGCCTGATCCAGGTCGTCGAGGCTCCACTCCGCGTGTCGTATCGCCTCCTGGAGCGCATCTCGCTCGGCGCGGCTCGCCTTGTAGGGCGCCGGCCGCCCCACCCATTCGATGCCCTCCTGCGAGCGTCCCGGCCGCTGCCGCTGATTCGGTTGCAGTGGCGCGAACTCCCGCAACTCCTCGTTTCCGAGCCAGAGCCGCGGCGTGGCGAGGAACGCTCCCAGATTGACGGTCTTGCGCTCCGTCTCGTAGATGCCGGCACCGATCTGGATCCGCGCGTCGTCGAGGCGGCGCACGGTCAAGGTCGTACCAACGGACGGCAGGCCCAGCGCAGCCTTGTCGATCTCCACATCCTGTGCCGTGAGGCCGAGATACTGGAACAACCAGTTGGGCAGCGTCAACTCGACGCCACCCACATGCAGGTGGGCCCGCCGGTACAGCGAGTCGATCACGTCGGCGAAGTTCTCCACGACCGTCTTGCGCCGCGGCGTACCCTTGGGCGTGAGCTCGCCGCGCTCGGCGTCGAGGTCGCGGTCGACGATGTAGAAGTCGACGATGCGCTCGAACGGGGCCACGAACTGGTTGACCGATGTCACCAACGAGCGGAAGTGATCCCGGATCTCGTGGATCGACATCGAGGAGAAGTCGAGGCTTTCGTATTCCGGGTTGGGGTAGATCAGCAGCGTGTTGTACTCCCGGTGATCGCCCACCAGGAAGACGCGGCCGACCGACTCGAACTCGCGGAACAGGTTCTCGATGCGCTGCGGTGCGATCGTCTGTCCCTTGACGTTCTTGTAGATCTCCTTCTTGCGGTCCACCAGCTGGATGTGCCCGGCGTCGTCCATCTGCATCAGGTCGCCGCTGTGCAGCCAGCCGTCCTCGTCGAACGACGGCTCGCCGTCGGGCGGATCGAGGTAACCCATCATCACGTAGGGCCCCCGCATCAGCAGCTCGCCGTCCTCCGCCAGCTTGAGCTCGATGCCGGGAAGCGCGACACCGAGCGAGTTGTGCCTGTACCCGTGCGGCGGAGTCATCGTGGCGCCGCCGGTGGCCTCGCTCATCCCGAACCCGCTGAGCAGCTGGATTCCCTGGCGATGGAAGAACTTGAAGATCTCGGGGTCGAGGTAGCCAGCCGCCGACAACCCCCACGCGAGGCGTCCACCCGTCACCTCCCTGGTGGCCTCGAGCAGCTCATCGTCCGGCGCATCGAGTGGATTGGCCCGCTGCGCAATGGCGTCGTACAGCTGCATCCATTTGCGGGGCACGCTGATGAACACCGTGGGGCGGTACCGCGTCATGCCGTCGGTGAGCGCTCCCATGGAAGGGTCGAGCAGGAAGCAGTACTTCGCCCCCCAGAACACGCACCCCAGCATCTCGAGGTAGCGGCCGAACGTGTGGAACAGGGGCAGATAACACAGGAAGACGTCCCGCTCGCCGATCTCGGGCAGGGCCACACCGCGGGCAAACCGCTTGAACACCAGGTTACGGTGGGAGTACTGGATGCCCTTGGGCATACCGGTGGTGCCCGATGTGTACATCACAGTGGCTCGATCACCGATGCGCACACTCTCGCCGCGTTGCTGCACCGCTGTAGCCGGCACTCGGCTCGCTAGGCTCTCGAGCTCCCGCAGGCTCATGACCTCCGAGCCATGGTCATCGAGCGGGTCCATGCTGATCACGCGCTGGAGGTCGGGAAGCGCCTCGCGGTTCTTCTGCACCTTGTGCAGCTGCCCGCGGCCCGAAACGATCGCGGTCCGCACCTTGGCGTGGCGCAGGATGTACCCCACGTCGGCTTCGGTGGCATTCGCCGGAACGACCACGTTGACCAGACCCGAGGTAAGGCACGCGAGATCCACGATTGCCAGCTCCAACCGGTTCTCTGACACGATGGCGATCGGCTGGTT
Source organism: Gemmatimonadota bacterium (assembly GCA_039586815.1). GTDB lineage: Bacteria > Gemmatimonadota > Gemmatimonadetes > Gemmatimonadales > GWC2-71-9 > WVYX01. The sequence goes on along the minus strand of JBDHJR010000013.1, from coordinate 222,541 downwards.
GGCGTCGGGATCGCCCAGCGAGAGGAGCCCGCGCGCCAGTGTGTCCACACGCGCCGCCACCTGCTGCCAGGTGAGTCGGTGGCTCTTGGCACCTTCGGGGATCTCGAACAGGACCTTCGGTCCGTAGGTCTTGGCGCGCTGCCTGAACAGCGGGCCCACGGTGAAGTGCGACGCCTCGATGGCTGCGAGGACGGTCGCGGTCCAGTCGCCCACGGCCGCCGGCTCGATGCGCGTCACCACGGCGGGGCGCCGCGCGAGGTCGAGCGCGTCCCATGCGAGCACACGGAGCTCGCGGTCGGGCAGCGCCTCGCCCGTGCCGCACCTGGCGGTGCAGCGCGCGAGCAGCTCGGCGATGCGCTCCACCTCGATCCGCTCCAGCACCGACTCCGGATGCGGTGCGTGCCGCAGTGCGGTCACCGCCGCGCGGTCGAGCCGCATGGCCTCGGGCGCCGGCGTGTCCCGCCGGCCCGCCTCCTCCAGCGCGCTCGCGACACGCGCCGCCACTTGGTCGGCGGGCAGCTGGGTGAGGTCCTGCAGATCAGCTACGCTGGTCATGACTCACAATACTATGGAATACGGATGCCACCAGGCAGCTCCCGCTCGAGCTGCCGCCGCACCGCGTCCAATGCCTCCCGCGCTCCGTCGATCTCGTCCAGGTACTTCCGTTGGAGGTCTGCGACACCGCGCCGCGCGCGACCCACCTGATCGCTCACCAGCGCGTCCACTTGCGCCCGCATCTCGCGCTCTACGCGCTCGACTTCCCGCCCCAGCTCGCGCCGCAGGCTCGCCGCGATGGCCTGGCCCACGTTGGACTGCACGCTGAGGGCGGGCTCGCGCACGGCACCGGCCAGCCCGACCTCTATTCGTACGTCGCGCAGCCCCGACACGGTGCGCCACAGCAGCTCCTCGGCCCACTCACCGCTTGCCGTCCCCCGGAGTCTCTCCCACCTCGCCCGCGGGGCGTGCCACGACCACCGTGCACCGAGCTGGTCTCCCGAGCGTGCCAGCCGCAGCCGTGTGGTCCCCTCGCCCAGCACGAGGCGAGCACCCAGCGCGGCCAGGTCCAGACTGGGTAGCTGCACGCCCGCGAGCGATGCGTCCAGCGAGTCTATCACGGGTGCCGACACGTGGTCGAGTAGCGCTCGTAACCCGACGTTGGAAGGGCCGACTGCCGCGCCGGAGCGGCTCAGCGACAGCTCGAGCGGCTTGCCGTAGAGCGTTGGATCCGACGTGAGGCCGGTGACACGCGCCAGGTACTCTCCCGCCACCATCCCCTCGCCCGCGAACTCCACGCCCAGCTCGCCGTACTCCATGAGGAACCGAGGGCCGGAGGCGGAGTCGGGAAACTCAACCGTGGTGCCCGCTCGGCGGGGGCGCTTCGGTCCGGGATAGCGCCGCGGATCGATCCCCGGCGGCAGGTGCTCCTCCGCGAGCCGCAGCCAGTAGAGCACCGGCTGCACCCATGCAATGGCCGCATCGCCGAAGATCGCAGGCGAGATGTCGGGCGCGTCTAGGGACGGCAGCTTGAGGAGGCCCCGCGCGTACGCGTAATCCGCCTGCCGCGCGGCAGCCAGCCCGGAGAGCCGGGTCTGCAGGTCCGTCAGGCCCGCCTGCGCGTTCCGGCCCAGCGCCGTGACATCCTCCTCAAGAGTGCCCAGATCGGACAGCGCGGTGCGCACCTCGCCGGCCAGGCGCGTGGCACCGATTACGTTGAGGCCGCCCAGGTCGGCGTCCTCGAGGCGCTGTGCCAGGGCCTGCGCTGAATCAATGCGTGGTTGCGGGTCGAGCGCGGCCAACGCGCTGTCCCAAGCGGCTCGCACCTCGTCGGCACGAGCCGTGATCGTCCGCACCGCCGCCAGAGTGCGCAGACTGTCGGGATCCACCGCAGCCGCATCCACCACCTGCCCCAGCCCTTCCAGGCTGAGGGGCGGCAAGCGCACCGCATCGGCCCATGCCGAGACCTCCCGGGCCACAGCCCCGCTCTGCGGACTCGGGTTCTCCAACTCTCCCGACTGGTCCCGAGCCGTGCCGAACCGCATGCCCCGCACGGCCAGCGTATCTACCGCGACCTTCCTCTGCAGCAGCGGCGTCCACTGCAGGTCCGCCACGACTTCCTCCGCCTCGAACAGGTTGCTCATGGGCGCGTTGGGGTTGGCCACCTGCAATCCCCGCAGCACCACCGTGCCCTCACCCAGCCGTACGTCGGCACTCTCCAGATCAACGCGAGCGCCCACCAGATACGCCCCGGTCTCCTCGATCCCCTGCTCCACGAGACGATCCAGCAGGAGCCACCAACCGAGCGCCAGCAAGGCAAACGCCAGAAGGAGCGGCACGATGGCCCGCCAGCGGAACAACTTGGTGCGTGGCATCAGGGCTGAAACAGGCGGTACAGGTTGTAGAGCTTGGTGGCGCGCACCGCGCGGACTGCTCGCGAGCGCTCGATCCGCGGGCCCAGCGTGGCACGGTAGCGGCGCACGCCGGCACGGGCGACCAGGAAGATGGGAAAGGCCAGCACCAACCAACCCACCACGCTCCCCAGCACGACCGTGTTGTTCACGTTGCTGAGGGACAACACCGGGGTGTTGTATACCGCCGTCCACACCGGGTGCAGCTGCCCCACCTCGATCAGCAGCGCGTTCCCCGCGGCGTCGAACACCGGGTCGAGCAGGAAGCCCAGCGGCAGCATGATTAGCCATCCCAGGACCGCACCGGGCAGCGACACCCGCAGCAGGAAGATCGCGGCGATGACGAGCAGGTTGTGCAGGCTCATCAGCGGGGTGAGGCCCAGGGCGGCGCCCAGAGCGAAGCCCGCCGCAACCTGCTGTGGCGTACCGTCGGAGTGCAGGGCGCGCACGAACGACTGGAGCAGCTTGAGGAGAGTGAGCATCCACCCAATTGTCTGACGAACCGATGAAGTTGTCTAGAGGGGAACAGTCAGCGGTGCTAGATTCGGGACCATGTCTTCCCTCGATCCCATCCTCAGACCCGACTCGATCGCGGTAGTCGGAGCGTCCCGCCAGTCCAACACCATCGGCTGGCAGATCCTCGACAACCTGTTGGTGAACGGCTTTCACGGACCGGTCTACCCGGTCAATCCGAAGGCCACGGCAATTCACTCGATCTCGGCCTACTCGTCGATCGCCGACGTGCCCGGCCCAGTCGACCTGGCGGTGATCGTGGTGCCCAAGGCGCACGTCCTCGAAGTAGCGCAGCAGTCCATCGATGCGGGCGTCAAGGGACTCGTCGTGATCTCCGCCGGCTTCAAGGAGATCGGAGGGGAGGGCGTCGAGCGGGAGCGGGAACTCACCGCCCTGGTCCGCTCGGCAGGGGTCCGCATGGTGGGCCCCAACTGCCTGGGGGTGATCAACAACACCCCGGCCATCGCAATGAACGCGACCTTCGCGCCCGCGCGTCCGCCAACCGGCTCGGTGGGGTTCGTGAGCCAGTCCGGCGCCATGGGCGCGAGCATCCTGGACTACGCGCAGAGCCTGAACATCGGGATCTCGATGTTCGTCTCCAGCGGCAACAAGGCCGACGTGAGCGGCAACGACCTGATCGAGTTCTGGTGCGACGATCCCGACACGCAGGTCGTGCTGATGTACCTGGAGAGCTTCGGCAACCCGACGCGCTTCGTGGAGATGGGAAGGCGGTTCACGCGCACGAAGGGACCCATCTGCATCGTGAAGTCGGGGCGCACGGGGGCGGGTGCTCGCGCCGCTGCATCTCATACGGGTGCGTTGGCCGGTACGGAACTCGCCACCGACGCGCTGATTGCCCAGTCCGGAGCCATTCGCGCCGAAAAGGTGGAGGACCTGTTCGACCTGGCGATGGCGTTTGCCAACCAACCGCTTCCCGCGGGGAACCGCGTCGCCATCGTGACCAACGCGGGCGGGCCAGGCATCATGGCAGCCGACGCGTGCGAGGCACACGGACTGAACGTGGTCCGGCTCTCTCCGGAGACCGAGAAGCTCCTGCGCACCAAGCTCCCCGAGGAGGCCAGCGTCAAGAACCCCGTGGACCTGATCGCGAGCGCCACGGCGCAGCACTACGAGTTCGCGCTACGGAGCGTGTTCGACGACCCCAACGTAGATGCGGCGATCGCGGCGTTCGTGCCGCCGCTCGGGACCCTCACACGCGACGTGGCCACTGCGATCGTGCGGGTCAACGAGGAGCACCCGGAGAAGCCGTTGCTCGCGGTGCTCATGGGACGGCAGGGACTTCCGGCGGGCCTGGCTCAGCTGCACGACGCGAGCATCCCCGCATACATCTTCCCCGAGTCGGCGGCCCGTGCGCTCGGTGACATGTGGCGCTACCGCCAGATCGCGGCCCGGCGCGAGGGCAAGACGGTCTCGTTCAAGACCGACGACAAGGCGATCGAGAAGATCATCGACGCCACGCTCCAGGCGGGACACGAAAAGCTGAGTGAGCCCGACGCGATGCGCGTCCTCGAGGCATATGGCATCCCCGTCGTGCCGTGGCGGTTCGTGTCGAAGGACGGGCCGCGCAGCCTCGCGGCGGCGGCGGCCGAGGCCGCGGGCGACGTGGGCTTACCGGTTGCCCTCAAGATCGTGAGCCCCGACATCACGCACAAAACCGATGTCGGCGGGGTGGCGTTGGGACTGGAGAGCAGGGCCGAGGTGGAACGGGCAGTGCGCGAGATGCTGAAGCGGGTGACGACCCCGGGCAAGCCGTCGGTGAAGCGCACAAAGAAGAGCACCAAGCGAGCCACTCCGAGGAAGCGCGCCGAGCCCCGCATTGAAGGGATCCTGATTCAGCAGATGGCGGAACCGGGCATCGAGACCATCGTGGGCCTCACCCGCATGCCGCGGGTCGGGGCGCTCGTCATGTTCGGCATGGGCGGCATCTTCGTGGAGGCGTTGCGGGATGTGGTGATGCGGCTCAGTCCGCTGTACGACACCGACGCCGAAGAGATGATCCGTGAGGTGAAGATGTTCCAGCTGCTGGAGGGCATCCGGGGTCAGGCGCCGCGCGACCTCGCGGCACAGGCCGAGGCGATCCTGCGTATCTCCCAGCTCGCGGAGCGCCACCCGCGCATCACCGAGATGGACGTGAACCCGCTAATCGCGCTGGAAAAGGGGGCCGTGGCCATCGACGCGCGGCTCCAGGTTTCGGCCACCCCGGAGAGCTGATCCACAAACACGAGGGCCGCGACTCACACAGAGTCGCGGCCCCCTTCGCTACACGTCGCAGTGTCTACCAGGCGTACGGTGCGTAATGCGCCGCCGACTCAATGGCCGATTGCGGACCGTGGATCACAGTGAGCTGGTCCAGCCAGTAGGCGCGGTCGTCGCGCTTCGCCACGACCATCTGACCGTAGTCTTCCTTCCTGTAGGCCCTGTGATACCGCAGGAACATGTGGCGGTCATCGACGCCCAGGATCTCGATCTTGCCCGTGCGGTGTGACATCGCAAAGCGTGCCCGCTTCGCCAGCCCTGACACATGGCGGTTCGCCTCGAGGAAGATCTTGAGACCCTCGACTATCGGCACCTCGTAGGGTTCGTTGCCCGCGGTGGGACGGCCCTGGAACACGTAGTACTGGGGGCAGCCCATGAACGACAGCTCGCGGAACAGCGAGGCGAAGGTCCTGGGATTGTCGTTCACGCCGCGCACCATGGGACACTGGTTCACTGTCTGTGCACCGGCCTCGCGCAACAACCTGATCGCCTCCCGCGCCTCCTTCGTGAGCTCACGGGGGTGATCGAAGTGATTCATGATGTAGATCTGCGTCTTGTCGTTGCAGTGCTCCCCGATCAGCCGCAGCAGATCCGGATCGTCCAGGACCCGGAAGGGATTGAACGCGGCCATCTTGGAGCCGATCCGAATGATGCGCACGTGCGGCACGGCAGCCACGTCGCTGATGATCGGCTCGAGCCGCCGTGTGGACATGATCATCGGATCGCCGCCGGTGAGCAGCACGTTGGTGATCTCCTCGTGCTCGGCGATGTACTTGAGGCCCGGCTTGTAGGCGAGCGTCGCGTCGTCGTTGTCGTTCATGAACAGCCGCTTGCGGAAACAGTAGCGGCAGTACGCGCCACAGACCTCGTTCACCAGGAGCAACGCAGTGTCCGTGTACTTGTGCTGGCATCCACGGACCGGCGTGTAGAGCGCCTCCTTGCTGGCGTCGAGCTCGCCCCAGTCGTTCAACTCGCCCTCCATGGGCACGACGAGGCGCCGCAACGGGTCGTTGGGATCGTCCCAGTTGATGAGGTCTTTGTAGTAGTCGTTGAGTCGGAAGACGTAGCGCTCGGCAACCGGCGCGAGCCGACGACGCTCTTCGTCAGTGAGGCCGTCGAGCTTCGATAGGTGGGTGATGTAGCGAACCTTCATGTCCCCTCCTAAGGGAGCTCGGGTGAGGTGGTTCGTCGTCCCTCTGCTGTAGCCAGCCCTCGAGTTGCTGTTTCTGTGGGGTGACAGATCAATGAACCTATCCGTACGTACGGACATTGCCAACCACAGTTTCAGTGCTAGTGTTGTAAAACAAATCACTACAAGGCGTTAGGCATGCGCGTATTGGTCACGGGCGGCACGGGTTTGATCGGCTCCCGACTGGTGTGGCAACTGGTCGAGCGGGGCGACGAGTGCGTGGTCGTGTCCCGCGCGGGACGCGACCCTTGGGGTCACGAGCGGGTCCGCGTGGTGCGCGGCGACCCCAGGGCGGCGGGCCAGTGGCAAGGAGAGGTCGCGGGTTGCGACGCCGTGGTGAATCTCGCAGGGCAGCGCATCGTGGACCCTCCGCATCGCTGGACCGCGGCGCGCAAACGCCTGCTGTGGGACAGCCGAGTGGACGCCACGCGCCAGGTGGTGGCGGCGATCCGCACCGCGCAGCGCAAACCAGCAGTGTTAGTGAGCGGGTCGGCGATCGGGTACTACGGCGACGGCGGTGACGATGTGCTCGACGAGTCGGCGGCACGCGGGAGCGACTTCCTCGCCGACCTGTCGGTGGCGTGGGAGAGCGCGGCTCACGCGGCCGAGGACACGACGCGGGTCGTGTGCCTGCGCACGGGTCTCGTGCTCGACCGGTCGGGCGGCGCGCTGGTGCCCCTCATCCCGCTGTTCAAGCTCGGGCTCGGCGGACCCTGGGGACCCGGTACCCAATGGTGGTCGTGGATCCACGCGGCTGACGAGATCGGGTTGATCCTATTCGCCTTGGACTCGGACGTGGCCGGCCCACTCAACCTCACTGCACCACACCCAGTCACCGTAGGCACCTTCGCCACGACCCTCGCCCGGATACTGCGCCGGCCGGCGATCCTGCGACAGCCGGCTTTCGCGCTGCGCCTCGCGTTGGGTGAGATGGCCGAGGCACTGCTCGCCTCCCAGCGCGTCGTGCCGCGCCGTGCACTCGACGCGGGATACGTCTTCCGCCACCCTGAGCTGGACGGCGCGCTTGCCGATCTCTTCGGCTAGGAACCTGACGCGTCGCGGCGTGGCCCGCGTCGTGCTGTGGACGCTGATCGCCGCACTGGTCATCGTGGGTGCCTGGAGCACGCGACTGGGCACTCGCTGGCCTTCCATCTACTACATGACAGGGCCCTCGATGGAACCCACGATCGCGGCGGAGGAGTACTTCCTCGCCTGGAGCCCGCCGGGCGAGCTGCGCCGTGGAGATCTCGTGATCTTCCGGTTCGTGGACGAGGAGGTCGAGTACCACGTGCTGCGCCGCCTTGCAGGCGTGGCAGGCGACACTGTTCGCATGGAGGAGGGTGTGGTATTCGTGAACGGCGGAGCGCGATCCTGGCCTCACCAGGTGCTGGTGCCCGAGGTGGATCGGTCGGAACTCGCCCTCACCTACCAGCTATTCACCTGGGGACCGTGGGTGGTTCCGGCAGACTCGGTGCTGCTGCTCTCCGATACACGCGACATGCTGGGTTGGCCCGACAGTCGCTTCATCGGGTTCGTGCCACGGGAGGACGTGCTCGCCCGCGCCACTCGCACGCTGAGGGGCCGCCGCCTGCGCTGAGGTTAGCCGTGCTCCAGGATGTGCCAGGCGGAGTCACGGCGCTCTTCCATGTTGCGCCGCTCCCTGATCCGCCGGCGCTGCGCCCTGCGGCGCTCCCGGCCGGAGCGCCGCTCGAGATCGGCGCGCCTCGCCTCGGCCGTCATGCGCCGCTCCACTCCGGCACGGCGGTCCAGCCCGGTGCGGCGATCGCTTGCGCGCCGACGATCCGCCCCCCTGCGGCGATCCACGTTGGGGGGGCGCGACGGCGGCTGGTCGAATCCGAACGGCTCGTCGTTCATGGCGTGGCGCTGAAACTACGAGCCACGGCCGCAGCCGCAAGGTCGGCACTGCTTAACTACATACGTGGTAAGCGTTTAACGTCCTTCTGGCCGTGGCGCACACCGACACCGACACCGACGCCGAACAGCGCGGCGGTCCAGCCCCCGACGATCGGCAGGACCCACACGAGCGGCGCCGCGAGCAGGGCTACCGCGGCTCCCGCCACCACCGGCGCCACCGGCGTCTGCGCGACTGGAGGTATCCCCAGACGCTTCCCACCCCCGTGACGCCCAGCCAAATGAGGTCAAAGAACTCCATGCTCCGGCCTCCTTTTATGTCTCACTACGAAACATCGGGGTGGTGAGGTTTCAACACCGCCCGGGGTGTAGTATAGAGACAGCAGCCGAGGGGGCGCCCCTGCGCCCGCAACGGGAAGGAGCCGACGATGATGTGGCTGCTCGCTCTCCTGGCAATCCCCGCCCTGTTGCTCTGTGTGCTCGCCGCTCTGTGGCTGATCGGCGAGCGGGGTCATCTGATGCTCCCGTCTACCAGGGCGGGCATGCTCACGCACAAGCGCAGCGCGGGCGGCAGCTCCGGCTCCCGACGCGGCGGCTCGCTCAACGCGCTGCACGGCTACGTGTACGGCCGTTGGCCCTACCAGTACATCGGTTTCTGCATCAACACGCTGCTCCCACGCATGGGACCCAGGGCCAGGCGTTGGTGGGCCGATCACTACCACGGCAAGGTCCTGCCCACCGAGTTGGCGAAGGCGATCATCACGCTGGACCACGACATCCCACGCACCGACCTGGAGCAAATCGTCCCCTACCCCACGGCACGGGACATCGTCCTCAAGGGGCCACCCAGCGTTACGCTGCTCGACTGCCCCTGCCGGGCGGCGCGGGAAGCACCGTGCCAGCCGAGCGACGTGTGCATGATCATTGGTGACGGCTCGTTCGCGCTCGAGCACCACCCACACAAGTCGAGGCGCGTGTCGCAGGACGAGGCACTGGAGCTGTTGCAGGCAGAGCACGAGCGGGGGCATGTGCACACCGCGTACTTCAAGGACGCGGTGAGCAACAAGTTCTACGCCATCTGCAACTGCTGCTCCTGCTGCTGTGGCGGACTCGAGGCCATGGTGCAGCACGGCGTGCCGATGGTGGCAGCCTCGGGCTACGTGGCACAGGTGGACGAGCTGGGCTGCATCGCGTGCGGCGACTGCGAGGAGGCGTGTCCGTTCGACGCAGTGCACGTGAACGGCACCTCGGTGGTGGACTGGGAGAAGTGCATGGGATGCGGCGTGTGCGTGGGCCAGTGCCAAACGGAGACCATGACCCTGGTGCGCGACGAGCGGAAGGGCATTCCGCTCGACGTGCGGGAGATCGCGGTCGAGACGGTCCCGGTCTAGCTCAACCGCATCTCAGAAGTAGTAGCGCGACCGCACGCCGAGGCCCACAGAGCTCAGCGCGTCGCCGTCCCCCAGTGGGATGTGCTGCCATGCCAACTCGACGCCCACCGTGAAATCCTCGCTCCCGACATATGAGACCCCCAATCCCACCATGTGATTCTGACCCCCGGAGGACTCCGGGTCGCCGCCGAATGTGCTGAAGCGATAAGCGCCCACAAAGCCCAATGGGACCTTGTCGATGGAGCGGAGGTTCAGGTCCACGGTGGCGCCGAGATCCACATCCCATACGGCATCCTCCACCTTCGTGTGATCCTCGCCGACCCCCACCTCACCCAGGACTGTGAAACCCACGGCTCGACCCGGCGCATAGGCGAGACGGAATCCGCCGCGCCCCTGCCAGGCGCCGCTCGCGGAGCTCAAGGAGATGGAGTCGAGCGGGCCACCTGCCTCCACGCTGTCGACGACCTCCTCCACGAACGAGACGATGTTCAAGAAGGTGAGGCCGGTGCGACGCACATCGAGCGTGGCCGAGGCGAGCACCCTGTCCGAGCGCGCCACCCGTGCGATCGCCGCTAGCTTGAAGCCGGTGATCAGCGACACACCGTCGGAGAGCGCGCTCGCCGTGTTGGTGCCGACCCGCGCCCCGACCCTGAATTCGCCCTCCAGAGCCAGCCAGTCGGCGACCTTCTGCCGCTGCTCGAACTCCACGCGGACCCAGGTCATGTTGCCCTCGAGGGCATACAGCGTGTCGTCGTCGATGACTACAGTCCCAGCGTCGTAGCCGAAGGCGCTGGCCGCCCCCACCAAGGAGCGAAAGTGAGTGGCGACGAACGGTCCCTCGACCGTCGTGTTAGGCACAAACGTGTGGCCCGCGAGGCTCGGGTTCTGGCCCTGAGCGGTGAGGTCGACCGGTGTGAGGGTCAGGGCTGCAGCGCACAGGCAAAGAAGCTGGGCGCGGATGTGCATGGCGGTCTCCCTGGGTGGCAGCGCGAGCCGGTTGGGGATCGACAACACCCGTAGACTATCACCCGAGGACCCCCGCAACAATCCTGGTAACATCACGCGCCTCATGCCCGCGGTTCACGGCGGAGGTTGAATCCTCAACGCGCACCCGTCACATTTCCTCGTCACGTGCAGACCGTGGTTCGCCCTCAACCGGGAACGGAGGTAGGCGCTGTACTTCGGACCTGAGGTAATCATGCCCGTCGCATCCGGGCTGGCAGTCATCGCCGGAGCCCTGCTGATGGCCGGGCGGCGGACCGTCGGCTTGGCACGGGCCATCGTTGCCCGCGTCATGTGGATCTTCGGGCGACGGCCGAAGCCGTCGCAGGGGCGTGACCCAACCGATTGACACGTAAGGTTATCATCCTTGGCCTCGACGGCCTCGACCCGTCGATCACAGAGGCTCTCCTGGCGGCCGGCGAGTTGCCCAATCTTGCTCGCATTCGCGCGCGCGGCGGGTACGCCCGCGTAGGCACCACCTGTCCGGCCCAGACACCGGTGGCTTGGTCGACGGTCGCGACGGGCCTGAACCCCGGCGGCCACGGTATCTTCGACTTCCTGCGCCGCGATCCCGCCACGTACCGGCCCGAGATTGCGCTCTACCGTCACGAGCAGCGGTCCGCTTTTCTACCGCCCAAGGCCGTGAATCTTCGGGGGGGTACGCCCGTCTGGGAGGTGCTGTCGGATGCCGGCGTACCATCGACAGTCTTGCGCCACCCGTGCACCTATCCACCGAACAGCCTGCGCGGCCGGTTGCTGGCGGGCGTCGGCGTACCTGACATTCGAGGCGGCTTCGGGACGTCGACGATCTACGGCCCCCCGGGCACGACAACGCACGAGAGTGAGCGGCTCGTTCCGGTGGAGCCGAGTCCCGGTGGGCACGTCGAGACCACGCTGATCGGACCACACGATCCAAAGCGGGGACGGGAGGTGACGCTGGACGTCGCCCTCGAGATCGACGCAGGCAGCAGGGCCGTCACTCTTCGGTCCAAAGGCCAGCCGACCGCGCTCCATATACAAGAGGGTGAGTGGAGTGCCTGGCTGGATGTCACGTTCCGCGTGGGTGCGCTGCAGAAGGTACGTGGACTGGTCCGCTTCTTTCTCAGGCGAGCGGGCGAGCCGTTCGAGCTGTACGCCACCCCCGTTGCATTCCACCCCGACGTTCCCCACTTCCCGATCAGTCACCCGTGGGATTATGCGGCCGAGCTGAAGCGCGCCATCGGCCTCTACTCTACGTTGGGGCTGGCGGAGGACCACAACGCCCTGAACAACGGCCGCGTCGCCGAGGATGGGTTCCTGCGACAGTGTGGAGACGTGCTGCGGGAGCGGCGTGCGATGATGCATCACGAGTTGGCGCGCTTCGACCGGGGCTTCTTCTTCTGCCTATTCGACACCCCGGATCGCATCCAGCACATGTTCTGGCGGTTTCGAGATCCGGAGCATCCGGCAAACGCCGAAGCGCCTGCCCCGGCGGAGTACAAGCACACGATCGAGGAACACTACCGGGAATGCGACGCGCTGGTAGGCGAGGCACTCGAGTACGCCGACGACGACACGCTGGTTCTGGTCGCGAGCGACCATGGGTTCGCGGACTTTCGGCGGGAAGTACACGTCAACACGTGGCTCCAACAGCATGGCTTCCTGACGTTGAAGCACGGTACCGAGCCGGGCGACGTAGCCGGAGACCTCCTGCGGGAAGTGGATTGGGGACGAACCCAAGCCTACGCGCTGGGGCTGGCCGGCGTTTACTTCAACCGTCGCGGGCGCGAGGCAGAGGGCATTGTCGGCGATGACGAGGCTCAGGGGATCGCACAGGCAATCGCACGAGGACTCACGGAGATGCGGGACGGGGAGCGCGATGGGGCGAGCCCGATCCGCGGCGTGGTCGAGCGCGACGCGGTGTACCACGGCCGGTGCGTCGACGACGCGCCGGACCTCCTCGTGAACTGCGAGCCCGGCTACCGCGTCTCGTCCGCCACGGCGATGGGCGGAGTGCCGGCTGCGATGATAGAGGACAATCGGAAGCGATGGTCAGGTGACCACGTCGTGGATCCGGTCGCCGTGCCAGGAGTGCTGTTTGCCACGAGGCCGCTCGCGAGTGCAGCACCGACCCTGCTGGACCTCGCGCCGACGATCCTCGCGACTCTGGGCGTGCCTGCACCGGCCGACATGGAAGGAGCGGACATACTCGCATGAAGATCCTCGTCATTGGTCTGGACTGCGCTGCTCCCGAGATCCTGTTGGGCGACGAGCGGCTGGTGCACGTGCGGCACTTGATGGAAGCAGGCTGCTTTGGCCGGCTGGAGAGCGTTGTTCCACCGATCACCGTGCCCGCGTGGATGAGCATGGCTACCAGCCAGGACCCCGGCTCGCTCGGCGTGTACGGATTCCGCAATCGGTTCGACCACTCCTACGACCAGCTGCGCACCGTCGATTCGCGGGCTTTCCGTGCGTTCACGATCTGGGATCAAGTCGCCCGGGAGGGCGGCCGCTCGGTGTTGATCGGCATCCCGCCGTCTTACCCGCCCAAGCGCGTGAACGGGATCACGGTCGGGTGCTTCCTCACGCCGGACACGTCCCGCGATACGTACACCTACCCCGAGGACGTCGCAGGCCGCATCGAGAAGGTGGTTGGGGAGTACCCGGTCGACGTGAAGGACTTCCGCACTGAGGACAAGGACAGCCTGCGCGAGCGCATCTTTGAGATGACGCGGAAGCACTTCGACGCAGTTCGGCACTTCATGCAGGAGGAGTCGTGGGACTATTTCCAGTTCGTGGAGATCGGATTGGACCGCATCCACCACGGCTTCTGGAAGCACCACGACCCGCAACACGTCCGTCACGACCCCGAAAACCCCTATCGCGAGGTGGTCCGAGATTACTACCGCTATCTCGATGAGGAGATCGGGCGGGTGCTCGAGCTGGTCGAGCAGGACACCCTCGTGCTCATCGCGTCCGACCACGGCGCGCGCGCGCTGGACGGCGGCTTCTGCGTGAACGAATGGCTGTACCGCGAGGGGTATCTCGCCCTGGAGAACTACCCGGACGAGGTGACGCCGTTCGATGCGCTCGCGGTCGACTGGCCGCGGACCCGCGCGTGGAGTTCCGGGGGCTACTACGCGCGCGTCTTTCTGAACGTGAAGGGGCGGGAGCCCAACGGCGCCATCGCGCCTGAAGACCACGAGGCGGTGCGGCGAGAACTCCAGACGCGACTGGAAGCCACCGTGGATGAGGGCGGCGCGCCCCTCGGCACAAAGGTCTTCCGGCCCGAGGAGATCTATCGCGAGGTGAACGGCATCGCACCCGACCTGATCGTCCACTTCGGCGATCTCGCGTGGCGTGCCATCGGCGGCGTCGGGTACGGTGGCGTGCACACGCAGGAGAACGATACGGGACCCGACGACTGCAACCACGCACAGTATGGCGCCTTCGTCCTGGCCGGTCCCACCGTCCCACCTGCTGGTGAGCAGCAGGGATGGAGGCTACTCGACGTGGCGCCGACCCTGCTCGAACTGGCCGGATATGAGACTCCGCCCTCGATGCAGGGATCGTCCAGGCTTCGGCCCGGCGCGGCGGACGACGCGTCGAAGGACTCGGCTGCACTCGAGGAGGACGAGATCGTGCGGGAGCGCCTGCGCGGATTGGGGTACCTCGGGTGACGGAGCGTTCGCTTCCCGCATGGAGGATGCTGCTGCTCGCGGTCACCGTGGGCCTGGCGGCTGGCTTCGCCGAGGTCCGGTGGGTGTCGATGCTGGTCAGCCTCGGCGTCCAGGTCAGGCTGAGCGCGCACTACGTCTGGATGATCCCGACGGCGGACGTGCTCTTCGCCCTCGTGAGCGTACTCCTGTTGCTGGCCGTCGCTCGATGGTGGCCGCGCGCGCGGACGCCGCGCATCGTGGCGGGAGTGCTCATCACCCTGGCCGCTTTTCAGCTGCTCCTCCTCGTCGGGCCACTCCACCGGGCGGCCGCGGCAGTGCTCGCGCTGGGCATCGGGGTCCAAGCGGCCCGGATGGCAGGGGGACGGATCGCCCGCCTGCTGTATCGGATCGCACCTGCGGCAGCAGTGGTCCTGGCTCTGATCTCCGGCTTCTTCAGCGTGCGTATGACGCTCGCCCTCAGAGCTGGGGAACGTGCGTTGCTGGAGACGCTGCCGGCTCCGCGGAGTGACGCACCCAACGTCCTGCTGCTGATTCTCGACACTGTGCGCGCCAAGGACCTCGACAGCTCCGTCGTGCCGCACCTGACGCGGTACGCGGAGCGGGGAGTTTACTTCGAGCGCGCGCTGGCGCCGTCGCCGTGGACGCTTCCCTCGCACGCCAGCATGTTCACCGGCCTGTGGCCTCACGAGCTCTCGGCGGGCTGGGGCGCGCCGCTCGACGGCACGCACTCCACACTGGCCGAAGAGCTCCGCAGGCGGGGCTACATGACCACCGGCTTCGTCGCCAACCTGCTGTTCGGCACCCGCGCGACGGGCCTCGGCCGCGGCTTCATCAAGTATGACGACTACCCGGTGAATCTGGGCCAGGTACTGCTCAGCTCTTCCTTTGGCCGCTGGCTGGCCGGCAACGTGACGCTCCGCAAGCTCGTCGGTCACCACGAGCTGTTCAACCGAAGATCGGCAGCCAACATCACCGATGCGTTCCTCGATTGGCAGCAGCGCAATCAGGATCGGCCCTTCTTCGCGTTCGTCAACTTCTTCGATGCACATGAGCCGTACTTCCCGGAGGGATACCGAGGATCGGTGCTGTGGCCGGGCCGGCGGTGGACGAACTTCGGGCACGACGCCAGCCTCTCCACCGGGGAGTCCGCCATGGTGTGGGAGAAGTGGACGCTGTCACCGGAGGAGATCGCGACTCACTCATCGGCGTACTTCGACGCGGTCAGCGACGCCGACGCGGCACTCGGCAGGTTGCTGGACGAGCTGAATGACAGGGGCGTGTTGCAGAATACGATCGTGATCATCGCCGGGGATCATGGCGAGCAGCTGGGAGAGCATGGGCTGTTCGAGCACAACAACAGCCTCTACCTCCCCGCCCTTCACGTGCCGTTACTGATCCTGCCCGCGGACACGCTGGCGCAGTCTGTGCGGGTGCAGCGGGTCGTGAGTCTGCGGGACATCCCCGCAACCGTGGCAGACCTACTAGGCGATGAGCGAGTCGAGTTCCCCGGCCGCTCGCTCGCCCCCCTGTGGCACGCAACGGAAGACGGCGAGCTGGCCGGCGCTGCACAGGATACCGCGTTCGCCCATCTCGCGCAGGGATTCGTACGCCAGCCGTGGTATCCAGTGAGCCGTGGCAGGGACATGTTCTCCCTGACCACGAGCCGCTTCCACTACATCGTAAACGGTGACGGGAGTGAGGAGCTGTACGACTGGCGGAACGACCCCACCGAATCGAACGACCTCGCCGCGCAACCGTTCGCGACCCTCGTCCTCCCGATGTTCCGCCAGCAACTCGCCGGGTTACTGCGACTCCCGGCGGCAGAGGGCGCCGCAGACACACCTTAGCCGCCGCGACGCCGGCGCTGCTCACCACCGTCGTCGCGCTGATCGTGCTCGTCAACTGGTTGACCGGCCGACGGCCGCGGTCCATAGATAAAGCCTCACCTGACCTCTTCGATGCGAGGGAGGAAGCATGCGACTCACGGCTCGGCGACGCCGCCGCCTTTGGCAAGCGTACACGGTCCTCACTACGGCGGTAGCGCTCGTCGCGGTCACCGCGGCGTTTGGGCCGGGCCGGACGCGGTTCGAGGAGATCGATGTCGAGCGCATCAACATCGTCGAAGCCGACGGGCAGTTGCGTCTCGTCATATCCAACCGTGCCCGCTCGCCGGACGTACTGGAGCACGGGGAGCCGCTCGGGTTTCACGGAGGCAACCGCCCGGGCATGATCTTCTACAACGACGAGGGTTCCGAGAACGGAGGCCTGGTCTTCAGCGGCAAGCTCGTGGACGGCGTGCCGGAGGCTTTCGCCAGCCTGACGTTCGACCAGTACGGACGCGACCAGGCCGTCGCGCTCCAATACGTGGACGCGGGGGGAACGCGCCGCGCCGGGCTCGCCATTTCCGACTTCGTGCCCGGTCCCCCGATGCGGCAGCTGTTGGCCGAGCGCGACTCGATCGAGCAGCTTGTCGACGACAGCGTCAGGAACGAAGCGCTGCGAGTGTGGCGGGCGCGCGTGCGCAGCACACTACGGCTCTACGTCGGACGTTCCCGCGATGACGGGGCCGCCCTGGTGAGCCTGCACGACTTCGCCGGACGGCAAAGGCTGCGGATGACCGTGGACTCGACGGGCGCGGCCAGGATCGAGTTCCTCGACGAGAACCGAAATGTCGTGCGGAGCATCGGACCCGAGGATTGAGCGGCGGAGCTGCGTGACGTCTAGCCAGGCCCGGCTGCAGCCGTCGAAGGAGAACGAGGCATCGACGGTACCGCCGGAGCCAACCCGATAGAGAACCGTGCCGCCCGTCAACATCTTGTTCAGAAGCGACCGCTGATACTTGCCGGAGGGGGGCACTCACTGGCCAGTCGCGGCCGTTCAAGAACACGAAAGCCCCAATTGCTGGGGCTTCTGAGAGAGCCACCGGTCGGAATCGAACCGACGACCACTCGATTACGAATCGAGAGCTCTACCTCTGAGCTACGGTGGCCTTGTGTAGTGCCCTGGCCCGGATTCGAACCGGGACGGCTCGCGCCACTGCCCCCTCAAGACAGCGTGTCTACCAGATTCCACCACCAGGGCGTGGGGAGGCGTAACCTCGCTGCGGGGAGGAACCTACAGAAGCCGGGTCGGAGGGTCAAGCGGGCTTCACGCGCGGCCGGCGTCCGCCGCCGACCCCTGTGACGCACCTCGCAGCCCGCCGCCACTTCCCGCCGCACCTTGGGCTCCAACACGCACCCAGGCGCTCAAGGAGGCTTACCCATGTCACCCCGCGTAACTCGCCTGGCACCGGCTCTGGTGCTCGCACTCTTCGCGTGGACCGGTCTCGCAACCCCGGCGCACGCCCAGACCGACTGGGAGGGCCAGGTTCGCTTCCAGCTCGACCTCGTAAAGACGTTCGCCGCGAGCGTCGGCTGGGAACAGACCCATGAATACCGCATCGAGGCCCTGCAGGACGACGAGAGTGACTTCTACACAGCCGACATGGATGACGGCTGGGAGTATCGTATCGTCGCCTTCTGCGACGAGGACTGCAGCGACATCGACCTCTACCTCGAGGACGAGAACGGCAACGAGATCGACTCGGACGTGAGCACCGATGACGTCCCGATCATCGAGTGCCGACCCGCCTGGAGCGGACGGTTCCAGATCCGGGTCCGGATGTACGAGTGCTCGGTCGAGCCATGCTACTTCGGAGTCGGCGTGTTCGGACGACACAGATAGCGGTCCGACGATACCGTGCCAGGTGAGTGCAATTGGCCAGCCATTCGGCTGGCCAATTGCGTTGGGGGTGGCCGGGGGTCACAGCCCCGGAGGGGCGACTTAACGAACCGGTGACCCAGCCCGTCTACCAGATGTGTGGCGCCGGACTGGGTGGATGGTTGGCACGGAACAGCCCGCGCTGCAGCTTCGTACTAGACGGTAGCCACTCAAGAGGATCCATGAGGACGCTGGCACTCGTGCTGCTATTCGGTTGCACGGCGGCGGGCCTGCTCGATGCGCAGCAGCCCCACGGCCGGCGCCGCTCGCCCCTGAGCATCCACGTCACGGGCGGGGTGGCCGTGCCCGTGAGCCCCGACCCGCTGGCCGCCGGCTGGAAGCCGGGGGTGATGGTCGGCGCCGCCGCGCGCTACCGCGTGAGCAGCCAGGTATTCGTGGACGCGTCCTTCCAGTACGCCCAGTTCGTGGCGAGCCCCGCTGCGGTGATCTACGATGAGGACGGCAATCCCGTCGGGACGGGCCACCGCACAGGCACCGTCTACGCCGGCTTCGCCGAGGCGAGCTGGTACCCGTTCCCCAGGGCGAGCGTGGTCTCGCCCTACGTCATCGGGGGATTCGGCTACTCCGGATCCACCAATTTCGGATCGGGCACCGCATTCCCCGTGGGCGGAGGACTACTGCTCTCGCTGGCGCGCAGGGCCGCCCTGTTCGGAGATGCGCGCTACGTGTTCACCACGGGGAACAGCCTGCGTTACGCCACGTTCCGCGCCGGCATCAGGCTGCGTTAACGCGCGTTAACGCCCTGCCCCGCCGGGCCGCAGCTGCTCGATGAACCCGGCGTCGATCCAGTAGATATCGCCGTTGCCGTTCTGCGGCCCGTCGTACACACCGGCCAGGTACTCGTAGCTCAGCGAGTCCGGCAGCGCCGCGGCACCGGCCCTGCGCGTGGACATGAAGAAGAAGTAGCGGCCATCGGGCGAAACGTAGGGCGAAAACTCGGCCCATCGGCTGTTCACCGCCTCCCCCATGTTGATGGGCTCGCTCCAGCGGTCAGCCTCGTCGCGGAACACGACATAGTAGTCGGGACCACCCATGCCGTCGTCGCGCCCGGCCGTACAGACTATGAGATAGCTCTCATCCGGAGCGATGAAGGCGTTGTACTGCGACGGGGTCGAGTTGACCTCCGAGCCTAGGCGCTCAGGTTGGGTGTACCGTCCGTCCACCAGGCGGGCGCGGTAGATGTAGCTCTCGCGCGATCCCACCTCGTTGCGCGTGAAGTAGAGCGTTCCGTCGCGCGTGACCGAGGGGAAGTACTCCTCGCCGTCGGTGTTCACCGGCGGGCCCAGGTTGTACGGCTCGCTCCAGCCGTCGCCGGCACGGTCCATCACCCAGATGTCCTGGTTTACCCACGCCCCGATCTGCTCCTCGGGCACCGGCCCCCCGTCGCGCGGCCTGGTCGAGAGGAAGAAGAAACGGCCCCCGTCGGGCGAGATGTGCGGTTCCAGGTTCAGATGCTCTGGATTACGCGAGAAGGGCGCAACCTCGGGCCTGGCCCAGCGTCCGCGCACCCGCTTGGTCTGCATGATCACGCTGTAGCCGCCCACCATCACACCGTAGTAGAGCTCGCTCCGGTCGGGCGTGATCGCCATATCGCGGGTGTACATGCCCGTCGAAATGACCCCAGGTGCGAACAGCCGCGCGCTGTCCCCCGGCGGGCTCTGCCCCAGGTACTCGCCGCCGAGCACGGGGAAGTCGTCGGTGCTGGGCGGCTCGCAGCCCGTGAAGCCGAGCCCGCAGAACGTTAGGACAGCCGCCGCAGCCCGCCACCTCTTCAACAGTGCCATCGGCTCATCCACCCCCTGCCGGCAGCGCACCCTGGTCACCCTCCGCCCTCCCTCTTGTGAGCACCCGCTCGGCGAACTCGACGCGCTCGTGCAGGTCCACCATCCCCTCCCGCAGCTCACGCACCTCGTCCCGCAGGGAATCGACGGCGTCGGCCAACTGCTCCACCTCCCGACCCGCACCCTTGGCGAGCTTGGTGTCGCGCAGGTGAGTGTACCGCATCTTCATGCCGATCAGGATCATCGCGCCCATTCCGGTGAGCGCGAGTACCGGCCCCAAGACCTCCGCAACTGCTGGATCCATGTGTCAGCTCCTCCGCGGCCCACGCCGCCACCTTCCCTACGGGGTAAGCGCGGGCCGGGTTTTGCCCTGCTAGAATCCGCCGTCCATTCGTGGGTTAACCACGTTGTTGAACTTGGAGCCGAACCGGTAGCTCAACCCAAAGTGCAGGCCCGCGCGGAACTCGGTTCCCCGCTCCCGCTGCTGCAGCAGCACCTGCTCCGGCGTCGCCTCCTCGAGCGGAAGATAGATCTGATCCCGGATGCGGGCGACGCTGCCGAAGAAGTTGAAGTCCAGCCCCCGTACGATGCGGATCCTGACCCCGCCGTCCAGCTCGATGCTGTGCAGATCGAGGTCGTGCAGGAACTGGAACCACTCGAGCGACGCATCTATGGAGCCCCACGGCTGCTGTATCTCGGTGGCCACCTCGAGCAGGTGGATGGGGTGCACCTCCGAAGTCTTCATGAAGATGGTCGGCTCCCGGTAGTTGTACGCCCCCACCCCGATCACGTAGAGGAACGTGAGCTGGCGCCGCGTGGACTCTGCCCAGGGATAGATGTTGTACTCCAGCGCTGGGCCTGCCTGGATCGCCAGATCCCAGTTGAGCACGCTGATGCGGTCGAATTCGGCCATGCCTCCCACCGACCAGTGATCGGTCAGGCTCCACACCGCTAGCACGTCTGCGCCGAGGAAGGTACGTGTGGCCACGACCGTGCTGTCCTCCCCGGTGTCCTCGTCGGTGAAGTCGAACTCCTCGCGGCTACCGCTGTAGGAGCCGCGCAGCGTGATCTTGAATCCTTCAGTAGTGCGGTTCGCCCGGATCGACCCGTCGCCGGCCCAGAACCGCTGCTGGCTCTCCAGCTCGGAGCTGCCGCCCACGCCGATGCGGAATACCCAGTAGTTCCACGGATCCAGGGTGTCGGGGACTGCACCCAGCGCTGGGAGCGCCGGAGCCTCGTAGGAGATATCGAGCCGCTGCCCCACGGCGGTGGCCGATACGTACGGAACCAGCCCCAGTTTCAGCGTCTGCGTGAGCCCCGCACGCGCCTCGTCTCGCGTATCGTTCGCATCCGACACGTACTGCAGCGTGCCCTCGCGGCCCGCGAAGTCCCGCAGCCCGATGAACGCGAAGGTGAACGCATCTCCACCACCACCCGTGCGCTGCGAAGTCACGAGAACGTGCACGTCGGCGTCCTGCCGGTCGCGCATCCAGTTGACCCAGGTGATCTCGCGTCGGAAATGGTCGAAGTCGCAGCCCCACGCGTGACAGTCGAGGAACACATCGACGGTGCCACCCAGGGGTGGCAACTGCTGCGCCTGTAATGAAGGAAAGGAGAGGGCGCACGCCGAGAGCGCCAGGGCAAGTCGCAGCGACAGTGCTCGCATACACCCCTCGCAGATGAGCCGATGCTGACTGTTTAACGTGATACGCACCAGCGGCGGCACGCGTTGAAAACCAAGCTAACAGCCGGTACACGAGGAAGGGCGCCGACCGCTGGCCGGCGCCCTTCTTTGCCCGTGGGCAGAATCCTGATGCTTGGATTATCCGGAGTTCGAAGTGATGTACGGATTCGTCCCGGCGGCGTGATCGGTAATGTCCCGGATGCCCTTCACATCGGGAATGGAGCGCTTGAGCGCCGCCTCGATCCCCTGCTGCAGGGTCATCTTGGCCATGCCACAGCCCTGGCACCCGCCGAGCATGCGCACCATCACCACACCGTCTTCCACGTCTATCAAGTCGACCTTCCCCCCGTGCTGTGCCACGGCGGGGTTGATCTGCGTCTTGAACAGCTTGTCGACCGCCTCGAAAATCTGATCGTCAGTCATTGATCGCTCGCCTTCCGGCTACCCCATAAGACTACTCGGACCGGACGCGTTTTCCAAACCCGCCCTAGGGACCTCCACCCCAGGCATACTGCCATAGCGCGTAGAACGAGTTGTAGTCGTTCCCGACCGCGGTGCTGAGGCCCGTGGTGAACGCCACCTTGAGGGCGTGGTGCCCTACGGGTACCGCCAGCGTCATGCCCACACGGTTGTTGGACTCCGGGGTAGTCTCCTCCATCCCATTCACGCTGGTTGCCCCGCCGAAGCTCTGGCGCGTGGACGCGGCGAGCCAGATGCCGCTCGGGAAGCGGTAGGTCACGTGCACCTGGAAGGCCATGATCGGGTCCTGGCTCTGCGTGTTCCCGTTGGCGAAGTCGGTGTTGTCGGTGAAGAGCCACACGCTGCTGTACAGCTCGAGGATGAAGCGCCCGGCGCGATGCGCCACCCCGAGCCGCGGGCTCACCATCCAGCGGTTCGCCCCCAGGTTGATGAACCTGCTGGGATCGTACTGACCCAAGGGAACCCGCACCCTCAGAGCCAAGCCAGCGACGGTCTTGGGATCGTGCTGAGCGGGCTCTGCGCCCGAGAGGGCGGGCGCGCCCGCAAAGAAGAGGGCGGCGCGCACGACAGGATCTCCGAAGCCGGTCGCGGATCTGCTGCTATCGGCACCTCCCAGCTCGCCGGACCAGTTGCCCGTTGCATACGGCACGACCACGTCCGCCCGGCTCATCATTCCGAACAGGCCGAAGAACCGGGCGAACACGCCGGTGACAGTGTGAATGTCCCCGTCTAGGTTCTCGACAGGAATGGTCTTGTCGAGCAGCACGGCACCTGTGGAGTAGATGTAGCCGAGGCCGACCGCACTCACGCCTACGGGCGCCGCCGCGTAGAAGCGGGGCTCCACGTCCTGGCCGACGGCGGCCTCGGGGGCGGCGCCGAGCACCGCGACCAGCGCGACGCCTAGCCACTTGAGGAGCGGGACCGTCGCCCGACGCAGCACTCCCTACCGCAGAATCACCGCCGGCACGTCCCGCTCCGCCATGAAGGCGTTGAACGCCGGTATCTCGGCGTCCACTATGTCGGCGAGACGGTCGAGCTGGACCTGGAGTAGGGCCGACAGCTCCTCGAACACTGCGTACGACTGGTCGGTCGGCTTGGCTGCAGAGCTGGCCACCGCGCCGGTGAGCCCCGCGATCTTGTTGTTGAGCCGGATCGGGAAGTTCAGCGGATCCTGCCGGCTGCGGTTCTTGGTCTGATATATCTCGGCCTCGATCGCTCCCAGCCGTTCGATCAGACCCTTGGACTGCGCGCTGATCGTGTCCGCCTCCGCGTGCCCCTCCACACGATCCATCACGCCCTCCAACTGCTCTTTGATGTCGCGGATCAGGATCACGGCTTCGTTGGCTTCGGTTACGCGATCGCGGACGCGCACTAGGAAGGCGAACTGCGCCTCCAGATCGTCCTGGCTCACTTCGAGCCGCGGATCAGGCAGCAGCTCGAACTCCCGGGTCTGCGACCACTCGCCGGCGGTGAGCCGTACCTGGTAGGTGCCCGGCACCGCCACCGGCCCCGTCACCGAGCCGGCCCACATGATCATTCCCTCGAACCGCTTGGCATCGGGGTAGCGGCCATTCCACACGAAGCGGTTCATGCCCGCCTCTACCTCGAGCCGCTCGCCGCGCTCCTTTGCCTCGGTGGAAAACGACTTGATCACGTCGCCGTCGGCCTCCAGGAACTCGAGCTTCACCTCTCCTTCGGGCTTCTCCTTCATATAGAAGAACACCCACGTGCCGCTCGCCGGGTTTGCGCCCGCCCCGGTTGGGGGGCCGCCGAAGCCGCCGAAGCTGCGGAACCGCACCGGATCCCGCGGATCGAACAGGTGGTGGTCCGCCCGCGCCACCTCGGCGCTCAGCTGATGCAGCGGCGTCAGGTCGTCCAGGATCCAGAAGCTCCGCCCGTGCGTGCCCAGCACCAGGTCGGTGCCGTGCAGCACCATGTCGTGGATAGGTACCACCGGGAGGTTGAGCTGCAGCGACTGCCAGTGGGCACCGGCATCGAACGACACGTAGACGCCGAACTCCCCGGCGGCGTACAGCAAGCCCGGCCGCGTGACGTCCTCACGCACCACCCGAATGAAGTGATTCGCCGGCAGGCCATCCACAATCTTGCGCCATGAGCGCCCGTAGTCAGTGGTCTTCAAGACGTACGGCTGGAAGTCGTCCAGCTTGTAACGGGTGGCCGCAACGTACGCCGTGCCCGGATCGTGCGGTGACGCCTCGATGATGCTGATCAGCGCCCAGTCGGGGAGGTCCCGGCTGCGCGGCGTGACGTTGTTCCACGTCTGGCCTCCATCCTGCGTGACGTGGACCAGACCGTCGTCGCTTCCCGCCCATATCACGTTGGGGTCGTCCGGCGATGGGGCCAGCGCGAAGATCGTGCTGTAATACTCGACGCTGGTGTTGTCTTTCGTGATCGGCCCGCCCGACGGCCCCTGCATGCTCTTGTCGTTGCGCGTGAGGTCGGGGCTAATTGTCTCCCACGACTGACCCTCGTTGGTCGTGCGATGCACGTACTGAGACGTCACGTACAGTACGTCGGGATCGTGCGGCGACAGGATGATGGGGAAGGTCCACTGGAAGCGGTACTTCAGGCTGTCGGCGCCCCACCCCATGGGATTGTCGGGCCATACGGCAATGATGCGGTTCTGCCCGGTGCTGCGGTCGTGCCGCGTGAGATAGCCGCCGTACGAGCCGCCGTACGTGATGTCTGTGTTGTCGGGCCGCACCGCGATGTAGCCACTCTCACCGCCCGCCACCCTGTGCCAATCCTGGGTCCCGATCGAGGAACCGGTCGTGCGGCTGGCGATGCACATGGTGCTGTTGTCCTGCTGCGCGCCGCACACTCTGTAGGGGAAGTCCGCCGTGGTAGTGACGTGGTACATCTGCGCGGTGGGCTGGTTGTCCTGCCGGGTCCAGGTCGCACCACCGTTGTAGCTCACGTTTCCGCCGCCGTCGTTGGCGTTGACCATGCGCCGCCCGTCGCTCGGAGCGATCCACAGGTCGTGGTTGTCGCCGTGCGGCACGCGGATCGTGGTGTACGTCCTCCCACCGTCCACGGACTTGTGGAACTGGACGTTTAGCACATACACGGTCTCCACGTCCTGCGGGTCGGCGTAGATGTGCGTGTAGTACCAGGCGCGTTGCCGCAGGCTGCGGTCGCTGTTCACCTTGGCCCAGGTCTCACCCGCGTCATCTGAGCGGAACACGCCTCCCTGCTCCGCCTCCACGATTGCCCACACCCGGTCCGGGTCGGCCGGAGACACGGCGATACCGATCTTGCCGATCGTGCCCTTGGGCAGCCCCTCGTTGCGGGTGATCTCGGTCCAGCTGTCGCCGCCGTCGGTGGACTTGAACATGCCGCTCCCGGGCCCGCCGCTCTCGAGCGAATACGGCGTGCGCCTGACCTGCCACAGGGCGGCGTACAGCACTCGAGGATTCGAGGGGTCCATGATCAGATCAACGGCGCCTGTGTTCTCGTCGCGGTACAGGATCCGCTCCCACGTTTGTCCGCCGTCCCTTGAGCGGTACACACCGCGCTGCTCGTTGGGGCCGAAGATGTGCCCCAGGGCCGCCACGTAGACCAGATTCTCGTCGCGCGGGTGGACCACCACGGCACCCACTTGGCCCGCCTCGGGCAGTCCGCTGCGGCTCCAAGTCTTGCCGGCATCGAGCGACTTCCACATGCCGTTTCCCGGCGAGACGTTGCCGCGCGGACAGGCCTCCCCCGTCCCCACGTAGACCACGTTGGGGTCGGAATCCGCCACGGCGATGGCGCCGATCGAGCCGGCCATGTCGGTGTCGTCGGTCATCGGCTCCCAGCGCATCCCGCCGTCTTCCGTTTTCCAAACCCCACCCCCCGTGCCACCGAAGTAGTACACGTACGGCTGATCGAGAACGCCCGCCACGGCGGTGGACCGGCCGCCACGGTACGGCCCGATCATGCGCCATTCCAGGGCGTCGTACAGCGCGGAGTCGTAGGGGGCCTGGGCACGAGCTGACTGCGGCAGCCCGGCATCAACGGACAGCAGGCCCAGAACGTAGAGCGATGAGAGGAAGATCAATGACCGCATGGCTCGAGGCTCCTAAGCGAGGCTCGGTCATGTTATGCGGCGGTACGGAGGGACGGAAGGGCTGTCCTGCTTGCATCTCCGGGGCATCCGGTTTCCTTTCTACGGCTCCAGCGTGGCGCGCAATGCCCGGCCGCGCTTGGGCGTTGCACGCAGGCCGGACCGTCCTCCCAAATTGGCCGACCACGAGACAGCATTCGGGTATTCAGGATCAGGAGATCCCCACACATGACCAGAGCGGTTCGTAGTCTTGCGCGCGCCATCGGCGCGACCCTCGCCGTCACACTCGTCGCCTGGAGCACCGTGGCGGCCCAAGTCGACCCCTCGATATTCGAGGGTATGGCGGCCCGCAGCATCGGCCCTGCCGGGATGAGCGGCCGCATCGGCGCCATCGACGCGGTCGAGAGCAACACCAACATCATCTACGTGGGCGCGGCCACCGGCGGACTGTGGAAGTCCGTGGACGGGGGCCTGACGTTCGAGCCCATCATGGATGACCTCCCGGCCTCCTCCATCGGGGCTGTGGCCATCTTCCAGGCCGCCCCCGACATAGTGTGGATCGGCACCGGTGAGAAGGGCCGGCGTAACAGCGCCGGGAGCGGCACCGGTGTCTACAAATCGATGGACGGCGGGAAGACCTGGGAGCTTCTCGGACTGCGCAACACCGGTGCCATAGCCGAGATCATTCTCCACCCCAACGACCCGAACGTCGCCTACGTGGGGGCCCTGGGTAACACCTGGGCCGAGACCGCGGATCGCGGCGTGTACAAGACCAACGACGGCGGCAAGACCTGGTCCAAGATCCTGTTCGTGGATGAGAAGACTGGCGTGGCGGACCTCGTCATGGATCCCGCCAACCCGAACAAACTGTTCGCCGCGATGTGGGAGCACCGGCGCTGGCCCTGGTTCTTCAACTCGGGCGGGCCCGGCAGCGGCCTGTACGTGACCTGGGACGGGGGGGCGAACTGGAAGCGCTACACCACCGACGATGGGATGCCGGAGGGCGACCTGGGCCGCATAGGGCTGGATGTTTCTCGCAGCAACCCCAACATCGTGTACGCCCTGGTCGAGGCCAAGCGCAGCGTGATGCTGCGGTCGAACGACGCCGGCCACAGCTGGGAGACGGTGAACAAGACGGACGGCATCGCCAACCGCCCGTTCTACTACGGCCAGGTGCGCGTGGACCCCGAGAACGAGAACCGGGTGTACAACGTCGCTGGGAGCGTGACCATCAGTGAGGACGGCGGCAAGTCATTCCAGCCGTTTTCCGGCTGGGCTCAGAGCGTCCACGTGGATCACCACGCCTGGTGGATCGACCCGAACGACGGCCGCCTGATCATCAACGGCAACGACGGCGGCGTGTACATCACGTACGACCGCGGCGGGTCGTGGACCTTCGTGCACACCCTGCCGCTGGCGCAGTTCTACCACATCAACGTCGACATGGACACGCCGTTCAACGTGTACGGCGGGTTGCAGGACAACGGCTCCTGGAAGGGCCCCAGCTCGGTGTGGGAGAACGGCGGAATCCGGTTCTACCACTGGGACGAGGTTGGTTTCGGCGACGGCTTCGCAACGGTGGTCGACGCCAACAACCCGCGCTACGGCTACGCCATGTCGCAGGGCGGCTACATCATCCGATTCGACAAGGAGACCGGCGAGCGCAAGGAGATCAAGCCGGTGCATCCTGATGGCGTGGAGCTGCGCTTCAACTGGAATGCCGGGATCGCGATCGACCCGTTCGACGGCTGCGTCTTCTACGGCAGCCAGTTCGTGCACAAGACGTGCGACATGGGGCAGAATTGGACGATCATCAGCCCAGACCTTACGACCAACGATCCCGAAAAGCAGAAGCAGCTCGACAGCGGTGGGCTCACCTACGACGTGACCGGCGCCGAGAACCACACCACGATCATCACGATCGCGCCGAGCCCGGTTGAGCAGGGCGTGATCTGGGTGGGCACCGACGACGGCAACGTGCAGGTGACAACTGACGGCGGCACGACCTGGAACAACGTGGTGGGGCGCGCACGCAATGTGCCGGACAACACCTACGTGACGCACGTCGAGCCGTCCAAGTTCGAGGGCGGCACGGCGTTCGTGACGTTCGACGATCACCGGCGCGGCAACAACACGCCGTACGTGTTCCGCGTGACGAACTACGGGCGGTCGTGGACCAGCCTGGTCACGGACCAGATCGAGAACTTCAACTTCGTGCACGTGATCGAGCAGGACCCGGTGGATGCCAACTTGCTGTTCCTCGGTACCGAGTACGGCATGTACGTGACGCTCAACGGCGGCCAGAGCTGGTTCCGCTACGATCACGGCCTGGGGCGGTTCCCGCATAGGGCCTTGGTCCTGCACCCACGCGACCATGACCTCGTGGTCGGCTCGCACGGGCGCGCGGCATACATCCTGGACGACGTGCGGCCGCTGCGGGCTTTGGCGGCCAATCCGTCGCTGACGCAGCACGAGTTGCACCTGTTCGACATCCCCGACGCGATGCAGTACTACGAGGCCCAGGTGGGCGGCATTCGCTTCACCGGCCAGGCCCTTTTCATTGGGGAGAACCGCCCATACGGCGCACTGCTCACCTACTTCGTCCGCGAGGGCGACGACAGCACAAAGGTGACTGTCGAGGTGCTCGATGCGAACGACACGGTGATCCGCAAGTTCGAGGGTCCGGCCAAGCCGGGCATCAACCGAACCAGCTGGAACCTGCGGCACGACGGCTACCGCCGACCGAGTGGCGGCGGTGGCATCCCCAGCGAATTCCTGCCGCCGGGCCCAGCCGCGCTGCCGGGCACCTATACGGTACGCATCACGCACGGCGACTCCGAAGTCACGGCCCTCGTGGTGGTGAGCGCCGATCCACGCTTCGACGTCACGCAGGCTGACCGGCAGGAGAAGCACCGTCTCCTGATGGACATGGTCGGGCAGGCCGAGGTGGGAACCGAGGCGGTGGAACGCATCCGGAGCACTACCAAGGCGGTGGATCAGGTGCTGGGCCAGGTGGGCTCGAAGGAGGACAGCACCTCCAAGGCGCTTGCCGAGGCCGGCAAGGAGTTGAAGGAGCAGCTCGAAGCGCTCGAGGTACGCTACCGCGGCGAGCGGGACGTGCAGGGCATCAGGCGCGATCCCAACACGGTTCAATCGAAGTTCTTCGAGGCTTACGGCTCGATGAGCTCCAGCTGGGACAAGCCTACCGAGGCCGAGTTGCTGGCGCTGGAGCAGGGCCGAGCGGCCCTGGCGGGATTCCTCGACGAACTGAACCGGCTGTTCGCCGAGGACGTGGCGGCGTTCCGCGATCAGGCTCAGGCCGCCGACCTGGACCTGTTCCCGGAGAAGGAGCCGCTCTCGCTCGACTGGACACCGAAGGGTCGCTGACGAGAGAATTGAGGTTGAATGACGACCTCGAGACAGTAATGAACGGATGAGGGGACTGACGGCGCGGGATCGGCGCGCCCGTCGGTCCCCTCTCTACATACCGGTTCGGAGACGTCACATGAAGCGCATCCTGATAGCGTTCGCCCTGCTGGTCCTCACGGGCACGGCCGCGCAGGCTCAGGTCGACCCCGCCCAACTCTGGGGAATGCGGGCTCGCAGCATTGGCCCGGCCGGCATGAGTGGTCGGGTGTCATCGGTCGACGCAGTCGTAGCGGACCCGCGGACCGTCTACGTCGGCTCCGCCACGGGGGGAGTGTGGAAGTCGGTGGACGGCGGCCTCACTTGGGATGCGGTGTTCGATGAGCAGTCCACTGCATCCATCGGCGCGGTCGCGATCTTCCAGCCCAATCCCGACATCGTTTGGGTCGGCACGGGCGAGGGGAACCCGCGTAACAGTGCGGGCGTGGGCAGAGGCATCTACAAAAGCGTGGACGGCGGCCGCACCTGGCGTCACCTGGGACTTGAGCGCTCGGAGCGGATCCACCGTGTTGTACTGCATCCCACCAACTCCGACATCGCGTACGTCGCAGCGATGGGTCCCACCTGGGCCGACGGCGATGAGCGCGGAGTCTACAGGACCAGCGACGGCGGCGACACTTGGCAGCGTTTGCTGTACGTGGACCAACGCACCGGTGCCGCGGACCTGGTGATGGACCCCTCCAATCCCAACAAGCTGTTCGCGGCAATGTGGGAGCACCGCCGCTGGCCCTGGTTCTTCGAGTCTGGGGGACCGGGCAGCGGTCTGTTCGTCACGTACGACGGCGGCGAGCGCTGGACCCGCCTCACGGAAGAGGACGGCCTGCCGGCCGGCGACCTGGGACGCATCGGGATCGCCGTGGCGCACAACGACCCCAACGTGGTCTACGCGCTCGTCGAAGCCGAGCAGAGTGCCCTGTTGCGCTCGGACGACGGGGGCCACCGCTGGCGCACCGTGAACAATCGTCGCGGCATCGCACCGCGGCCGTTCTACTATGCCGACATCAGGGTCGACCCGCTCAACGAGAACCGGCTGTACAGCATCCACGGACGCTGCACCGTCAGCGAGGACGCCGGCAAGACGTTCACCACGGTGGTGCAGAGCGGGATCATCCACGGTGACGTGCACGAGCTGTGGATCCACCCCAACGACAGTCGCATCCTGATAATGGGCAACGACGGCGGGGTCGGCATCTCGTACGACCGGGGAGCCAAGTGGCGTTTCGTGGAGAACCTCCCGCTGTCGCAGTTCTACCATATCAACGTAGACATGGACACGCCGTTCAACGTGTACGGCGGCCTGCAGGACAACGGATCGTGGTTCGGGCCGAGCGCGGTGTGGCGCGGCGGCGGCATCCGCAACTACTACTGGAACCGGGTGGGTGGCGGCGACGGGTTCGGCACAATGGTCGACTTCGGCGACTCCCGCTACGGCTACAGCATGTCGCAGCAGGGCAACCTGCGACGGTTCGACAAGGTGACCGGAGAGCGGAAGGACATCAAGCCGGTGCACCCACGGGGTACCGAGCTACGGTTCCACTGGAACGCCGCCATCAACGTGGACCCGTTCGATTCGACCGTAGTCTACTTCGGGAGCCAGTTCGTCCACCGCACGATGGACGGCGGGAACAGCTGGCAGATCATCTCGCCCGATCTCACCACGAACGACCCGGAGAAGCAGCGCGCCAAGGAGAGCGGCGGGCTCACGCGCGACGCCACTGGCGCCGAGAATCACACAACTATCACCACGATCGCGCCGAGCCCGGTGGAGCGGGGCGTGATCTGGGTAGGCACAGACGACGGCAACGTGCAGCTGACCCGCAACGGCGGCGCCGAGTGGAACAACGTCGTGGGTCGGATCCCGGATCTTCCGGCAAATACGTGGGTCTCGCACATCGAGCCATCCAAGTTCGACGCTGCCACGGCGTTCGTGGTGTTCGACGATCACCGTCGGGGAAACTGGACGACCTACGCGTACCGCACGGCCGACTACGGGCGCAGTTGGCGCAGCATAGCGACCGAGGACATCGACGGGTTCGTGCACGTGATCGAGCAGGACCCCGAGGTAGAGGACGTGCTGTACCTGGGGACGGAGTTCGGGATGTTCGTGAGCCTCGACGCCGGGCGGAGCTGGTTCAAGTGGACGGAGGGACTGCCCACCGTGCCGGTGCGCGCCCTCATCGTGCACCCCAGGGACCACGATCTCGTCATCGGCACCCACGGGCGCGGTGCCTACGTACTGGACGACGTCCGGCCGCTGCGAGCGCTCGCCCAGGGCTCCGCCGAGCCGACATCTCTAGTGCACGTATTCGAGCCGCCCCCAGCCATCCAGTACCTCACGGGTGACGCCCTGGGGTACCGCTCGACCGGCCACGCCATGTTCACCGGGAGGAACCGGCCTTACGGAGCGCTACTGAGTTACTGGATCGGCACCGAAGATACCGTCAACTCGGACATACAGATCCTGGACAGCGTAGGGACGGTCGTTCGCTCGATGGCGGGACCGGTGAAGCCCGGCCTAAATCGGGCGGTGTGGGATCTCAAACGTACCGGACCTGCGGTGCCGACCCAGAACGGCATGCAGACGCTGGACGGCCCGCACGTGCTCCCAGGCACCTACATGGTACGCATCCTGGTGGGCGGCGCAGCGACAAGCGGCACCCTCGAAGTGCTTCCCGACCCTCGGATGTCGATTGCGCCGGAAGACCGCGAGGCCAAGTACTCGATGCAGATGCGGGCACAGGACCAACTGGAACTGGTCGCCCAGGTGGTCGAGCGGGTGCGCGAAACCAGGGGTGCCATCGATGCAGTGCTGGAGCGGGCGGCCGCTCTGGACGACAGCACGGCCCAGGCGCTGGAGCGATCGGGTGACGCCTTGAAGCAACGCCTCGAGGAGGTTTCCCGGGAGTTCTACGAGCCGCCGGAGGGACAGGGCATATTCGCCGGCGACCCGACGGTCTTCAATCAGCTGCGGCGGGTGAGGTCCTCGCTGGGATCGTCGTGGGACGGGCTCACCGAGGCGCAGCGCCTCATGCTGGAGCGGGCCGAGGCGTCCCTCGACGCGGCGCTGGAGGAGCTCAATCGAGTGTTCGCGCAGGACGTGGCGGCGTATCGGACGCAAGCCCGGGACGCCGACCTGGCACTCGTACCGGAGTACGACGTGATCTCCATCGAGCGGGGGCCAATCAGGTAGGCGAGGGGCCGTCCGCCTTCTGCAGGAGGAGCAGGCCGAACCAGCCTCGCTTGTCCGTGAACACGTCCCGCACGGCGAAGCCGAACGTCTCGAGGTAGGCCGTGAGATCGCGCAGCACGAACTTGCGGCTGATCTCGACCATCACCATCTCGCCGGCACCGATGTCCACGTCCAAGTCGAGCGGCTCGATCCGCACCCTCTGCCCCTTGGTAAACCGCGCGAAGATCTCGATGCGCTGCCAATCCTCGTTGTAGCGCGCCACGTGCTCCAGGTGGCCCAGGTCTATTCCGGCCCCCAGCTCACGGTTCATCCGGGCAAACAGATTGGCAGTGAAGGCCGCAGTGATACCGGCGGCGTCGTTGTAGGCCGCCTCCAGGACGGACACATCCTTTACCAGATCGGCCCCGAGTAGGAAGTAGTCGCCGGGGGTCAGTTCCCGACTCACGCGCTGCCAGAACGCGAGTGATTCGCCGTGGTTGAAGTTTCCGATCGTGGAGCCGAGGAACAGCACCATGGCGGGTGAATGACTGCGGAACCGAGGGAACACATCATCGTACCGGCCCACCATCCCCTCGACGCGCACGGTGGGGTGCAGTCGACTTATCCGCGCCTGCGCCTGCTCCAAGGCGGCCGCGCTCACGTCCACCGGCACGTAGGTGACCGCTCCGCTCGCCTCGGCGTAGGCGGAGAGGACATAGCTCGTCTTGACCGATGAGCCGGACCCCAGCTCGATGAGGGTCACGGGCCCGGTCGCGTCACGGATGTCCGCTGCGTGGCGCTCCAGGATCCGGGCCTCGGTGCGGGTGGGGTAGTACTCCGGCAACCGGGTGATCTCCTCGAACAGCGCGCTCCCCTCCGCGTCGTAGAGATACTGGCAGGGCAGCCACCGCGGGGTGTCCGTGAGACCTGTGGCCGCCGCGCGGGCGAACTCCAGCACCGACTCCGCCTCGGGACGGTGCCCGGGTGTCCGGCGCCGGGACTGCGGCCTGCGGAACCTGTGAGCGGGAACGGTGATGGGTCACCCCTGGCTGTTTGGATGCGGGCGGCGAAGGGTCGAACGTAGCGTTGCTCGGTCCCGCCTGCAAGCCAGAACGATCCTCCGGCTCGGGCGGTTCCCGCCACCTCGCTTAAGAGCGAATTTGCCGAATCTTAAGGAACTCAGGTGCACCCTTTGCCCAGGCAGGCCCGCGTCCTCGGACGCCGGTGCCACCCCGGGAGGCCACCGGAACAGAATCGGAGGGTCACATGAAGCGCATACCCGTCCTACTCGCCGTCCTGGCCGCCGCTGCAGTGTCGAGCGCCGCCGGTCAGGAGGACGACCGCCTCGCCCGCATCGAGCGGATGCTCGAGCGGCATATTGAAGGCATGCGTCACGAGATCGACGTCCTCGAGCGGCGCATCGACGACATCACGTTCTTCCACCGGCTGGGGGACATCGCCGAAGTCGACATCGTACGGCTCACGGGACCACCGCTGCGCAATCAGCCAAACCCAACGGCCCAGGGCGCCGGCAATCCGTTCCGCTTCTACTCATACGTGTTCATCCCGCGGAACCTGGATCGCAGCAAGCGGCAGCCGCTCCTGGTATTCCCGCACGGCGGCGTGCACAGCAACTTCACGACCTACTACACACACGTGCTGCGCGAGGCTCTGGAGCAGGGGTACACCGTCGTGGCTCCCGAGTATCGTGGCAGCACCGGATACGGCGGCGGCGTCTATCGGGCCATCGACTACGGCGGCCTGGAGACGGAGGACACCTATGCCGCGCGCAATTTCATGCTGGAGAACTACGACTTCCTGGATCCCAACCGCGTGGGGATTATCGGGTGGAGCCACGGCGGCCTCCACGCACTGATGAACATCTTTGACCACCCCGACGCGTATCAGGTGGCTTACGCCGGCGTGCCGGTGAGCGACCTGATCGCCCGCATGGGATACAAGACGCAGGGCTACCGCGATCTCTACTCGGCCGACTATCACATCGGCAAGACGGCCTATGAGGACGTGGAGGAGTACCGCCGCCGCTCACCTTCGTGGCAGGCGCACCGTTACGACGGCACGCCGCTGCTGATTCACACGAACACCAACGACGGCGACGTGAACGTGCTCGAGGTGGAGCGTCTCATCCAGGCGCTCAAGGCCGAGGGTAAGAGCGGCTTCGAGTACAAGATCTACGAGGATGCGCCGGGCGGGCACAGCTTCAACCGGCTCGACAACCAGCTCGCCAAGCAGTCGCGCCGCGAGATCTGGCAGTTCCTGGCGCGCTACCTCAGACCGGACACGCCGGTGGACTAGAAGGGAACAGGGAACGGGACGCGCTAGGCCGGGGTCCTGCCGGAGCGAACGTCACGAGCACTGACCGGCAGGAAGGCTGGTAGCGATGCTCGGCCTTACTTCTTACGCAAACGGATGCTCAGCGAAAGCCTTTGGGGAGTGCAGTTCGCGGAGGTAGGACCCCGGCCTAGCGCCGGACCATCAGCGCCTGATCGAAACGTCGTGGAAACAGGGAGATCCAGCATGAGGATGCTCGTCAGGCAGTTACTGCTTCTGGCTGCGGTGCCCAGCACGCTACTTGCCCAGCGCGCCGACGTTGCCATCGTGAACGGCCGAGTCATGGACCCGGCCAGCGGCCTCGACGCCGTGCGCACCCTCGTGATCGAGGGGGATCGCATCGTATCCATCACCGACGGAATGGTGCAGGCCGATCGCGTGATCGACGCCTCGGGATTGGTTGTGGCTCCCGGGTTCGTGGATATCCTCGCGCGGATCCGCCCCTCGCTCGAGCCGCAGCGCTACAAGATCAAGGACGGCGTGACCACAGTGATCAGCATGCACGGTGGGCCGGTCGACATCGACGGGTGGTACGCGACGTTCGAGGAGGGCGGGTCGCTGGTGAACTTCGGGACCACCGTGGGGCATCCGGACGTGCGCGAGGCCGCGGGAGCCACGGACCGCTACGTGCCGGCGTCCGCCGAGCAACGCGCGGAGATGAAGCTCATAGCGGCCGAGGCGATCGCGGCCGGAGCGGTGGGCATAGGCTTCGGCGTCAACTACACCCCCGGCGCCTCGTACGAGGAGATCGTGGACATGTTCGCGGTGGCGGCCGCTCACGACGTGCCGGCCCACGTCCACTCGCGGTACAAGGGATCGGTCTTCCCGGAGACGATCGTGCAGTCGGTTCAGGAGGTGATAGCCGCTGCCGCCATCACGGGCGCGTCGGCGCAAGTCGTACACCTCGCATCTTCCGCCATCGGGTCGATGGATGCGAGTCTCGAGATGATCGAGGGAGCGCGGTGCAACGGGGTCGATATCATGGCCGACATTCACCCCTATCTGGCCAACAGCACGCGGCTCGAGTCGGCACTGTACGACCCCGGATGGGAGGAGCGCTTCGGCGGGGCGACTGTTGACTCGATCATGCTGGTCGAGACGGGCGAGCGCCTCAACGCCGAGACATTCGAGTACTGGCGCGAGCGGGGGGCGACCATCGTCACGTTCTTCATCCCGAAGGACGAGATGCTGATGGCGCTGACCCACCCGCTGGTGATGATCACCAGCGACGGTACGATTGTGAACGGCAAGGGCCACCCGCGCGGTGCCGGAACATTCACTCACGTGCTGGGACGGCTGACGAGGGATGAGGGTCACCTGACACTGATGGAAGCGCTTTCCAAGATGACCATCATGCCGGCGCAGCGACTCGAGCGGGCGGCACCGTCCATGCGCCACCGCGGCCGAATCGAGCCCGGCAGCTACGCCGACATCACGATCTTCGACCCCGCCACCGTCATCGATCGCGCTACGTACGTCAATTCGGCGCAGTATTCGGAGGGCGTGCACTACGTGCTGGTCAACGGCACGGTGGTGCTCGATGGAGGTGAGTTCGTGGACGGCGCAGGTCCGGGTCGCCAGATCCGCCGCACGAAGGGGGCGCCATGAGAGCCGTCCGCCTCTTCCCCGCTCTGGCAGCAGCGCTCGCGCTGCTGGCGTGCGAGGCGGCACCTGAGCACCCGGCCTACGCTCCGGGGCAGTTGGCGCGCTCGAGTGATGGAGTGGTCGTGAGCGCGGCACCGCTGGCAAGCGACGCGGGAGCCGCTGTGCTGCAGCAGGGCGGAAACGCTGTGGATGCCGCCATCGCCACGGCGTTCGCTCTCGCGGTGGTCGAGCCCACGATGTCCGGACTGGGCGGTCGCACACAGATGTTGATCCGCACACCCGATGGGGAGTTCGCCGGCATCGACGGCACCACGGAGGTGCCGAGCCAGGCGCCTGGTGAGCCCGAATCCGACGAGGATCTCTACGGCTACGCCACGATCGGCATCCCGGGCACGGTAGCGGCACTGGCTCAGGCCCACGCCGAGCACGGCAGCATGCCGTGGGCCGCGCTCGTCCAGCCCGCCATCGACCTCGCCGAATCGGGATTCGCGCTTCCACCTGAGGAAGCCGATCGCATCGCCAACCAAGCCGAGCGGCTGCTGCAGTTCGAGGGCTCGGCCCGCCACTTCTTCAGGCCGGACGGTAGCCCGTACGTCGGCGGAGAGCAGTTCGTGCAGGCAGACCTGTCCCGCACGCTGCGCGCGGTCGCCGAAGGCGGCGCCGACGTGTTCTATCGCGGCTGGATCGCGGACAGCATCGCCTCCGACATGGCGCGACACGGGGGCTTTGTGCAGGCCGAGGATCTGGCGCAGTACCGACCTCGCAGCTCGATCGTAGTGCGCGGCAGCTACCGCGGCTACGATCTCGTCGGGACCTACTTGCCCGCGTCCGGCGCCACCACGATCGAGGCGCTGCAGATCCTGGAGCGGTTCGATCTCACCGGACGGGCGGGTTCCTCCGAGTGGGCCGGCCTGCTTGCCCAGTCGCTGCTGCTCTCGTTCGAGGACCGCCGCAAGGATTTGGGCACGCCGGA
The DNA here is from genome assembly GCA_039586815.1 of Gemmatimonadota bacterium. GTDB lineage: Bacteria > Gemmatimonadota > Gemmatimonadetes > Gemmatimonadales > GWC2-71-9 > WVYX01. The sequence goes on along the minus strand of JBDHJR010000013.1, from coordinate 184,917 downwards.
GGAGCAGGCGCGGCTGCTCACTTCCAAGGAGTGGGCCGCCTCGCGAGCGGCCGAAGTGAGCGATCCCGCCGGCGGCGTTCCCCTGGCAATCGGCAGCGACACTTGGGAAACGCTCGCCCTGACGGAACCGGCACACACGACGCACCTCTCCGTAGCGGATGGCCAGGGCGGCCTGGTGGCACTCACCCAGTCGCTGGGACCCTCGACCGGCTCCCGCGTGGCGACTTCCGGACTCGGATTCCTGTACGCAGCGACCATGGGCTACCTCGGCGCCATGCCGCCGGGGTCACGTCCCTGGTCCTCACAATCGCCTCTCATCGTGCTGAACGACGGGCAGCCGGCATACGTGCTCGGTGCGGCCGGCGCACGGCGCATCATCTCGGCCATCGTGTCGGTGGTGAGCCGCCTCGCAGATCAGAATCAGTCGCTCGCGCAGGCGATGGCGGAGCCGCGCTTGCACCCCACGGACGAGGCCGTGTATATGGAAGGCCGCCGGCAGGCGACCTGGAGCGCGGCGGACCTGGCAGATCTGGGGGAGTTCGGCTTCACTGCTGTGGCGCGCGGGCGGGCGTCCTACTTCGCGCGTATCCACGGCATCGAGGTAGACGCCGCGCGGGGCAGCTACACGGGAGTTGCTGACCCTCGCTGGATGGGCAGTGCCAAGGGGGCGCGTCGCTGACGCGCCCCCCGGCGGGACTAGTCTCCTCCGACGTTTCGCAACACGCGCAGCAGCTCCCGGAGCTCCACTTCTATCGCGGCCTTGCGGCGTCGCTGCGTCTCCGTCGGCGGGTAGAGCGAGCCCTGTCGCACGCCCCGACCGCTCAACTCCCCCGCTAGGCTACGCATCCGCGATTCCGCCCTGCGCAAGGTGCGACATGCAGACCCCTCCGTTGCGGCCGCGCCCTGTTGGCACCCCGCCCGCTGCCCCACTTCGCGAGCCCGACGCTGCATTTCAAGGAGCGAGACCAGGAACTCCTCGCGTGCCTTCCAGTCGTCGGGAGTGAGCGGCATCAGGGGGTCGCCCTGCACGGTGACCGACTGGACCGCCCGCGCGCCGTTCGCCTCCAGCACGACCGAGTACTCCCCCGGGGAAACGAAGGGCCCGCGCGGGGTGATAGGCTGTGGAGGCTCTGGCAGCGCGCCCCCGGTGTCGTACCGCCCCGGCTCGAACGGCGGCGGCCCGTGGCGCAGGTCCCACGTCACTCGGTGCAGGCCCTGCGCTGCAGGCACCTCCAGCACCCGCACGACCTTGCCGTCCTGGCGCGTTACCGTGATCCGGGCGCTTTCGGCATCGCTCGCCAGGTAGTAGCTGATGATCGCGCCGAAGGGCGGGTTCTCCCCCGCATACGCGGCCTGACCGCGGTACGAGGTGTCCTTCCAGAACTGGAAGATCGTGGCCGGCCGGATGGCGAACAGATGCGCGTCGCTCGCGGCCACGGGGGGTGACCACTCCGCCAGCGGCCCAATGTCGTCGAGCACGTAGATGCTGCGACCGTGCGTGCCGACGATCAGGTCGTTGTCCCGCGGGTGGATCAGCAGGTCGTCGAACAGGGTGGTGGGGAGCCCAGGGATTCTGATCCAGGTGTCCCCGCTGTCGGTGGACGCGAACAGCGCGTGCTCGGTTCCCAGAAACAGGAGGCTCGGGTTGTCGCGGTGCTCGACGATCACGTTCACCGAGCCGGTGGGCAGCCCCTGCGACAGCGGCGTCCAGCTCGCTCCAAAGTCGGTGGTGCGATACACATAGGGGGCGAAATCGCCGTCCCGATGCGCGTCGAACGTCACGTACGCCGTCCCCTCGGCTGAGGCCGACGTCATCACCCGGCTGACGTATGTGCCGCTTCGGACTCCCTGCACGTGGCTCGACACCTCGGCCCAAGTGGCTCCCCCGTCCAGTGACACCTGCACGTTGCCGTCGTCGGTACCCACCCAGAGAATCGCAGGGTCGAGGGGCGACTCGGCGATCGTCGTGATCTCGCCGAACGAGTCGGTGCCGTCGTTGCGCGACAGCGCGATGTCGGCACCGGCGACGCCCATCAGAGTGAGCGTGTCCCGATCTATCCGCCGAGTGAGGTCTTCCGTACGCTGCCAGCTCACGCCGCGGTCCCTGGAGATGAACAACCGGTTGCCGCCCACGTAGACCACGTCGAGATCGTGCTGCGACACGAGGCTGGGTGAGACCCAGTCCCAACGGTACTCCGGCTCGTTCCCCGGCGGGGACGGCCGGATGTTCATGACATCACCCGTCTCGGCGTCGAGCCTGGTGTAGTTCCCGTTCTGCGAGTTGCCATACACGTAGCGGTGGCTCGTGGGGTCGGGCTGCCAGTACATGCCGTCCCCGAACCCGATCTGGCGCCAGTCGTCGTTGATGATGCCGATCCAGTGACGCGTGGCGCTGGGCCCCATCCAGGAGTGGTTGTCCTGCATGCCACCGTAGATGAAGTACGGCTCCCGCATGTCGGCTCCGATGGCGTAGAACTGGCCGATGGGGAGGTTGTTGATGCGGATGAACGTGCGGCCCATGTCCCACGTCTCATGCAGCCCGGCGTCGCCCGCCAGGTAGAAGTGGCTGGGGTTGCCGGGATCGATCCACATCGTATGGAAATCGGAGTGCACACCCACGTCGTAGGTGGGCCGCGTGGGCATGGTCTCGAACGTCGTCCCTCCGTCCTCGCTCTTGTAGAACGAAGTCGCCAGCTTGTAGACCCGCCGCTCGTTGGTGGGATCGATGTAGATGTGGCTGTAGTACATGGGGCGCTGGTTGAGATCGTTCACCTTGGCCCAGCTCTCCCCGCCGTCCTCGCTGCGGTACACGCCCCGCTCGCTGGAGTGCTCGATGGTCGCGTTGAGTACCTGCGGGTTGGCCGCGGCGATGGCCAGCCCGATGCGACCCTTGTCACCATCCGGTATTCCGTTGGTGAGCTCCTCCCACGTGGCGCCGCCGTCGCGGGTCCGGTAGACGCCGCTCCCCGGCCCCCCGCCGTTGAACCCCCAGGTGCGGCGCAACCTCTGGTACGCCGCCGCGTACAGGACGTCCGGGCTCGAGGGATCCATCACCAGGTCCACGACACCCGTGAGCGTGTCGATAGCCAGTACGTGCTCCCACGTCGCGCCGCCGTCATCGGTCTTGAAGACGCCGCGCTCGCTGCTCGGCGCCCACAGATTCCCCAGGGCCGCAACATAGGCCACGTCCGGATCCGAGGGATGGACCGCCACGCGTCCTATGTGCCTCGTCTCCTCGAGACCCAGATGCACCCAGCTGCGACCCCCGTCGGTCGAGCGGTACACGCCGTTGCCCCACGACGTGCTCTGCCGGTTGTTCTGCTCGCCGGTGCCTGCCCAGATCACGTCCGGGTCGGACGGTGCGATCGCCAGGTCCCCAAAGGTGCTGACCGCCTGGCTCTCGAAGATGGGTGTCCACGTGGTCCCCTTGTTGGTGGACTTCCAGATACCGCCCGATGCAGTCGCGAGGTAGATGGTGGACGGATCGCCGGGCAGCGCCTCGACGTCGTGAACCCGGCCGCCTGTGACCGCAGGCCCGACGGAGCGAAACCGCAGCTCCTGCAGCAGCTCCTGAGATATCGCTGCAGCCTGCCCCAGCGCGGCGCTGGGCCAGGAGAGCAACACTGCGGCGCACAGAGCGTAAGTGACCCGTGGTTGTACGGATCGCATCACTACCTCCCCCTTGAGTCGGTGAGACCGGGACGAGCGTCGAGTGCAGGGCGACGGCAGCACCGGGAGCGCATGCGCGCCTGTCAATTCTCGATTAGGCGGCGGGGGCCCGTCACTGTCAAGGTCAGATCGCCGCCGGTTGCTCCCAGGCTTACCTTTCGTCTCCATCTGTTTGGCAGCTGGACCATGCCCACCGGAACACTCGAAGCGATCTGGATCAAGCGGGCCAAGCGGGCGCCCATGGACCCTGTGGAGCGGGCCGAGCTGCAGGCCGGCTACGGGATCGTGGGGAACGCCGACTGGGGCGGCAGGCGCCAGGTGACGATCACGCGCCGGGAAACCTGGGACGAGATCGCACACAAGCTGGGCACGTCGGTGGATCCCACGGCGCGCCGGGCCAACCTGCTGGTGAGCGGCGTCCCCCTGGCCGACACTCGTGGCTTGACCCTGCAGATAGGCGCGTGTCGTATCCGCATCGGCGGCGAGACCACGCCGTGCGAGCGGATGAACGAGGCCTGCCCCGGCCTGCACCAGGCGATGATTCCCGATTGGGGGGGAGGGGCCTACGGGGAGGTGCTGGACGATGCCGAGATCCGGATCGGGGACGAGGTGCGTTGGCTCCGCGCCGCACCAGAGGAGACCGTATGAAGAAGTCTGACGCCGAATGGCGCGAGCAGCTCACCCCCGAGCAGTACCGGGTTACGCGCCAGAGGGGTACCGAGCCCGCCTTTACCGGGGAGTACGTGGACTGCAAGACCGAGGGAATCTATCGGTGTACCTGCTGCGGCAGCCCGCTCTTCAGCTCGGAGACGAAGTTCGATTCTCGAACGGGATGGCCCAGCTTCTCGGCACCTGAGACGGCCGATGCGGTGCGCAACGAGCAGGACGACAGCCTGGGAATGAGCCGGACTGAAGTCCTCTGCGCGCAGTGCGACGCGCACCTGGGCCACGTGTTCGACGACGGGCCGGCTCCGACGGGAATGCGCTACTGCATCAACTCGGTCAGCCTCAGGCTGGACCCTGAGTCGCCGTCACGCTAGGCCTTGCTCGTCTACACCGACAGTGCCGACTTCGCCGGACGGTTGCTTGGCTGCGACGCCGCCGGCTGGCCCTCCCTCGATCCCGGGCAGGCCCCCGCGACGCGCGAACTGTGTCGGCACCTGTTCTCGGGCCGGCCGGTCCGGCATTCCGAGCTACCCAGCGCCCTGCGCTGGAGCAGTCTCTTCCTAGTAGGAGATGCGCCCCGCTCCCAATTCGACCTCCTGGTTGAGTTGAGTGGAGCGCAGAGCGCGCCGCCCGACGGCTGCCTCTGCCTGGCGAATACCGGACACGACTTCCACGGATTCAAGGGCCGCCATTGGTCGACAGCGCCCGGGAACATCCACCTGTCCACCTACCTCGCGCCCGCGCAACCCGTCACCCCGTCCGGTACAGCCTTCATGGTTCTCGCCACGGTCTCGCTGGTCGAAGCCATCGACCAGGTTCCGGGTCTCGAGGGCAGAAGCGGTATCAAGTGGCCCAACGACATCCTCGTCGACGGCGCGAAGGTGGGCGGGGCCCTGGCCCACACCCAGACCCGGGGCGACCGAGTCACAGCCGCGGTGCTGGGCATCGGATTGAACGTGGAGACCACCCCCGTGGTCGAGCCCACACCATTCGTTACCCGCGTGAGCTCGCTGCGGGATGCGGCGCCGGGCCCCGAGACGGCTACCCAGGGCGATGCCTTCGCACGGCTCAGCGAGGCCCTGGATCGGAACTACGAGCTCCTGCTGGCCGGCGACTACAGGCGACTGCTGGACCGCTACCGCGCGCGGTCGTTGGTGATCGGCCGGCGCGTGGCCGTCTATCCCGAGGAGTCGGGCGCCGATGCCGAAGCGGTCGCTGAGGGAATCGCCACCAAGTTGGGCGATCACCTCGAATTACAGCTGGAGGGCCGGGAGCGGCCCTTCACCAAGGGCAGGCTGGCGCTGACCGACAGGTAACGCAGAGCGGTTGCGAAGCGGGGCGCCACTGCGTCTATTGCAGTGGAGCCGCGGCGGCCCCCAAGGTGCGGGGGGACCGCGACAGGCACGCGTCACGGGGAGGGGTATATGGGGTCGCCTGATCTGCTGTTGGTCTGCGTCTCCGCTTTCGCTTCCGTATTTGTGCTCCTCACAGTGCTCGCATTAGTCATGCGAGCGCTCATCGTCGTATTCCCCGAGAAAGCCACAACGAATGACGCTGCGGTGCTGGCCGCGGTGACGGCGGCCGTGTCCGCCGCATACCCGGGAGCCAAGATCGCGAATATCCGGGAGGAACGATGATCTTCACCGAGAGTCCCAAGAAGATCCGGGTGATGTTCACCCCGTTCCGTGACGGGCTACAGAGTTCCTTCGGCGGCAAGGTACGGCTGCAGGACTTCCTGCCCGCCATGCAGGTCTCAGCCGAGGCCGGGATCCGACACTTCGAGTTTGGCGGCGGCGCGCGCTACCAGGCGCCGTACTTCTATCTCGGGGAGAACCCCTTTGAGGACATGAGGAAGATGCGGGAGGCGGTGGGGCCCGACGTCGACCTCCAGATCCTCACCAGGTCCGTCTCCGGGGTGACGCTCACCACGCAGTCGCTGGACGGTCTGAAGCTCCAGGCAAAGCTGATGCAGGAGAGCGGGACCACGTGGGACCGCAACTTCGACTACATGAACGACGTCCGCAATCTGGTGAACACCGGCAGGCCCATCGTGGACGCCGGCATGCACCATCAGGTCGTGATCGCGCTCATGGGGCTGCCGTTCCACTCGGACACGGTGCACACGCCCGAGTTCTACTTCAACATCGGGAAGCAGCTGCTGGAGAGCGACGTCCAGATCGACAGCATCTGCCTGAAGGACGCGAGCGGCACCACGGACCCGAAGACGATCTACGACACGGCTGTCGCTCTCCGGAAGATCATGCCGCCGGAGATGCCGCTGTGGATGCACACCCACGATACGGCGAGCACCGCCGTGTCGTGCTACATGGCGGCGATCGCCGGCGGGGCCGACGGAGTGGATCTCTCGGTGCGGCCTCTGGCCAGCGGCACGGTTCAGCCCGACGCACGGTCCCTGGCGCACGCGCTCAAGGGGACCGGGTACAGCCTCGACCTCGACGTGTCGAAGCTCCCCGAGATCGAGAACATGCTGAACGAGTCCCTGGCGGAGTACGACTTCAATCCCACGACCACGACGCCGGACGCACGGGTGCTGGGCTTCCCGATGCCCGGTGGCGCCATCGGTCCCAACGTCCACATGATGGCCAAGGCCGGCATTCTCGAGAAGTACAGCGAGGTGTTGGCCGAGTTCCCAGTCGTGGTCGAGGCGGGCGGCGCCTGGACGAGCGTCACCCCGGGGAGTCAGCAGTACTGGCTGCAGGCATTCGACAACGTGCTGTACGGGCGCTGGAAGAAGATCGACCCCGGCTACGGCAAGGCAGTGCTCGGGTACTTCGGGCGGACGCCACTACCGCCCGACCCGGAGGTGGTCAAGATCGCCACCGAGCAACTCGAGCTCGAGGTGTTCGAGGGTGATCCGCTCGAGGCGGCACCGAAGAACGTCGAGCCGGTGAGGAAGGAACTCGAAGCGAGGGGCCTTCCCACGACCGACGAGAACGTCTTCCTCGTGCTCGCCGCGATGGTGCCGGGCAAGAAGATGGAGGTCAACGAGGGCATCCGGCTGCTCACCGGGAGCCCCAAGATCGATATCCCCCTGAAGAAGACCGAGGCTCCCGCAGAGGCCGCGCCCGTCGCGCAGCCACTCGACATCCCGGCGAGAGCGGCGGTGCTCCCCGGACCGGTTACCAGTCGCTGCACTGTGGAGGAGAACGGCAATAAGCGCACGTTCGTCATCACGCTGGAGCCGGTGAACAACGGGGGCGAGGCGGCCCCCGCACCTGCGACGGCAGCAGCCGCGCCACCCGCACAGGGAACCCCGGTGTACTCCACCTTCACCGGCGCTGTCGAGGTCGTGGACCTTCGGGTCGAGGTGGGTGATGCCGTGACGAGCGGCAGCGTGCTCGCGCAGGTCGAGGCCATGAAGGCCACCCACGACATCAAGTCGCCGACCGACGGCACGGTGACCGCCATTCACGTCAAGATTGGCGACGAGATCGACTCCTCTCGGCCGATCATGACCATCGCCTGACGTCGATCGGGTGGAAACCTTCGGCCAGCTGCTGCAACAATCCGGGTTCGCGAACCTGACCCTCGGCAACGTGGCGATGTTCGCGGTGGCCGGCGTGCTCATCTACCTGGCCATCGCGAAGGGCTACGAGCCGCTGCTGCTCATCCCGATAGGATTTGGCGCCATTCTGGCCAACCTTCCCCTCGCCAACATGGCATCGTATGGGGAGGGGATCATCGCACTGATCTACCGCACAGGCATCCGCACGGAACTGCTTCCACCCCTGATCTTCCTGGGAGTGGGCGTGCTCACGGACTTCCGCCCGTTGCTCGGACGTCCCTTGACGTTCCTCCTCGGCGCGGCGGCTCAGCTCGGGATCTTCGTGGCCGCGCTCGCGGCGGCGTTCCTGCTGGGGTTCAACGCTCAGGAGGCCGCCTCGATCGGGATCATCGGCGGGGCGGACGGACCCACCTCCATCTTCCTGGCATCCCAGCTGGCGCCGCACCTGCTGGGTCCGATCATCCAGCCTCCCATCATGCGCCTGCTCACCACCAAGGAGGAGCGGGCCATCGACATGCCGCAGGCGATCCCGGTGTCACAAACGGCCGTGATCCTGTTCCCCATCGTGACCGGGGTAGTCGCATCGTTGGCGGTGCCAACCAGCGCGCCGCTCATCGGGATGCTGATGTTCGGGAATCTTCTGAGAGAAAGTGGCGTAACCGAGCGGCTGCGCAGGACCGCGGGCGGCGCGTTGATCGACATCGTCACCATCTTCCTCGGAATTGCGGTCGGGGCCACCATGCAGGCGGAGAGCTTCCTTTCGTACCGCACCATTCTGATCCTGGTCTTGGGTGCCGTCGCGTTCTCCTTCAGCACGGTCGGGGGTATCGTCTTCGCAAAGGGACTCAACCTGGTCCTGCGCCACAAGATCAATCCCTGCATCGGGGCCGCCGGCGTCTCGGCGATACCCATGGCCGCTCGGGTGGTGCAGAACTTCGTGTCGGAGTCCACCGACGGTCGCGTGAACCCCATCATGCCGGCGATGGGTCCCAACGTGGCCGGGGTCATCGGTTCCGCGGTGGCGGCCGGGGTCTTTCTGGAACTCCTGCGCTAGAGACGCTCCGAACCTCGCGGACTCTATGAAGGCCCGTTCAGGAGGGCTTGCACCAAACCTGAAGGCCCCTTGAGTATCTTCCACCATTGCATGAGGACCGTCTCCACATCCAGCACAACTGGTGAATCCCACACGGACATGGACGGGTAGGCGAGCGCCCGCACTCTCGCGCCGCGCGCGACCGGGCGGGTAGCGGCTACGAGCGCCCGCACTCTCGCGCCGCGCGCGACCGGGCGGGTAGCGGCTACGCGTCGCCATACAAGGGGGAGGATGCCGTGCCCACCGACAAACTGAAGCGATCGCGCAAGCAAGCGAAGCGCCGAGTCAAGAAGGCCGCCAAGTCGGTGAGAAAGGCCGCCCGCGACGCCAAGAAGACTACGGCGAAGGGAATCAAGCGAGCCAAGCGTACCGCCAAGAAGGCCACGCAGAAGGGAATCAAACAGGCCAAGCGGGCAGTCAAGCAGACTACGCAGAAGGGAATCAAGCAGGCCAAGCGGGCAGTCAAGCAGGCCACGCGCAAGGCCCAGAAGGTCGCCGACGCTGCCCGGCAGAAGCAGGCGGCGCGCGAGGGAGGCAAGCCCGGAATCCCCTCGGGTGCCGTGCTTCTCCTCGACCCCAGGCTCAACAAAGGCACGGCGTTCACGTATGCGGAACGCGATGCGCTCAAGATCCGCGGGCTGCTGCCGCCGCACGTCCACACCATCGAGGAGCAGCAGGCCCGGGTCCTGGAGAACTACAGAAAGAAGCCGAACGGGCTCGAGAAGTACATCTTCATGACCTCCTTGCAGGACCGCAACGAGACCCTGTTCTACCGCACGATCATCGACAACATCGACGAGATGATGCCCATCATCTACACGCCCACGGTAGGAGAGGCGTGTGCCAAGTATGGGCACATCTTCCGGCGGCCCCGCGGGCTCTTCGTCTCCTCCGCGCACAAGGGAATGATCGCCAAAGTGCTGCGCAACTGGCCGGAGAAGGATGTGGGCGTCATCGTCGTCACCGACGGCGAGCGCATTCTCGGGCTCGGCGACCTGGGTGCCGACGGTATGGGCATCCCCATCGGCAAGCTCTCCCTGTACACCGCGTGCGCCGGGGTGCACCCGCGGCACTCGCTGCCCGTCACGCTCGACGTGGGCACCAACAACGAGGATCTGCTCAACGATCCGCTGTACATCGGCATGCGCCACCGGCGACTCCGCGGCGACGAGTACGACGAAATCGTCGACGAGTTCATCACCGCCGCGCAGAAGGTGTTCCCCCGCGCACTGGTGCAGTTCGAGGACTTCGCCACGCTGAACGCCTTCCGGCTCCTCGAGAAGTACCGTGACCGCATCTGCACCTTCAACGACGACATTCAGGGTACGGCCGCCGTGACCCTGGCAGGGCTGCTCGGTGCCGGCCGCATCACCGGCCAGGACATCACGGAGCAGACGCTGTTGTTCCTCGGCGCAGGCGAGGCCGGCATTGGCATTGCCGAGCTCTGCGCCTCGGCCATGGTGCGCGAGGGGATGTCGCGCGACGAGGCGAAGATCCGTATGTGGTTCGTGGATTCCAAGGGGCTGGTCGTGACGTCGCGCAAGGACCTGGCGGACCACAAGGTCCCGTGGGCTCGCGAGCACGCATTCCTGCCGGACCTGCCGGCGGCCATCGAGGCCGCCAAGCCGACGGCGATCATCGGCGTCTCGGGCCGGCCGCAGTCGTTCACCGAGCCGATCGTCCGCCGCATGGCCGAGATCAACGAACAGCCGATCGTGTTCGCGCTGTCGAACCCGACCTCCAAGGCGGAATGCACTGCGGAACAGGCTTACGAGTGGACCGACGGCCGGGGGATCTTCGCGAGTGGGAGCCCGTTCGACCCCGTGACGTACAAGGGCAGGCGGCACGTCCCCACACAGGGAAACAACGCCTACATCTTCCCGGGCCTCGGACTCGGCGCGGTGGTATCGCGGACGAGACACGTGACGAACGAAATGTTCTACGTGGCCGCCAAGGCCGCCGCGGACATGACGACGGACGACGAGCTGAAGCAGGGCGCCATTCTGCCCCCACTCACTGCGATCCGCGAGGTGTCGGCGACCATTGCCGCGGCGGTCGCGGAGTACGCGTGGGACGAGGGACTGGCACGCCGCCGGCGTCCCCGCGACATCATGGCGCTGGTGCGGTCGCAGATGTACGACCCGCATTACGAGACCTACGTCTAGCACGCCCGCACGGTGTGAACATGCCCCCGGGAGGTAGTGCCTCCCGGGGGCGTTGCACGCGCGGGAGTGCGGCCTAAGGCTCCAGCCCGGCGTTGTAGCTCAGCATGAACTCGAGGAACATGGAGACCGCCACCATGTCCTCCCCCACGTAGCGAATCGAGTGGGCGTCGGTACGCTCCACGATGGAGAGGTAGGCAAGCAGCTGGGACGGCCGGTAGTTCTTGAATCGCACGTCCAGCGTGACGGGCCCCTCCAGCACGACCGGCTCGAAGTCACCCAGACGCCGCAGGGCGGTCGTCACCTTCTCTTCGATGAGCCGATAGGCGGCCTCGGGCATCAGCGTCCTGGCCGAGTGGAAGCTGTTGTTCCACTTGACCACGGCTCCCTCGATGTCGCCCACCACGTGGCTGACCTCCGCCACCGCTGCGTCGTCACCCGACACCATGACTACGGGGACCCCGAAATGCCCCGCGATGGCCGCGTTGATGCCGCCCTCCGGCACAGACTGGCCGTTTAGCCGGATGTCGGCCAGGCGTCCGCTCGACATCGTGTGCGCACGCACCCCGTCGGGGTTGGTGGTGCCCGAGTGGTAACCGATGAAGATGGCCGCGTCGAAGCTGGAGTCGATGCCCTCCATCATCATGAGCGGCCGCGGCCAGGAGCGAACCACCGTCACGTCGGGTGGAAGCTCGTCGAGCAACAGGTTCTGCCCGTTCCCGTGGGAATCGGAGATCAGGATTTCGGTGGCGCCCGCCGCGCGCGCGCCCCGAATCGCTGCCAGCACTTCCTGCGTCATGTACTCCCTCGCCTTGGAGTACTCGAAGCCGCCCGGTCCGAGCTGCTCTCCCGTCACGACACCCACCACACCTTCCATGTCGGCCGAGATGTACACCTTGAGATCCCTTCCCTGCCCCCATGCCGGAGACGAGGCCAGCATCAGCAAGAGCACCGCACCAGCGATCCCTGGTCTCATCAGGCCTCCAGTGTGAAGCCGATCCGCATGATCACCTGCCACTCCGAGACCACCCCGTCCTCGATGTGCCCCCGGACCTCCTTCACCTCGAGCCAGCGCATGTTGCGCACGGTCTTGTTGGCGCGGGCCACCGCACCGTTGACGGCGTCCTCGATGCTCTTGTCCGATGTACCGATCAGCTCGGTCATCTTGTACACATGATCCGGCATTGTGCCCCCCGATGAATGAAATGTCGTGAGTGCGCGCCGCGAGGGCGGCCCCGCGTGCGCTCTACAATACGGCTCCCGCCCGGGAGTGGCCAGGCGCGCATCGCACCGGGTTGCCCGCCCACCTCGGCCTCCCCATGTTGATAGCAATGCCATCGGTACGCGGGTATCGGTACCAGCGCCGCCGCATGCGCCGACGACTGGCGATGTTCGCCGTGAGCTTCGGATCGGTCGTCGCGCTGGGGACGCTGGGTTACATGACCCTGGAGGGCTGGGACTTCTTCGAGTCCCTCTACATGACGGTCATCACGCTCTCGACCGTCGGGTTCAGCGAGGTGCGCCCCCTCTCGCAGGCCGGCCGGCTCTTCACTGCGGGTCTGATCGTCGCGGGCGTGGGCGCGGTCACCTACCTCTTCGCCGCCATCTCCCAGTACATCATCAGTGGTGAGCTAACCGGCTCCCTTCGGAAGGCACGTATGCAGCAGCGCATCGACGATCTCAGCGGACATTATGTCATCTGTGGCTACGGCCGCGTAGGCCAACAGGTGCAGCTCGACCTGGAGAGTAAGGGACGGCAGTGCGTGGTGGTTGAACCGAACGAGGAGGCGCTCAAGGAAGTTCCTCCGCGCACCCTCGTAGTGGTCGGTGACGCGGCCGACGACGACGTGCTGCTGCGCGCCGGAATCGAGCGCGCCTCCGGGCTGGTGGCGGCCACGGGTGACGACGCCACCAACCTGTTCGTCGCATTGAGCGCCCACACGCTCAACCTCAAGCTTCCGATCGTGGCACGCGCCAACGACCCGGCGACCGAGCCCAAACTGATTCGGGCGGGCGCCACCCACGTGATCTCACCGTACACCCTGAGCGGCCGGCGCATCGCGCGGCAGCTGCTCTACCCCTCAGTAACCGACTTCCTCGACGTGGTGATGCACTCGGGCGGCCTGGAGCTGTGGCTCGAGGAGTGTCACATCGGGTCGGGCAGTGAGCTGCACAACAAGACCGCGCACGAGGCGGAGGTGCGGAAGCTGACGGGGGCGAACGTGCTGGCCGTGCGCCGCCATGACGAGGGCGCCATCATGACGAACCCGCCGGTCGAGATGCGCTTCGAGCCCGGCGACGTGCTCATTGCCCTCGGCACCCGCACCCAGCTGGAGGCGCTGGAGTCGCTCTCCAAGCGCGGGTAATACACCGGGGCGGCCGGCGTCCATCGGGCCCGGGGGCCCGGCCGCTGCGATATCGACCACTCTTACTACTGTGTCAGTGAGCCCGTGAAGAGGTAGTCGTTGGCCGCCACTTGCGAGTGGCAACCCTGGCACCCCCCGACCCGCCCCGAAGCCTCCACAGTGCCGTCCGCCAACCGCTTCACGAAGAACCAGTCGTTGAACTGAGGGTTGTATCCCTCGGTCTTGTACATCACCGTGACGGCCGCCAGCATGCTGTCGGGCATGTAGTTCTCCTTCACTACGATGGCGCCCGCCGACATCGCACCGGCCTTGTTGGTGATGGCGTCCAAGGCAAGGTCGTTCACGTAGGTCGTGAGCAGCATGCCGTGCGGCTCGGTGCCGGCATACAGCTTTCCTTTGCCGGGCCACGTAGCCCACTCCGTGTAGCCGGTCTCCTGAAGGTGCGCCCACAGCGACGCGGCCGTCGTGTCCGGCATGCTGTCCATCGTCGCCTCATCGGCTTCCTCGCCGGTGGCGCACGCCGCGGTGAGGGCGAGGCAGCCCGCCAGGGCGAGGCCACCAAAGGCACGGAAACTCATGGATGTCCTCCGCTCAGGGGTACCCTAGAACAATGGGGCGGGGCCGGTTCCGGTTCCCGCGTCGCCCTCCCGCGGGAGGGGCTCGGGAAGGTCGGCCGCCACGTACGCCATCACGGCCATCGCCGCCACGCACAGCGCCATCTCCCGGGGGTCGAGCTTGTCCAGCGTGTCGGCTTCGGTATGGTGGTACCAGAAGTAGCGCTCGCCCTCCACCCGGAGCCCCATGCCGGGGACCCCTTCCTGCATGATGGGCCAGATATCGGCCCCGCCACCGCCCTCGGTGACGGTGCCCGCGCCGATGCGCTCGAGCAGGCTGCCAATCTGCCGCACGATGGCGAGGGCCTCGTCGGAGCCCGAGAAGCCGAAGCCTCGAGGCTCGAACACGCCCCCGTCGGACTCGATTGCGAGCACGTGCCGGTCGAGCTGGCCACGGTGAGCGTCGCGGTAGGCGCGGCCTCCACGCAGTCCGTTCTCTTCGTTGGTCCACATTACCACCCGCACCGTGCGTCGCGGCCGCAGCCCGAGCCGTTGCAGCAGCCGGACGGCCTCCCACGCCACCACGCAGCCACCGCCGTCGTCCATCGCGCCCTGTCCCACGTCCCACGAGTCAATGTGCCCTCCCATCACGACGACTTCGTCGGGTCGCTCCGAGCCCACGAGTTCGCCCATCACGTTGCGCGACGGTACGTCGGGCTCTTGCCGCGCCGAAAGCGACAGGCGCACCACGATGCGCTCACCCCGATCCGCCATCCGCTGCAGCAACTCGGCGTCCTCCACCGTGAGCGCTACGTGGGGAATGCGCGGCACCGAGTCGTTGTAGCCCATCGCGCCGGTGTGCGGCGTGGACAGCGAGTGGGGCGTGACCGAGCGGATCATGCTTGCCACGGCGCCGACCTGCGCCGCCGCAATTGCGCCGCGCCCCCGGTAGCGCACCGTCCGTCCGTAGGTTGTGAACGGCACATTGAACAGCACGATCTTGCCCTCGGCCTCGCCGGCCCGCGCCTCGAGCTCATCGAAGCTGCCTACCACGAGCACCTCGCCCGTGACGCCCTCTGGCGGCGTCGCGACGCTGCCTCCCAGGCTCAGCATGGGCAGTGACTTGACGCGGGGCTCGAGCAACACTGCCGATTCCTCGCCCCGGATCCAGCGTGGCACCATCACCTCCTCACCGCGCACGTTCTCCAGGCCGTCATGCTGCATCTCTTCGAGGATCCAGTCGAGCGCCCGCTCGAGGCTTTCAGACCCGCTGAATCGGTGACCGAATCCGTCGACCAGCAGGCCCAACCGCTCATAGGCCGAGCTGTCGGCCAGAGCCGCGTCGATGATGCGATCGGCGACCGCCCGGTAGCGCTCGGCAAGGGATTCCTGCTGGGCCGCGAGGGGTGTGAGTGACGCTCCCCCGACCACCAGGGCCGCGAGCAACATGAGAGCCGGCGTGCGTTTCCACGTCATGGGAATCTTCGACCTCCTGTGGAGAGTCTGAGTCTCAGGATCGGTGGCCTATTCCGGCGCCAGCCGCAGGATGGGGTAGAACGCGGCGCCCTCGATGGCCTCGTCGAGCACGTTCCAATTCAGGGCGCCGTCGTCGGAGCGCGCCTCCAATAGCGCAAAAGCCAGGCGGCCCAGGGGCTGGCCGACCGGCACGATAGCCGTGCCCGCCGGCAGCTCCGTCTGCACCGTCTCGTAGCGCCCATGGATCGTGCGCTGATGATGGCCCTGGTACTCCCGCTCCGCGAGCGACGTCGAGTCGATCACGAACCGCTCGACGGTACGGGTCACCGGCGCGTCGAGGCGGCTCCACGCGACGCCGTGATCGTCGAGCAGGTCGAGCACGTCGTCAAGCCCGGGCGGAACCGCGTAGAAGCCGGGCGCCCGTTCGGTCTCGGTGGGCCGGAAGGTCTGGAATTGAGGAAGCCGCTCGGGATGAACCACTTCCGCTCGGCGGAACATCGCCCGTCCCGTATAGGGATGGCGCTCCTCGATCACCTCGCCGAGCAAGATCCCCACCGAGTCGGATCGCTCGTGGGTCGCCCGCAGTGCGAGCGACTGCCCCACTACGGACCGCAGGTCGGCCTGAGCCACAACCTGCTGAATGGCCGAGGCGTGGCGGTATGCATAATCCACCACCTCCTCCACGAACCACAGGGTGCCGAGCACCCGCTCCTCGAAGGTGGCGTAGGCATAGGCCTCGCTCAGGATGCCTATGCGATTGCGCAGCCCCACGTAGTTGGTGTTGTAGCGGGGGCGGGGGTCGTAGGTGTACCACCCTCGCTCGGCCTGGCTGCCGGGCCACGGCAGATTGCCGTAGTAGTAGTAGTCCCACCCGCGCCTCGACTTGATCGCCTCGGTCACAGCCGGCAGCCAATAATCGCGCAGCAGCCGCACGATGTTCCCGTCCGTATTGGGATGCAGAGGCGGCGCGTAGAGCAGGTGGTAAGCCCGGTGCGTTCCGTTGGTCGTGTGCAGATCCAGCGCCACGTGCGGATCGTAGTCGCGCAGTAGCCTGACCAGCGCGCGGGCCTCGGGTGACTCCAGCTTCACGTGATCGCGGTTGAGATCGAGCCCCTGCGCGTTGGCGCGTTGGCCCATACCGCCCACGGGCCCGTGCTGCCGCGGCCGGTTGGTGAGACGTACCCGCTCATTGCCGTCGGCATTGTAGATCGGGGCGATGAGCAGCACGACCGAATCGAGCCACGCGGCGTGCTCGCCCTGGGCGATCCGCCGCAGCAGCATCTGGGCCGCTTCCTTGCCGCACACCTCACCGGCGTGGATGTTGCCCTGCACGTACACCCGCACCCTTCCGTTGCGGCGCACGGCCTCCGGTCCGGCCTCGTCGAGCTCTCCCACCACGACTAGCGGCAAGAGTCGGCCTTCGTTCGAGTAACCGAAGCTCGTGAGGTGGATCTTGGATGAGGCGCCCGCCACGGACTCGAGGAACGCCATCACGTCGCCGTACGAGCTGGTCTCCCGGTACGCCGTGCGCTCGGCTCGTGTCTGGATGGCACTCGGCTGCTGCCCCGCAACGTCATGGGAGCCGAACAGCACCGCGCCCAGCGCCAGCCACCACCCTCGATACACCGCGGGAGTACTCAGCATCAGGGGCTCCGTGAAGTGTGAGGCAAAGAATGTAACATCACGCAAAGGGGGACCACTTGGGTCCCCCCATCCGTCACCGAGGCCGCACGCACTCTATGGGCGGGCGGTCGCAGCGAACTTCACGAGCGTGGGCTCGACCAGCCGCGAGAAATCCTCGTACGACATTCTGATCAGCTCGGTGTGCGAGCAGGCGTTGAACGCTATCTCGTCGTCCTCCGACAGCGATTCCGCCACATAGACCGGCATGTCGTAGAGGTTTCCGAACGGCGGCATGGCACCCACCTCGCAGTCACTGAATGTGTCCCGGAAGTCGTCCTCGGAGGCCAGCTCGACCTTGGAAGCACCCAAGGCCTCTTTCAGCAGGCCGAAGTCGACTTGGAAGGAGCCAGGCAATACGGCCATGGCGAGCTTGCCGTCCACTTTCACGATGACCGTCTTGGCCAGCTCCTTGCCGGGGACGTGCGCCGACGCAGCCGTCTTCTGCGAGGTGTACGCCGGCGAGTGGGTAATGGTCACGTAGCGAACCCGGTTCTCGTCCAGATACGCCTTGAGCTTCGTCACCGTCATGGCGACCCCCTTGCCGTGTCCCCCTATAATCCTGCGGTCTGGGGACGGTCCCCCGCAAGCACCCAGCCTACAGCTTCCCGACGCACAGCCGGGGGCGCTACATCACACCACATTCTCCAGGGTTCACCGGTCCGGGTTCCTCGGTCACTCTCAGCCGGAAGCTCCCCGTGGCCCCAGCGCTGATGGTGTTCACGCCCACCAGAAAGGTCCCGCCCTCGCCCGCTGTGATCGAGAGCCGCGCGTCGCACGAGCCGGCGCCGTCGTCATTGATCTCCACTCCGTCGATCCCCGGCCCCACCAGCATGAGATACGCGTCGAATTCGGTAGACAGCAGGTCCACCGTTGCCTGCTCGCCGGCCTGGAGCACGAGCTCCCAGACCTGCACATGGGTATCGTCCCAGTCGCTGACCGGATCGGCAGCGGTGAGCTCCCCCGTCACCTCCTCACCCACCCGAAGGCTGCCGACCGGGGGGAGCGCGAGCAGCCAATCGGACATCTCGCCCAGCTCCGACTCGAACTCCTCCAGGAACTCTTCGAGATCACCCAGCGTCTCGCACTCGCCGGCCGTGATCGGGCCCGGCTCATCCGTGGCGCGCAAGCGGAACTGGCCGGAGGCGTCACCCAGAACCGTGTTCACGATCACGCGGTACGCACCGGTCTCGGGCGCGGTGAATGTGATTCGCGCGTCACAGGCTCCGGCACCATCGTCGTCCCACAGCGGCTCCAGACCCGGCCCCAGGACCATGAGGTACGCGTCGAAGTCGTCCGACAGGAGGTCCACCGTCGCCTCCTGACCTTCCACCAGCTCGAGCGCCCACGCCTGTGCGAGGGTGCCTTCCGAGCTCATCGAATCCGAGAACGTCAGCTGGCCGCGCACCTCATCCCCGACGCCCAGCGTGCGGCCCGAGACGGATAGTGCCATGAGCCACGCAACTTGTTCCTCGTCGAGGCCGAGTTCCAGGTCGTCGAACAGGTCGCACTCGCCTGCCGTCACCGGCCCCGGCAGCTCGGTGGCCCGCAGGCGGAACCGGCCCGTGCTCTCACTCATGATCGAGTTCGCCACGACGCGGTATTCACCGCTCTGCGGCGCCTTGAACGTGATGCGCGCGTCGCAGGCTCCCGCACCGTCGTCGTCGCTCAGCGGCTCGTCGAGCCCCGGACCCACGACATAGAGGTACGCGTCGAACTCGTCGGACAGCAGGTCGACCGTCGCTTGCTGGCCGGCCTGCATCTGGAGCACCCAAGCCTGGGCGTAGCTGCCGTCCCAACTCTCCTCGTCGAACGCCGAAAGCTCACCCGGGGACTCCTGGCCCACATGCAGCTCCCTTCCCTGCGCCGGGAGGGACATGAGCCACTCGTACAGCTCGACGTCCCCGACGCTGCACTCCCCGGCAGTCACCGGGCCCGGCTCGTCCGTGACGCGGATGCGGAACTGGCCGGTCTCCTCGGAGCTCAGCGTGTTCACGACCACACGGTACAGCGCCGATTCCGGCGCCTCGAGAGTGATGCGCGCGTCGCACGCTCCGGCCCCGTCGTCGTCCGAGAGGATCTCGTCCAGGCCGGGACCGGTCACCATCAGATAGGCGTCGAACTCGTCCGACAGGAGATCAACCGTCACCGACTGCCCCGCGGCGAGCTCCAATCCCCACGCCTGGATGTACGAACCGTCGGTCCAGAGCAAGTCGCTCGACAGGTAGCCCGGTGTCTCCGACCCCACCGACAGGTGCCCCGCGAGCGGCATCTGCGTCAGGTCCCAGATCTCCTCCTGACCGCGGGCCGGCAGCGACACACCGGCCACGAGACACACCAGCAGCAGAGCGCCGCCCGGGCGGCACATTGTATGCGGAATCACGATCCCCTCCCCATTCGCGCAGGCATGGTGGTTACGCCCGCCAAGGTGGGGAGCGGCGACCTTCAGGGCAAGCTCTAGTGTGGGCCGTATTGCTGGGTGAGCTGCCGCAGGCCGGCCGGCTCGCCGATTATCGTGAGGCGGTCGCCCTCGCGCAGAACGGTGCGCCCCCGCGGCACGATGGTCTCGCCGTAGCGGCGGATCAGCGCGATGAGGCAACCGGGGGGTAGCTCCAGCTCGCGCAGCGCCTTGCCGATCAACGGCTCGGCCTTGGAGCCCGACACGAGCTGGAGCGACAGGAAGCGGTCGTCGCGCAGCAGCGTTTCCTTGAGTTCCTGCTCGTCGTGGCCGGCAAGCCAGTCCGTGATGAAGTCCTCATCCTCCACCCGCCCTGCCAACTGCGCGAGGATACGGAGATGGCGCCCCGGATCGGTCTCACCGCTCACAACGAAGAAGATCGCCCGGATCGGCGACTCGGCGGCCCGCCGGACCATCTCCTCGTCTTCCATGTCCACCTCGACTCCGCCGCGGCAGCGTACCAACACCATCTCCGAGGTGTCGAGCTCAGGCAGTCGTGTGTGCAACAAGGCGGCACCATGCGACACCGGAGTGCCGCCCATGCGCACGCCTCTGCCGAAGCCCTCCAGCAGTTGGTCGGTCGTGGCCGGGAGTCGCTCGTGGAACAGCACCGAGGCGCGGCCGATGATCTTCGCGAGGCTGACGGTCTCCGCCACGTCGATCACCGGGGCCCGAGCCACCACCTGATCGAACGGGTCCTCGGCGCGCGCGCCTTTCTCCTTCATGAGGTCGCGCAGCTCCCGGTCGAGCCCCGCGAAGCGCCGCCGTCCCAGCCGCTCGAACACGTGGTAGATCGCTCCGTCCCGCGCGATGCGCGGCTTGGCATAGTACGTGTACCACACGAATGAGATCGTGGTGACCCCCACCGTGAACAGCACCGGGAGCCATCCCATCTCGGCCACCAGCACCGCAGGCACGAACAGCCCCGCCAGCTGCACCCAGGGATAGCCGGGGGATCGGAAGCCGGGGTCGTAGGCCTCGATGCGGCTCTCCCGCATCACGATCACGGCCACGTTGATGAGGGCGAACAGCACGAGCTGGAGCGCGCTGGCGAGCTTGGCCACCTCTTCCACGTTGAGCACGAGGAGGAACAGCACGACCAGAGAGCAGGTGAGCAGGATGGCCGCGGTGGGGGTGCCGAGCCGCCCGGTGGCCGCGAGTCGGTCGGGAAAGATGCGGTCCCGCGCCATGGCCAGCGGATAGCGGGACGCGGCCATGATCCCCGCGTTCGACATGGAGGCAAAGGCCACGATGGCCGCCACCACGATGAGGTACACGGCCGCCCGCCGCGGCAGCCAGCTCCACACGGCGAAGGCAGCGGCCGTGTCGGCCACCGGCGTAAGCGACGTACTCAGCTGATCGACGCCCAGTACCGCCACCATGATGAAGACCCCCAACACGTACACCCCCGTCACCGTCGCGAGGGTGAGCCCCATGCCCAGGGGGATGTTCCGCTCGGGGTTCTTCACCTCCTCCGCGAGGCTCGCCACCTTGGTGAGCCCCACGTACGACACGAACACCAGGCCGACCGTGCCGAGGAGACCGTCCACGCCGAAGGGAAGCAGTG
Organism: Gemmatimonadota bacterium; assembly: GCA_039586815.1. Taxonomy (GTDB): domain Bacteria; phylum Gemmatimonadota; class Gemmatimonadetes; order Gemmatimonadales; family GWC2-71-9; genus WVYX01. The sequence goes on along the minus strand of JBDHJR010000013.1, from coordinate 163,700 downwards.
GCGTGAACCGCTGCGAGACATCTGCTCCCTCAGGGCGGGCGAGGACGTCGCTCAAGCCGTGCAGAATGAACAACGTGAGTATGGCGAGCAGCGCCACGACCATCACGCGCAGCAGCCCGCTCGATTCCTTTGCCCCTATCACGTTGAGGATGGCGAAGAGTACCGTGAACGTGATGGCGGTGGTCGTGAGAGGTACGTCAACCACCAGCGCGAGATATGCGCCCATCCCGATCAGCGCGAAAGCACTCTTCAATACCAGCACCAGCCAGGTGCCAATGCCGCCCATGGTGCCGACCATCGGCCCGAGGGTACGGTCGAGGAAGTAGTAGGCGCCACCCGCGCGTGGCATCGCCGTCGCCAGCTCCGCCTGGCTCAACATGGCAGGGATGATCAAGACGCCGGCAAGCAGGTACGCCAGGACCACGCCCGGGCCTGCGTACGCCGCCGCGATGCCCGGGAGCAGGAAGAACCCGGAGCTGATCATCGCGCCGGTGGCGATCACGTAGACGTCGAAGAGGGAGAGTTCCTTCTTCAGACGCGTGAAGTTGAGCAGCGACATGAGCGAAGCCTAAGCTAGGCCTACTCCCGCACCCAGGCCATCCCGTCGGGCTCATCGCCGGCCACGATCTCGCCGTCGAGCATCCACGCTTCCAGGTCGATCACCGAGATCTTGTCGTCGCCGGTGTTTGCCACGTACGCCGTGCGGTTGTCGGGCGTGATCAGAATCCCGACCGGCATGGCGCCGACCTCGAGGCGCCGCACGACCGCCCACTGTGCCAGATCCACCGCGACCACCTCCCGTCCCCGCGCGTTGGACACCAGCGCCTCGCCGCCGTCGGGCCGGACCTTCACACGAATCGGAAAATCACCCACCTCCAGCGTGCGGCGTACCTCGTTGCTCGCTACATCGATCTCCGACAGAGTGCCCGCGGAGCGGTTGGTGACGTAGACCGTGCGCCCGTCCGGCGACACGTCAATCCCCTCGGCCCCGGCGCCGGTTTCGATCTGCCGCAGCACCGAGCCCGCGACGGCATCCACCGCCGTGACGTTACCACTGCCGATGTTTGCCGTATAAGCGCGGCCCGCCCCCCCGGCCACGACCACCATGTGCGTGACGCGCTGTCCGGTCTCGATCGCCCGGACGACGCGCCCCTCCGTGGGATCCACCTGCAGCACGTGCGCCGAACCCTCCGTTGTGACCCACACCGAGCCGTCCGACGCGACCGTAATGCCGTGCGGGCGGGTGTGGGACCCGAGAGAGATGGCCCTGAGCGACTTCGCCTCAGCGACGTCGATCACGGTGATCGTGCTACCCGCGCGCTCGCCCGTTCCGTAGTCGCTCACGTAGGCGAAGCGACCATCTGCCGAGACGGCGACCTCGTGAGGGGCGAAACCCGTCTCGATGACCGACAGCTCGGCGCGGCTCGCCGGATCCACGATCGACAGTGTGTTGCCGCTCTTGTTGACCACGAGCAGCTTCTGCGCTTGCGCGCTGGTTGGCGCGAGAGCGCCGGCGGCAAGCGTGGCTGCGACGAGAGCCACTGCAGCAGCGCGCTTTGGCAACACGAACATACGGTTCCTCCTCCCCGGCTCCTCGCCGGGCACTGGTTCACCGGCTTGCCGGTTGGGTTTACAGCTCGGAGAGCTCGGCGTCGAGCCGCGCCTGTTCCGCCGGATCCAGATCGGTTGCGGGGGCCGGAGCCCGGGCTGTCGCACGGCTTCCGGCCGAGCGCAGCCAGGCAGTCAGCAACGCTATGCCGAGCAACAGGAACACGGCAGGCATCACCCACGCCAGGATCCCGATTCCCTCTGCCCGCGGCGCACCGAGTACGATCTCGCCATACACGCCGTAGAGCGAATCGACGATCTCGTCCTCCGACATTCCCGCCGCGAGCTGCTGCTTGACCAGCTCGCGCATCGTCGCCGCCTGCGGAGAGGGGCAATTGGCGAGCGTGCGGCCCGGGCAGAAGGGGCTCATGATCTCGTCGTACAGGTCGTTGGCCCTGGTGCCTATCATCTGCGCGTCAGGGGCCGGCTCCTGCGACCGAGCCGCCCCTGCCACCAGGAACAAGGCCAGCGCCACGACAGCTGAGCGAATCGCGGCTTGTCGGCTCATCTCACACACTCCTCACGGCTGCCTCGGCGGGACTTGAAATCTAGCGGGCCAGCGCCATGACCGCAGAGCGCAGGCGCCGGTGCCGGTCGAACGACGCCACGAACTCCGATTCCTGCCGCCCTCCCTTGGTCCGCACCACGTCCACCAGCGCTCGCTTGTTGGCCGCGCTCCAGCGCGACACCCCCGGCAGCGCCATGATCAGGGGGCTCCAGCGCTCCCACCAGAGCCGTTGCCCGGCCGAGAAGTGCCGCAGCGAACGCACGCCGAGCAGCCTCGCCGCCTCCTCCGCACACGTCTTCACCCCACGTTCCCGGTCCGCCCCGAAACGATCGGCGAGGTAGCGGGAGATTCGAGAGCCGATGTTTCCCAACTCGATGCGCCCTCTCACATCGGCGCGAGGGCGGCCCAGGTACAGATACATGTTCACCGAGGAAAGCTCGTTGAGCGTCGCCATGCTGGAGCGGTGTCGCGGATTCCGTTTCATGCGGGCAAGCTCCTTGCGCAGCAGGCGCCGCACCGCGGAGTCGTACGGCCGAAAGCCCAGCTTGTAGTAGAACCACCATGCTCCTGACTCGAGGCCCTCGACATTGTCGTGGCCCAGCTGGTAGGGGGGCACTGCGATCGCATCGACGTCGAACAGGTAGCGGGTGGTCGCCAGGACCCTGCCGTAGATGTATGCCGACTCTCCGCCCCGGTAGGTCTCGAAGACGTTGTAAGCGACCTCGGCCGAGTTGAACAGCGCGCTGATGAGCACGTAACCGATGGGCACGCCGTTCTTCAGGGTGAGGAACCCGTACACCGCATCGAGCATGAGGCGCCGCTCCGGCACGGCACCGAAGCACGCGAACTGCAAGCCCTCGCCGCAGTCCACCAGTCTCGCATCCCGCTCGTCCGCGTGCACGAAGATGTCGAGGTCGCGGCTGCGTGTTACCATGGCCTCACGGGCGAGGTCGATGAGTTTGCGCCCCTGGCGCCGGCTCACCTCCCGCACGGCCAGCGGCGGCTGCAGCATCTCTCGCCGCAGGTCCGGCCGCCCGCTGCGAAGCGGGCCGGTCTGGTACGATACCGGCGTGCGCGGGTACTTCGCACGCGTGCGTGAGGGGGTGTCTTCCCCGGGCGTGATGCGGAGCGGAACATCGAGCACCTCGAAGCTCTCCTCCCGCCCGAACGAATCGGTCTCGAGCGCCGCGAAACGACGGATCAGGAATGCCGCATCGCTCTCTCCCGGGCCCTTCAACTGCTCGACCCACTCTCCCGGCTCGTAGTCCAGCTCGTCGACTGTGAGCGTCTCCGTATAGGGCAGCAGGAGGTGCAGCAGCTCGGGCAGGCGCTCCGCGTTCTCGAACGCCTCCCAGTCGACGGAGAGCTCTTTCGGCCAGCGCCGCGCCAGCCACTCGGCCGTGAACCAGTAGAAAGCGTAGTTGATGGCGGTTCCGGCGATGCCTGAGTCCTCCAGGTCCGCTCGATGCCGCTTGAGGTCACCACGGGACGCGAACCGCTCGAGCATCCTCTCGACCTGCGCCAACACATCGGCATCGTCGGGGTAGGCGCGGGCGAGACACAACGCCTCATGCAGGCGCGCCACCGCCTTGGCGCTCCCGAGCCGACGCCGATCCAACTGCCGCAGCAGTCCCAGCCGCTGTTCGGCGACAGACGGACCGAACGTATCTCTCAGCCGCTCGAGCCGCCTCAGCAGCGACATTGCACGATCTGCCATCCAGGTCGTCCCTTCCCCGCAGGCCTCGTGTTGGAGAGCCGCCGCAATGCGGCGCCCCCGCTCCGTGCGCCGAAGATACGGCCGCACTGCACGCCATTCCAGGCGTCGTGTTTGTCGGCCCGGCCTTGCGCCACCCGCCGCCCCGCCGGAGATTGCCGATTCCCCGAGCCGGTCGAGGTCGCGATGCGGGTGCTGGCTGGAACGAGCGGCTACTCCTACAAGGAGTGGAAAGGCAGCTTCTATCCGGAGAAGCTCGCCACCGACCAGATGTTGCGCTTCTACGGCGAGCAGTTCGACTCGGTGGAGATCAACAATACGTTCTACCGCATGCCGTCGGAGAAGGTGTTGGTGCAGTGGGCGGAGCAGGTCCCTGAGAGGTTCCGCTTCGTTCTCAAGGCATCGCGCCGCATCACCCACCAGCACCGACTCAAGGGCGCGGGCGAGCCGCTCGACTACATGCTGCGCAACGCGTCGGTGCTGGGCGACAAACTGGGGCCGACCCTGTTTCAGCTGCCGCCCAACCTCAAGCAGGACCTGGCCCGGCTGCAGGATTTCCTGGCACTGTTGCCCAACCGCTGGCCGGCGGCGTTCGAGTTCCGCAACGCCTCGTGGTTCGACGACCAGGTGTACGACGCGTTGCGCGAGCGTGGCGTGGCGTTGTGCGTGGCGGATACAGAGGACGGCGAGACACCGCTCGTCTCAACCGCATCGAGAGGCTACCTCCGGCTGCGACGGGAGGCGTACAGCGACCGGCACCTGTCAGCCTGGGCGGAGCGCATCGCAGAGCAACCGTGGGAGGAGGCCTTCGTCTTCTTCAAGCACGAGGACGCAGGCGCCGGGCCGGCGCTGGCCCGGCGGTTCCTGGAGATCGTGGCCGCGAACGGCTAGCCGCCGGCCAGCCGCAGCATCCGCTTCCACTGGGCCGCGGTCGCCGGAATCACCGAGAGGCGCGGCATGCGCACGAGGGCGAGGTCGGCGAGGGCCTTGTCGGCCTTGATCTCCTTGAGGGTCACCGGACGCGGCAGTGGGGCGGCGGCCTGGATGTCCACCACTGCGAGCTTCGGGTCGCCGGCCTCGGGATCGGCGTAGGGCTTCGACGTGATCTTGGCCCTCCCGATCAGCGCCTTCTCCTTACCGGAGTGATAGATCAGAGCCGCGTCGCCCGCCCGCATAGCGCGGATGTGCTTGAGCGCCAGGTTGTTCTTCACGCCGTCCCACCTGGTACGCTTCTCGCGGGTCAGGTCGTCGTAACTGTAGGTGGTCGGCTCGGTCTTGAGGATCCAGTAGCTCGGCATCGATGACCTCACAGCGTTGCGGCCCAGGCGGCCACGGCACCCGTCAACTCGTCCATCACCTCTTCCTGCGTGCGCCCGGAGCGCTTCAGCACCTTGAAGGAGTGGTCTCCTCCCTCGACTGCGTGGAGCGTCGCACGGTCTTCGAGCTGCTGAATCACCGGTCGCAACAGATCCAACCGTGCAAAGGTGTCGCGCGTTCCCTGGAGGAACAGCATGGGTACGTGCACGTCTCGCAGGTGGGCGGCACGTTCGCGTCCCGGCTTGCCCGGGGGATGCAGCGGGAATCCCAAAAAGGCCAGCCCGCGCACTCCCGGCAGGGGTGCTTCGGCCTGCGCGCTCGACGTCATGCGTCCGCCGAACGACTTGCCCCCTGCGATGAGGGGCAGGTCCGGGACGGCGTCGCGCGCGGCTTCCACCGCGGCGCGTACGCTCGCGGTTGCGACGGCAGGCGAGTCGGGCTGCTTTCTTCCCTGCTCCATGTAGGGAAACTGGTGGCGGAACGTGGCAATGCCCTTGGCCGCCAGCGACTGTGCCATGCCCTCCATGAAGAAGTGGCGCATTCCGGCTCCGGCACCGTGGGCGAGAACGTAAAGCGCCCGAGCCGACGGCGGCCGTGTCATCAGCCCGGAGACGTATCCCGCGCCTGGGACCTCGAACCGCATCTCGCCGCTCATGCCAACCGGCTTTGCAGCCGCTCCAACACCACCCCCAGGTCCGGCTTCAGCTCCAACACCGGCCTGAGCGGATCATCGCCCAGGCGCTTCATTCGGGTTACGGCCGTACCGATGGTGTATTTGCGCATGTCCAGCTTGGCGTTCACCTCGGGCCAGCGGAGCGGCATGGACACGAGCGCTCCCGGATAGGGACGCACGCAGAACGGTGCGACCAGCAGCTTGCCGTGCCCGTTCTGCAGGTAGTCCACGTACACCTTTCCCTCCCTCTGCGCCGGCAGCCGCGCGATGGTCGCGATGTCAGGCAACTCGGCCGCGACCACCCGTGCCAACAGCTCGCCCAGCGTGCGGGACTGCTCGTGGGTGACCTGGCGCCCCACCGGGACCAGCACGTGCAGCCCCGACTTGCCGCTCGTCTTCACGAAGTTGGGCAGCTTGATTTCCTCGCACAGCCGGTGGAGGGCCCGGGCGATCTGCACCACGTGCGCGAACGGAGCTTCCTTGGGATCGAGGTCGAGGATGCACCAGTCGGGACGCTCCAGCGATCCGGAGCGACTAGCCCAGACGTGCAGCGGGATCGATCCCAGGTTGATGATGTAGAGCAACGACGCTTCGTCGTCGGCGATGAAGTAGTTGAGCTCTCGCTGGGTGTCCTCGTTCCACACCTTCTCGCGGCGGATCCACTCGGGCGCGAAGCCCGGCGCATCCTTCTGGAAGAAGGACTTGCCGTCGATTCCGTCCGGGAAGCGCGTCATTACCACCGGCCGGTCCGCCAAGTACGGCAGGATCCACGGAGCGATCGCGCGATAATACTCCAGCAGGTCGCCCTTGGTGTGCCCTTCTTCGGGCCAGAAGAGCTTCTCGACGTTGGTCAGCTTCACTTCGGGAAGCGGGGAACTGGAAACAGGAAGCGGTGCGGTGGGGAAGTCCTCACTTCCCGCTTCTCGCTTCCCGCTTCCCGGTAGTTCGCATTCCCGCGCCGGCTTGTCGTCGCGGAACCGCAGGAACACCGGGTGCCTGAGGAGCCCCTCCTCGGTCCACTCGCGGTAGCGCACCTCACACACCAGCTCGGGCTCCACCCAGTGGTGGTCCTTTCCCTCGGGGGCCTTCGTGCAGGGAGCGGCGTCGCGCCGCAAGACATCCAGCTCCGCGCGAGTCTGCTTCAGCTGGGCGGTGTCGAACCCACTGCCGGCGCGCCCGACGTACACCAGCTCGCCCGCGTCGTACGCAGCCAGATGCAGAGCGCCGAAGCCGCCCCGCGATCCCTTGGGGGCGGTGAATCCCACGACCACGAAGTCGCCGGTCCGGTCGGCGCGCACTTTCACCCAGTGGGGCGACCGGCCGCCGCGGTACGGCGAGTCAGCCTTCTTCGCGATCAGACCTTCCAGCTCGAGCTTGCGGATCTCCTCGAAGAACGGCTCGCCGTGCTCCTCGATGTGGTCCGAGTAGCGCAGTGGCCCCACGCTGGGAAGCAGGCGGCGCAGGAATCCCTTGCGCTCTAGCAGCGGGAGTGCCCGCATGTCGTAGCCTTCGGCCGCGAGCAGGTCGAACAGGTAGAGCGTGGCAGGTAGCTCGACCGATGCATGCTTGACGTCGATCGCGCGGGTCAGCCTCGCGCGCTTCTGGAGACGCTGAAAGCTGGGGAGGCCCGCATCGTCGTGCACCACTATTTCCCCGTCCAGTACGAGCCCGTCGAACGGGAGCGCCTCCAGCGCCCGCACGACCTCGGGGAACGAGCCGGTCGCGTCACCCCCGTTGCGTGTGGTGAGGCGGGCCGCGCCTCCCTCCAGCGACGCTATCATGCGGTACCCGTCGTACTTGATCTCGAACACCCAGCCGGCCTTCGAGAAGGGACGCTCGCGCGTGTCGGCCAGCATCGGCTTCGCGCCCGAAGCACGCACCTGCCTCCGCTTGGCTCCCCCTTTGTCGAGATCCGCCCGCAGCGGCTCTGCGGGATCCGTGCCTTCTCCCAACTCCTCGACCGTCAGCCCCGACAGCACCGAGTCCGGCGGGAAGTCGTTCCCCTCCTCGGCGACCAGGGCGTCGCGCTCCTTGATCAGGAGCCACTCCTTCTCACTCTTCTTGATCTTCACCAGCGTCCAGGTGCCGCGCAGCTTGTAGCCCCGCAGCTCGAACAGGAGCTTTCCCTTCTCGAGCCCCTGCTCGACGTCGCCGACCGGGACCCACACGCCGCGGTCCCACAGGATCACGGCCCCGGCACCGTAGTTCCCCTCGGGGATCACCCCCTCGAAGTCGCCGTATTCCAGCGGGTGATTCTCCACCTTCACCGCGAGGCGCTTGTCCTTGGGGTTCCTGGAGGGGCCCTTGGGGACCGCCCACGACTCCAGCACGCCCTCCATCTCCAGGCGCAGGTCGTAGTGCAGCCGCGTGGCGGCGTGCTTGTGCACCACGAAGAGCCGCCCCGGGCGATCCGCAACGGCTCCGGCCGGCTCGGGGGTCCGGTCGGCCGAGCGCTTCTCGCGGTAGGCCTTTAGGCGATCGGGTTGGTCCTCGCGGGCGTTCGACATGGGCTGAGAGGCAAAATCATAGCCAATGCCGACCAGTCTTGCTATCGATGCCGGAAGTGCCTATAGTACCGCCCCTTACAACGCTGGTGCCGCCTCCCATGACTGCACGACCCATCGGCTCCGCCACGGTAGCCTTCGGGCTAGTCTCGGTTCCGATCAAGTTCTACTCGGCCGCCGAGCCCAAGGCAAAGATCTCCTTCAATTGGCTGCACAAGGACTGCGGCTCGCGGCTCAAACAGCAGTACGTCTGCAAGAAGGACGGCCAACTCGTGGAGAAGGAGGACATGGTGAAGGGCTACGAGTTCGCCAAGGAGCAGTACGTGCTTTTCACGGGAGACGAGCTCAAGGCAATGGAGGAGAAAGCCACCGAGTCGATCGAGATCGCCGAGTTCGTGCCGGCCGACCAGGTGGAGAGGTTCTACCTCAGCAAGATCTACTACCTGGGCCCCGACAAGGGCGGCGAGCGCGCCTACCGGCTGCTCAGCAGCGCGATGCAGGAAACCGGTTTGTCGGCACTGGCGCGGTACGCCGCGCGCGGCAAGCAGTACCTCGTACTGGTGCGCCCGCTCGAGGACGGCCTCGTCATGGAACAGCTGCACTACGCCGACGAGCTGCGCGCCTTCTCCGAGGTGCCGCTGGGCGAGGGAGATGTGAAGCCCGAGGAGCTGCAGCTCGCCGTACAGATAATCCGGCAGGCCGCGTCCGACAGCTTCGAGCCGCAGAAGTACGGGGACGACGTGCGCAAGCGAATGCTGGAGCAGATCGAGCGCAAGATCGCCGGGGAGGAAATCACGGCCGCACCGGTCGAGGAACCGCAGACCCAGATCATCGACCTGATGGACGCACTGAAGCAGAGCCTCGCCAAGAGCGGCGCCGGCGGCGAGGAGCGCAAGCCGGCGAAGCGCTCCAGCCGCGCGCCCGCAAAGAAGGCCAAGCGCAAGAAAGCCGGAGGGCGCGGCTAGCGGTCGCGCCGCATATGAGGGGGTACACCTCCTACGACGTAGCCAAGCTCCTCGATCTCTCGGTCGCGCAGGTGCGCGCCTTTGCGCGCTCCAGCTTCCTCTCGCCAGAGCGCGGGCCACGCGGCGAGTACCGCTTCTCGTTCCACGATCTGGTGTTGCTGCGGGCCGCCAAGGAGCTCGCCGCCCAGCGTATCCCCGCCGCCCGCATCCGTCGCAGCCTGGAGCAGCTGCGCAACCAGCTCCCCACGGGGCGCTCTCTGACCGAGGTGCGCATAACGGCGGAGGGGGACGACGTCGTGGTGCGGGACGGCAGCACCGCGTGGAGCCCCGAGTCGGGCCAGGTTCTGTTCGATTTCGAGGTGGCGGAGCTGTGCTCCGACGTGGCGCCGCTGGCACAGCGGGCCGCCGAGGCCGCGCGCCGTGGCGAGGACACCATGGACGCCGACGCGTGGTACCTGCTGGGCGTGGATCTCGAGCCGTGTGCCCCAACCGAGGCGCGCGACGCGTACCGCCAGGCGGTGCGACTCGACCCCTCTCACGCCGACGCACACGTGAACCTGGGACGCCTGCTGCACGAGGCCGAGATGGTGGAGGAGGCTGCCCAGCACTACCGGCTGGCGCTCGCGGCCAGGCCCGGCGATTGCACGGCGGCATTCAACCTGGGAACGGCGCTGGAGGACTTGAGCCGCGTCGACGATGCGATCGAGACGTACGAGCGAGCCATCACGCTGGATCCGAGTTGCGCAGACGCCCACTTCAATCTCTCCCGCCTGTACGAGCAGCAGGGTCGGCGCGCCGAGGCACTGGGGCATCTGAAGAGCTACAAGCAGCTCACCGAGGGAGCCGAGCGCACCAGCTGAACTTACGAACCCCCTGCCCTTGTTATAGTGTTGTGTTTCGCGCGTTCGACCACCTGGAGACCATCTGTCCATGAGTGCTGACCGGATGATCCGGGCCGCCAGTACGCCGGGCGGCGCCACCACAGCCGGCCGCTGGATCTCGCTTCCCAGCGAGTTGCTGGAGCAGTCCTGCAAGCGCGTGGGGATCGCGAGCCTGGCCTTTGCCTCGCTGTGGGCGTTCGGCCTCTTCCTGGCCAACACCGCGACGCGATTCATAGACACGCCGATGCTCGTCGCCAACCGCCCGTGGCCCATGCCGGGGAGCGCGATCGCCGCCTCGGGGATCGTCCTGTCCGTTGCGATGATGTTCCTGGCCGCGCGGCTGCACCATCGACCCAACCTGCTGCTCGACCTGGGCCTGGGATTCGAGGTCGTGACGGCGTTCCTGATCGGCTTGCTCCAGATGTGGTACGGCTCCGTGGAGGCCAACGGGTTGTCGTGGATCGCGATCATCATTCTGGTCTACCCGAGCATCGCGCCCAACAGACCCGGCAAGATCCTCTTTGCATCGCTGCTCGCGGCGTCGATGGATCCGTTGGGCCTCGCCATTGCCAAGCTGCGTGGCGTTGAGATCTCCGTGGGTGCAGCCGAGGCAGTCTTCGCGTTCGCTCCCACGTACTTCACGGCCCTGCTCGCGGTCCTGCCGGCCAAGATCATCCACGGCCTGGGCCGCCAGGTGCGCAAGGCCAAGGAGCTGGGCGCGTACAAGCTGGGCGATCCGATCGGCAAGGGCGGCATGGGCGAGGTGCTGCACGCGGAGCACCGCCTGCTGGCCCGGCCTGCGGCGATCAAGATCATCCGCCCCGAGCTGCTGGGCGCGGGCGAGCCGTCAGCACAGCACGTGGCCGTGGAGCGGTTCAAGCGGGAGGCGCGGGCCGCCGCATCGCTGCGCTCACCCCACACAATCGATCTGTACGACTTCGGCGTCGCGGAGGACGGGACCTTCTACTACGTGATGGAGCTGCTCGACGGCATGGGCCTCGAGGATCTGGTCGACCGGTTCGGGCCCCTGCCGCCCGAGCGAGCGGTGCATCTCGCGCGGCAGGTGTGCGACTCGCTGGCCGAGGCGCACGCTCGTGGCCTCATCCACCGCGACATCAAGCCGTCGAACATCCACACCGCCCGCATGGGGCTCCAGGTGGACTTCGTGAAGGTGCTCGACTTCGGTCTCGTGAAGGCCGATCAGACCCAGGAGCAGACGATGCTCACGCTCCCGGAAATGACGACCGGCACGCCGGCGTTCATGGCACCGGAACTCGCACTGGGCGAGCGGGACCTCGACTACCGCATCGACATATATGCGCTCGGCGGGGTGCTGTACTGGCTGCTCACGGGTCAGCTCGTGTTCGAAGCCGATACTCCCATGAAGATGATGCACCGACACATCTCCGATACTCCCGAGCCGCCGTCGAGCCGTACCGAGCTGGAAGTGCCACGGGACCTGGACGAGCTGGTCCTGGCATGCCTGGCAAAGGACCCCGACGACCGGCCGACGGAGGCGGGGCAGCTGGCACGCAGCCTCGCGGCAGTGCCGCTCGCCGAGCCATGGACGGATGAGCGCGCGCAGCGCTGGTGGGACAGCTACCTGCCGCAGGCTCACGAGCCCGCGAAGTGCGACAGGGGAGAACTGGCGCCTGCGCTGGCGAGCGAATGACAGCGCCAGCCTCGCAGCCGTTGACTGAAAGTGAAAGGACGAAGGACATGCAGCTTCAGAAGATTCGCCGCACTATGATCCTCACCACCATCTCGCTGCTGCTGACGGCACCGGCGGTCCCCGCACAGCAGACGCCGGGAACTCTCACCGATCTCAGCACTTCTTTCGAGACGCTGGTGCAGCAGATCTCACCATCGGTGGTACAGATCTTCTCAACGGCGGTAGCGCCCGTGCAGGGCGACCCGCGGGCTCCTTCGGCGGTCCTGGCGCAGCAGCGCCGTGGCGGCTCCGGAGTGCTCGTGTCGCCCGACGGATACATCGTTACAAACAACCACGTGGTGGAAGGAGCACGGCGTCTCTACGTGGTGCTGGCAGAGCCCGCGTCGGATCAGGTGCCGGGGCGGTCGTTGGTGAAGCCGGTCGGACGGCGCGTCATGGCCGAGATCGTGGGCACTGACCTGGAAACGGACCTGGCAGTGCTCAAGATCGAGGGTACCGATCTGCCCTACCTGCAGTTCGAGGACTCGGACGACATTCACCCCGGGCACGTCGTGCTCGCGTTCGGCAGCCCCTTTGGGTTGAGCTCGACCGTCACGATGGGCGTGGTGAGCGCCGTGGGGCGCCAGCTGCAGGAAGACGCGGACATGGTCTACATCCAGACGGATGCACCCATCAACCCGGGCAACAGTGGCGGGCCCCTGGTGGACACACAGGGACGGCTCGTCGGGATCAACACACTGATCCTGTCCAAGTCGGGCGGCAGCGAAGGTCTGGGCTTTGCTGCTCCAAGCAACATCGTGAAGACGATCTACGAGCAGATTCAGGTGCACGGCCGGGTGCGCCGCGGCATCATCGGGGCCAACGTGCAAACCATCACGCCGACGATGGCTGCCGGTCTGCGGCTCACCCGCAACTGGGGTGTCGTAGTGAGCGACGTGTACCCGGGAAGCCCAGCCGCGCGGGCCGGGCTCCAGGTCGGCGACATCATCGAGTCGCTCGACGGGAAGCCGATGGAGAACTCGCGCCAGTTCGACGTCAACGTGTACGGCAAGGAGCCGGGCTCGATGGTGGCCGTGAGCGTGCGGCGCGCGCTCAGTCAGCAGGTTCTCCAGGTCCCGGTGGTCGAGCGCGCCAATGACCCCGGACGGTTCGCCGACCTGGTGGACGACGAGCGCAACCTGGTGTCCCGTCTCGGGCTGCTCGCCGTGGAGATGAACGATCAGATCGCGGGCCTGATGCCGTGGCTCAGGGAGCAAACGGGGGTAGTGGTTGCGGCACAGGCCTACGGGGTCGTGGGCACTCCCAGCGGGCTGCAGCCAGCCGACGTGATCCTCTCCCTGAACGGGCAGTCGATCACGACACTGGGACAACTGAACGGACTGCTCCGCAGGATGGACGCGGGTGATCCGGTCGTACTCCACGTGGACCGCCGTGGCCAGCGCGTGTTCCTGGTTTTCGAGATGGAGTAGACTCACACTCGTGAGGCGCGGGCTGAGGGGTTTCCCGGTTATCCGCGCGTTCGGTCTGACACTGGCCGCGCTGGCGCTCCATGCGCCGGCGCGGCCGTTCACGTTATGCGCACAGGAGCCCCAGGTGCCCGCCGACAGCGCGGTTTCCCCAACAGCCGGCTCGGGTGTCAGCTACTGGGGACGAATCCCGCCCGGGGCTGACTCCACCACCGCCACGTTCCACAATCGCGCGATGCCGCTGTGGGAGGGGATGATCTACTGGCCGTACCGGGTCATCACCTACCCCATCAAGCTGATCGGGATCGGCATCGGGGCAAGCATCGCGTACGTGGACGAGCACCGCATCCTGGCGTTTCTGTTCCGCCCGCCGGGCGTTCTAAGAATCGAGCCCGACGTCACCGCCGGCGGGCTCTCGGGCTTCGGTGGCGGACTCGCGGTGCGGCACACTGCCTTCTTCGGCGAGGGCAACGAGCTCAAGGCCAGAGTGTACGCCACGGTCAATGGCGACCAGAAACTCACGCTGGGGCTCAAGTTCCCCGTCGCCGCCGTGGGTGAGCTGCAACTCGGCGCCGGGTTCCGGGACCGCTCGAATGCTCGGTACTTCGGCATCGGGCCCGAGACCCACTTCCTCGACCTGTCCTACTACCGGCAGAGGATGTGGTGGGCGGGGGGCAGCTACGCGCACAACCTGACGGGAGACCTCCACGCCGTGGGCGGCGTGATCTTCAACGGCGTGAGCGCTGGAGAGCCGGACGACGATTTCCATCCGTGGATCACCGAGCGCTACGGCGACGACCTCCCGTTCGGCTTCGGCTTCCGGTCTGAGGGCTTCACCGCCGGGCTCGGTCTGGTTCACGACAACGCACCGCTGGACGGCCGCCCCACAAGGGGCGGCGTGCGCCGCGCGATCGTGACCTACTTCCACGGCACCAGCCCGGACGACACCCGCTACTGGCAGTACCGCGGCGAGCTGCAACAGTTCATCCCACTCTGGTTCCCCTATCACACGCTGGCTCTGCGCGGCTACCTGACTTGGATGGATCCGGTAGGTGACCGGGAGATCCCGTTTCAACGCCTCATGTTCAACGACGACCCCGACCTGCTGCGCGGCTTCAATGATTTCCGCTGGCGCGACCGAGGGCTGACGGTGTTGTCGGCCGAGTACCGCTGGCCACTCTGGGTATATCAGTACCCCCGCGGCAGTGGGATGGACCTCTACTTCCTCGCTGACGTAGGGCAGGTCTTCGGCGAGTTCAACCAGATCACGACGGACAATCTCACCTTCTCCTACGGCATCGGGGTCCGGCTGCTGAGCAGCCGGGGCTTCATCCTGCGCCTTGAGTGGTCCAACAGCAACGAGGGATCGGTGTTCCGTCTGCGCACCGATCAGATCTTTCAATTCACCCGAGCGCTGTTCAGTGGACGCGATCCGATTCCGGCACGCTAACAGGCGTGCCACGGCCGTCGCGCTGTGCGCGCTGACGGGACTGGCGGTCACGGCAGGTGAGCCGCCGCTGCGGGACGCCCCCGTGGCATGGCACGAGAACGACCGCGCGGACGTTCCGGCCCCGGCTCCGCGCGACCCCAACAAGGTGCGTTCTTCCGTAGACGCGACCTTCTTCCGCCCCCTCGGCCGCATCTTCCACCCCGGCCGCATCGTGCGCGGCATCGGATCGGCGTTCGGGGGCGACCACGTTCAGCCTGCCGCCAATATCAACGCGCTGGACGAGGCGCCCAGCTCCTCGTGGTTCACCAACCGAATCGGCCTCTTCCCCATGACACCCGACCAGGTCGCGCGTGGCCCCTTGAGAGGATCGGGACCCGACACCAGCGTGACCTGGACCGTCGTAGATGCCAAGACGGAGGGGGTGACGCCCGGTTTCACGATCGAGGACGCGCGGGGTGATCGGTATCTCATCAAGTTCGATCCGCCGGGCTACCTGGGGATGACCGTGACGGCGGGGGTGATCTCGGGCCGGCTGTTCCACGCGGCGGGCTACAACGTCCCCGAAGACATCGTGGTCACGTTCCGGCGGGACCGCGTCAGGGTAAGAGAAGGGGTGGAGTTCACGACCCGCGAAGGCGACGAGCGCACCCTGACCACGGCCGACCTCGACAGCATTCTGGGGAGCGTCGAGCGCCTTGCCGACGGCCGCTGGCTCGCACTGGCGAGCCAGTTCCTGTCCGGCGAGTGGATGGGACCGTTCGACTGGCAGGGACGCCGCAAGGACGACCCCAACGACCGCATCAACCACCAGGATCGACGCGAGATCCGCGGACTGAGGATCTTTTCGGCGTGGCTCTGCCACATGGACACCAAGCAGGGCAATACGCTCGACATGTACGTCGAGGAGGACGGCCGGCGCTTCGTACGCCACTACCTGATCGACTTCGCGAGCACACTGGGGGTGGGCGCCCTGGGCCCCTTCCCCACGGGCTGCTTCGAGTACTCCTTCGACTTCGCGGCCAGCCTCGGCCGGGCCATAACGCTGGGCGTGCGACAGGACAACTGGCGCAAGCTGGACCGAACCGAGGATCTCGACGAGGTCGGCTACTTCGAGAGCGAGTACTTCAATCCCAAGGCCTTCAAGCCGCTGGAGCCGAACAGCGCGTTCGCCAACCTCACGGACCGCGACGGCTACTGGGCCGCGAAGATCATCTCCGCCTTCAGCGACGAGCACCTCGAGGCGGCCGTGGCCGAGGGACGGTACCGCGATCCCGAGGCGGCGCGATATGTGAGCCGCATGCTCGGCGAGCGGCGCGACGTGATAGCCCGATTCTACTTCGACCGCGTCCCACCCCTCGACTTCTTCGCCTTCGACCGGGGCGTGCTGCGCTTCCGTGACCTGGGCGTAGAGCGGAACATCTACAGCGCCGACTCGACCCGCTACCGCGGTCGCGTCGCCGCCGTCACGCCGAACCGAAAGCGCGCTCAGCGCAGCGGCTGGATGGCGCTCGAAGGGATGTGGCTCGACCTCACGGCCGCCGGTGATACGTCAGCGACCCCGTCGGCGGAGTCGCATCCGTTCTGGGCCGTGGAGCTTCAGGTGCAGCGCGGCGGGACATGGAGCCCCGGCGTTACGGTGTACGTGGCCCGGGCCAGTGGCCGGGTCATCGCTCTGGATCGCTGAGGCCGGGCGCCGGCACGGGCGCCTCGACGGGCGGCACGACCTCGGGCAGGTTCGTGCGCCACCACTGCACCGCGCTCTCCTGTGACCAGGACTCCCCCACCGCGAGCTGGGCCAGCCGCCGCGCCAGCTGCTGCGCATCTGAGGGACGCTGTCGCCGATCCTTGGCGAGGCAGGCGAGCACCAATTCGTCGAGCTGCTGTGGCACGTCGAACTCACTGACCGATGACGGCGGAACCGGCGTGCCCTCGATGTGGCGCACCATCATGCGCACCGGCGTGTCGGCCTCGAACACCAGGTGTCCGGTGAGCAGCCAATACGCCACGCAGCCTAGCGCGTAGATGTCAACGCGCCAGTCAGGATGGTCGTTCATGGCGAGCTCGGGGGCCATGAAGGCGGGAGTTCCCGTCGTGAGCCCCGGGGCAGTGAGCTTGGTCTGGTCCACCGACACGTCGGGCGCCGACTTCACGAGACCGAAGTCGGTGACCTTCAGGAAATCGGCCTCCAGCCCGAACCAGCAGGCGTACAGGTTCCCCGGCTTCACATCGCGGTGGATCAGTCCCGCCCCGTGCGCCTCCGCCAGTGAATGGCAGGCTTGCCGCAGCAGGTGCACCACCCGCGCGGGACGCATCGGACCGAACCGATCGACCAGGGTCTCCAGGTCCAGGCCGCGCAGCATCTCCATCACATAGTAGAGATCGCCGTCCTGCGTCACCCCGAAGTCGTACACGGCTACGGTGTGCGGCGAGTTCAGGCTGGCCGTTGCCTCCGCCTCGCGCTTGAACCGCCGTAACAGGGTTTCCGTCGACTCCCCCCCGCGATTCCCCAGCGCACCCTGGCGGATCACCTTGACCGCTGCTGGCCGGCGCAGCATGCGATGCCGCGCCCCATACACCTCGCCCATCCCACCGCTGCCGAGCAGCTCGCCCAGCTGGTAGGCTCCCAGCTCGCGGGCGTCGGTGACCTGGCGTCCCAGACGCATGATGATGCGCGCCGGCAGCACCGCCAGGAGCGCACATATGTAGTTCGGCAGGTAGGTCCACAGAATCACGGGCGCCGACGGCACGGCCACGCCCCGGGCGCTGGTGATCGCGAGGCCGAGGGGATCCATCGAAGCAGCAACCAGCGCGGCCGCGAGTGTCTTCCCGACGGTGTGCGGCACGATCATCGGGTGCACCAGTATCAGGACGCAGATCCAGGAGAGCCCCTGGACGTTGGGCGTCCACTGGTTCACGAAGCCGATGGCGAACGCCAGCAGGACCTCGTACACGAGGCCCAGATCGAGCGAACGCTGGCAGTCGCACTCGTGCCACCGGGTGTAGGCGAAGAGGCCCAGCGACAGCGCGATGACACCGAGGGCGACCGGATTGCCCGGCCAGGGCCAGGCATCGTCGAGGGGCGTCCCGGGAGAGAGGAGCGGACTGACCACGTTGTTCATGAACAGGGAGAACGCCCACAGTCCCGCCCAAACCAGCGCCGCGACTCCCAGCCTCCGCGAGGCCGCCTCAAGCAGGTCGGGCGGCAATCCGCCGGTCGAGTGGCTCAGGGAGTCGCCTGATGTCGTGCCTACGAGTTGCTCTGGGCTCATGGTCCTCCGCGCTTCAATAGAGTAGCACGGCGGGGCACGGCGGGAAACGGGCCGCCTTGCATCCCTTTGAACCAGGGGTATTGTCGTGGGGTCGCCCCCTCCCGCTGAGCCGGTGGACCCACAGGGACGAGGAGCTGCACCGTGGACGGCATGTCGCGATCGAGCCCGGTTGACCGCTTTCTGCGCCTCTTCACAGACGTGCGAGGCGGGGAGAGCGCGAACGTGCTATACCTCACGCTCAACGTGTTCCTCATCCTGACCGCTTACTACGCGCTCAAGGTCGTGCGGGAAGCTCTGATACTCGGCGGTGCCACCGCCGAGGTGAAGAGCTACACGGCTGCCGGCCAGGTGCTGCTACTAGCGGGGCTCGTACCCCTGTACGGCGCAGTTGCCGCACGGGTGCCACGGCGGCGCCTGATCAACTGGGTGACGGCGTTCTTCGTCGCCTGCCTGGCGCTGTTCTATCTGGTGGCACAGGTCGGAGTCTCCGGCTTCGGTCTCGGTGTCGCGTTCTTCGTTTGGGTGGGGATCTTCAACGTGATGATGATCGCTCAGTTCTGGGCGTTCGCCAACGATGTTTACACAACCGACGAGGGGAAGCGGCTCTTCCCGATCGTCGGATTCGGGGCCTCGGCAGGCGCGGTGGTCGGCAGCTATCTGCCGAACCTGCTCAGCGGCATCGGCATCTACGAACTGTTCATAATCGCCGCAGCACTCCTCATCGGCGCAGCCATGCTCACCAACGTGGTGGACTCGCGTGAGCGACGACGCACCGAGGCAGGGCTTCCGGATCCGTTTACAACGGGTACCATGCCGGCGGCCACTGGACAGTTCCGCACCGCAACCGGAGAGTTCAAGGTTCCCGAGGAGGAGTACCGACTCGAGAGTGGTATCTTTCGGGCACCGGAGCCCGGGGAGGATGCGCCGCCCGAGCCTGTCATTCAGGAGCCGGAGTCGGAGGGCAGCGCCTTCCAGCTCGTGTTCCGCAGCCGCTACCTTCTGATGATCGCTCTCCTGATCCTTCTGCTGAATTGGGTCAACACAAACGGAGAGTACATCCTGGGACGCACGATAGAGACACTGACCGAGGAGGCCGTGGCCGCGGAGGGTGGCGGCCCGGAGGAGGTCCAGGCGCGAATCGCGGGCTTCTACTCCAGCTTCTTCACGGTAGTGAACATTCTCGGCCTGCTGCTCCAGGCATTCGTGGTGTCCCGCATCATCAAGTACGCAGGAGTCGCGCGCGCGCTACTCTTCCTGCCGGTGATCGCGCTCATTGGCTACACGGTGATTGCGGTAATCCCGATCCTGGGCGTCATCCGTTGGATCAAGACGGCAGAGAACTCGACGGATTACTCGCTCAACAACACGGTGCGGCACGCGCTGTTCCTGCCCACGACCCGGGAAGAGAAGTACAAGGCCAAGCAGGTCGTCGACTCATTCTTCTGGCGCACCGGCGACGTGCTCTCCGCCGTGGTCGTAGCCGTAGGCGCCAACCTGCTCATGATCAGCACCGGGCAGTTCGCCCTGGTCAACGTGGTGCTCGTGCTGGCATGGCTGGTGCTGGCCGTGCTCATCGGCCGCCGTTACGACCGCCTGGCAACCGCCACGGAGTAAACGGCCCCCTGCGATGCACCGTCGCAGGGGGCCGGCGTACGTCGGCGCGGGCGCCGCGGCGCTTCTACGCCTACTCTTCCTGCGGATCCCCCCTCGCCTTCCGTTCCCGCTCCCTCAGCTTCTTCGCCTGTTCCAGGTTCATCACGATGGACTGATTCGACTGCAGCAGGTCTGAGATGATCTCGTCGGTGGGACGCGACTCCCGCTGCGCGGCGGCGCGGGTGTCCTCCAGGAACGGCCACAGTGCAACGCGTATGTCCTCGGGAAGCGCGGTCTCCAGGTACTCCAGGGCGGTCCCACGGAGCATCGCGTCGTCGGTGTGAAGGCCGCGGAATGCGACCTTGAGGGGCTGACGCGGCAGCACGAGCGAAAGCACCGTAAACACATGCTCGAGGCTACGGCTGGCGCGCTCGCGCAGCACCTCGTCCACCACGGGCGACCACTCCTCGTCCTCCATGCTGTCCAGCAGTCGGTGGCTCCTCCACACGCCCTTGTCCACCCCGACCTCCTGCAGCACCGCCGCAAAGGTCCGCTGCCGGTCGACGGCGAGCTTCGGGTGGATCTCCTGCAGGTGACTTAGCGCCCGGCCGCAGCGATAGCGCACCTCGAACCGCTGGTCCTGCAGACCCCAGAAGAGACCGTCCACGACGCGGGGCGTGGGAGATGCCGCCAGTACCAGTGGCAGCCGGCGCCGCACAGCGAATTCCTCGTCGCGATCCACCAGGCGGTCCACCAACTGCCCGGCGACTTCCCCGGCAACGCCGCGCAACGCCGTCATCGCCTCGCTCACGACTTCGTCCCAGGCGAGCAGCGGCACAACGTGCGGCACCAAAGCGGGGGTAACCGGGCCCGCTGCGAGGGCTGCCCGCACTCGTGCCACATCGCGCGACCGCAGATCCAGGATGCGTCGCATGAGGGGATCGAGCGTTGGCGCCGGAGCGGCCTCCCGAGGAGTCGGCGTCGCGAGCGCCGCGGCGCCCTCTACCTCTTCGCTGGACTGCGCCCTGCCGACCTGGGTGAGCCCCAGTGACCCGATGCTCTGCAGCATGGCGGTGCGTGTGGTGGCGTCCTGCACCTCCTGGAGATCGAGCTCCACGGCCCGCGACAGCAGGCTGCGCTCGAGCGTGCGGACGTAACCGCCACGCAGGCCCAAGGCGATGCTCACGGCCACGAGTGACACGCCCGCGGCCATCCCGAGGAGCGTAGTGACTGCGAACGTTCCGACCACCAGCAGGACGACCTGCACCGCAGCGGCACCGGCCATATCGCCGAGCCGAACCACCGCCACGTCCACCAGTGCCTTGGTCGAGCGCTTCTGCTCCGCCGCGAGGGGCGTGAACAGCAACTCGTATCCCGCCCGGTAGAGGCCGTTGCGGAACACCGCCTCCGTTCCCCTCAGTGCGGTGGCGCTCGGCAGGCCCGGTACCGCGAGCGCGCCGAGGCTCCCCAGGCCGACGCCGGCGGGGAGCAGGGCCACGGTACGAGTGAGCCCCAGGTGCTGCAGGGCGAAGCGGCTTCCGACGGCCTGCACCGCGACCGTGAGGACCGACACTCCGGTGTAGAACACCGCGAAGAAGCGGAGCAAGCGCTCGCCGTCGCCGAACGCGTCCGTGGCGCGCACCTTGAACACAAAGTCGATGAGGACTTCCCCCATCGTCACCAGCAGCACCAACGCCACGAGACCACGGAGGTATGGCATGCCGATGATCGTCTTGAGGCCCGACACTCCGGCTCTGACGGACTCCCGCCCGCGAGGAGCGTCGCTGCGAGCCTCGGCTCTTGCGCGTGCCCTCCTGGCTCCCAGCAGCAGGCCCGAGCAGACCAAGTGGAGCGCCGCCAGCACAGGCAGCATGGACTCCACCGAGGCGAGCACGGCCATCCGCTCGGCCAGCAGCCCGCCGAGGACCCCCCCGACCGTGGCACCGGCGGCAATCTTGCCGACATAGCGCTTGGCCGTGCGGGGATCGAACCGCTCATTGACCATGGACCAGAAGCCGGAGATGAGCACCGCCCCGAGGCCGCCGTAGTGCAGGTACAGCAGGACGGCCACCAACCCCCGGAACTCCGCCACCAGGAACCACTCTACGAGCAACAGGGCGGCGCTCGCCGCGAACGCACCTGGCACCAGTCGCGCCGGCCCCACGGCTGTCATCCAGCGCGCGGCGCCCAACGCCACGACCATCGAAAGCGCGGCCGAGGCCATCACCATTCTCGGCAGGGCCGACACGTCGAAGCTGGACAGGAACAGCGCGTCCCGCGTGGCCTTTGCCGCCATCTGGAAGGCGATCATGACCACGGCGGTGACCACGGCGACTACGAGGGCGTTCCGGTTGGCGCGCTCGGTGGAGTCCAATGATGCTCCGCTGGCAAGACCGACTTAAGGTAGCGTATCGTGCCGGAAACGCGATGGACCGCACCGCCACCGGCACACTGGCGCCAAGGGACCACCCCGGGCGACATTCTCAGCGTGAACACACACGGGAGCGGTGCATGAACTTGCGACAGACGCTCGGCCTGGCTTTGTGGTTTCCCCAGGTACTGGGCTGCAGCGGCGGTGACACGCCAGAGTCTGATGCAGCGGAGGTGTTGGATCCCACGCCCACCGTTGTGCTCGAGACCACCAAGGGACGCATTGTGATGGAACTGGACCGTGAGAAGGCCCCCATCACCGTTGGCAACTTTCTGCGACACGTTGGCATCGGGTTCTACGACTCGCTCACGTTCTACCGCGTGAAACCCGGCTTCATGATCCAGGCGGGCAGCTTCACCGCCGACCTGCGTCGCCGGTCGAGCAGCGTTGGACCCATCATGAACGAAGCCGACAACGGCCTCAGCAACATGCGCGGCACGGTCGCCATGGCACGCACGGAGTACATACACTCCGCCGAGACGGACTTCTTCATCAACCTCGTCGACAACTTCAAGCTGGACTACGGCGTGTATCCGGACGGCTGGGGCTACGCCGTGTTCGGGCGGGTGATCGAAGGCATGGACGTGGTCGACGCAATCGCGGCGGTGCCGACCCGACCGCGGCGGCCCATGTTCGAGGCGCTACCCGAGGAACCGATAGTGATCACCCGCGCTTACCTATTGGATGAGGAGTCCGGAAGCTAGGTGGCGCGGAGTGAGCACATGACGCAGCGGACGCCCGAACTCACCTGGAAGAAGGCAGTGTGCGGCATCTGCCCCGCGGGCTGCTGGGTCGAGGCGGGGATGGAGAACGGGACGCTCAGGGACATCCGCGCCGACACGGGGCACCCCCTCGGCATGATCTGCCGCCGCGGACAGCACGCGCCGGAGATCGTGTACTCCGAGCACCGCCTCAAGCACCCCATGAAGCGGGTGGGGCCGAAAGGCACCCACGAGTTCGAGCGCATCACGTGGGACGAAGCGTACGACCTCATCGTGGAGCGGCTGGAGGCCATCAAGCGCGAATCCGGCCCGGAGGCAGTGTCCATCTACACGGGCCGCGGAGCGTTCGAGCTGTCGTTGTGCGACATGTTCCAGCCCAAGGACGTGGCGGTGTCGTCCGCGTCGAACGTGCTGTTCCCCTTCGGGTCGCCGAACACCATGGGAGTGGGCGCGCTGTGCTACGTCTCCTTCGCCATGATTGCGCCGCACGTCACGCTGGGCCGCATGCTGGTCAACATGTTCAGCGACATGGAGAACGCGGAGATGCTGGTGGTGTGGGGCGCCAATCCGGCGACCGACTCGCCACCACTGGACATGCACCGGCTCGAGGCTGCCGCGAAGCGCGGTGCCGACATCGTAGTCATCGACCCTCGGCGTACGGACACCGCGGTCCGCACGGGCGCACAGTGGATCCCCGTTCGCCCGGGGACCGACGCCGCTCTCGCCCTCAGCATGCTCGAGGTGATGATCGACGAGGAACTGCACGACGAGAGCTTCGCCGAGCACTGGTGCCACGGGTTCGACGAGCTGCGCAGTTACGTGCAGCACTTCCGTCCCGAGGTGGCCGAGTCGATCACGGGGGTGCCCGCCGACACCATACGGGACCTGGCGCGGCGCATCTGCCATGCAACTGGCGCCTGCCCCGTGATGTACACGGGTCTCGAGTACTCCAACAGCGGGATCCAGGCCATCCGCGCCGTGCTCACCCTGTTCGCATTGGCCGGCCAGCTCGATGTCCCCGGGGGAATCGGACTCGCGATGCTGGATACCCACTTCCCGATCAACCGCTCCTGCAACCAGGCGAACCCGAACCTGGATCGTGCGGTGGCGCGCGAGAAATTCCCCATCTACAGCAACTACCGCGGGGAGTCGCATGCCAGCGGTCTGGTAAACTCCGTGCTGGAGGGCGATCCCTACCGCATCCGGGGGCTCATCGTCCACGGAGCGTCACTCCTCACCTCCTGGCCGCAGACCTCGGTGTGGCGGGAGACGCTGGCCAAGCTGGACTTTCTCGTGTGCATCGACCGGCAGCTCACAGCCGACGCCGCCTACGCCGACGTCGTGCTTCCCGCGGCCACGATGTTCGAGATCGATTCCTACATGGTCTACGGTCCCATCTTCCGGCTGCGGGAGAAGGTGATCGAGCCCGTGGGAGAGGCGCGCAATGACTACCTGATAATGACGCAGCTCGCTGAGCGGCTGGGGTACGGCCACCTCTATCCCCAGACCGAGGAAGCCATGATCCGGTTCGCACTCGAGGGCTCCGGCTACGATCTGGAGGGCGTGCGGCAGGCCGGCGGCTGGGTCAAGCTTCCCACTTCGATGATGGAGTACAAGAAGTGGGAGAAGGGCGGCCTGAGGCCGGACGGCCAGCCCGGGTTCGACACACCCACCGGCATGTTCGAGATCTGGTCCAGCACCCTGGAGGAGTACGGCTACGAGCCTTTGCCGAAGTATGTCGAGCCCACGGAGGGGCCGGTCGCAAACCCCGAGCTGGCAGCGAGCTACCCCCTGGTGTTCAACTCGGGCGCTCGTCCCCACACCGACTTCCGCTCGCAGCATCACGGCATCAAGGGACTCAACAAGGACAACCCCGAGCCGACCGTGGAGCTGAACATCGAGGACGCCAAGGCACGGGGCATCGAGACTGGTGACCTGGTCGAGGTCCGCACCCCGCGCGGAACGGTGCCGTTCCGCGCCCGGATCACGGACGACATCGTGGTCGGCGCCGTCGAGTGCAACATGGGCGGCGGCGGGCCGGTGGGACCCACGGCGTGGCGGGAGTGGAACGTCAACGAGCTGACCGACCTCGGCAACTACGACGACGTGTCGGGGTTTCCCGTCTACAAGGCCTTGCTGTGTGAGGTAGCCAAGGTGAAGGCCGGCACCACGGCCACGCGCCGGTCGGCCGGCCGATCGGCTGCAGCGTGCGGGCCGGTGATTCTGGCCACACCCGAACGGCGGCGCCCCACGCGGCGCATCTACCTCGACAACAACGCGACGACACGGGTGGACGGCAACGTGAGGGAGGCGATGCTCCCTTACCTGGATGGCACCCTGGGCAATCCTTCGAGCATCCACGGCCTCGGGCGTGACGCGCGAGAAGCCGTCGAGCAGGCACGCCGACAGGTGGCGCGCCTCATCAACGCGCGGCCCCGCCGCATCATCTTCACGGGAGGCGGCTCCGAGGCCGACAACCTGGCGCTCAAGGGCATCGCCATGGCGCCGGGTCGGACCGGAGGGCACGTCGCGACCAGCGCGATCGAGCACCCCGCGATCCTCGCGACCTGCCGCTACCTGGAGCAGCTGGGATACCGAGTCACATACCTGGACGTGGACGAGTACGGCGTGGTGGATCCCGACGCCCTGCGCCGGGCCCTCACCGACGAGACCGTGCTCGTCTCGATCATGATGGCGAACAACGAGGTAGGTACCGTCCAGCCCATCGCCGAGCTGGCGCAGGTAGCGCGAGAGCGCGGCATCCCATTCCACACCGATGCGGTACAGGCCGCCGGGAAGGTCACGATCGACGTGGAGGAGCTGGGAGTGGACCTGCTCAGCCTTTCGGGACACAAGTTCCACGGCCCTAAGGGGGTCGGGGCGCTCTACGTCAGGCGGGGCCTCGAGTTGGCTCCCATTGTCCACGGAGGCAAGCAGGAGGGCGGGCTCCGGGCCGGCACCGAGAACGTGCCTGCCATCGTGGGCATGGGGAGGGCGGCCGAGATGGCACTCCACGCCGCGCAGGACACCGCGTCACTGCGGGATCGGCGGGATACCCTGGCGAGCAGGATCCGGGCCCTCATCCCCGAGGCGCGGCTCAACGGTCACCCCGAGTGGCGCCTACCCAACACGCTCAACCTCACGCTCCCCGGGCTGCGCGGCGAGTCGCTGGTCGTAGCGCTGGACCAGCACGGCGTCTCGCTCTCTTCCGGCTCGGCGTGCAAGTCCGGCTCGCCGGAGCCGACTCACGTCCTCATGGCGATGGGGATGTCCGAGGAGGAAGTGCACTGCTCGGTGCGGTTCTCCCTGTCGCGCGAGACGAGCGACCGGGACGTGGACGACACGGTCGACGCGATCGAACAGGTGCTGGAGGAGATGGAGACGACGGTGAGATTCCTGCCCTGTAAGTAGCCGCCTCCACAACCGTGTAGCGAACACCGACCCCGATGCTGCCGTTGGCTCCTAGAACAAGGCCAGGTAATATCCCAGCTTCGTCGTCTCGGCCCGCATGCGCCAGCCCGTAACGGTGGAATGGCGCATGCGGAAATAGCGCACCTCTCGCCCGTCGGGCGGGGTCCTGCCGTCCACCCGGATCCTCACCCGCACCACGAGGTCATCCGGCGCCCCGCGCGCGCCCATCTCCGTGAACTCGACGCGGTCCCGCGCGACGAGCTCGCGCGCCTGTTCCTCGGCCGCCACCGCATCGCCGCTCTCCACGGCCTCCTCCAGCCCGGGGAGCCCCTGAGCCATGTACTCGGCCGAGAGCCAGAAGCGAAGCTCGTCGGCGCCGGCGGTTTCGAGGGTGGTCTGCACGGCGTAGTAGCGGTAGCCCACGAAGGCGGCCACGACGAGCAGCACCACGATGGCCTTCCATCCCGTGACCCGAATCTTGACCTCGCTCATCACGATGCTCCCGTGCTGGCCCCGGGGCACATTATCGGCCGTGTCGCGCCTGATGTCGAGCCCGCTGGGAGGCCGCCGGAACGGGGGGCGATTGACCTAAGGCCCGACCGGCCTTAAGCTTGACGCGTCATCAGCAGCCCGGTCATTCCGATGAGAGACGCCATTACCGTAGCCGACGCCCTGCGAGACGTCCCCCTGTTCACGCAACTGCGTGAGAGTGACCTGGACCGTATTTCGCAGGCCGCACACACACGGACCTACGCCAAGAACTCCATCATCGCGTTCGAGGACAGGCCCGGAGAGGCGCTGTACGTGGTGCTGTCGGGCCAGGTCAAGATCGTGCTCACGGCCGAAGACGGACGTGAGGTCATTCTCTCGACCCGCAGCAAGGGTGACTTCTTCGGCGAGATGTCGCTCATCGACGACCAGCCGTTATCCGCCAACGTCATCGCCATGGAGGACTCGGAGCTCCTGATCCTGCATCGGGAGGACTTCCAGCGCTGCCTCGAGGAGCTGCCGATGGTCGCATTCGGCCTCCTGAGAGCCTTCTGCAAGCGGTTGCGGCAGGCGGATTCCAAGATCAGCAGTCTGGTGCTGCAGGACGTCCCGGCACGCGTGGCCGGCCTGCTGTTGGAGATGGCTGATCAGAACGACGGCGTGAACATCAGCCAGCAGTTGACGCACCATCTCATCGCACAGATGGTGGGATCGAGCCGCGAGACCGTCTCTCGCGCCATGGGAGACCTCACGACGCAGGGACTGATCGAGGTGTCGCGCCAGTCTGCCACGATCCCCAACCGACGCAAGGTCCGCCCGGGGCGGGCGGGGCCGGACACTGTGGAGGTCTCCCGGCGCGTGATCCGGATACGCAACCGCGAGGGCCTGGAGGGTGCGGCCGGAAGAGACTGATCCCTATTCCTCGCCTCTGCGCATCCTGCGGCACTCCCCCATCATCTGGCCCCTCACCTTGCCATCGTTGTTGATGACCTCGTAGAACTCGTCGTGGTACTCGATCGTCCGCCGCACCTGCTCCTCACTCAGCCCTTCCTGCCCGCGGTACAGGTCGTAGATCTCTTCCCGCTTCTCGTTGAATAGCGGGAAGATGCTGTCATATATCTCCCGCGGCTTGCAGACGCCCCAGAACCTGCGCTGCCGCACCGTGCGGATACCCATCATGGGATCGGGGCGTGCGTAAGGAGCGTCCACCACACCCGCCCAGTCGAAGTCGAATGGCACCGCGTAGACCGGCCCGATCATGGTCCCCGTCATGATCACGTTGTGGCAGCAGAAGTCCTCATCCTCCTCCTTCTGGGATACCGACCAATCGGTGTTCGCGATCATGAACTGGAACACCTCGAACATCGCCAGCTGCGTGGGATCTATCTGATCGGGGGGCATGATGGGCACCTCAAGCACTTCCCACCCGTTGCGGTCCGCCGTCACGCCGTAATCCTCCGAGAAGAACGCGTAGCGCGTGAAGGGCTCCTTGTCCCCCTCGGTGTCCACGTAGGTGATTCGCGCCAGGCGCACTCGCACGCTCAAGTCGGTGAGCAGGTTGTATATGCGGTACGCCAGGTACTCCTGCAGCACATAGCGACTGTGGTCGCTACCACGATCCTGACAGTGCGTGACCAGCCGCATTCTGCCCTGCCCCTCGAACACCGTCCCGTCGGTTTCTGAATTCCTGACGTCGAACCGCAGCGGCGGGAACCGGCAGTTCCTCTCTTGTGCCCGG
Organism: Gemmatimonadota bacterium; assembly: GCA_039586815.1. Lineage (GTDB taxonomy): Bacteria > Gemmatimonadota > Gemmatimonadetes > Gemmatimonadales > GWC2-71-9 > WVYX01. The sequence continues at coordinate 135,289 of JBDHJR010000013.1, read as the reverse complement.
AAGTTCCCCCGCACCCGGATTCTGAGGTCCAGGCTCACCGCTCCGGCCTCCGGGTCCTCGTAGCGGAGGACCGCCGCATGGTACTCCCGGTCCTCTCCGCGGTCGTCGAGGGTGGTCTTGAACGGTGCCTCGAGGGTCATTACCAGCATGTCGTTGGACGCGAACAGGGGGGCGGGATCCTTCAGCTCCCCCTGCTCGCCCATCTGAGCCTCGAGGTGGGCGAGCGGCAGCACGGCCCCGATGATCAGGAATCTCAAAGTACGCAGCATGACACTATCCCTCGTGCGAATTAGGTGTCATGCGCCCGCAAGGGCGCTCCATTATTCTGCAACCCACACGGCTCACCGCAAGACCCGCCGCTTTCGCGTCCCGGATTGCCGCGGTAGAGTGGTGACATGGCGGGAGTCGTGTGGCTGGCGATAGCCCTCGAGGGAGGCCTTCTCCTCGTTGCGTTGGGCGGCGGGTTGCTGCTGGGCGTACCGCCCTTTGGCGGTGCCAGACTCAGCCCCGGAGCACTGGCGTGGGGCGCGGCCGCCACGGTTCCCACGATTCTCCTCATGTGGTGGCTGTCCAGCTCCAGCTGGCGGCCGCTGCGCCGCCTGCGCCGCGAGGTGGAGGACACCATAGTGCCCCTGTTCGCCGATTGCACGATGGCCGAGCTGGTGCTCATCGCGCTGCTGGCGGGCGTCGGCGAGGAAGCGCTGTTCCGTGGCCTGGTGCAGCGTGGCGTCGCCCAAGCGGCCGGGCCCATGGCAGGTCTCGTGGTGGCCAGTGCCCTGTTCGGCCTGGCGCACTTCGTGACCCGCACCTACGCGCTCCTCGCCGCCATCCTGGGGCTCTATCTGGGCGCGCTGTTCCTCCTGACGGGCAACCTGGTCGTCCCTATCGCCGTGCACACGCTGTACGACGTCATTGCGCTGCTGCATTGGGTGCGCCGGGCGCGGCGAACAGAGGCACCTACGGCTTGACCACGGCTCCGCCTGTGGCCCACGCGCCAACCGCGTCGAGGTAGCTCGCCGACGTGAGCGCGCCCGGCAGCCCGAGCGCATCGCGGGCAGCCAGGACATCCCGCTTCGCCGCCTCTACCTCCTCGGCCGACGACGAGCCGCTCAGACCGGCACAGTCTTCCAGCCCCACCGACGTGACCGGTTCCGGTGAGGTGATCTCGGCAATGTCGACCAACACTTCCCGGTCTCCCGCAACCCAGCGGCGGATGGAGCGAGTCTTGCGGACCGCCACCACCACGAGATCGGGACGCGCCTCGCGCAGCAGGGTGAGCAGCGAGCACCGGCCCATGGGACGCTCGGGGGGCATCGCCTGGACGCCCAGCGCACCCGCCAGTGTCCGGGCCGCTTCGGTCCCGAGCGGGAAGGAGAAATCCTCCCGCTCATCCTCGAGCCAGAGCCGGAACCCCGTCGCCGCATCGTGATCGCGCGGCCGCTTCAACTTGACCCCGGACCGTATTTCCCAATCCCGGATCTTGATGTTGACGTCGCATCCCGGGTACCAGTAGTAGCTGTCCACGCCGGCTGCGTCGCTCGGATACAGGCGCGGCAGGCCCTCGATGAGCAACCGCACCGCAGGTTCGAGCGCGCCGAAGCCGCGCCACTCCCAGTGGAGTCCGTATGCCATGGTCGGTAAATGAACCGCGTTCCGCGCCAGCGTCCAGGGTGCTATCTTGGTTTCGATACGACCGTGTCTCCAACTGACTCAAGCGCCCGCATCAAGTTCGAAGATCTCGACTTCGAGACGCTTGCGAACGGCCGCTGCCGCAGCAAGGTCACGCTCGCGTGGGACAAAGACAACCGCTTCGTGGGCAGCGCGGAGGGCGTGAGCTCGGAGGTCGGAGTGCTGCGGTGTGCGGCCGAAGCCACAGCACGTGCTCTGGAGGCGGCGGTCGACGGGCGGGTGCAACTCGAGCTGCTCGGCATCACGACCATCAAGGCCTTCGACACCGTCGTCGTGGTGGCTTCCCTGGCGAGCCGTTTCTCCGATCACACCCAGCGGGTGGTCGGCTCCTCAGTCATCGACGGAAACCCGGCAGGGGCTGCCGCGCGGGCCGTGCTGAGCGCGACCAACCGGCTGCTGGGCAACAACCTCATATTCCTGCGTTGAAGGTGGCCGTCAGCTAGCCTCGGCAGCAACTGCGATCGCCGCACCGTGCTGTGCGCGTCGGGCCGCCGGCGTCCGCACGTTCCAGCGATACCCCATCCAGATCAGGATCAGCCCCGTGAACTCGGTCACGTAGAGTACTTCCACGTGCCCGAAGCGGGTGGCCGTACCGCCGATCCCGGGGAGCAGGGCGCCCACAGCGATTAGGATGTTGCCCACCATACGGTGGTAGGTGCCCTTCTTGCGGCTGAACCGCACGGCGGAAAAGACCGCCCCCCCGATCAGGAAGATGGCGGCGTACAGGTTGATGAACGGGCTGAAGGCCCGCACCCACTGCCATTCCATTACCCGGCCGGACAGCCGGTGCGACTCCACCAACTCGTAGTTGATCGGTGTGAGCAGCACGCATAGGGCGGCCACCGCCACCACGGCCAGCAAGGCCACCGTCATACGATCGGCGACGCGCCGCGACAGCAGGAGATACACGGTGCCCTGTGCCAGCGGCGCGCCACCGAGCAGCGCACCGGCGATGTACCAGGCGCGGAACACGCCCTGGCTCCAACCGAAGACGGTGGTTGCCGCTTCGGTTCCGGTTCCCACACCAAAAAACAAGAGCCCGATGGACCACCACAGCAGGTGAAGCCCGCCCCGCTCGCGGTAGCGGCGGAACACCACGATCGCGAAGGCAATCGCGACGAACGTGGTCACGATCGGAATGAAGTGAACGGGCTCTCGCACGGTGCCTCCTCTGAGCCTAGAACGTCATGTCCCAGGACACGAGCAGGCCGCGCCGCGGCTGCGGGCGGAAGAACCCCGCGTTGGCGAACTCCGCGTACAGCTCGTTCCCGAGATTGATGAGGGAGACACCGATACGCTGGCTGAGGTGACCGCGCTGGAAGAACGTCCATCCGGCGCGCACGTTGTGCGTCATGAACGACGGTAGCACCGGGCCCACCGGCGGCGGGCTGCCGGTGAAGACTTCCTTGCGCTCGCCGTTCCAGCGGAACTCGTACTCGGCGAACACCCGGCCGGCCGGGTCGGTCCAGCGCAGATGCGCCAGCAGCTTGTTGCTGTAGCTGTCCCCCACGGGGTTCTGGGGATCGTTCACGTCCTTGGTGTCGAAGTGCGTGTAGTTCGCCCCCATGGAGAACCCGGCCGGGAGCAGCACGTCGCCGACCAGCTCTACCCCGAGGTAGCGCAGCTTGTCCACGTTCACGTTCATGAACGCCGGCAGGCCGGAGATCGTGTCGCCCGTAGCCTCGATTCGGATGCCGTCGAAGATCGTGTTGTAGAAGAAGAACCCTTCGAGGTATACCGTGCGGCTCCTGAACCGCGCGCCGATGTCGAAGTTGATGCTCGTCTCGGGCTCCAGACTCTCATTGCGCAGCTGGAAGCCGCTGCCCTCGGGCGTCGGGCCCGCGAAGAAGCGCTCCACCAGGTTGGGCGAGCGGAAGGCACGTCCCACCGTGCCGATGAGCGTGACGTTGTCGGTCACGCTGTAGAGCGCGTTGAGCGCCGCGACGATCGTCTGGTCGGATTCGCTAGTGATCAGAGAGTCCGGATAGCCAGGCGTCTCCTTGGTCTTGGACGTCACGTCCTGCCAGCGCGCGCCCAGGATGAGCGACGCGCGGTCGGTGAGCTGCCAGTCGGCCTGGGCGAACGCCCCCACGCTCCCGTAGCTCGCGTTCTGCAGGTTGGCAACGCTGTCGACGAACACCATTGGAGGGGGAGGGCCGAACCCCGAAAAAATCTGCGTACTGGTGTCGGCGTTCGCGACGTTGTCGCGGAAGTAGTCGATGCCGTAGGTCCACATCACGCTGCCCCAGGCAAGCTTCTTCGCCTCCAGCCGGCCGCCGAATGTCTCGATGTCGGTGAAGTTCTCGGTGAAGAACTGGATCTCGGCGCCCGGGAACGGGACGATTCCAGTAATGTTGTTGTTCAGCTGGCGGTTGTTGTTCTGGAAGTACGCGATGAACTCGACGTTGTCGGCGATCGGCAGGTCGAGCCGGCTCCCCCGGTAGCCCGCCGTAACCTTGTCGAAAGTCTGGAACGGATAGAGGATCTCGATTCGGGTGGTCTCATCCGTGAACTGCGCTGGCTCGACCAGGCCGAAGCCGGCGGTGTCCGCGTCGTAGCGCTCGTACTTGCCCCATACCTCGTGGCGCCCCGCGATCTCGTATGCCGCGTACGCCTCGATGTTGTAGTCGTTGGTCCCAGTGTTGAACACGGTGGTCGTGGAGTCGAGGGTGATCTCGCCGTAGGTCCCCGAGGGAGCGTCGTACTCCGATGCCCCGCGCCCGCTTCCCGACAACTGGAACGAGAAGTCGCCCATGCGCCCATTGAGCGTGCCGATTCCCTTGTACTGCTGGTCGTACTCGCTGTAACGGAAGCCCAGCGAGCCGTGAATGCCTTCGTACCGCGGCTTTGCGGTGCGTAGGTTGACCACACCGCCGATCGCGTCGGTACCGTACAGCACCGACGACGGGCCCCGCACAATCTCGATCGTCTCGAGTCGGCTCACGTCCACCAGAGCCGGGATCTCACCGAAGTCCTGTTGGCGCCGAGCGTTGTTGAGCCGCAGGCCGTCCTGGATCAGCAGGATCCGCTGGCCTCGCTGCCCACGGATGCTGGGCCGCACTTGATTCGCGCCCACACCCGTGACGTCCAGCCCCGGCAACCGCGTGAACACGTCGGCGGCGGTGTTGGGCTGGAGCTCGAGCAGGTCCTGGGCGTCCATGACGCCCACGGGCGTTGGGGTGAGAAACACGTCCTTCTCGCTGCGGGTGGCAGTGACCGCCACCGGGGTGAGTCGAACGGGGTTCTCCAGGTTGCGTGCAGTGGTATCCTGCTGCGCCGCGGCCGGGGGCTGCTGCGCGCTCAGCGGAGCGGCGATCAGGGCTGAAACGGCGAAGACTGCGAAGAGCGAACGTTGCATATGCATCACACCACCTCCATCGGCGGTTTGTACGTGAGGGGCACCGACCGGAGCGGCAGCTGGGGGAGGGGATGTGCCACCGCTCCGAGCCGGGTCCAGATTACCGACACGAATGATGGGTGATGCCGAGAGTCGGGGTAATTCGGAGTTATACGGAGAGGGCATCCGGGGAACTACGGAGGTCCCGGGACGCCCGTCTTCCGGGGGGCGGGGCGAGCGGGTTTAGGGCTGCCTAATCGTTGATCAGGCCCGCCTCGATCGCGAACCTGGTGAGCCCGGCCACGGTGTGGATGCGTAGCTTGCGCATGAGGCTCTCGCGGTGGGTCTCAACGGTGCGGGGACTGATTCCCAACTCGCCTGCGATCTCCTTGTTGGTGCGGCCGTCGGCGATCAGGACCACCACCTCGCGCTCCCGTGGCGTCAGCAGCCCCAGGTTGCCGCGCCGCTGCTCCTCCTCCAGCTCGCCCCGCAGAGCGGCACTCAGCTTCTGCGCCACCGCAGGCGCGAAGTACGCATCACCCTTCTGCACCGTGCGCACGGCCTCCCGCACTTCCGCCGGCCCGGCGTCCTTGAGCAGGTATCCGCTCGCCCCGGCACGGACGGCCTCCAGCACGTACTCGGTGCGGTCGTGCATGCTGAGGATCAGCACCCGCACCGACGGCAGGCGCTGTCTCAGTCTCACCGCCACCTGGAGTCCCGACTGCCCCGGCATGGTGACGTCGAGCAGCACGACGTCGGGCTCGTGTTGTTCCGCCAGCACCATTGCCTCGGCGCCGTCCCCGGCCTCACCCACGACCTCGAAGCCCGCCGCGTTTTCGAGCACGCTGCGGATGCCCTCACGCACCACCGCGTGATCATCGACCACCAGCACCCGGATCAGCTCCTCGCTCATCCGCTCCCCCCGCTCGCCAGTGGGATGCGCACCTCCAGTTCCGCTCCCTCGCCCGCCTCGCCGCGAAGCGCCACCGCCCCGCCTAGCGCGTTGATGCGCTCGCGCATGCCGGCCAGCCCCATATGACCCCGCCGCTCGAGCTCTCGCAGCCCCTCATGCGGCGGTCCGCTGCCGTCGTCCCGCAAACTCAGCACCAGGCGTCCCATGTCGAGACTCACACGCACCGTGACCGAGCGCGCCTCGGCGTGGCGCGCCACGTTGGAGAGTCCCTCCTGCAGCGCGCGGAACAACGCCACTTCGGCCTCGTTGCTCAGGTCAGGGAGCTCGTCCGGGGCACTGACACGCGAGTAGAGGCCACTCTGCTCGCCGAAGTCGTGCACCAGCGCGCGGAGCGCCGGCAGCAGACCGAGGTCGTCGAGCAGCGAAGGCCTGAGGTCGTTGGTCACGTTGCGAATGCTGCGGATCCCCTTGTCCATCAGGGCCAGGGCATCGTCGAGCCGCTGCGCCTCTCCTTCGCCCGCCGACTCACGCATTACCCCCAGCTTGAGGCGCACCGCCGAGAACACTTGCCCGGTCTCGTCGTGCAGCTCGCGAGAGAGTCGGCGGCGCTCCTCTTCGTGCTGTTGCACCATGCGCGCGGCCAGACGCTCCAGCTCGTGACTGCGCTCCGCCAGGCGCTGGTACAGGTCCGCGCTCTCCAACGCGGCGCCCATCTGCTGCCCCAGCGCCACCAGGAAGCGGTCGTCCAGCGCCGCGAACGGGTCGCGCGCGTCGCCCACGATCAGAAAGGCTCCCGCTACGGTCGCTCCCTTGAAGATGGGAAGCGCAGCCGCGTAGGCGTACCACCCCTCTCGACGCTTACGCCTGGGCGTATCGTCCCGCACGAACTCGGGGCGCTGCGTGGCTACCGTCTGCCACACCGCCCGCGCAGCAGCACCCGACGGTTTCTCCCTGGGCCATGCCGCACAGAGTCCCGCCCCCGCCGCGAGCCGGCCCTCGCCGTTCTGCAGCAGGTACATCGCGCTGCCCCGCACACCCGGCAGCGTGAGTGGGCGCTCCAGCAACCGCCCCAGCACCTCCTCGCCGTGCTTGGCGTGTTGCAGGTCGCTCGAGATTGCCGAGAGCGTGCCGAGACCGCGGCGCACGTCCTCCAATACCAGCAGCAGGATCCCCACGCCGAGCGCCAGCTCGAACACGATGTCCAGATAGTAGCCCCACGGGTTCCACACCCCGCGCGCGCGCAGCCACGGGTAGTCGAGGTGGTGCAGGCTCCACAGGAAGAGCGCAACGGCAAGCACCACCGCACCCGCCGATTTGACGAGCAGGTGGTAGCGCAGGAACACCCAACCGGTCCACAGCGTGGCCACGCTCAAGAACAACACCGCTGGCCCGGCAGCCAGCAGGAAGTTGTCCAACCGATAGATCGCCAGATACGACCACAGCGGCGGGAACAGCACGAGCGCCCAGTACCAACGTCGCCAGCGCAGGCCCTGCGAGAACACCAGCGCCGCCCACAGCAGTGCCAATGCCGTCCACCCGGTGATCACCTGATGCCAGTAGAGCCACACCGGCGCGTGCGTGAGCACGAAGCTGAGGATCGCGCCAAGGCGCACGGCATACAGCGCCCACGCCAGGGCGAGCCAGCCGAAGTACGGTTTACGATACCGCTGATACAGGAACGCACAGACGACCACCAGACCCAGCGTGATCGCCGTCTGGAGAAACGCCGCCGCCAGCTCGGAGGTCGCGCTGGCGGGGACGGTCAGGTCCAATCCCTGGAGCAGGAAAAGCGGCATGAAGGCCTAAAGCTACCGGGGCGGATGGCCCGTTGCTACCGGACCATCCGCCCCTTCCTGCACCGAGTGTTGCGACGCCCTACGGCTTGGTCTTCACCGGCGGCGCCGGGCGCTGCGGGAAGCCGACCGGCTCGGCTTCAATCTTCTGCATTATCTCGGCGATGCCCCGCTCGAGCTGGAGGTCCCTGCCCTGCACCAGCGACGTCGGAGTGTTGGCCACCTCGATGTCCGGCTCCACACCGCGGTTCTCCATGACCCAGGCACCGTCTACGTCGTTGCTGCCGTACTGCGGCACGAACACGTTGCCGCCATCGATCAGCGGACCGTGCCCACTGATCCCGATCACACCGCCCCAGGTGCGCTTGCCGATCAGCGGCCCGAGGCCCGCCTTTCGGAACATCCAGGGGAAGATGTCGCCGTCCGACGCTGAGTGCTCGTTGATCAGCGCCACCATGTGGCCCGTGAATACCGAGCCGGGGTAGGTGTCGGGCCATTCGAAGGTGCGGTTGAAGCTCAACCCCAGCAGCTCGCGCCGCAGCCGGTCGATCACCATCTGCGACACGTTGCCGCCCCCGTTGGCCCGCACGTCCACGATCAGGCCTTCCTTGCGGACTTGGCCGTAGTACCACTTGATGAACTCCCGGATACCGTTCGATCCCATGTCGGGCAAGTGGAGGTATCCTACACGGCCGCCCGTCTGCTGCGTGACGTAATCCCGCTTCTCGGCAACCCAGGTGAAGTAGTGCAGCGAGTTCTCGCTCGTGCGCGGATTGACCGTCACCTCGCGGGCGCCGTTCGTGGTGGGCCGGTCGTTCACCGTGAGCGTCACCGGATGACCCGCCTTGTTGCGCAACAGTCGGTACGGGTTCTCGGGCGCGATCAGGTCCTGTCCGTTGATGGCCAGGATGTAGTCGCCCACGCCCACGTTCACCCCGAGCTCGGTGAGCGGCACCCGGTAGCGCTCCTCGTCGTTCTGACCCCGGTAGATCTGGGCGATGCGGTAGCGGCCCGAGCCCTCGTCCAGCTCGAAGCGCGCACCGAGCAGCGCGACGCGAGCCCGATCCGGCGTCTCCCAATCTCCGCCCTGGATATACGCGTGCGACACGCTGAGCTCGGCCACCATCTCGCCCAGCACGTAGTTCAGATCGGACCGGTGCGCCACGTGCTCGAGCTGCTGCACGTACTGCGCGCGCAGCGCCTCCCAGTCATAGCCGTGCATGTTCTCGACGTAGAACCAGTCGCGGAAGCGACGCCACACCTCGTGGAAGATCTGCTCCCACTCCTGCGCCGGAATGCGGTCGACCATGAGACCGGCCGTGGAAACGGCCTTGCCGTTGCCGCCGTTCGGCTTCACGTCGTACAGCTTGAAGCTCGAGCCGTGACGGATGAGCGCCTTCTTGCCGTCGTGCGAGATGGCGCCGCCGTTGATGTCCTCCGCCAGCGTCGACTCCTTGCGGTCCTCCAGCGAGTAGATCTTGAGATCGGTGTCGATGTCGGGTGAGCGGCCGTAGTAGAACGGCGTCCCCCGCACGTACACCAGATGGCCTTCGACGGCCGTCACCCCGAAGTAGTTGTCGTACTCCACCGGTACGCGCACCACGCGCTCGGCGAGGCCGTCGAAAGCGATGGTGATGTAGCCCTCGGCCTTCTCCTCATCCTCCTGCTCTTCATCCTCCCCGACGGACACCTCGTCGCTGCGCGGCGGGAAGGGATGTTTCACGTCCGGCCGCAGCGCCAGCGCGTAGATCCCCGACTCGCGGTCCACGGCGTAGTTGAACTCGAAGGATCCGATCTGCGGCGCGAAGGCGCGGTCGGCGACGTAGTACAGGAAGTCGCCTGCGGCGCCCCAGGTCGGACTGAACTCGTTGAAGTACGAGCCTGTCACGCGATGCAACTGCCGCTCAGCCACGCTGTACACGTAGATCGAGGTGACCCCACTGGGGTCCGACAGCGTGAACGCCAGGAAGCCGCCCTTCGGCGACCACGTGTAGTCGGTCACCTGCCCCTGCGGATCGTTGGTGACTTCGGTCATGCGCTGCGACTCGACCTCGATGAGCCAGATCCGCCCCTCCTTGTCGCTCGACACCAGGAACTTCCCGTCGGGTGACCACTCGGGTGCGTAGCGCATGCCGGTGGCTGCACCGTTAGTCGTGAGCTGCACCGGCGCGCCGGAGCCGTCCTGATTGATCCAGTAGACCTCCTCTTCGCCGCTCATGTCGCTGATGAAGGCGATCTTGGAGCCATCGGGCGACCAGCGCGCGTGCTTGTCGTGCGCGTTGGAGGATTTGGTGAGGTTGCGGGTCGGGCCTCTCTCGATCGGCGCCGTGAACACGTCGCCTCGGGCCACGAACAGGGCGCGCTCGCCCTTGGGGCTCAACCCCCACCCCTCGATGTTACCGGCCACGCTGATCCGGCTGGGGCGCATTGCCACGCCGTCGTCGGGCACCGAGATCGAGATCCTCGTGGAGGTCGCCGCGGCGACGTCGAAGATGTTGAGCTCGCCGTCCAGCTCGTACACGATGCGGCTCGCACCATCGTCGCTGGGCCAGCGCACGTCCCACGTGGCGCTCCGGGTGAGCTGGCTGGTCTGGCTCGTCGCCGGATCGTACGAGAAGAGATTGAGCGTCCCATCCCTGTCCGATGTGAAATAGATCCTGTCGCCCACCCACATGGGATCGCGATCGGCCCGCACGTGGTCGGTGATCTGTTGCGATTCGCTGCTGGCCAGGTCGAAGATCCACAGGTCCTGGGCCCAGCCGCCCTGGTAGCGCTTCCAGGTGCGGAAGTCGCGGAACAGCGGCGAGAAGACGATCCGCCCGCCGTCCGGCGACAGTGCGCCCGCGCCCGCAACCCGCATCGGCAGCGCCTTGGGCAAACCGCCCTCATACGAAACGGTGTACAGGCGAGGGTCGCCAAGGGTCCAGCTGTCCCTGAGGGTGCGGAACAGCACGGCGCTACCGTCGGGTGTCCAGCCATACACCTGGTTGTCGTAACCCCAGCGCGGAGCCAGAGGCCCGCGGGCCGGGTAGAAGGTGAGCTGCTTCGGCACCCCGCCCGTCGCCGGCATCACGTACACCTGCTCGTCCCCGTCGTACTGACCGGTGAAAGCGATCCAGCGCCCGTCGGGCGAGAACTTGGCGAACAGCTCCTTTCCCGGATGGGCGGTGAGCCGCGTGGCCGAGCCGCCCGAGGCGGGCGCCAGCCACAGGTCGCCACCGTAGCTGAACACGACCTGTTCACCGTGGATGTCGGGGAAGCGCAGCAGCTTCGTCTGGGCGTGGGAGACTGTCGGCAGGATCAGCGCCGCCGCCATGGCGAGGCGGAGGCTGCGAGAGAGAATACTCATCATGGTCATGGCCTCGGGGTTATCTGACTACCACAGGTACGGAGTTGGTTAGCGGGAAGTTGCAGTTCACAGCAGCTGCCGCAGCAGCACCACCGCCGCGGCAACACTCGAGACCGTGAGCACCGCGGGACGGATGTATCCGCGGTCGAACACGCGGGCCGTGTGTTGCGACAGCAAGAACCCCAGGAGGGTACCCGGCAGCAGCATCGCCGCCAGGATGGCCTCCTGGAGTCCGAATCGGCCCACGAAGTGCAGCGCCGTAATGGACAGGAGAATCCCCACCACGAAGAAGCCCGACATCGTGCCGCGCAGCCGCTCGCCCGACTTGTGCTGATAGAGGAGGGCCATGGGAGGCCCGCCGATCGATACCGTGGTGGCCATGAAGCCGGATAGCGTCCCGGCCCCCAGAAGCGTACCGGGCTTCGGCTCGAGCTTGATGCCCGAGGCGCTCAGCGCCACCGCCAGCAGGATCAGCACCCCGAAGATCAACTCGATGCGGGCGGGCGAAACGACGGCCAGTACCGCGGCAGCGATCGCGACACCGGCGAACCGCCCGGTGAGCGCCCACTTGAGATCTCCCCACCTCACACCCCGCCGGTTGCGCACCGCCAGGAGCAGTACGTACACGATGGAGGTGCCCAGCAGAGGGCCCGGCACGAGCCGTGGATCGATCAGGATCAGCAACGGGACGGCGAGGAGCCCCATGCCGAAGCCCACGGTGCCCTGCAGCGTGGCACCGAGGGTCACGATCACCGTGATGACCGCGAAAGTGAGCGGGGTCACTCTTCCTGGTACCGGGTGGCGACCCACATGAGAATCGCCACGATCGCACCGATGGTGAAGAGCGCCAGCATCTGCTCCGCATAGTCCGGCAATCTGAGCGGGAAGCCCTCGATCCGCTCGCCGCCGCGCGCAGCCACCCAGAGCGCGAGCACCACGCCGGTGAGGCCTCCGCCTCCTACCAGACCGGAGCCGAACAGCACCCCTTGCTCACGCCGCCGCTCGGCTTCCTGCGGCGCCTGTTTGCGCGTGAGGAAGTAGCGCGTCAGGCCGCCGACGAAGACCGCGCCCATCGTGGAAAGCGGCAGGTACACGCCCACCGCGAAGGCCAGAACCGGGATCTTGAAGAACGAGGCGACGGTCCCGATGACCACGCCAATCAGAATGAAGGCCCACGGCAGGCTCTGATCCAGCACGCCGTCGATCACCAGCCGCATCAGCATGGCCTGCGGCGCGGGCAACTCGGCGCCACCCAGTCCGCCTTCCACATTGTTGTGCAGCAACGCCACCACCAGTGTCACGACGCCCGCCGAGGTGATCACCCCGGCCAGCTCGCCGATCTGTTGCAGCCGCGGCGTGGCGCCCAGCACGAATCCAGTCTTGAGATCCTGCGAAGTGTCACCCGCGATGGAGGCGGCGATGCAAACCGCCGTCCCCACCATGAGCGCCGTCGCTCTCCCGGCCATGTCGGTCCAGCCCGCCAGGTAGAAGATGAGGCTCACCCCGAGCAGCGTGGCAATGGTCATCCCCGACGTGGGATTCGACGTCACACCCACCAGGCCCACGATGCGCGAACTCACGGTGACGAAGAAGAAGGCGAAGATGGCAATGAGCACCGACGCTACCAACCGTACCGGGATCGAGTCGATGTAGCCCAGGATGCCCGGCACGAACGTCAAGATCGCGAGAATCGCGGCGATCCACACGAGGACCGTCTTGAAAGACAGGTCACGGTCCGTGCGATCCACTGCATTCTGATCGATGTTCGCAGTGATCTGTTTGAGCCCCAGCTTGAACGACTCGATCATGGTCGGGATCGAGCGAATCAGGGTGATGATGCCACCCGTGGCGACCGCCCCGGCGCCGATGTAGCGCACGTAACGGTGCCAGATCTCGCCCGTCGACATCTCACTGATGAGCAGCTCGGTCTCGGGGTAGAGTGGCTCGGTGAGCCCTTGCCCCCACAGGTAGATGGCCGGGATGATCACCAGCGCCGAGAGTGCTCCGCCGGCCACCATGACCGTGGCGATGCGGATGCCCAGGATGTAGCCCACCCCGATTAGCGGCGGCGACACGCTGGCGGAGACGCTGGCCCGGTACGCAAAGTCCACGTGGAAGGTGCGAGCCACGAACCTGAAGCCGTTCGTGATCAGCTGGAACAACATGCCCACGCCAATGCCCCAGAACACCGGGTGGGCCTGCTTGCCACCGCCCTCGGCGGCCACCAGCACTTCGGCGCATGCCATCCCCTCGGGGTACGGCAGCTTGCCGTGCTCGCGCTTGATGAGATAGCGGCGCAACGGGACCATTGCAAGCACGCCGATCAGCCCGCCGCACATCGCCAGCAGCGTGGTCTGGCGCCACGCAGGAGTCATCCCCCACATGAACAGCGCCGGGATGGTGAACAGCACACCCGAGGCCACCGACGAGCTGGCCGACCCAATGGTCTGGGACATGTTGCTCTCGAGAATGCTGTGCTTCAACCCAAATGCGGTGAACAGGCGGAACGCAACCACCGTGAGCACCGCCACCGGAATGGAGGTGCTGATGGTGAGCCCGGCCATCAGGCCGAGGTAGGTGTTGGCCGCCCCGAACACCACCCCGAGCAGCGCGCCCGAGATCACCGCCTTGACCGTGAGCTCGGTGAGGGTCTGCCCCCGGGTGAGGGGGACGAACTGCTCGCCTTCCTTGAGCTCGTACGCCGTGGAGGGAAGCTTCCGGCCGTTCATCTACGGGGCTCCTTGATGGAGGGTCCGCACGACACCGCAGCCACACCGGGAGGGGAGACGCCGCGAATCTTGGGCCGCGGGACACGCGTCCGCAACCCGCACGGCGAATGCAGAACGGCCGCCCGTGTTGCCGGGCGGCCGTGTGTGGATCGCTGCGCGCCTGGGGCCTACGGCTCTACTGGGCGCCGCACCCGCAGTACGACCACCAGCCCGACCACCAGCAGCACGAGCACTACTACCACCAGCTGGATCAGGCGCCAGAAGATGTGGTCCACCAGGTTCTCCGACTGATCGATCGCCCGCACCACGATGCTGTCCATCGCCGCCATGGTGGCGATGCGCTCACTGGTGATAGCTTCGAGCACGGCGACCCGTTGCATCACGATGGCCTCGACCACTGCCACCCGCTCGTCCGAGATCGCGTCCACGGTCTCGTGCCGCATTGTGTTGATGGATCGCGTGAGCGCCGTCAGCTCCACGTGAAGCGCCTCCAGCACTGCGGCTCGCTCGCCGCTCACCAGGGTGGGGAGCGTGTCGGCCAGCGCACCGATGCGGTCCAGTGACGTGCTCAGGCTGGTCATCGTGCTGTCCACGAGCGGCATGCGCGACAGCTCGTACGCCATCAGCTCCACGTTCCAGCGCAGCTCCTTGCCCAGCGCGTCGTTGATCGCCCCCGCGCGGTCGGCCACGTCGCGCATGCTCCAGTACGTGGCCCCGATGGCGCCTCCGATGCCGCCGCCCACCCTGCGCATCGTGGTTGTGTCGGCGGACAATATCGAGGTACGGTTGAGATTGTGCGGATCGATGGGGTGCTCGACCGCGAACTGGTCGAGCCTGGGCTCGAACGCGACCACCGCCTCCTCACTCACGACGCGGACGGCCATGGCACGGGCCTCCCGCTCCAGGTCCTCGAACAGGGCCACCGCCGCGGCCTGCACCTCTGGCGACTCAACGCTGTACTCGCGAGGCGGGTCCTCCATGAAATACCGCACCTGTCGGGTGTAGAGCCACACGTCCAGCATGGCGAGCAGCGGGTCCGAGATCAGCGCCGCCTCTCGCACGTTCGCTATGGAAGTGGACTTCCACAGTAGCGCCCGGTACTGGCCCTCGGGGCTTTCGGCTTCCGCCCGGATACTGTCTGCCAAGCGCTCCACCGCCTGGCCGAAGTCCGTGGCGTATTGCAGCACCTGCTCGCGCAGCTCAGTTGCGGTGATTCCTTCGACGCCGGCGCTCTTCATGCTCGGCGACTGCGACGGCACGCTCACGCAGCCGGCCGCCAAAACGAGCACGATGAAGAGCGACGCGCCACGTGGCACCGCCGATCGGTTCGCCATCACCGTCTCCTTCCTCCACCCCGAGCGGCGCCACCGCCGCGCGCGCGGTTGAAGTTCTGGGTGCGCTGCGATCCGCGCTGGCGCGCCTGGTAATCGCGGCTCAGACCGGACGAGCCCTGCGACGGACGGCTGGAAGGCTGCCAGCCGCCTCCCTGTCGCTGCTGCCACGAGCCGTCCTGGTTGCGGCGGTGCACGTTCCCGTTGCGGTCGGCGAGCACGTTGTTGGAGCGGTTGCGGGCCACGTTGGGCTGCTGTCGACCGCTCGGTCGCGCTCGCTCGGTAGTGCGCGCCCGGTTCCCCTGGGAGCGGTACATGTTGCTGCGCCGGTGCGCGTCGCGCCGCCCGGCGTAGTACCCCGCGCGGTACCCGGCACGCCAGCCATGGTGATACCCGTGGCGATAGCCCCTGTAGCCCCGCGGGCCCCACCAGCCACCGCGATACCAGCCGCCGAACCCGACGTAGAACCGGAACGGTCCCGCCCCGTAGCTGAAACCGAAGCTCCAGCCCCACCACGGGTTCCAGTGCACGTGGAATCCCCACGTGACCGGACGGGGATAGTAATAGCGCCCCCACCACGGTCGGTACCACCACCCGGTGCCGTACACGATGGTCGGTCCGTACACGAAGCTGTACATGTACCCCGGGTAGTACCCCACGTACACCACGTCGGGCGTCGAATCGTACACGTAGACGTAAGTGACGTTGTAGTTGGGATTGGTCGAGGGGATCGTGTATATCTCCTGCGGTACCTTTTCCGCCACGACCCACGGACCCGCCGGGCTCTCCGAAACGAACCACACCGCCTCGTCGCACACGTAGTACTCATCGCCGGCCTTGATGACCTGCGAAGCCGTGTTCGTTGCGTACTCCAGCTCAGTGTCCTCGATCGGCTCGAACTGGGGCTCGCCGTCGTACACTACCTCGGTAGTGGCATCACGCTTCACGGCCGCCGTCTGCGGGATCTGGTGGTCCATGACGGCTTCGTCGGCTTCCTCGGTGCCGGCCACGTGCACCCTGAGGTGCGCCAGGTCCGATTCCGGGGGGATTTGCGCGAAGCTCTGCGGCAGCGAGTCCGCTGGCACGTAGTTCCACGGTCCCTCCAGTGCTTCGCTCTCGTACCACCGCCCCGACAGCACCAGGAAGAACCGCCCGGTCGCGACCTCGAGCACGATGTCGCTCGACGTGTTGGATACGAACAGCAGCTCCCCTCCCTCGAGCGGCGTGTACTCGGGGGGGCCCTCAGTCACGATGAGCTCCGTCGGCTCTGTGGCTACGAGGATCGCGGGCGGAGGTCCAACCTCTATCTCCTCTTCATCGACGATCTCCTCTCCCTCGGCTGGCTCCGGCGGCTCCGGCGGAGGAGGAGCGAGCACCGCGACCTCCGAGGGGACGTTGTCGGTAACCTCCCAGGGACCCTCGACGGCCGGCGCCGTGTACCACGCGCTGGTGTCGGCGGCGAGGTAGTAGGTCGCCGACTCCGGAGCGAAGAGAACGGTGAAGGGCGTGTTGATCACGCGCTGGAGGTCGGTGTTCTCCACCCCCAGTAGATGCGGCTCCCCGTCGATGCTGATCAGCACCGTCGGCTCGTCGCGGACCAAGATGACCGGGGGATCAGTACCCAACCCCTCCGCGGCGCGCCGCCGCTGCTCCTCGATGTTCAGCGCTGTGAGCAGCCGGTCGAGCGACATGCCGAGATCCCACTTGGGAATCTCCAGCTCGAGGAAGTCCGCCAACTGTTCCTCGTGCGACGCCGGGGCGCCAGGTAAGTGGACTCGAGTGATCCGGACGGCGAGCGCGTGGACCCAGCGCTCGTCCCGGTCCGTGTCCACCACGGCGGTCAGCCACACCACGCCGAACACGGGCTGCTCCAGCTCGCCGCCCTCGATCGACACTGCGGCCCGTGCCGTTATCTCGTTGCCCTCGAACGTCTCGAGCTGCGGCTGGTACATGACCACGGTGAATTCCCCACCGGACATCTCCCGGGGCCAGCCGGCGACGTCGTCGTCCGACTCCTGCGGGCCCAGCAGCAGCACGGCCGGGAGCGCCAGCGTCAGCAGCGCTCCCGTCATCACGCTTGTACGCAGCGTCATTCTGTTCCCTCGCAGCCGCGGCAGCTAACCGCAGCGGCCGTTGTCTTCCGGTCTCCCGTGGCCATGCGAATCTAGAACCCGAAGGCGATGATCAGGCGCAGCGAGCGATACTCCAACTGCGCGTCGCTGGGCATCCCTTCCAGGATCTCGTCATCGATCTCCTCGAAGATCTCGTCGGTGGATTCGTTGCCGAATCCGTAGGCCAGGCCCACCGTCAGCGCGCCGCCTCCCAGCGTGAAGTTCGATCCCACTGTCACGAAGTAGATATTCCAGCTGGCCACCGACACGTCGGTCCGACCATTTCTTTTGATGGCAGAGTTGTCGCTGCGGAAACTCGCCGACAGGGAGAAGGTAGGCGTGAACGCCTGCTCGATACCGATCCCGAAGTTGACCACCGACTTGAGCTCCTGGTTCACCTCCAGACGCAGCGTGTCACCGGTGCTCTGAGCCACGAACGGCTCTGATGCCAACACGTCGTAGGCGGGTACCTCGTCGAACCACTCCAGCGTGCCGTGGATACCCGTCTTCCCGAAGTTGTACGAGGCGCCGCCAGCCAGCGACCAGGGTGACTTGTAGGTGACGGGCAGGTCTTCCTGCACATTGCCGAACCAGAGCAGGTCGTTCGTGCCATCGCCGTCCGGATCCTGTCCGGCCACCACGGTGTTCGCGACTGTCTCGCCCTTCCCAAGGACGCCGAGCCTCGGGGTGGTAGCGGTGAGTCCGAAGCTCACCCCCATCCAATCGTACGTGACACCCAGCTTCGCGAGCACGCCGTAGTGGTAGTATGTGAACCCCTCGTCTAACAGCGTGATCGCTCCCGCCGTCGCGGCGGGCTCGAAGGCTTGCGCGTTGACGGTGCTGCGTCCCTTTTGGCTTCGGATGGTGACGAAGCCAGTGGCCCCGAAACCGAAGCGCGGCCCGAGCGGCGCCGACCATGTCAGCCCTGCCCATGACTCGGAGAGCTTGCTCGCGGCCTGCAGCTCCACGAAGAAGTCCTCGGGCGTGGGATCACCAATCGCATCGCCGCTGCCGCTCCCGGCGGCGCGTAGATTAGCGTCGAACTTGTATCGTGTGAGAAACGAATATCCCAGCACGTGGTTGCCCAGGAACTTGAAGGGCATCAGCCCGGCAAAGAACCCCGGTGCCACACCGAGGTTGAGATCGCCGAGTTCGATATCGAGTTCACCGGAGCCACGGAGGCTCAAGTCGCTGACCTCGAACACCTTCGAGGTGGCGATCAAATCCGGCTCCGAAATCAGTGCCACGGCGCCCGGGTTGTAGAACACGGCGCTGATGTCCACCACGCTGCCGACCACGGCACCACCCAACAGGTTGCCCCGCGTGCCGTACTGGTTGGTCCAGTAGTGGGCATCCTGTGCCAGGGCGGGGGTGGCGACGGTCGCAAGCGTCGTGAGCAGGGTCAGTGTTCGAGGCATCGGAACTCCTTGGGAGTCGCTGCACCATGTCTAATACCGCGTCGCGCACTCGGCCGCCACCGGTACACCCGTTAGAACCGCAGCGATATCACCAACGGCGTCGTTTGCTGCATTGCGGCGTCTGTTCCACTCTGCGCGTCGGCCGCCCGCACCACCCAGCCAGCGAGTCCCCCCGCCGCCAGGCCCACGAGGCTCAAGCCCACCGCGTCGGCGAACTCGAAGTTGGGCACCGCCTTCCACAGCACGAAGCCGGTGAGCGCGCCCGCGCCGAACCCTATGGCCGAGCCCGGCCCAGAGGCTCCCACCGCCCCACCCACCAGGCCCAGCGCCGCCACATCGGACCAGCCGAAGCCCTCGGCCGGCGACATGGCTATCAGACCAACCAGCGCTCCGGCCCCGAACCCGATCCCCGCCGCCACGGCCGCGTCGGCCACGCGGTCGGCATCCGCGTCACCCAGGAAGAAGCCGCCGGCCAGACCCACGGCACCAGCACCGACCGCCGTAACCCGCACGCAGCGGTGGCCCGCAAGTGTCTGATTGCAGGGCACCAGCCCGCCCAGCATTCCCAGCACACTTCCCGAGTACGCCCCGAGTGCGGCGCCTCCCACGCGAGCCCAGTCGGACCCGGTACTCGTCTGCGCGCACGCAGGCTGCACCATCGCGCCGATGCACAGGGCGGCGAGCGTAAGGACGCGGGCGGGAAGGTGGTGCGGAATCGGCAGGGGCGCTCCCGTATGAGAGGCGGCAAGTCGGCTGCCAAGAATATATGATTAGCGCCATGGCACTGCTGACCGCGGCGCAAGCCGGCCTGACAGACTCGCTGCAGCACCAGCCCCTCGTAGCGCTGGTCACACTGTTCGGTGCGGGCGTGCTGACGAGCCTCACTCCCTGCATCTATCCGATGATCCCGATCACGGCGGGGGTGCTTGCCGGAACGGCTCGTACCGGCGGCGGGCGACGCCGCACCGTGGCGCTGACGCTCACCTACGTTTCCGGCCTCGCGCTGTTCTACGCCCTCTTGGGCCTGCTGGCCGGGCTCAGCGGGTCGCTGTTCGGCACCGTCTCCTCAAGCCCCTGGGCCAGGCTCGCCATCGGGAACCTGCTGCTGCTGTTCGCGCTTGCCATGCTGGATGTGATTCCGATCTCCGCGCCGCAACGCCTGGTGCAATGGGCCGGAGGACTCGGCGCCGGGTCGTACCCGGCTGTCTTCCTGCTGGGCGCGACTTCGGGCATCGTGGCCGCTCCGTGCGGCGCTCCGGCCTTTGCCGTGGTGCTCACCTGGGTGGCCAGCACCGGCAGCGGTGTGCTCGGGTTCGCCTATCTGTTCACGTTCTCGCTCGGGATGACCGCGCTGCTCGTGGTAGTGGGCCTCTCGTCGGGCGCGCTCGCGGCGCTTCCCAGGGCGGGGCCGTGGATGTCCTGGATCAAGAAAGGAGCCGGGCTCGTCATGCTCGCCATGGCGCAGTACTACTTCATCATGACAGGCATGGTGTGGTGACCGTCCGTGCGACTCGAGTCGCGCCGTTGGCAGTAGCCGTGGCCCTGGGCGCCGTGTGCGTCGGGCCGCTCGCAGCGCAGCTCGAGAACCAGGTCGGCATCGCACGGGGCACGACACCGCCCGCCGTCGAGATCGAGGACCTGAATGGCGAGGTGGTTGACCTCGCGCAATTCGTGGGATACGGCCCCGTGCTGCTCCAGTTCTGGGCCAGGTGGTGCGACATCTGCGAGGCGCTCGCCCCAACGATGGAGGCCGCGCACACGCGGTTCAGCGATCGCGTCACGTTCCTGGTGGTGGCCGTCGGCGTGAACCAATCGCCGCGCTCCATCAGGCGGCACTTGGAGCAGCATCCGGTCACCGGGCGCCTCGTGTGGGACGGCGAGGGCCGTGCCACCCGCGCGTACCAGGCGCCGACGACCGGCTACATCGTGATTCTCGATGGGGAGGGACGGGTAGCCTACACCGGGGTCGGCGACGACCAGGACATCGAGGCGGCGCTGGAGCGCATCCTGCAGGAGTAGCCCGGCGTGCGGACCTCAAAACGCGAAAGGGCCCGGCAGTACCGGGCCCTCTGACTAGTGCTCCGGCTCCTCCGCAGGCGGCGCAATCCGCTCCAAGGCCTCTCCCAGCTCCTCGTACGCTAGCGGGTCGATCTCCCGGAAGGGAGCCGCAACGTAGGCAATCCGGCCCTCCGGATCGACTACGAAGAGGGTGCGGTTGTCGAGCGGCCCGCTGGGCCGGTCCCTGAAAGCCCCGTACTGCTGGCCGAGCACGGCGCCGGGATCACTGCCGAACAGGAACGGGAACTCGTCGTCCCACGCCCAGCTCGCGAGGTCCTCCGCCGTGTCTGTGCTGATAGCCAGGAGCACGATGTCCCGGCCGTTTCTGAACAGTTGCGCGTACTGATCACGGTACGCGTGCATTTGAATCGTTCAGCCACGCGTTCGTGCCCGGAAGAAGAACGCGAGCACGACGGTCCTGCCACGGTAATCGCTGAGCCGAACCGGATCACGCAACACGCCGTAGCGGGTGGCGCCGGTGATCTCGAAGTCGGGCGCCATAACCCCGACCTCGAGCGGCTGTGCCTGTTCCTGTGCCGGGGCTGGTGCGGCCGCAGCGAGTGCGCCCAGGGCGGCACAGAACGTCAACAGGGGTCCACGCATGGACATCACTCCTCCGACTAAGGTTGGTGCCGCTCCATATGCCCCCATGTGCTCCATGTGCTCCATGTGCTCGTGCATCATCCCCGCCACACGCTCCTGCTGCTCGGGTGTCAGGACTGCCTTGGCCTGCGCGGCGACAGTCAACAATGCCAGCTTGGCGTTCTCCTCCGCACGCAGGGCGGCCTGCGCGTGCTGCCGCAGCTGATCGACGTCCGGAGCATCCTGCTTCCACAGCTGCATGGCCTGCTCGTGATGCTGCTTGGCCTCAGCAGCCGCCTCACGGTGCTGCTCCATGAGCTCATTGCCCAGCCCCTCGAGACGGCTCACCTGCTCGTCGGTGAGTTCCAGAGCCGCGCCCTGCTCCAATAGATGCGGCGGTGCGAACACCGCAACGTGCATCATCGGATCCATGTGCTGCATGTGCATGCCCTGCATCCCGTGCTCGCCCTCGGACATCATGCCACAGCAGGGTCGCTCCTTCTGATGCTCCCCCTCTTTCTGCTCCTGCGCAGTCAGCGTGCCCGAAAAGGCGACCCCAAGTAGCACGAGCGCGCACAGCGTTGCTCGCAGATACGTCATGCCAACCCCCAAGTGATCGAAGGTGAAGCACTCAAGCTAATCGGGCACCCCAGGCGAGCTACCCTGCCCACGGGTGGAGCCGGCCGGCCGGCCTCATTGAGCTACCCCTCAACCCATTGTAATACAATCACTTACGATGGACCCTGGCCACCCTGTGACGTAGGTCATGTTTCGCCCCCCTTTCCCGTGGCAGCATGGGCGCTAGCCGACGGGACCCGGGGCCTCGGTGATCCCCGCACACTCTCCAGCGCAAGGAGTGGGCTCTCATGTTCGAGTCGATGCAAGGCTTGGTCCCCACCGAGTGGCAGGGGACCTTCAACTTCCTGACCGCGCCGGTCGCGTGGATCCCCGCGTGGCACGTGCAGATGATCAACGTCGCGTGGTACGGCGACTCGGCGACGCAGGTCCTCTTCAAGCGGCTGCTCCTGATGCTGCCCACGCTGCTGATTCTGGCGGCGATGTGGTGCACTATGCTGTCGCTCTACACGATCCCGTTCCGCTCGCACCGGGGCCGCTTCGCTACCGCCATGATGATGGCGTGGTGGGACGCGGGACGCATGATCTGGCTATTCTGGGCAGGAATGGTGCGGCTCGTGGTCGTCCTAACGGGATGGACCTGGGGCATGATCCGGCTGGCCTTCCGACTGATCGGGGCCGGAATCAAGGGCACCTTCCGTTCGCCCCTCATGGTCCTCGACTGGACCTCGCGCAACTACTTCAAGCCCGGGGTTCCGTGGCTCGCATTCCTCGCATTGATCCTGTGGTGTGCGGTGGAAGCCGTGATCTTCATGTTCACGCTGAGCCCGACGCTCTCCGAGGTCCTGGCCGGGATCACGGGGTACGAGCCCAACCCGCGCATGCTGAGCGTGCTGCTGTGGATCTTCCTGTTCTTCCTGATACTGGGCAGCTTCGCCTGCATCGAGGTGCTCAACCAGGCCGTCAAGAGCAAGCGGGTAGGCGAGATCATCCAGATGACGCTGGTCGAGCTCTCCGTGATGTTCTTCGAGGTCATCTTCCTCTACCGTGAGCTGGTCGACGCCATTACGCCGTGGATCGCGCAGCAGACAAACGAAGGTGTGAGGCTCGGCCTGGTTTCCACTCTGGCTCTGGCCTGC
Organism: Gemmatimonadota bacterium; assembly: GCA_039586815.1. Classification (GTDB taxonomy): domain Bacteria; phylum Gemmatimonadota; class Gemmatimonadetes; order Gemmatimonadales; family GWC2-71-9; genus WVYX01. Next base: position 112,264 of record JBDHJR010000013.1, on the reverse strand, counting down.
TTCGGCTGGATCGGCGTGCGCGGCATGACCTGGTTCCTGTTCGGGCGCTTCGGCACGCCAGCCCTGTTGGCCGTTCTGGCGCGCGACACCATCCGCAAGGAAGCGATGGAACCGGTCACGCCGATGGCCACTCAGCCCGACCTGTTGCGTGGCCCGATCGCGGCGCTCAAGGAGGAGGCAGCGTGGTTCCGGGAGCGGGGCGAGGAGATCTTCTCACTGCTCACGCTTCCCGTGCTGCAGCTGTTTGCGGCGGCGGTCAACTTCGTGCTGGTGCTGGTGACATCGCGGCCGATGTTCGAGCTGCCGTTCCAGAACCTCAAGCAGGCTCTCGCCGTCTCGCCACCCTGGCGCCAGAAGGACGACGAGAAGACGGTCCCGAGCTTCGAGGCCGTCCAGCCGGGAGGTATGCGATGAAATATCGCCCCCTCGCACGGGCCGCAATCCTGGGCGCGGTGGGTCTGCTCGCGTGCATGGCGCCCTCGGAACGACCGGGGGCGCCGCGCTCGACGCTGGTCATCGGTGTCGACGTGAGCGGCTCGTTCCGCCGTGAGTACAGCGATGCCATCGACTTCGCGGCTCATTACCTGTACGGCCACCTCAATGGCCTGGGTGACCTGGCCGTTCCGTCCGCGGTGTTCGTGGGCTCGGTGGGCGGCGAGCGTCCCGGCGAGACCAAGTCGTTCCTGCCGATCCACAATTTCCAGGGCAAGTCGGTGGAAGAGCTGGCGGCATACCTGCGCGAGCTGTTCCCGGCCGAGGATGCCTACACCGACTTCAACGCCTTCTTCGACCGGGTGGCCACGCACGTCAAGCGCCGTAACCTCACGCTGGCGCCGCTGAACGTCGTGATCCTGAGCGACGGCGTGCCCGATATGTCGCGCGGTGCGACAGTCGAGGATCCCTACGCCGCGATCGATCTCAACACCCTGGAGTACCTATCGCGCAGCGTGACCGTGCGGCTGCTGTACCCAACGCCATCGGTCGCACAGGATTGGGAGCGCCGCGTTCCGCGGCGCCGGGTTCGCATGTGGACCGTAGACGCACCCGTGATGCACGGCTGGCGGGATCAGCTGATCACCGGCATTCCCGTCGATGAGCAGGACAACTTGTGGGTTTGGGTGGACGACAACGTGGACTTCAAGGTTCGGAGTCGAATACTCTAGCTCGCACACCTCAACCGACGGAGGCGAGGCGGACGCATGGCGGCGAAAGACGATCCCCGTGAGAAGCGAAAAAAGAAGGAAGCGGCGATCGTCGATAAACTGCTGAAGCAGCTACCTCACGCTGACCCAACGCTGAGCGCTGCCGGAGCCAAGCCCAAGCGTCCGCCTCCGCCCAGGTCCCGCACACCTCTCTCATCCGGCCGACCCAAGCGCCAGAGCACACCGCTCGGCGTCTGGGTCAAGGTGCTCGTAGCCCTCGTCCTCGGGGTGGCGATTACCCAGTGGCCGTACCTACACGACTGCGGGCTCGCCAGCGTCCCCTACCTGGCCATAGCGGCCATGATCGTGATCATGGCGGCATGGGCAGCCGCGGGATCGTGGAAACACCGCATGCCGGTGGCGCACGTGCTCTCTCTCGGGTTGATACTGTGGGGCTTGATCGTCGCAGCCCACGACGTGTTGCCACGCGTGGGATACGCCAGAGCCGAGGGGACGTGGGCCTGCGCCATCGAGTCCGAGCCGGCAGTGCCGGGGGCCATCCCCGCCGTGCCCGACAGCACCGCGCGGGACAGCCTGACACCAGCCGATAGCGAAGGGGCGGCCCCGGCTCAATCGAACCGGTAACCGCCCCACACCAAGGAAGCGGCGGCCAGGCCGGCGGCTATTCGTCGCCGGGCTCCTGTGCGGCCTCGGCCGCTTCACGCGCAGCCGAGCCGCTCGCCAGCCGCCACGCCGTCCCCAGAGCCAGGAAGAACCAGAGCAGGTCCCACCCGCTCATCGTCGCCTGCATCCGATCCATGAACGTGAGCTCGCCGATGAACAGCTGAGCGAAGTGCGTCGCCACCGAGTCCATCTCATCCTCCTCCATCACCGCTATGCGCTCGTCCACCGCTTCCGTGATCCGCTGCACCACACTGTCGGGCAGCTCGTCCTCTTCTCCCAGCGCTTCGATGCTGGCCGTGAGGTCCGGCGGGAGCGCCTCGTTCTCGATCATGTCCACGAACACAGCCTGCTGCAGCAGCTCGGGACTCTCGGCGATCGCGTCACGCATCTCCGTGCGCGCACCGATCTCGATTATGAGCCACTTCCCCACGAGCAGGCCGACCGCGGCGAGCACTGCGGCCCGCGCGGCGAGGCCCGTGCTAGGCGTGCCAGCCACCTTCAGCATCGTGAAGCCCACCAGGGCCCCGACGCCCCAGGCCACCCAGCCGACCTCGTAGCCCGTAGCCACCACAATCACTGCCCACAGGAAGCCGCCCGCCAGGGCTGCAATGAGGCCCGCGATGACGGCGCTCTTCGTGCGCGACTCGGTCATGATCCCGCTCCGGCGTTGAAACGCGTGCGGAGCCCGACGGCCGGACCCCGTGAGTAGCCCCAAGATCGGTGCGGGACGGGGGGCGACCGTGACCTCTGTCACCCCCGTTGCGCCGCAGCTAAAGGGGGGCAATAATGCTGCGTCCTCAACGGAAGCTGTGACCATGATCCGTAAGTGGTTGGTACTGTCCACGCTGGCACTGTTGTTCGTACCCTCCTCGGCGTGGGCGCAGCGCAAGCGGGGCGACATTTCCGTCAACGTGGGCTACCAGTGGGGCGGTGGTCTGAACACCACCCAGGGGCGCCTCGAGTTGGAGCCCAGCATCAACTACGGTGCCGAGATCAACATCGTGGCGCGGCGGGAAGGCGAGATCGTACTCCTCTACAACCGTCAGGACACCGACCTCAAGCTGGTCGGCGGCGGTTCGGTGCCCGACGACACCCTGTTCGGCATAGCGGTCAACTACTTCCAGATCGGTGGAGCGGGGATCCTGCCGGTGGACGGCGCGGCCAAACCCTTCGTTGCGCTGACCCTCGGAACTGTGTGGTTCGATCCGAAGCAGGCCGGAATCAGCAGTGAGTGGCGCTTCGCCGGCTCCCTGGGCGGCGGGTTAAAGGTCAGCCCCACCGAGCGCATCGGTTTGCGCGCGCAGGCACGCTGGTGGTTCACGGTCGTCTCGTCAAGCAGCCAATGGTGGTGCGGGCTTCCGGGCGGCTGCGCGGTGAGCGCCACCGGTACCGTGGTCAGCCAGGGAGAGATCTCGGGCGGTCTGATGATCAACTTCTGACGCGGAGGGGCGGTCAGCCCCAATCCGGAAGTGAAGGCAAAGGGCGTCCCTCGGGACGCCCTTTGTAGTGCTCATGGGGCCAGCGGGACCCGGCGACACTTCCCGACCCACCTGGGGTATACAGTTCCCGGAGGTAGAGAAGGAGCGGACGATGCGGAGCGGATTGATCGCCTTGATGAGTGCTGCCGCCTTCAGCGCGCCGGCGCTGGCGCAGCAGCAGACCCTGGTGTCCGAGGGCTTCGAGTCCGGCGGCTTCGGCGCCCCGGTAGTCAGGTTCTCGCAGATCAACGGCCAGTTTGCCGTGCTGGTCGGTGGGCGGGGTGGCTGGATCATCAACAGCACCTTCGTGCTCGGAGCGGCCGGGTACGGCGTGGCCACCGACGTGCAGGTGGCCGGCAACCCCAACCGCCGCGGGCTCGAATTCGGCTATGGTGGAGCGGACCTGGAGGTAATCCTCGGTTCCGACGCCCTGATTCACGTCACATTCAATACCCTGATCGGGGGGGGCTCCTACCGGCTCAACTACGGCGGACCGTATGACGGCGTCTTCGTGCTCGAGCCGGCACTCAACATCGACCTCAACGTCACTCCCTACATGCGCCTGGGAGTGGGCGGGGGCTATCGCTGGGTGACCGACGTGGACATGGTCGGTTTCAGCGACAGCGACTTCAGCGCATTCTTCGGATCGCTCGTGCTCAAGTTCGGAAGCTTCTGACCCGAGCTGTCAGCACCGAGTTCGTGGACGGCGGGAGGCCACCGGCTTCCCGCCGTCTTGCCGTCTGTAGGGCACGAGTTGGCGGGGGCGACTAGCAAGTCGATGATCGGGCGTTACTTTCACCGGCGCCGCACCCTCCCAGAGGAGATACCATGAGCGCAGCAAACGCATCCGGTTTCCTCGCGAGCGTCGACCGAATGATCGGCGCCGCCATCGAGCGCACCGATCTCCCGCCGGGCCTGGGCGACGTGATCCGGCGGTGCCGCTCTGTCTACCAGGTCCGCTTCCCCGCCGAGATCCGCGGCGAATGGCGCGTGTTCTACGGTTGGCGGGCCAACCACAGCGAGCATCGACTGCCAGTCAAGGGTGGGATACGCTACGCGCTCGAGGTCGACCAGGACGAAGTCGAAGCCCTGGCCACACTCATGACCTTCAAGTGCGCCGTGGTGGACGTGCCCTTCGGTGGTGCCAAGGGAGGGCTGCGCATCGACCCACGCGAGTACAGTGACGAAGAGATCGAGACCATCACCCGGCGCTTCACCATCGAGCTGGACCGGCAGGGCTACATCAGCCCGAGCCTGAACGTGCCCGCACCCGACATGGGAACGGGTGGGCGCGAGATGGGCTGGATCGCAGACACTTACCGCACGCTGCACCCCGACGACATCGACGCCGCGGCGTGCGTAACCGGCAAGCCGGTGGAGTTCGGAGGCATCCGCGGCCGGGTAGAGGCCACGGGCCGCGGCGTGCAGTACGCGATCCACGCCCTCTTCCGGCACGCGGAGGACGTGAAGGCCGCGGGGCTGAAGGGGAAGCTCGCAGGCAAGCGGGTGGTCGTGCAGGGACTTGGCAACGTGGGATATCATGCCGCCAAGTTCCTGGAGCAGGAGGACGATGTCACGATCGTCGGCATCATCGAGCGGGACGGTGCGGTAGTGAACGAAGCTGGGCTGTCGGTGGAACAGGTGCACAGCTACATGCGAGAACACGGCGGCATCAAGGGTTACCCTGACGGGCAATACGTAGCCGATGGGGCTTCGGTCCTCGAGACGGACTGCGACATCCTAATACCCGCCGCTCTGGAGAGTCAGATCACCGCCGAGAACGCGGCGGGTATCCGCGCCCCCATCATCGTGGAGGCGGCCAACGGGCCGGTCACATTCGAAGCCGACGAGATCCTGCGCGATGCCGGCAAGATCATCGTCCCCGACATGTACGCGAACGCCGGCGGCGTGACCGTGTCCTACTTCGAGTGGACCAAGAACCTCTCGCACATGCGGTTTGGGCGCATGGGCCGCCGCATGATGGAGATGCGGTCGGAGTCGGTTCTGGAACTGCTCGAGACGGTGTTGGGAAAGGAAGTGCCCGAGGCCTTCGAGGCCGCCATGCGCAAGGAGGCCGACGAGCTCAACCTAGTGCGCTCGGGGCTTGACGATACGATGCGCGATTCGTACGAGCAAATCCGCGAGACGTGGCGGTCACGCGACGACGTCCCTGACCTGCGCACCGCCGCGTACATCGTGGCAATCGAGAAGATCGCGCACTACTACGAGAACTACGCGCTGTAGCCAGCGGCAGGCGGCTGGGGACACCTTCCGCTCACCGGAGATGCACGAGTGACAACCGTCTTGCCTCTGGATGAGATCAAGAAGCTCGTTGATATCCCGCAGTTGATCGAGGACATCGAGGCCGGCTTCGTCCTCTATTCACAGGGGAAGGTGCAGGTACCGCCCGTCGGATTCCTGCACTTCGACGATCCGCCGGGCGACGTGCACATCAAGTACGGATTCGTCACGGGTGGTGAGTTCTACGTCATGAAGATGGCCTCGGCGTTCCCGAACAACGTGGCCTCGGGTCTGCCGGTCGGCAACGGAGTCATTCTGGTCTTCAGCCAGAAGACCGGTGCGTTGGAGCTGGTGCTGCTGGACGAGGGCTGGCTCACCGACATCCGGACTGCGGCGGCGGGCGCCGTAGCGGCAAGGCACCTCGCGCCGTCAACCGTCAATAGCATCGGCATCGTGGGTACTGGCGTTCAGGCGGCCCTGCAGCTGGAGTTGTTGCGGCACGTCGTGGATTGCCGCAGTTGCATAGTCTGGGGAAGAAACAGCACCAATGTCCGTGCTTTAATCGAGAGGCTTGAAGCGAGACCCGAGTTCCGTGCTTGGGGTCTGGAGCTTCACGAAGCGCCAGACATGGATTCCCTGACTTCCCAGTGCGAGCTCATCGTCACGACGACGTCGGCCACCGCCCCCCTGATTCGAGCCGACCAGGTGCGACAGGGCACGCATATCACGGCCGTGGGTTCGGACGATCACGGGAAACAAGAACTGGAAGGAGCGCTCTTGGGCAAGGCTGACGTAGTGGTCGCCGACAGCATCGCACAGTGCGTAGACCACGGCGAGTGTTTCCATGCCGTGCAAGATCGCTTGGTGCACGAAAGCGCCATCCGCGAGCTCGGCGCCGTGATAGAGAACCCAACATCGGGAAGAGTCGATGACCACCAGATCACCGTCGCCGACCTGACAGGCGTCGCGATTCAGGACATTCAAGTCGCCACGATGGTCAACCGCGCATTTCTTGGAACGAAATGACAGAGGCGGCTTCGATGGAAGCCGCCTCATGAGTGCGCCGCCAGGGAATCGAACCCCGAACCTACTGATTAAGAGTCAGTTGCTCTGCCAGTTGAGCTAGCGGCGCGCAGTAGCAGGGCCACGAGACTTGCCATCCTCGAGCCCCGGTCCATTCTATTGGGGAACACCCAAAAACGGAAGCGCAGGATATGGTGACTAGCGGAAGAGGCGTGGCCTTGGCAGGCGCCCTGCTCTGCGCCGCGTGCGGCGCCGAGCCGGCACCCACCGCCGCTGCGGGTGACCCTCTCCCCGGGCTGCGGCCCGCGGAGCTGGCGAGCTTCCGCGCGGGCCTGGCGCAATTCAACCGCGTGTTCCGGCCCGAGGACGGGCTGGGGCCCCTGTTCAACGAGAACCAGTGCAGCGCTTGTCACACAGATCCGGCCGCAGGGGGGTCCGGGGGCGAGCCCGTCACCAAGGCCACACGGTTCGTGCCGCCCGACTCATGTGACCTGCTCGTGGAGGGCGGGGGTGAGAACATTCGGGGTCAGGCCACGCCCGCCGCCCGGGCCGTGGGAATCACCGGGGAGGCAGTGCCGGCCGGGGCCACCGCCCAGGCTCGCTTTACCGCCCCGTTCCTGTTCGGCCTGGGTCTGGTCGACGCAATTCCCGAGGAGACGATCCTGCGCCGCGCCGACCCGGACGACGCCGACGGCGACGGCATCTCGGGGCGTCCCGGTCGCACGCGGGACGGCAGGATGGGACGCTTCGGCCGCAAGGCCGACACGGCCACGTTGGAGGAGTTCTCTCTCGGGGCGCTCAACCTCGAGATGGGCCTCACGAGTCCGGTGTCGCCGCTGGAGTCGGGTTTCAACGGAGGCGAACTGCCGCCCGGAACCGATCCCACACCCGAGCCGGAAGTCGGCGCTGTGATAGCCGCACAGCTCGTTGACTTCGTGCGGTTCCTGGCGCCGCCTGCCCCGGAGCTGCGCGGTGCCGCCCACCGGGACTCGGTCGACCAAGGGAGGCGTCTGTTCACCTCGCTCGGGTGCGCCACCTGCCACGTTCCGACCATGACCACCGGGCCAAGCGATGTCGAGCCACTGCACCGCAAGCGCGTGGCGCTCTATTCCGACCTGCTGCTGCACGACATGGGCCCGGGGCTGGCAGACGTGTGTGGAGTGGGCGCGGGACCGGCGGAAGTCCGCACGGAGCTGCTGATGGGTCTACGGCACCGCGACACCTACTTGCACGATGGCACGGCCTTCGAATTGAGCGAGGCCATTCTGCGTCACGGCGGGGAAGCGCAGGCGGCGCGCGACGCGTTCGCGGCCCTGGATGAGCTCACCAGGCTGTATCTACTGGTCTTCTTGAACTCACTCTGAGCGGCGGCGCCGTACCGCCCCCGAGTCCTCATCTTCGACCCTCATCCGGCGGCATCCATCCTGCAACCTTCTGTGTCTCAAAAGGTACAATACACCCACTACAAGGGACTGGGTACATTCAGACGCCATGACAATCACGACGGCCCTGCTCGCGGTCTCCGCCGGCTTTGCCCCGCTTCAGCAGGACAGTCTCCTGTTGCCAGACACCGTGATACAACTCGGGGAGTTCGTGGTGAGCGGCACTCGGTCCGAGGCCGTGCCGCGCCTCGAGGAGGCCGCCAGCCTCTCCCTCACGGTTCCGCAGGCGGATCTGATGGGTGCCGGCGTGATCGCGGCCGACCTGATGCGGGACGTTCCCGGCACATTCGTGCAACAGACCTCGGCCGGCCAGGGCGCCGTGATCCTGCGGGGACTGGTAGGCAACCAGGTGCTGTACCTGGTCGACGGCGTTCCCATGAACAACGGGACGTACCGCGACGGGCCCGGGCAGTACTTCGCCACGATCGATCCCGAACTGGTGCATCGCGTGGAGGTAGTGCGCGGACCCGCCTCGGTGCTGTACGGGTCCGATGCACAGGGCGGAGTGGTCAACGTACAGACGCGTTCGAGCCCGTCCACCGGCTCCCCCAGTATGCGCATTGCGGGCAGCTACTCCTCGGCGGACCAGGGCTGGCGGGGACGCGCCTCGCTCGGCTTTCGCGGATCCACATGGCGGCTGGGGCTCGGTGCCTCGGTGGTGAGCACGAGCGATCTGCGCGCGGGGGGTGAGGTGGGCAAGCAGGTGCCCACCGGCTTCAACGCGGAGGGAGTGGACCTGGATTTCACGTTGATGCCTGACGACCGGCACGCCCTGGACGTGGTCCTGCAACACTTCTCGATGCACGGCGTGCCGCGCTACGACCGCTACGTGACGTTCCGCGCTCCGGCGCCGGGGCGAGACGCGGAGCATCTGTTCGAGCCGCAGACCCGCCAGCTCGCCTACACGCGCTACGCCTTCACGCCCCACGGGGCGGCGCTCTCGACGTTCGAGGCCACGCTGAGCCTCTCGACCCAGTACGAGGGCCGCAGCCGCGTGAGGCTGCAGGACACGGGTGACCCCGCCGATTCGCGCACCCTGTGGCGCGACGACGTCTACACGCCGGGGATCAGCCTCGTCGGGACCAGCATGGCGACGCTGGCCAACACCGCCGTGATGCTCACCTGGGGCGCCGACTACTACCACGATCAGCTCTCCAGTGAGGGCTGGATCGAGGAGATGAGCACCGGGACTCAGACCGAGCTGACCCGCCAGACGGCTTACGGGCAGATCGCCACGGGCAACTTCCCCGACGGGGCCAACGCGGATCGTGTGGGTGTGTTCCTCAACGCCGAAACCAGTTTGACCGACTGGTTGCGACTCACCCTCGGAGCCCGCTGGAGCGGCTTCCGCAACCGGGCGGACGTCGGCTACGAGCTGGGCGGTTACGTCGAGAATACGAGCTCGGATCTCACCGGCCAGCTCGGCGTGGTGCTCGCGCCGGCTCCTGCCTGGCGCGTCGCGGCGCGGCTGGCCGAGGGGTTCCGCGCGCCGAACCTGTACGACCTGACGCGTGCCGGTCCGATTCCAGGAGGCGTCGCGATGCCCAACCCCGACGCAACGCCGGAGAAGTCGCTGAGCGGCGAGCTGTCGCTGCGGTACCAGACGAACGAAGCGGCGTTCGACGTGACGGGCTACTACACGCGGATCACCGACTTCATCGACCGGGTGCCGGGAGAGTTCCAGGGAGACACCCTGTTCAACGGTGAGCGGGTGTTCCAGGGCCGCAACGTGGGGACGGCGCGCTTATGGGGAGTCGAGGCGCAGGCGGCGAAGGCGTTCGGGACTGTGCGGATCGACGCGACCCTGCTCTACACACTTGGCGAGCAGGGGCCGTCCGGCGGCGCCGTGGAGCCGATGTCCAAGATCCCGCCCTTGAACGGACACGTGGCCGTCCGCTGGACCTCGCACGAGAGTCCGGTGTGGATCGAGTACCTGCTGCGCTGGGCAACGGGCCAGGATCGACTCGGCGCCCGCGACCTGGATGACCCGCGGATTCCCAAACCCGACGGCACGCCCGGCTTCACGGTGCATGGCTTCCGCGGCGGCTGGACGGTCGCCGAGCAAGTCACTCTCAGCGCCGGCTTCGAAAACGTGCTGGACGAGCTGTATCGCAACCACGCCAGTGGTGTGGACAACGCCGGGCGGCACGTGTGGCTGGGCGTGTCGTGGACCGGAGCTTTCTAGCGGAAGTGCCCCCAAGGGGAGTCGAACCCCTGTCGCCACCTTGAAAGAGTGGAGTCCTGACCGCTAGACGATGGGGGCGGGACGAGGGAATAGCGGTAACGGGATTCGAACCCGTGTTTCAGCCTTGAGAGGGCTGCGTCCTAACCCCTAGACGATACCGCCACAGCGGCAAAACCACCGCCGCGACCAAACAATATCACAGGGCCCAAATGGCCACGCAACCCGGCTTTCCGGCCCGTCAGCAGACACACGAGCGGCCGAAGATGCGACGTACTTGCCGTTGCCAGGTACTTTATACTATAAAGTAACTGGCCCTTTGAACCACCCTGTACCAGAATGAGAGCGGAACCAGACTGCGGCCGTGCTCGTAGATGAGGTAGCCATGGGATTCTCCGGCGAGAACTTCGCACCGACGCAACAAGTGTCAGATCGCTCGCGCGGCGTCGCCCTCATTCTCGGCGGCGCACTCGGCGTGTTCGGCGCCCACCGCTTCTACACCGGGAAGGTGGCCACGGGGGTCCTCCAGCTTTGCACCATGGGGGGCTTCGGCCTCTGGTGGCTGTACGACATGATCGTCATCACCGCCGGGTCGTTCCGTGACGCCGACGAGAAGCGGGTGTGGCACTGGTGGGAACCCAACCCACAGGGCGTGCCGCGTGGCCAAATGGGTCCCCAGTTCGAGGCTGTCGTCGAGGAGTTGTACATGATGCGCGGCGAGATGTCCGAGCTGGGCGAGCGGGTGGACTTCATGGAGCGCATGCTCACCCAGGCGCAGGAGCGGGACGCATTGCCACGGCCTGCCGGCGATCGCTGAGCCCCGCAGCAAAGACCGATTCCTCACGCGGGCGGCAGCGATCTGTCGCCCGTTTTTTCATTGCACGCCGCGCCAGGGTTCTGCGCCGGCATTGACGGCACCATCCCCGCGCGGTATTGGGAATGGCATGGCAGACTCACCCCTGACAGGTCCCGGGCATTCGGGGCGCCCCGCGGAGGCGGCCGAGTTCTACCGCCTGCGGCGGCGGCTGCGCATGGCCTTGGGCGCCCTGGTGCTGGTGACGGCAGTCGGGGTCCTGGGATTCGTGTTGATTGGCGGCGCGGGCCAGAGCGTCATCGACGCCGTCTACATGACGATCATCACCCTCACCACAGTCGGATTCGGCGAGATCATAGACATGTCCAACAATCCGGCGGGGCGCATCTTCACGGTAGCGCTCCTGCTGGTGGGCATGGGCATCGTGGCGTACACGGTTCCGATGGCGGCCGCATTCGTGATCGAGGGTCAGCTCCACAACATCTTTGCGAGGCGCCGGATGCAGAAGACGATTGCCGAGATGGCAAACCATTACATCGTCGGCGGAGACACCACCGCGAGCTGGCACGTCGCCGAGGAGTTGATCCGGACCGGACGCCAGGTTGTGGTAGTGGCGCCAACGGCCGACGCGCTGGCCGAGGCGCACCACCGGTTGGGTGACGTCCCGGGCATCGTGGGCGACCTGAGCAGCGACGAGGTGCTGCTCGAGGCTGGGGCCGACAGGGCCTCGGGCTTCGTGATATGCACCGACAACGACAAGGACAACGTGCTGGGCGTACTGACGGCGCGCCGTCTGGCGCCTCGGGCGCGCATCATCGCCGCTACGGAGCAGCCCGAGACCGAGATCAAGCTGCAGGCCGTGGGGGCCGACGTGGTCGTGAGCCCCAGCCGCATTGGAGGGCTGCGCATGGCCTCGGCGCTGGTGCGCCCCACCGTTGTCACCTTCCTCGACAAGATGCTGCGCGAGAAGGGCGGGACCCTCAGGGTCGAGGAGGTGACCATCCCCAAGCAGGCCCACGTGAGCGACCGTACCCTGGGCGAACTCGAGGTCGACGAGGTGGCGGGAGCCATGCTGCTCGCGGTGCGCCACCCGGAGACGGGCGAGTTCACGTTCAAGCCTGCTCCCGACACTCCCCTCACGGTCGGGATGACATTGGTGGTGATGGCCGACCCGGACGGGCTCGAGCGCTTGCGAAAGCGATTCCAACGGGCCACGGGCACCCAGTTCACGCTCGAACAGACGACCGAGTAGCGGTGGGATCAGGTTGAGGAAGGCGGGTTGATGGAGCACGGTGACGTCGTCACCATCGTAGTGGCGGTCATCGGCTTGCTGCTGGTGGCGGCTGCGGCGGCCATTGGACTGAAGCGTACCCGCCTTCCCTACACGGTGGGCCTTGTGCTGCTCGGCCTGGTGCTGGGGGCTCTGGCAGACCGCGTAGCGTGGCTGGAGCCGCTGCACGAGCTCACGCTCTCGCCCGAGATCATCCTCTTCATCTTCCTCCCCACCCTGATCTTCGAGTCGGCCTTCAACCTCGACGCCCGTCTGCTGTCGCAGAACATGGCGCCGGTGCTCACGCTGGCCATCCCGGGATTGCTGCTCTCGACCGCCATCGTGGGCGGGCTGATCGCGCTGGTGACGCCGCTCCCCCTCGGCTCAGCGATGCTGTTCGGCGCGCTGATATCCGCAACCGACCCCGTGGCAGTGATCGCGCTGTTCAAGGAGCTGGGTGCACCCAAGCGGCTCACCATCCTGGTCGAGGGCGAGAGCCTCTTCAACGACGCCACCGCCATCGTCTTGTTCCGTCTCATACTCATGGTTCTCGCCGGCGGTGCGCTCGCAGCCGGCACGGTGGGGCGCGGCGTCATCGAGTTCGTCATCGTGTTCGTGGGCGGGCTCGTCGTGGGCGTGATCATCGGCTACTTGATGATCCGGACGATCGCCCTGGCTCGGGACGAACCCCTGGTGGAGGTCACGCTCTCGACGGTGGTGGCATACGCCGCTTTCATCGTGGCCGATCACTTCCTGGGAGTCTCGGGCGTCATGGCTACCGTGGGCGCCGGACTGATCATCGGCACGCTCGGTTCCACCCGGTTCACCCCCGAGGTGCGAACCTACCTCCACCAGTTCTGGGAGTACGCCGCCTTCGTGGCGAACAGCCTGATCTTCCTGCTGGTGGGGATCACCGTGAAGCTGGGCGGTCTGGCGTCGTTCGCGGGCGCCATCGGCTGGGCAATCCTGATCGTCGCTCTCGCGCGAGCGGCCGCCGTGTTCGGGCTCGTCCCGTTGGTGAATCGGTACTCCAGGGCGGAGTCGATCGACGGGCGCAATCAGACCGTGCTCTTCTGGGGCGGGCTGCGCGGAGCCGTGGCCCTCGCCCTGGTGCTGAGCATACCGGCCGACTTTCCCCAGCGCGGCATGCTGGTGGCGCTAGCCACCGGCGTCGTTCTGTTCACGATCGTGACCGGCGGTGTCACGATGAAGCCGCTGCTGCACCGCCTGGGACTCGATCGGCCGACGCTCGTCGAGCGCTTCGGACGCATCCAGGCCGTGCTCGCGGCCAAGCGGGCCGCCTTCGCGCGCGTAGAGGAGCTTGGAACGGCAGGCCACTTCTCCAACCGCCTCGTCACCGACGTGGGAAACCGGTACCTGGCAGAAATGACGGCCGTCGAGCAGGACCTGGACGAGCTTAGCTCGGAGCTGGCGACCGACGAGATGCGCCGCGTGCTGTGGGCCGAGGCGCTCACGGTGGAGCGACACCGCTACCGCGAGATGTTCGACCGCGGCATCATCTCGGAGCCGGTGCTGCGCGAGCTCGAGCTCTCGGTAGATCTCAGGCGTGACCAGCTCAAGCGGGGCAACATCCCGCGGGAGATCGTAGCCGCGACCCCGATCGAGGTGCGCTTCGGCGCCCGCTCCTTCAAGCTGCTGGGCAGCATCTTCCCCCGGAGTCGTACGGTCCAGCGCCACCGCCTGCGTGCTCTGGCCGCGCGCTACGAGCGCGACACGGCGGTACTGGACGCGTGCGAGTACGTGATGGCGGAGGTCATGCGGCTCGCCGAGCTCATCGGCGTGGAGGCATCAGTGGCGGAGGAGTGCCGTGCGGTGTACGAGGCGCAGGCGGGCGACGTGATGGTACGCATTGACGGTGTGGCGGAGCACTTCCCGGAGTATGTGCAGGCCGCACAGCACCAGACGGTGCAGCGCATCGCGCTGGACGGAGAAGCCAACGCCATCGAGCAGCTCGCCTCGACCGGCGCGATCCCGCCGACAGTGGCACGGAGCGCCCGCCGGTCGGTCGAGGCCGAGGAGCGACGCTTGGCGCGGCAGCCTATTGCCGCACTCGAGCCCAAGCCCGAGGACCTGCTGGCCCGCGTGCCCTTCTTCCAGGGCCTGAGCGCACAGCACTTCCAGAGCGTGGTCGGCCTGCTCGTGCCCCGCACCACCCTGGCGGGCGACACGGTGATTCGTCAGGGAGAGCGCGGCAACTCGCTCTTCCTGGTGGCGCGCGGCGTCGTCGCAGTGATCGTAGCCTTCCCGGGCAAGCCCCCCAAACGGGTCGCTTCGCTCCACGCCGGAGAGTTCTTCGGGGAGATGGCGCTGCTCACGCAGGCACCGCGCAGCGCCACGGTCCAGGCGGTCACGGGGTGTCAGCTGTACGAGCTGTCGGGCGAGGACGTGGACCGGCTGTCCGAGCGGGTGCCGGCGGTGAGGCAGGCGCTGCTGGACGCATACGAGGAGCGCCGCCGCAGTGGGCAGCGCCCCTCGTTGAGCAGCTGAGCGCGGGTCGCTCTACGGACCGTACTGTCCCTGCCGCCAGCGCGGCTTGCTCCACAACACCGGAGGCACCATGATCTCCCCGCTGCCGGTGGCCACCGCGCGGGCCATCATGTCGGCGTTGTCGAACACCAGCACGATCTCGCCCCCGCCTTCGGGCACCTCCAGGTCCATGCGCGTCTTGATCCCCGTCTCCTCCACCGAGGGGATGACGACCTCGTAGCCCACGTCGGGCTCGAACAGAACCCCGTTGGGCCGCTCGATGGCGGTGTTGAACCATATCATGGCGTCCCTCACGAACAGCCGCAGGTGGGAGTACACTCCCGGCGGGATCTCGCCCGCGGCGATGACCAGGCCGCTCTCCGTTTCGGCCGGCAGGTGCATCAGGTCTAGGCGCCCGTCCCCTACTACCTCCAGCGAATACCAGTCGCCGTCGTAGGTGCCATCGCCGAACCGGTGCTGACCATGCCCGCCCTGGCCCTTGTTCGGCCCACCCCAGGCAAACCTGTCGCCGAACTGGAAGTGCTGCGGATCGGGAAGTACCTCCACCCTCGTGACTGTCACCATCAGCGAATCCACTAGACTGGGATCGATGGGGCCCCGGTGCGGCGGATAGGCGCTGCCGCCGGCGAGCCCCGTGGCTCCTTCACTTCCGGCATCGAGCACGACCGCCATCTCGAGCTGTGGATCGGCACCCGTATCGAGGACCAGCGCCGTCTGAAGCAGGGGGTCCACTGCTCCCTGCTGCAGGCTGATCGTGGCGTCGGCCAGCTCTCCTGCGCCGGTCCCGCCATCACCGCACGCGGCCAATCCCACTGCCAAGCCGCCCAGCATCACGCTCGCCGCGGTAAATCTCTTCTTAATCCTCATTTCCAGCTCCCTTCCCTCTGCGCGGTTGATCTTCCACGGGCCGGTGCGTCGGCCCTCCTGCCTCATAGACCGGTTAGGGAGGCTTCGGGTAACGCTTCATTTGGGGGACCGTTACCTTTGCCCCCATCGAGGAGTCTGTAATCGGAGCCGTGGAACTCAGCGACGGGATGGTGGTGCGGCGGGTGCTCGGCGGGGACACGGATCTCTACCGGGTCCTGGTCGAGCGGTACCGCAGACGGTTCGGGCGGTACGCGGTCGGGATGCTGGGAGATCGCGACGCCGCGGCTGACGCCATGCAGGAGGCGTTCATCCGTGCCTACGATTCGCTGGCGTCGCTGCGGGACCCCGACGGCTTCGGGCGTTGGTTCTTTCGCATTCTCACGAACCAGTGCCACAACTCGATCGCGCGGCACCGCCCCGCGGCGGACGTGGCAGCAGTGGATCCGCCGGCACGCGAGCGCACGGAGCGAATGGTCGAGCAGGCCGAACTGGGAGCCGCGATCGAGGCGGCGCTGAACGACCTGACGCCGGAACAGCGCGAAGCATTCGTGCTGAAGCACGTGGACGGACACAGCTACGAGGAAATGGCGGAGCTCCTGGGCGTCGGAGTGGACGCCTTGAAGATGAGAGTACACCGCGCGCGGGATGCGCTGCGAGCAAGCTTGGGGGGAAAGACGTGAGCAACACCAACCGGTTCAGCAAGGACGCGCAGCGTTACCTGGACGGCGAGCCGCACGGCGAGCTGTCCGATGCGGAGCGCGTCGGGGCGGATCGGCTGTTGGATGCGGTACGGGAGTACGGCGCGTCGCTGTCGGCGCCGGACGAGGCGCTGGATGACGCCGTGCTGGCGGCGGTGCGCGAGCGCCACACCGCCCAAAAGCGTGCGGCGTGGCACTGGCTGATGGAGCCGCGCGACGTGCGCCTGCGGCCGATCTGGGTGCCGTTCGCGGCGGCTGCTGCTGCGCTCCTCTTGTGGTTGGGTGGCCAGATGGCACCAGGGCAACCCACGATCAGCCCGATCGTCGCGGCCGACACCGTATTCGTCCACTTCGAGCTAGTGGCGCCAGACGCCCGCGACGTTTGGCTCGCAGGGTCATTCAACGAGTGGCAGGCGGAGGCGATTCCGCTGAACGCGGGACCGGGTGGAGTGTGGTCCACGACGGTCGCCCTGGCGCTCGGCGAGCATCAGTATCAGTTCGTGGTGGACGGCGAGCGCTGGATTCCTGACCCCACTGCGCACGCGCAGGTGGACGACGGCTTCGGCGGCACCAACAGCGTGATCGTAGTGGGGCCGAAGGGAGTGGTCAGATCATGAGGTCAATCACCGGATTGCTCACGGCAGTGATCCTGAGCGTTGCGACCACGGCACTCTCGGCGCAGGAAGGTGTGCGGGCGCAGCTGGAAGCACGGGGGCTCCCGGCCGAGCTGGTGGGCGACGTGGTGGCAATCGCCGCCGACGTCTCGGCCCAGGGTGTGCCTACCGAGCCCATCACGAACAAGGCCATCGAGGGCTGGGCCAAGCACGTACCGCCACACCGCATCACCGCTGCGCTGCAGCAGTTCGCCACGCGCATGACACAAGCCCAGATAGCGGTACGCGCGAGCGGCGTGGCCGACCCGCCCGTAGTACTCGTGGCCTCGGCGGCGGAAGCCATGGGACGGGGGTTCACCAACGAGCACCTCGGCGCCGTCGTAGAGGCGGCGCCCGAGCCGGAAGCCGCAGGCTACGGGTTGAGCGTCGCAACGGCACTGCACGCTCAGGGATTGGAGCCCGGCCAGGCCGTCGAAGTCGTCACAGGCGCCATGCGCCGCGGCCAACCCGTAGCCGAAATCCTGGATATGCCCTCGCTCGCCCGAGCCATGCAGGCGCGCGGCATGTCGCCCGGCCAGGTGGGAGAGCAGTTGATGATGGGCGGCGGCGGCATGCAAGGCGCGCACGGCCGGCCACCAGGATCGCAGCCGCGCGAGGGACAGCGCGGCGGACGCCAGGGACCCAGACACCCGTGACGCAGTGAGGCGCTGGGCGTTCCTCGGCGGCGCCGTCTGCTGTGTCGTCGTCGCCGCACCGCTCCAATCGCAGCAAGCCTCCTTCTGGCTGGGCGGAGGACACACCAGGTTCGCCGACTCGCTCAGTGGCTGGGCGGCGACGGCTGGCGCACGCTTTGCAGCCCAGGGCAGGTCTGCATGGCTCGGCCTCGACGCATACCTCTCCTCGTTCGACAGCGGCTTCTGGGCAACCGACCTGTCCGGGAGCGCGGGGCTGCTCACGCCGGTCTCCCGCACTCTGGCGCTCGGCCTGCGCGCCAGCGGCTACACCAACTACTTCGAGACCGGAGAGTGGTCAGGGTTGGGCATGGCGGGAGCGTGGGCCGCACTCGGCGCGGACTCGTGGCTCGGCACGCTCGGCGCCAACCTCGGGGGGGTCGGGCGCATCGACGGGACATCCGACTTGGCCCTGTCCGCGAGGGGGACGCTGCACGGGAGCGCCGGCATGTGGAGCTTCGACGCGGGACTGGCGGGCTTGAGCGCCGGGGACACAGCCTTCCTCGACGGCACACTGGGCGCCGGATTTCACCACAGGAGAATCCTGCTCGACGCGCTCGTGGGCATGCGCGTGGGAGACTTGTCCGACGATCCGTGGGTCCAGCTGCACGCCGAGTGGCGCATGGTGCGCGGCGCGACCCTGGAGGCGGGAGTGGGTACCTATCCCGAGGATGTCACTGGGTTCGCGAGCGGCTTCTACGCGCGGATCGGAGTGCGACTCGGGACGCCGCGGCGCCCCGCAGCGTATGCACCTCCGGCGCCGGCAGTAGAGATGGTGCACCTGTCCGCGGCCCAGACACGTGTCACGTTCCGGGTCGAGGACGCGCGCCACGTGGCCATCGCCGGTGAGTGGAACGCCTGGACTCCGGCTCCGCTCACGGAGTTGGGCGGCGGTCGCTGGCAGGGGGTGCTGCCGCTCGGCGCCGGAGCCCACCGCTTCTCGCTCGTGGTAGATGGTGAGAAATGGGTCGTTCCGCCGGGTGTGCCTGAGCTGCCCGACGATTTCGGTGGAACGGTGGGGCTGTTGGTGATCGGGGACCCGTGAGACCCCTAGCGCCGCGCCTTCCCCTTCCCTCCCAGCTCGCGGTACCGGAAGCACGACACGATGTGATCGTTCACCAGGCCCGCGGCCTGCATGAACGCATAGCAGATCGTGCTCCCCACGAACTTGAAGCCACGCTGCTTGAGCGCCTTGCTCATGGCGTCCGAATCCCTGGTGCTCGCCGGGAGCTGCTTCAGCGTTCTCCACGCGTTCTGCTTGGTCGCACCGCCCACGAACTGCCATAGGAACTGATCGAACGAGCCCGCCTCTTCGCGCAGCTCGAGGTACGCGCGTGCATTGCCGATGGCGGCTGCGACCTTCTGCCGGTTGCGCACGATACCGGGGTCCGCGAGGAGGCGCTCTACCTTGCGCTTGGTGTAGCGCGCGATCTTCTCCGGATCGAAGCCGTCGAACGCGCGGCGGAAGTTGTCGCGCTTGTTGAGGATGGTGCGCCAGCTGAGCCCTGCCTGGAATCCGTCCAGCACGAGGTGCTCGAACAGCAGCCGGTCGTCATGCACCGGGACACCCCATTCCTCGTCGTGGTAGGCGAGCATGCGCTCGTCGGCGATCCAGGCACAGCGCTTCACGTCGGGCATCACACCTCGCGCCGCCGGCCACCCAATGGTGACCGGCGGCGCCACTACTCAGTAATCAGCGACTCCCGCCCGCCGCCCCATCGATCTGCCGCAGCAACTCGTCCACGGCGGCCCGGAGTTGGGCATCTTCACCTGCCGCCCGGTCATCGGGCCGCCCCATGATGACGATGTCCGGCACGGCCGGTCCGTTTTCCATGTTCTCGCCCGTGGCTTTCACGAACCAACCACGGAACGGCAGACGCACGAAAGAGCCGTCGATCAAACCGGCTCCGCCAGTGGAGATCACCGCACCGAAGGTCGGCTCACCCACCAGCGTCCCGAGCCCCAAGTGCTTGAACGCGTGCGAGAAGATCTCCGCGTTGGAGAACGAGTTGGCGTTGCACAGGGCTATGGACGGCTTGGTCCACGCCGCGAGCGGCAACCGCTCACCGAACGGGTAGTTTGTGCGGAACTGGGTATGCTGCGTCGCCAGGTCGTCGGCGGCACCGCGCGGAACCGTGTAGGCGTGCTGCCGCACCGTGAGGACCGCCATCAGATAGTCGGTCGTCCAGCCGCCGCCGTTGAACCGCACGTCGATGACGATGCCGTCCTTGCCGTTCCCGCTCGCCACCAGCTCGCGCTCGAACCGCTCGAAGCTGGGCCAGTTCATCCCCTGGATGTGGATGTAACCGAGGCGGCCGCCCGAATAACGCTCGGTGAGGTCGCGCCGGTCGGCGACCCATTCCTCGTACAGCAGTCGGAATAGGCTGCCCGTAGGACGAATCACCACTTCGCGCTCGCGCCCGTTGGAGCCGCGCACGCTGAGCACGGTGCGCTGATCCACGCGGTCGGCGAGCAGGGCGTAGAAGTTCGCTCCCGGTGTGACCGGCATGCCGTCGACGGCTGTGATCACGTCACCCTGTTCCAGCTTGCTCGCCGCTCGGTCGGCCGGCGAGTTGGGCACTACGCGCTCGACACGCACCCCGTTATCTACGGGGTCGATCTCGACCCCGAGGAGCCCCGTGCGCTCGTTCTGCGTTTCGGCGCGGTCGGACCCGCGCAGTCCGAGGTGGGAAGCGTTCAGCTCGCCCAGCATCATGTTGAACACGGCGCGGAAGTCGCGACTGGTGGAGGCCCGCCGCCCCCATGCCCAGTACTTCTCGCTCAGGGCCGCCCAATCCTGGCCGTGGAAGTTCGGATCGTAGAAGCCCGCGTTGAGCACGCGCCAGGCCTCGCCGAAGATCTGGGCGCGCTCCTGCGTGTAGTCGATCTCCATCCGGGCCGAGAACGGCAGGTTCTCGCGCTTGGCGCCCTCCAGCTTCACGCGCGCGAGTCGCCCGCGCGAGCCGATCATGAAGATGAACTTCCCCTTGGGTGCCAGTTCCACACCCCGGGGAGACTGGTCGCCGGTGGTGAGGCGCTTGAGCTCGGTGCCGTCCCACTTGATGCTGTACAGATCCTGGTCGGCCTCGATGGACTGGCGGCCCTGCCGGTTGGTCACGAAGTAGAACGTCTCTCCGTCGTGCGAGACGGCGAGATCGGACTCGTTGCCGGGCAGGCGCGTAACCTGCGCAAGCCGCTCGTGAATGCGGTCGAAGTCGATCTGCACAGGCTGCGGTGCGTCGTCGTCACCCCCGCGCTCACTATCGCCCTCGTCCTCTTCCTCCCAATCCTGCTCGGTCTTCTCCCAGTCGGCCTTGCGCAGCCACAAGAACCACACGTCGGTGTCGCCGTTGTTGCGGGCCGAGATGAAGCCCAGCTTCGAGCCGTCCTGGCTCCACACCGGCGCGAAGTCGCCCTTCGGATGCTGGCTCACGTTTACCGGACCCACCGAGCCGTCGGCGGCGTGGATGTACAGCTCCTCGTTGAAGTCGAGGTCGTCGAACGAGTACGCCAGCCAGCGGCTGTCCGGGCTCCACGCCACGGAACCCAGGGTCGCCCACCCCTCTACGAGTACGCGCTGATTGCGAAGCGCACCGTCCTGCAGCGCGGCCACGACCAGCTTGCCGCGGCCCTGGCCGAACGCGACCTGGTTACCGTCGGGCGATACGACCGGGTCGTGCTCGTCCTGCTCGGTGCTCGTGAGGCGTACCGCACGATGCCTGAGGCTCTTGAACAGGTCGGACTGCTCCGGATCGGCCGACTCGAGGCGGTACAGGTCGTACTGCCCCTCGCGATCCGATGTGAAGATCAACGTCGTTTCGCTGAGCCACTTGACGTCCCGGTCGCGGTAGGGGTGCCGCGTGAGCCGCACGGAGCGGTTCTCCTTCGGGTCGTTCGCGGTCACGAAGATCTCGCCGCGCACGACGAAGGCGACGTACTTCTCGTCCGGGGACACGGCGTACTCCGAGGCCCGGTCACTGAACGTGCGCCGCTCCACAGGATCCCAGCGCTGGTCATCCGGCACCTGCACGCTGAGGAGTCGCGCCGGTCCGCCAGCGGCATCCATCACGTAGATGTCCGTCTGCCGCTCGAACACGACGGTGCGTCCATCGGCGCTCACGTCGGCCGTGCGGGGGCCGTCATCCGTGTAGTTCGTGAGCTGTTGTGGTGTCCCGCTCGGCGTCCCGTCGTCCGCGAGTTCCATGCGATAGAGGTTGTAGGTGCCGTCCCGCTCGCTGATGAACAGCAGCGTGCGAGCCCCTGCCCACACCGGCTCGTAGTCGTTCCCGTCGAAATCGGTCAGCTCGGTGTAGGCCCCGCTCTCGGTGTCGTATAGCCACAGATCCTTGTTGGCGGGTCCGTGGTAACCCCTGCGGACGGAGCTGTTCGACCCGTGCGCGAATACGATGAACCGCCCGTCGGGTGACATCCGCGGCGTGTAGCCGACCGCGTCCAGCAACCGGTCGGGCGTGCCACCGGCGGCCGAGACGGCGTAGATCTCCCACTCGCGCTCGACCTGGCGGTAGGTGCGCCGTGTTTCGAACAGCAACCGGCCGTCGGGCGTCCACCCGGCGGGGTTGTCCGATGTCGAGTGATACGTGATGCGCCGCGGCGCCCCCCCGTCGGCTCCCATCACGAAGAGGTCGAAGCCTCCGTATCGGCTGCTTCCGAATGCCAGCTGGGTTCCGTCGGGACTCCACTTGGGAAGCCCCTCGTAGGCCTCGTGCACCGTGAGGCGCATGGCCCGTCCACCCGCTGCGGGCACGGTCCAGATGTCTCCCTGGTGGGAGAAGGCGATGGTCTGGCCATCCGGGCTGATCGCCGGGTAGCGCACGAACGGCCGGTCTTCCTGTGCGGCCGCGGTTGTGGCGAGCGACAGCAGGAGGCCGGTCGAGATTAGGGTCGACGCTCTACGCATGACGGCATCCACCTAACGAGGTTCTGCGTTGTGGGAGGCCAAGCGACTACGGTCGGGTCATGAAAGGAAACCCGGGGAACCTGCGGTTGCTACCCCTGCGCCTCCAGCCACACGAGTAGCTGGCTCAGGTCGGCCACTTCGGCGGTGGCGGCCGCGGCGCCGCCCGATTGCTCCTGCTTGCGGTTCACCCACACCACGGGAAGCCCCAACCGGCTCGCCGGCTCGACGTCGTGGAAGTAGCTCTGCGCCACGTGGAGCCACCGGGCATCCCCGATCAGCTCCCTGGCCCGCTCGAAGTGCGGGAGCGCCGGCTTGTACGAGCGTACCTGCTCTGCCGTCACCAGGAAATCGAACTCGACTGAGAACTGCCTGCGCGTGCCGGCCAGAAGCTCATCGTCCACGTTGGAGAGAATGCCCAGCCGGTATTCCGCCTTCTTCAGTCGGTCGAGCGCCGGGTTCGTGTCGGGAAACACGCGCCACCCGGGCAGGCCGTCGGCAAGGAAGCCCGCTCGCTCGGGGCTCAGATCCCATTCGAGTCGGCGCGCTACCGCGAGAGCCACCTCCGTCAGGACCGCACGGTAGGACCTGTATGTCTCGGATTGAATCTGCGGTTCGACTTCGGCATGGATCTCGAGGATCTGCTCACGCCGGGTCTCGATGCCCGCCGCGCGCGCTGCAGCCGCTATCGACTCGCTGATCCCGCTCTCCCAATCAATCAGCGTGCCGTAGCAGTCGAACGTGAGGACGTCGTAGGGCCGCACGGGGACTACTTCTTGACCGGCTGTTCCTCGAGGATCTTCGGCACCTCATCACCGCTCACCGGCTTGGAGTAGAGGAAGCCCTGGCCCTCCTCGCAGCGCAACAGCTTGAGATGCTCCGATTGCTCCTCGGTCTCCACTCCCTCGGCTATGACACGGATACCCAAATCCCGCGCCAGCTTGATGATGGCCTGAACCACAACAGACTTCTCGCCGGCCAGGCTGACGCGGCTCACGAAGGAGCGGTCGATCTTGAGGGTGTCGATATTGAAGCGGTTGAGGTACGACAGCGACGAGTAACCAGTACCGAAGTCGTCGATCTGAACCTGCACCCCGAGGTCGGCCAGATCACCCACGAGCGCCTGCGTGTAGTCGGGGTCCTCCATGAGCACGGTCTCGGCAACCTCGAGCTTGAGCCGCTTGGCATCCAGATTGGCCTCGCGCAGCGCCTGGGCCACCCGCTCGACGAAATCGGGCTGCTGCAGCTGCTTCTCGGCCACGTTGACGCTCACGAAGAGGTCGTCTTGGTCGGGGAACTGCTCCAGCCACACGGTAATCTGCTTGCACGCGGCACGCATGACCCAGAAGCCGAGCGGTACGATGAGCCCTGTTTCCTCGGCGATCGGCACGAAATCCTCGGGCGGCACCATGCCGCGCTGCGGATGGTTCCACCGGACCAATGCTTCGAGGCCCGAGACGCTATTGCCGTCGAGGGCCACCACAGGCTGATACTCCAGCACGAACTGGTCTTTCTCAAGTGCCACGCGCAGGTCGTGCTCCAGCTCGAGCACTTCCATGGCCCGAGCGTGCATCTCCTTGTCGAAGATCTCGAACCGCGCCCGGCCACGGGCCTTGGCGCGGTACATGGCGGTATCGGCGTCACGTAGCAGGTTCTCGGGCCCGTCCGCGCTGCTCTGGCTCGAGGCGATGCCGATGCTCACGGTGGCATACAGCTCGTGCTTGCCAAGCAGGAACGGCGCCTTCAGCTCCTCCTGGATACGCTCGGCGACGCGGGTCGGGTCGCTGGTCTCCTTGATGTCGTCCAGCAGGATGCAGAACTCGTCGCCGGCGAGCCGTGCCACCACGTCGCCCGGTCGCAGACAGCGCTCCAGCCGCTCGGCAAAGCCGACGAGTAGCTCGTCGCCGACGTCGTGTCCCAGACTGTCGTTTACCACCTTGAAGCGGTCGAGGTCGAGGAACAGCACCGCGAACTGGTAGCCGCGCCGCCGCCGTGAGCGCCGCGAAGACCGCTGCAGGATGTTGCTGAAGAACGCCCGGTTGGGGAGCCCCGTGAGCGGGTCGTACAGCGCATCCTTGGCGAGCTGCTCCTCCACCTGCTTGCGCGGAGTGATGTCGGTCAAGGAGCCCGCCATACGGTGCGGCCGGCCCTCGTCGTCCCGCACGGCCACGGCGCGCACCAGCACCCATCGGTAGGTACGGTCCCAGTGCCGCACCCGATGCTCGTTCTCGTAGTGCACGGAGTGCCCGATCATGTGGGTGTCGAGCTCACCCTTCACCCGCTCGAGGTCCTCCGGGTGCACCCGGTCGAGCCACGCATCGATGTTGGGCTCGATCTCCTGCTCCGAGTAGCCCAGGACCGCCTTCCACCGCTCGGAGAAGTAGACCTCGCCCGTGTCGATGTTCCAGTCCCACAACCCGTCGTTTGCACCCTGGGCGGAGAGCGCGTAGCGCTCCTCACTCTCGCGCAGCGCCTGCTCGGCCTCCTTGCGAGCCGAGATATCCTCACACGTCGTCACCACGTTGACCGGCTCGCCGTCGGCGTCGTGGATCACGTCGGACATGAGGTGCACCGGGAAGGTGGTCCCATCCCTCCGCAGGTTGACCGACTCGCGCCGCCAGCTGGTCATCTTGTCGATCTCCCTGGCCGACATAGGCTCGCGCAGAACCTGCGGCGCCAGGACGCCTACGTCCTGGCCGGTCAGCTCGTCGACCGTCCATCCGTGCATGTCGGCTTCGGCCGGATTCACGTAGACGATGCGTCCGTCCAGATCCGTGACGCACACGCCGATTTGCGTGGTCTCGACCGTCTTCTCCAGACGATTGATCTCGAAGCTGTGGCGGCTGCGCTCGCTGGCGATGTCCCGCTGCAGACGGCGCTCGCGTGCGATGGCCCGGTCCACGAGGTAAACGGTGAGCAGGACGGCTACTGCGACTGCGAGATCGGTGGTGTGGGAGTGCTCTGGCGCAAGACTTCGGTTCAGGGTCTCCGCGACGAGCGACAGGATGTGCAGAACGGACACCAACACGAGTGCTCCCGCCAGGACGCGAAACCGCCGGTCCACCGGACGCACGGCCAGCACCACCGCCCAGCAGGCGGTGCCAACCAAGAGCAGAATGGTAACGACGAGCAATGAGGTCATACGATCGTGCGGGCTACACGCCCTCCCAGCTCCAGTCAGGGAGTCCGAGGGTCGGCCTAAATTGTAGTGGCAAAAGGTAATTACGCAAAGTTTGCCGGCCGTTAGGGAAATCACACCCGGCGCTTGCCTCGGGCAGGTCCATCGCAGCCTCCATTGCGGCTTCTGCGCCAGCCCCAACCCCAAACAGATGCCGAAGGTGGGCTCTGGCCCCTCCCCGCCCCCCGGTTAAGATGAAACAGACGGCGCGGCGCCGTCGCTCACCAAGTCATAGGGTTTGGGAGGAGGTGCGACCTCATGGGCATCGACATCACTTTCCTGGGACACGCCGGCTTTCTTCTGAACGATGGGGCCACCACCGTCGTCATCGACCCCTTCCTCACCGGTAATCCCGTTGCCGTCACCAAGCCGCAGGACGTGCGCTGTCAGGCCGTGGTGCTGACGCACGGCCACGGCGACCACCTGGGCGACACCATCACCATCGCCAAGGCGAACAACGCCACCGTGTTCGGCGCCTTCGAGATCTACGAGTACATGAGTGAGCAAGGGATCGCGGCGGAGCCGGGGAACCCGGGCGGGAGGATCGACGCCGACTGGGGCTGGGTCGCCTTCACACAGGCGTTCCATTCCTCGTCGTACAATGGCCGCTATCTCGGCATGCCGTGTGGTGCCGTAGTGCACATGGGCGGGGTCACCGTCTACCACCTGGGCGACACGACCATCTTCGGCGACATGAAGCTGCTGGGCGAATTCTACAAGCCGGACGTCGCGCTGGTCCCGGTGGGCGACCGTTTCACCATGGGACCCGAGCTGGCTACGATGGCCGCCGAGCTGATCCGGCCCAAGGTGGCCGTCCCCATGCACTACGGGACGTTCCCCATCATCCGGCAGGACGCAAAGGGGTTCGAGCCCAAGGGGATCGAAGTGAAGGAGCTGAAGCCGGGCGAGACGTGGCAGTACGGCTAGGCTGAGTCCCTTACGCGGCGCGGGCACCCGACGGATATTTACCCCCGTTACACATTTCAGCACCCCAGGGGGGGAAACCACCATGAGACGCACGAGCATCGCCGGGCTGCTGCTCGGCTCGCTCCTGGCAGCGGCCTGCATCGACACGGAATTCCGCAGCGCAGCCGACGCATACCTCACAGCCTACGAAGCAGAGAGCCAGCAACTCTACTACGCCTGGGCCGAGGCCGAGTGGGCCTCCAACACCCGCATAGTGGAGGGTGACCCGACCAACGCGGCACGCACGCGCGAGGCCCGTGAGGCCTTCGTGCGCTTCGCCGGCAGCGTGGAGAACATCGACACCATTCGCGCGTTCCTGTCGCAGCGCGGCCGGCTGAGCGACCTCCAGGAGCGCCGGCTCGACAAGATGCTCGCCATGGCGGCCGAGGGGCCGATGACGGTCCCCGAGATCGTGCAGCGGCGCATCGCTTTGGAAACCGACCAGGTGGAGCGCCTCTACGGTTTCGAGTTCACGCTCGGGCGCCGGCCCGTCACGCCGAACGACATCGACGCGCTGCTGCGCACCAGCACCGACCTGTCGGAGCGTCTGGCGGTGTGGGAGGCTTCGAAGGAGGTGGGGCCGGTTCTCAAGCCTGGTGCGCTCGAGCTGCGCGACCTGCGCAACCAGACGGTTCAGGCACTGGGCTTCAGCGACTTCTTCACCTACCAGGTCTCCGACTACGGTATGACGACCGACGAGATGGTCCGCCTGTGCGACAACCTGGTCCAACAGGTACGGCCACTATATCGCGAGCTTCATACCTGGGCGCGCTACGAGCTGGCCGAGAGGTACGGCACCGAGGTGCCCCAGCTGCTGCCGGCACACTGGCTGCCCAACCGATGGGGCCAGGACTGGAGCGCGCTGATCGAGGTGGAGGGGATCAACGTGGATTCCAGCATCGGCGCCCAATCGGCCGAATGGGTGATGCAACAGGGCGAGGCGTTCTACGTGAGCCTGGGGTTCGATGAGCTGCCGGGGACCTTCTGGGAGCGGTCGTCGCTCTTTCCGCTGCCGCCCGACGCGGACTACAAGAAGAACACGCACGCATCGGCGTGGCACCTCGATCTCGATACCGACGTGCGCTCGCTAATGAGCGTGGTGCCCAACCCGTACTGGTACGAGACCGTGCATCACGAGTTGGGGCATGTCTACTACTTCATGGCCTACAGCACCCCCGACGTACCGCTCGTGCTGCGCGACGGGGCAAATCGGGCGTACCACGAGGCCATCGGCAGCATGATCGGGCTGGCCGCCTCACAGCGCCGCTTCCTGGTGAACCGCGGCCTGGCGGACGAAGGCGCCGAGGTGGACGAGATCGCGAAGCTGCTCCAGGAGGCACTCAACCACGTCCTCATGATTCCCTGGGGCGCCGGCGTGATGACGCGGTTCGAGCGGGCGCTCTACGTAGACTCTCTCCCCGGTGAGGCGCTGAACGCCACCTGGTGGGATCTGGTGCGCCGCTACCAGGGTATCGTGCCGCCTACGCGCCGCGGTGAGGAGTACGCCGATGCGCTGAGCAAGACCCACATCACCGACGATGCGGCACAGTACTACGACTACGCGCTGGCCGAGGCACTGCTGTTCCAGCTGCACCAGCACATCGCGACTGAGATACTGGAGCAGTCACCGTACGACACCGACTACTTCGGCAGCACGGAGGTGGGCGACTTCCTGCACGACATCATGGCTCCGGGTGCCAGCCGTCCGTGGCAGGATGTGCTGCAGCAGACCACGGGCAGCGAGCTCGACGCGCAGGCCATGGTGGAGTACTTCCAGCCGCTGTACGACTGGCTGGTGGAGCAGAACGAGGGGCGGACGCACACCCTGCCCGATCTGTAGACCGAAATGGCCGACTTGACCGTGGTACACCACGAGGCCTACGAGGTCGACATCGGCCCGCACGTCTTCCCGACCCTGAAGTACAGGCTCGTGCTGGATCAGGTCCTCGGGGACGGCACGATTTCGCGGGACGACCTGGCCCGCCCCGAGGCGGCTGACGACGACGATGTGGCACTGGTCCACACCGCCGAGTACGTCGGCAAGCTCAGGAGCGGGACCCTATCGGTGAGCGAGCAGCTCGTACTCGAGGTGCCGTTCTCCGTCGAGCTGCGGGATGCCATGTGGCTCTGTGCCGGCGGCTCGATGCTGGCAGGGAAGCTCGCACTGGAGCGCGGTGTGGTGTTCCATCTGGGCGGCGGATTCCACCATGCCTTCCCCGACCACGGAGAGGGATTCTGTCTCATCAACGACGTCGCCATAGCCATCGAGGCGCTCAAACGTGACGGTTCGATCGAGAGCGCGGTGGTCATTGACTGCGACGTGCACCACGGCAACGGCACCGCGGCGATCTTCGCGGGGGATCCCGACGTGTTCACCTTCTCGATGCACCAGGAGCACAACTACCCAGCCTGGAAGCCGCCCAGCGATCTGGATCTCGGGCTCGAGGACGGTATCGAAGACGCCGAGTATCTATCGGCCCTGGAGCATCACGTCCCACGGATTCTCGAGTCGCACCAGCCTGACATCGCCTTCTACCTGGCCGGCGCTGATCCCTACGAGCAGGACCAGCTGGGGGGACTGCGCCTGACCATAGAGGGGCTGCGGCGACGCGACGCCAGTGTGCTCGAGAGCCTGAGGGTGGCGAAGGTGCCGACGGTCGTCACTCTGGCCGGCGGGTACGCGCGGCGCCAAGAGGACACGGTGGAGATTCACGCCAACACACTGCGGGAGACGAAGCGGATGGCCGGCAACTCCTAGGACTTCCGTGAAGACTCCGAAGCACGAGAGGCGCGACTGGTGTCGCGCCTCTCTTCGTTGCGTTGACCGACCGAGCTCTACGAGCCGATCCGCGAAGCCCGCTCGAGGAACAGAATGATCTCCTGCACCTCGAATTGGGTCGGCGAGCGCCGCAGCATCTGCGCGCTGTGCTCCCGCATGCGGATCACGACGGAGGGCCAGTCCTGTGCCGAGTGCTGCGTGGGGTCGGGCAGCTCGTGGCAGCGGCTGCACTCCCTGCTGTAGAGGGCGCGCCCCTGCCCCGCCGGCAGATCTGCGCTAGTCACCTGCAGCGCGTTGTCCAGCAGATAGCGCGTCAGCACCACGCGCTCCGCCGACGTGGGCACGGCGACATTGTACTTCGCGTCCAGCGCGTCCATCCGCCGCCACATGCGCCGCAGGTATACGGGCCAGCTCGTCGCCGAGAGCGACCCGGGACCCGGCAGCGCGTGGCACGCGGTGCAGTACTGCCGCAGGTGCTGCGCTCCGTCGGACTCAGGATCGGGCAGGTCAGCGGGGCCGATGCCTGGTGGGGGAAGCGTAACCGCGATCGAGGCCAGCAGGAGGTCCTCGCCTACGGTCGCCTGCGCGGCTTCGCCGCCTTGTTGCTCGGCCTCGGGCGGCGCGCAGCCCGCCAGCCATACGAGCCCGAGCGCCACTCCCATCCAGGTCCGAGCCACCTCACGCCGCGTCAGTCGCATCGATCTCGTCTCCCCTGAGTTTGTCCCACACAAGAAAGCACCGGAAACGGCCGAACGCCAGATTCTCAGACCGCTGCCGCGTCCCGCTCGAGGCGCTCGACGAGGACCTCCCGTGCTATCTCGGGATCGAGCGCGAGCTCCGTCTCCTCCACCTGGATCACCGGCGAGGGACGGTGCTGCACCAGCGTGATCTCGGCGCCCGGGACCAGGCCGAAGACCGCCATGCTGTTGTGGCGCTGTGGCCCCCCCGTCCCCAGGCAGAGCACGCGGGCGCGCTCACCGGGATCGAGCTCCTCCACGGTAGTGACGTGTTCCGGCAGGTCGGCGTAAGGGGACGGCTTCTTGAAGATCCGCTGCAGCCAGGTGAAGCTCTGCGGCTTCTCCGGGTACTCGTACTGGCAGCTGGGGCAGCGCACCAGTCCGCACATCCCACCCAGGGGGCAGCCGTGCTCGCACAGCGTGTCCTCGCGCAGGAACTCGAAGCCGCAGAACGGGCAGGTCAGATACTCAGCCACACGCCCAACCTGTGAATGACCCCCCCCACGAAGAACGCGAACGGGAAGATGAACGCCGCCATGCTCAGGGCGGTCCGCATGCCGTGCTCCTTGGCAATCATCAGGAAGTTAGCGATGCACGGCATGAACAGCGTGATGGTCACCATCGCCACCAGGATCTGGTGCGGGGTGAGCACCGCCGCCGGGCCGGTTGCCGCGTCCAGGATGTACACCGCACCGAAGTCACGCCGCATGAAGCCCACGAGGAACGCGTTGGCCATCTCCTTGGGCAGGCCCAGCCAGCCCGTGACCAACGGCTCCGCCGCCTGGGCGATGGCCCCGAGCAGGTTGAGCTGGTCGAGTAGAAACAGGATCGCCGTGCCGATTACGAACAGTGGGATGACCTCCCGCAGGTACCAGTCCAGCCGGCTTGCCGTCTTGACCAGCACGTTGGAGAGCTGCGGCCGGCGCATGGGCGGGATCTCGAGAATGAAGTCGCTGCTCTCCCCCCCGATCACCCGCGCGGTGAGCCAGCCCACCAGGAAGATCACGCCCACCACGAGACTCAGCCACACCAGCGCACCCGCCGGCGCCAGGCTCGCCATGAGCGCAAGCAGCACTCCGAGCTGCGCCGAGCAGGGCACGGCGAGCGCGAGCAGCATTGTTGTGACGATCCGCTCCTTGCGCGTCTCCAGAATGCGCGTCGTCATGGTCGCCATGGTGTCGCAGCCCAGCCCCAGGATCATGGGCAGCACGGCCTTCCCGTTGAGCCCCATCACGCGGAAGACCCGGTTCAGCATGATCGCCATGCGCGGGAAGTAGCCCGAGTCCTCCAGCATGCTGAACACCAGGAAGAAGGCCGTGACGATTGGAAGCACGATGGCAAACGCGTATGCCAGGGCCATCGTGATCGCCCCGTAGGGGCCCACAAGAAAGTCGTGCACGAAGCGCAGCACCTGCTGCACGGCGCTCAGCTCGGCACCCGGGGCGAGGGTGTAGCTCGGCCGCACCACCTCCCGCTCCACGCTCCCCACCGTCACCTCGTGCACCGGTGTGGCGGGGATGCCGAACGTATACGTCAGAGCCTCGGTGTCGTGCGCGTGCGGGAACGGCAGCACCGCGTCGGTCGCGCTGATGACCAGCGGGTTGAGGCGCTGCTCGAACACCCCGATCTCCAGCAGGTCCACGAGGGTCCCCGCACCGAACAGCCCCACGAACCAGAACACCGCGAACAGCACTGCGGCGAGCACGCCGAGGCCTTTCACCGGGTGCATCGCCATCAGGCCGAGGCGCACCCGCGCCGACGGATGCGGTGGGCGGGCGACCGTGTAGGTCTGGCTCAGGATGTCGTTCGCGTAGCCGAGCAGAACCCGGTTGTGGCCGTAGTCGTCACCCGGTGCCGTCGCCACCTCGGTGGGAACCTGAGGCACGGCCGCGTGCGGCAGGGCGTCGATCAGCTCCTGGGTACCATGGTTTTGCGGAGCGACAGTGGCGACCACGGGGATCCCCAGGATCTCGCTCAGCCGCGCTGTGTCGATCTGGCGGCCCCGCTCTTCCAGCTCGTCGTACATGTTGAGGACCAGCACGGTGGGCCGCTCGAGCTCGGCCAGCTGCAGCGTGAGCAGCAGGGCGCGCCGCAGGTTCTTGGCGTCGGCCACCTGCACGATCGTGGCGCCGGCGCTCTCGTCGAGCAGCTGCCGGGTGACCCGCGCCTCATCGCTGCGCGGCGCGAGGTCGTTGACCCCGGGGGTGTCCACAATCTCGATCTCGCGGCCGTCGAACGCCGCCTTGGCCCGCACCACCTCGACCGTCGTTCCCGGGTAATTGGAGACCGTGACGTAGCGGCGGGTGAGGTTCTTGAACAGAACGCTCTTCCCGACGTTGGGATTGCCCACCAGCACGGTCGTCTTGCCCACGGAACTGTCTCGGCGCTCAGCGGTTAAAGGCTAGTGAAATAGTCGCCGTTGGTGGTTAAAGAGGCCATGAAGCCAGACTGAGACCGGCGGCGCCCTGGCCCACCCATTCCCGGCCTCCTATATATAGCGGGTTAATCCCCGGGAGAAGCGCCCTAGTGTCCGACACGCTCGAACGGCTAACAGCCGCTCTGGCTGACAGTTACGAGATCCAGCACGAGCTCGGCGCCGGTGGCATGGCCACGGTCTACCTGGCGCGCGACCTCAAGCACGACCGTCTCGTGGCCGTCAAGGTGCTGCACCCCGATCTCGCGGCGTCTTTGGGACACGAGCGCTTCCTGCGTGAGATCCAGGTTACCGCCAAGCTGAGTCACCCCCACATCCTGCCGCTGTACGACTCTGGCGAGGCGGGCGGCTTCCTCTTCTACGTGATGGCCGAGGCGCTGGGCCACGCACACGCCTACGGGCTGGTGCACCGCGACATCAAGCCGGCCAACATCATGCTGTCGGGTGGCCACGCGGTCGTCGCCGACTTCGGCATCGCGCTCGCAGTGACCGAGGCGGGCGGCGAGAAGCTCACCCAGACGGGCACGGCGATCGGCACGGCCATCTACATGAGCCCCGAGCAGGCGATGGGGCTGGAGAACATAGACGGGCGCAGCGACATCTACAGCCTGGGATGCATGCTGTACGAGATGCTGGTGGGCCAGGTGCCGTTCACCGGACCCAACCCGCAGGCCATCATGGCGCGCCACACGATGGACGCCGTCTCCCCACCCAGCATCATCCGGCAGACCATCACGCCGGAGCTCGAGGACATCATCTTCGCCGCGCTGGCCAAGTCGCCGGCCGACCGGTTCCGGACTGCCGGAGAGCTCGCCGAAGCATTGAACATGCTGGACAGCGGCACGCTGGCCCAGCAGCGCTACTCGCGTGCCTCTACCATGGCGCGCACTGCCCATACCGAGGCACTGGAGCGCACCGGCCGCGGGCGACGCATGCCGCGCAAGGCGATCGCGGCCATCTCAGCAGTGGCGGCCGTGGGCATCGGCTTCGGGATCTGGCAACTGTGGCCGGGCGGCTCGGGCGGGCCGGTTGTCGCGGGCGACCTCGAGCCGAGCAACGTGGCGGTGCTCTACTTCGACGACTTGAGCCCCGCCGGGGACCTGGGCCACGTGGCCGACGGACTCACAGAGGGCCTCATCGACCAGCTGACGCAGGTTCGAGTGCTCGACGTTGTTTCGCGCAACGGTGTAGCCCAGTTCCGGGGCAGCGACGTGCCGCGTGACAGCATTGCCCGGGCACTCGGGGCGGGGAGCATCGTGATCGGCAGCGTGGAGCCCGAGGGCGACAACTTGCGCGTGACCACCCGGCTGGTGGACGGCGAGTCGGCGGCGGAGTTCAGCCGCGCCAGCTTCACGCTGCCGGCCGACGAGCTGCTCCTGGTGATGGACTCGGTGACGCAAGACGTGTCGCGCATCCTGCGCGAGCGGCTGGGCGAGGAGGTTCGGACCCGGGAGATCCGGGCCGGCACCGGGAACGTGGAGGCGTGGGCGCTGGTGCAGCGGGCCGAACGGCTGCGCAAGGAAGCCGAAGCGCTGGTGTCGGCGGACGACGTGGAGGCGGCCGAGTCGGCGCTCCAGCGAGCCGACACGCTGCTGGCACGCGCCGAGGCCGCTGACCGCGAGTGGATCGTGCCGACCCTGCTGCGCGGCTGGATCGCCCACAGGCACTCCAGGTTCTCGAGGGGATTCGAAGCCCTGCCCTGGGTAGAAGCCGGCGCGGTCCACGCCGAGGACGCGCTGGCCCGGGAGCCGAACGATCCTGAGGCGTTGGCGCTACGGGGATCGCTGCGGTACCGGCACTGGAGGCTGCGCATCACGGACGATCCCGATGAGTGGCAGGCTCTGCTCGACGGCGCGCGCGAGGACCTCGAGGCCGCAGTGCAGGCGGACCCCAGCCTGACCGACGCGTTGGTCACTCTCTCCTTCGTCTACTACCAGTACGAGGACGTGGCCTCGGCCCTCATGGCCGCACGCCGCGCCTACGAGGAAGACGCATACCTGGAAGCCGCAGACAACGTGCTCAACCGCTTGTTCTGGGGTTCGCTGGATCTGGAAGACTTCCGACAGGGCCGGCGCTGGTGCGCGGAAGGCGCGCGGCGGTTTCCCGAGGACCACCGCTTCGCAGAGTGCCATCTGTGGCTCATGGCGACCCCGGCCCAGCCTGCCGATGCGGACGAGGCGTGGCGCCTGGCAGACAGGCTCGAGACGCTGGCGCCTGAGCCTCAGCGAGACCGGATGTCGATCCAGGGAGAGCTACTGGTGGGCGGCATCCTGGGACGCGCCGGCCTGGCAGACAGCGGGAAGGCCGTGCTGTCACGGGCACGGGCCCGGACCACTGCCGAGATCGACCCGACGCACTTCCTCTGGTCCGTCGAGGCATACATGCGCACGCAGGTGGACGATGACGACGAGGCGATCGAGCTGCTGAAGCGGTACGTGGCGGCCAACCCCGAGCACGACTGGGCGGGCGAGGCCGGCGCTTCGTGGTGGTGGGTGGAGCTGCGCGGCCATCCCCGCTGGAGCGAGATCGTGGGACCAGGCAGATAGCCCCACTACAGTGGGTCAAAATGACCCAGCCCGGTTCTTGACAACGACTTAACACTAGCCCAGTTTCGGCGCCATAATCTCCCGCGCCCACCCTCCGCTGTAAGGAGCGTCACAGTGAAGCGAATTGTTACTGCATCGCTTGCCGCGCTGCTCGTCGTGGCATGCCAGGACGGCGGTGTACCCACACCACCGGAGTTCGAGGAGCCGAGCTTTGCCATCCTGGATGGGTCCAGGTTCAGCACCGTGGAGTGCACGGCCGACGACCCCTGTTACCACTTCTTCTTCTTCACACCGCTGGTCCCGACTCCCAAGAAGTTCAATGGGGAATTCAACCCGTACGTCGTCCCGACGGTCGTGATCTCCAATCTCATGGAGGAAGATCCTGCGACGTTTCCCTACTGCGAGAACGATCCAGGGTTCGTGAGGGAGTTCTCCTCGGAAATCGCCGTGGACGTCGACAACGAACGCTACCACGTGAACTGGCAGACCGGTGACGACGATCTGACCACGAACGACGTCTACCGCGTCTGCGTGAAGCTGGGCCAGATCACCCTGGGGTATCGCGACGTGCAGCCGGTCGCCAGCGGAGCAGAGGTACCACGGAATCCGGAACAGGAGCCGATCCTGCAGTTCAGAAACGGCAGCAACCTCCCCATCAAGTTCCGCATCGAGAAGGGCGTGCTGTGCAGCAACGACGCCAACTGCGGCGAGATGGCGCTCGACCCGAACGGTGGCTCGTTCGCGACGAACACGGGCCTCGCCGGCCTGTACGTGCCCGACGGATCGCTCGACGGCACCTATAACCTGGTAGTCGAGGAAGTCTCGTGCCCCAAGGACGAGCACGGTAACGTGCGCTTCCTGCCGATGGACATCCCGCAGTTCCCGGGTTGCTATGAAGTGTACGCCGCGGAAGGGTCGGTGACCTTCGGTCCCGAGGACCTCAAGCGGGCCACGGTGGGCGTGTGCTACAACGAGACAGCAGTGCGGGCCGCCATGGCGGTTGCGGACCAGGAGGACCTGCTGCAGATCCACCACTTGACCGCCGACGGCACCCTCGAGGCGCTTCCCAACGTGCCGGCGCCCGCAGGGGTCGCCTGCCCCGAGAGTGGGGCGTCCGCGGACGCTGGCTGGCTGCGCAACATGGCGCGCGGAGTCCGCAAGGTACTGAACCCGTGGTTCAGTCCGCAGCCGCTCGCGGCTTCGCACAAGGGCTTCGGTGGCGGAGACCTGGCCGAGGGCAGCCCCCTGGTCTGGGCTCTGCCCGCCAAGATGGAGATCGTCCAGCCAGAGGGCGGGGTTGGCTCGGGCATCGCGGGCCTCCCGTTGGATCCCAACCCGACGGTGAAGATCACCGACGAGCTCGACCGGCCGGTGCAGAACGCGACTCTGGGGTGGGCGATCACGGCTCCGGCTTCCGCTCCGCAGAGCAACATCGGGTACCTGGGGGCAGTGTTCGCCGGCTGGACCGGCGGTATCTCGTCCCCGTACATCACGCCCAGCACCCTGCCGTTGCCGCGGGCCGTCTCGGGCGCGGATGGGCTGGTCTCGGTAGAGTGGACGCTCGCCGTCCCGAACCCGAACACGCTCACCGCAACGGGCGAGGCGATCGGCGTGGGCACGATGTTCACTACCCACAACAACACCGAGAAGACCTTCCCCGGCACCGGCGTGCTCACCTTCAGCGCGACGGCGATCGTGCCGTTTGAGTTCGAGCCCGATCCGCCGAGTGAGACGGTCTACATGGTCGAAGCGACCGGAATAGCCACGATCGACGATTTCAGCGTGTGCGCCGTCGGTCGCGTCGAGGGCGCCGAGATCGAGACCATGGTAGCGATCAAGAACAACGGCGACCCGGTTGAATTGGGCGGCACCCTTAACCTGCCGGTGACCACCGGGTCCGATGGGTGCTACCACTTCTCCGGTGTGACGCTCAACAAGACCGGAGCCTACCGGCTGGTGGTAAACGGTGACTTCGAGTCACTGAAGTTCAACGTAAGACCACCAAGTAAGAAGTAGCCCGTCATTCGCGACGGCATTTCGGGGGCGGCTCTACCATGAGCCGCCCCTTTGCCGTCGCGCCCGCCTCCGCTTGACAACCCCCGTTCCCGGGGGACACGATTGCCGGCGACGAGAACTCGATCTCGCCTGGTCCGCGCCCGCCAGGTATGGAGACCCGATGCCCAGAGACCTCCCACTGGCCTCCTGGCGGCGTCCCCCGTTGGTCACGGGCAAGCGACGACGCCGGAGGACCAGTCTGATCCGAAGCTGAACCCATGACGGGTCAGCTCGACGCCCTGCGGGCCGTCCTATCCGATCACTACGAACTCGAGCGCGAGCTCGGTGCCGGTGGCATGGCAACCGTGTACCTGGCGCGCGATCTCAAGCACGACCGTCTGGTCGCCATCAAGGTGCTCCAGCCGGAGCTGGCCGCTTCACTCGGCGTGGAGCGTTTCCTGCGCGAGATCCAGGTTACCGCCAAGCTGAGCCACCCCCACATCCTGCCGCTGTACGACTCTGGCGAGGCGGGCGGCTTCCTCTTCTACGTGATGGGAGGGTGAGTCGCTGGCGGACATGATCGCACGCGAGCAACAGCTGCCCATCCCCGACGCCGTGAGAATCACCCGGGAGGTGGCCGAGGCGCTGGGCCACGCACACGCCTACGGTCTGGTGCATCGCGACATAAAGCCGGCCAACATCATGCTGTCGGGCGGCCACGCCGTGGTGGCCGATTTCGGCATCGCGCTCGCCATCAGTCAGGCGGGGGGTGAGAAGCTCACCCAGACAGGCACGGCGATAGGCACGGCGGTCTACATGAGCCCCGAGCAGGCCCAGGGGCTGGAGAACATCGACGGGCGCAGCGACATCTACAGCCTGGGATGCATGCTGTACGAGATGCTGGTGGGCCAGGTGCCGTTCACCGGCCCCAACCCGCAGGCGATCATGGCGCGGCACACGATGGACGCCGTGTCACCGCCCTCGATCATCCGGCAGACGATCTCGCCCGAGTTGGAGGACATCATCTTCACGGCCCTTGCCAAGTCGCCGGCCGACCGGTTCCGCACCGCTGGGGAGTTCGTTGAGGCGCTGAGCATGCTGGACAGCGGCACGCTCGCGCAGCAGCGGCATTCGCGGGCGGTCACGGCCGCGCGCACTGCTCACACCGCGGCACTGGAGCGTACGGGGCGCAAGCGTCGAATGCCGCGTGCGGCCGTTGCCGCAGTCTCGGCAGTGGCAGCCGTGGGAGTCGGCTTCGGGATATGGCAGCTGTGGCCCGGCGGCGGAACGGGTGCCATCGGTGCGGGCGAGCTCGACCCCCGCAGCGTGGCGGTTCTGTACTTCGAGGACCTCAGCCCGGGAGGAGAGTTCCGGTTTGCCGCCGACGGGCTCACCGAAGGACTGATAGACCAGCTCTCCCCGGTGCGAGAGCTGGACGTCGTATCGCGCAACGGGGTGGCTCCCTTCCGCGACAGCGAACTATCCCGAGACAGTATTGCCAGGGCGCTCAAGGCTGGAACCCTGATCGCCGGCAGCATAGAACCGCTGGGGGAGCGGCTCAGCGTGACCGTGAGGCTCGTTGAGGGCGCGAGCGGCGCCGATTTCGCTCGCAGCAGCCTGGAAGTGCCGGCTGGGGAGTTCCTGGCGGCCAAAGACTCGGTGGCGGAACTCGTCTCGCGGTTCCTGCGCGAGCGTCTCGGTGAGGAAATCCGCGTGCGAGAGCAGCGAGCGGCGACCACGAGCGTGCAGGCCTGGGGGCTGGTGCAGCAGGCGGAGCGCCTGCGCAAGGACGCCGAAGGCATGGCGGATCAGGATGATGCCACGGGAGCTGCCGCGGCGCTGCACCGGGCCGACTCCCTGCTCACCCGGGCAGAGGCCGCCGACCCCGGCTGGGCAGACCCGATCGTGGCTCGTGGCTGGGTCGCACAGTCCATCGCGCAGCTGCAAGAGGAACCGTTTGACGCACAGACCTGGTACGAGGAGGCGGTCGCGCACGCCACTCGGGCGATCGAACTCGCCGGTGACTCGCCCCCGGCCCTCGAGCTCCGCGGAACAGCGTTGCTGAACCTGTGGGATCTGGGACTAGCTACCGACCAGGCCGAGTCGGACCGCATCCATCAGCGCGCCCGCGAGGACCTCGAGACGGCGGTGGCGGCCGATCCGACATTGGCGCGTGCGCAAGTGACCCTCAGCTTCCTCTACTATGATGTAGAGGACATCCCGTCGGCCTTGCTCGCCGCTCAGCGTGCGCTCGAGGAGGACGCGTTCCTGGAGAACCGCGAGAGGATCCTCGTGCGCCTCTTCTGGGGATCGATGGACCTCGAGCAGTTCGTTCAAGCTCGGCGCTGGTGCACCGAGGGTGCAACGCAATTCCCGCGTGATCGGCGCTTCGTGGAGTGCCGCATGTGGCTCATGGCGACGCCCGCCGCCCCCGCAGATGTCGATGAGGCGTGGCGGCTGGACTCCCTGCTGGACATTCCCACGACCGCCAACGAGTTCAGAGACACGCAAGGGCAGATGCTGGTGGGAGGAGTCCTCGCGCGCGCGGGGCTCGCCGACAGCGCCCGCCGTGTATTGCTGCGGGCCCGCGAGCAGGTCACTTACGAACTCGATCCGTCTCTGTATTTGCTCTCCGTCGAGGCGTACCTGCGCACACATCTAGGCGACTACGACGAGGCCATAGACCTGCTCAAGCGCTTCGTCGCCGCCAACCCCGGGCACGAGTTCGCCGAGGCCATCGGCACCGTGTGGTGGTGGCGCGAGATACGCAGCCACCCCCGCATCGGCGAGATCACAGGATACGGGCCGTAACGGATATCCCATTTGGTGCAGTCATAGATGGTGTCGCAATGCGGCAGGCCGGGCCCTAGCGACCTGACCGCTCCGCGAGGAAGGAAACCCGAAGGCGCCCTACGGGCGAAGGAGCGGAAGATGAAACGATTAGGAACAGTTGCCTTGGCGGTAGCATTGGCGTTCGCCGTCGAGGCGTGTGTGGACGACGACCCGACGGTGGTGGGACCGGGTGGTGACCAGGACGTCAATGCCAGCGTGAACGCACCGCCTGAGGCATGGGGAGAGCAACCGGAGCTCGACCTCAGCAAACTGGTCAAGCCCCGTCGGCATATGGCGTTGTCGGAGGAGGGGGGGGGTACCGTTGTGACACCGTCCACACTCTCGGCAACGCTCTACCCGGGGGAGATCGTTGGGGAGTCGAAGACACTGGATCTCCCCGACGTGCCGCCCAAGGGCGACGTGCTGTTCTCGTTTGACCTCACGGGAAGCATGGGCGGGGAACTGTCCACGCTGAAGACCGAAGCCGTCAACATCATGAACGCCGTCGCGGCGGAAATCACCGACGTGCAGTTCGGCCTCGTGAGCTACATGGACTACGACGGCACCTTCACGACAGATGCCGGCGGAGCCTGCGACTATTACTCTCAGCAGTACGGTGACTTCGAGAACGACGGCGACGTTCCCTACCGGCTCGATCAGGCAATAACGTCGTCAAGCACTGATGTGGCGAACGAGATCGGCGCCCTGGTTCTCGGGTGGGGCGCTGACGGACCTGAGTCGTACAGCAGGGTCTTCTACGAGAGTTACTCGGATGCGAACATCATGTGGCGTGACGGCGCGAAGCGCATCATGGTGAACTTCGCAGACAACATCCCTCACGACTGCGACGTTGATGCCTTGATCGGAGGCACGTACGACACCGGGAAGGACCCCGGCCGCGACGAGACGATCGGAACGTCTGACGATCTCAGCATCGGCACCGTGCTCGACGAGATGGACGACGCCGGAATCACCCTCGTGAATCTGTTCAGTGGACACCCCGTTTTCGACGCAACGCCGGCGGGGACATTTAACGAGCTGTGGGACGCCTACGCGGAGGAGACCGGCGGAGTCAACTACCAGATCAACACAGACGGCACGTTTCCTCCCGGTGTCGACCCCGCAACCCAGATCGCCCAGCTCATCACTGAGGCCGTGAGCACGGTCGACGAGGTGACGCTGGAGGTATGCTCCGACTACCCGGCCTATGCCGATTGGCTCGTCTCGGTGACACCCGTTCCGCCGGGCTTCAACGTGGACGTCGAGCTTCCGGCCATTCTTAACTTCGACATCGAAGTCGGCCCGCCCCTTGACGCGTTCGCTGGTACCCACCAGTTCGACATTTGCGCCGTGGGTGACGGCGCCGAGTATGGTCGCCAGACGGTGACTATCGATGTCCTGATCGACGCAGACCAGGGTGGCACCGTCACGGTCGAAGAGGGCGGCAAGCCCGTCGGCGGGATCGAGTTCCCGCCAGGTAGTCTCCCAGACGATGCATTGGTGAACTTGGACTTCATTGAGGACGGCGATTGCCACAATACGCTGGTTGGCCAGACCGGACGCTGTCTGCATGTCGACGCGAGGGACCTGGAAGGCGAACCCATAACGCAACTGTTGAGTGACGCCGTCGTCGGCCTATGCCTACCGGCTGGCTCGCCGCACCACATGATGTACCGCTTTGAGGAACCGTGGCGCATGGCCGAGGCCGGCGAGCTCCTGGAGACACCCGAGTACCTCGATTGCAGCGACTTCACGGTTAGCATGAGCCCCGATGCCAACCCCATCATGCGGTTCGCCAGCGGGATGCTGAACCGGGTGAAGCAGTGGTTCGTGCCGCGCCCGCTCGTCGCGACTGCTACCATATCCCATTGGGGCTTCGGGCGCGGAGGCGGTGAGGCCAGCATCTTCGTCTGGGCACACGAGATGCAGATCGACAAGTCCATGGTCACGTTGCACCCGCGTCAGAGCGGCAAGGACCAGTTCAGGGTCGAGGGCGTGTTCGATCACCCGGAATATGACGGCTTCGATCCGACCACCGAGGATGTCACGGTGATGTTCGACGACGTCTTCGAGGTAATCCCCGGAGGCGCATTCACGCGCAGGGACGACGGGGAACCGGATGCACGGTGGGTGTACAACCCGCGCCGCACCGAAGGCAAGATCGAGCGCGTCGAGATCTTCGACGACGATCGGGTCAAGGTCTGGGGCGCGAGGCTCGACTTGCCGGAGGACATCAGCTTCATAGCATTCGGCATACAG
Source organism: Gemmatimonadota bacterium (assembly GCA_039586815.1). Taxonomy (GTDB): domain Bacteria; phylum Gemmatimonadota; class Gemmatimonadetes; order Gemmatimonadales; family GWC2-71-9; genus WVYX01. The sequence continues at coordinate 69,929 of JBDHJR010000013.1, read as the reverse complement.
ATCGGCGACCCGATGGTTGACTGGCCTGATCCAGTCACCATCGCGCCGATCGATGGCCACAGCACCGGCGCCGGTCTCGAGTACGACGACAGGGGACGGTTGATCAGACGTTAACGCTGTTGGCCTAACCCAGGCCTGCGAAGAACAGGGCGGCTCCTCCGGGAGCCGCCCTTTCTTCTTCCAGTCAGGCGCCCGCGTCGGTGCGCGACTGCGCGCTACCCACCCTGCTCCGATGCCAACCACCTATAGACCGCCCGCACGTTCATCGGGAACCACGCCTCGTACTGCCCCCAATCCTCGTATGCCGGCAGCCGGATGCGCTCGGCCGCCTCGTCCTCCGTCCAGCCGCGCTCGACCGCCTCTCGCACCGCGTTGCGCAGGTCGCGGTAGTAGCCGACCTGGCGGATCACCGAGCCGCGATCCCCCGCCGTTCCGTGCCCGAACCCGATCGTCTCGAACGGAATCTCGAGCAGCCGATCCAGTGCCGCGAAGAACTCGGGGAAGTGATAGTCGGGCAGGTCGCGATACCCCATCCGGTCGTTCGACACGAAGTCCACCGCGAAGGCCAGCTTCACGTCCGGCAGGTAGGCGACCAGCATGTTGTCGCTGTGGCTGGGGCCCAGGTAGTGCAGCTCCAGCGCCCTGCCGCCGAAGTACAGAGTCAGCTCCTGCGAGAAGGTGAGGTCGGGCGGCGGGAGATCCGGGTCACCCACGGCGGCCACCTTCGCATGTGCCTTCTCGTGCGCGATCACCGGCGCATCGCTGTCGAACGCGCGCCGCAGCACGGTCGCGCCTGTAGCATGGTCGGCGTGGTCGTGACTGTAGACGATCGCCAGCAGCGGCCTGTTCGGAGCCACCCGCTTCATCTCGGCCGCATAGTGCCCGGCCGCCGTGGCGGAAATCGGATCGACCGCGATCAGTCCCGCGTCGGTCACGACGAAGAACGCGTTGTGAGAGCGATAGCGGAACTGATAGGCGCCCTCGGCAATCATGGTCGTCTCGAACTCGGGCTCCTGGGCCTGCCCCGGCGACACCAGACAGCCGAGCGACAAGAGTCCTGCGGCGACGCTACGTAGCATGATCACCCCCCGTGGTACGCGTTCCGTATTCATATGTATCATGTGGCACGGGACGGGCCCCCGCTACAGCTTTAGAGCGGGCGCGGTCCCGGGGGTCGCGCCGCAAACGGGTTACGGGATTGGAGGGAATCATGGGTACGCTCGGCCGGGCCAGCCTGCTGGCCTCCTGCCTGACTCTCGCACTCACCGCCGCGGCGCCTCTCGCGGCCCAGCAGCTCAGCTCCGAGCAGGTGGTGGACCTGCGACGGGTCAGCGTGGTGGCTATGCAGCCACAGGGTGAGTTCATAGCATTCGCGATCTCCGCTCCACGCGGCGCCGACGAGGAGCCGGGCGGATCGTATACCGAGATCTGGACCGTGCCGGTCGGCGGCGGCGCGGCGCGGCAGCTCACCAGCGCGCCGGTATCTGCCCGGTCGCCGGGGTGGAGTGCCGATGGGGCGCTGGTCACCTTCCTCAGCCGCCGGCGCGACTCGGATCCACAAACACAGGTCTACGCGATCGCGGCAAGCGGCGGCACTGTGCATCAGCTGAGCCACGCCCCCCGCAGCATCTCGAGCTACGCACTCTCCCCCGACGGCCGCCTCCTGGCCTACACGATGTGGGGCGAGACACCCGCAGAGGTCGAGGCCGCCGAGCAGGCGGGATTCGACCAGCAGGTGGAGGACACCTGGCACCGGGTACGCCGGCTCTACGTGGAGGACCTGGGCAGCGGCGAGGTGCACCTCGCCACGCAGGACGAGCTCCACGTGTGGGACTTCTCGTGGTCGCCCGACGGAAGCCGCCTGCTCTTTCGTGCGAGCGAGCGGCCCTTCACCGACGACGGCTACATGTTCACGGACTTCTACACGGTTCCGGCGGCGGGTGGTGCGAGCACGATGGTGCACGACACCGAGGGCAAGCTCGCCTCGGGCCGCTACTCACCCGACGGCGCGCGCATCGCATGGCTCGGCGGCGTTTCGCTCAACGATCCCGCCAACGGCAGCCTGTTCGTGATTCCGGCGTCCGGCGGAGAGCCGGTCAATCTCACGGACGGTTACCTAGGCACCGCGACGAACTTCACCTGGAAGAGCGACGACGCCATTCTGCTCGTCGCCATCGAGAAGACGCGCACCCATCTGTATGAGGTCTCGGTGCCCGACGGTGACATGCGCCGGCTGCGCGGCGACGAAGGGCCGCTATTCCGCGGGATCTCGCTCTCGAACGACGGCAGCAGCTACGCCACCGTGGGCAACACGCCGGTGCACGCCACCGAGGTCTATGCAGGAAGCAGCGACGGGCGCTCACTCGAGCGGCTCACCGACTCAAACCCGGCACTCGCGAACATGACGTTCGGCGAACAGGAGACGATCTCCTGGACCGGTCCAGACGACTGGGAGATATACGGTGTGCTGATCAAGCCCGTCGGATTCCGCGAAGGAGCGCAGTATCCGCTCCACGTGCAGGTCCATGGCGGACCAGAGTCGGCTTACCTGGACGGGTGGACCACCTCCTACACCACGCACGCGCAGATGCTGGCGCAGCGCGGGATCATGGTCTTCATGCCGAACTACCGCGGTAGCACCGGGCGCGGCGTGGAGTTCGCCAAGGGCGACCACAACGATCCCATGGGGAAGGAGTTCGACGACATCCTGGCGGGGATCGACTACCTCGTGGAGCAGGGCTACGTGGATCCCGATCGCGTGGGGATCGGCGGAGCCTCCTACGGCGGCTACACCTCCGCCTGGGCCACCACCAGACACAGCGAGCGCTTCAAGGTAGCGGTTGTCAGGGCCGGCATCTCCAATCAGATCTCCAAGATCGGCATGACCGACACGCCGGCCGAGAACGCGCTGGTGCACTGGAACCTGTGGCACTGGGACGACCTCGACCTGGTGTGGGACCGCTCGCCCCTCAAGTACCTGGACAACGCGCAGACGCCGACCCTCATCGCTCACGGCGAGCGCGACGTGCGGGTGCCCACCGGTCAGGCGTACGAGCTGTACCGCGGGCTCAAGCACAAGGGCGTGCCTACCCAGCTGGTCATCTACCCACGCGAGCCGCACGGCCTGCGCGAGCGCGCGCACCAGATCGACTACAACCAGCGGGCTCTGGCGTGGTATCAGCGGTACCTGCTGGGTGAGGCGATTCCGTAACAACACGCGGGGCGGCTCCTCAGAGAGCCGCCCCACCGTTCACGTCTGCCGCAAGCGCGCGAGCGCTCAGGACCGCCGCAGCACCACCACCGCGTTCACCCCCCCGAACCCGAACGAGTTGGACATCGCGAACTCGGGCGCGCCCCGGAGCCCCGCGTCCCCGTTGCCGTTCCCCAGGTAGTTGAGGTCGCACTCCGGGTCGGGCTCGTCGTGGTTCACCGTCGGCGGGAGCCAACCGCGCGACATGCCGAGTGCGGTGATGCCGGCCTCGATGGCGCCGCTGGCACCCAGCGCGTGGCCGTAGTAGCCCTTGGTTCCGCTGATCGCCAGGCGCGATGCGTGGTCTCCGAACACCCGCTTCACCGCTCTCGTCTCAGTCGGATCGTTGAGCGGTGTCGACGAGCCGTGCGCGTTCACGTACCCGATGTCGCTTGGCGCAACGCGCGCGTCGTCCAGCGCCAGCGTCATAGCCCGCGCCGCCTCGCGCCCGTCGGGCTTGGGCGCGGTCATGTGGTAGGCGTCATTGGTGAGTGCGTAACCCATTATCTCCGCGTAGATCCGCGCACCCCGGGCTTCCGCCCGGTCCTTGCGCTCCAGCAGCAACACCGCCGCGCCCTCGCCCATCACGAAGCCGTCACGCGCTGCGTCGAACGGGCGCGACGCCCGCTCCGGATCGTCGTTCCGGGTCGACATGGCGCGGATGATGGTGAACGCTCCGAAGCTCAGGGGAGAAAGCGGCGCCTCCGCAGCTCCGGCGAGCATCGCGTCCGCCCTCCCGTCACGGATGGCGCGAAACGCCTCCCCGATGGCCACCGTACCCGATGCGCACGACATGGAGTTGGTGGAGTTGGGTCCGGTAACCCCCATGTGGATCGCGATGTTGCAGGACACGGCACCGCCGAAGACCGACGTCGCGAGCGCCGCGTCCACGCCGCGCAGACCGTGCTGCAGGTACACACCCACCTGTCCCTCGGCGTGTGCCACGCCACCCAGGGCAGAGCCCATCATCACGCCGATGCGATCGCGGTCCTCGCGCTCGGCGACGATGCCGGCATCCTCCATTGCCTGGCCTGCCGACACCACACCGATCTGAGAGAACAGGTCGAGACGCTTGGTGGAGCGCGCGGACAGGTGATCCTGCGGCCTGAAGTCGTCGATCTCCGCTGCGATGCGGCTCTTGAACGGCAGCGGATCGAAACGTGAGATCGGGCGCACCGCCGAGCGCCTCGCCCGTAGCCCGTTCCACAGCCCCTCCACCCCCGTGCCGATCGGCGTGACACAGCCGATGCCAGTGATGACCACTTCCGTCATGACGATTCTGCCTTTCGCTTGACGCCTGCGAGGGTGCGCGAGGCAATTCCGTGGATGAATACGGGGCCGATGACCCAGTTCGCCGCGATCCACGATATCAGAGGCCAGCGCGGGCCGTCCCACTCGTGGACGATAGTCACGTCCACGCGGTCACCTCGCTGCTCCAGCTTCCACTCCACGTGCATCCCCGTGGTGATCCCGCCGATGTGGCGGTAGCGCACGGTGTGCTGCCCAGGGTCGGTCTCCATCTCGGACAGCCACCAGGTGGGGTACTTGATGAAACCGAATGGCCGCCAGGCAGCCATCTCCACCACGGCACCGTTCGCCGTGCGCTCCCGCATCCGCACCCAGCGGTAGTGTTCGAGGAAAGCCGGCCACCGCTCCACGTCGGCGGCGACCGCGAACACGCGCTCGAGCGGAGCCGTCACCGATATCCGGTCAATCGTGCGCATCGCCTGTCCTCCAGGTGGCGACCAGGCGATAGCCGGGCCGGGCCGTGACCGTAGCAGTTACGCCGGCATGGCGTAGCAGCTCCGTAAGCTCGCGCTGGGAGTATCCGCGTTGCACGGAGATAATGCCGTCGCGGCGGCTCACCGGGTGGAACCGCAGCGCCACCGCGGCAAGCCAGATTCCCGCGGCCGCCACGCGCGACCGGCGCAGGTCTGCCACCACGACTCCAACGCGCGCCACGCGGGAGAGCTCCCGCGCCAGGCTCACTGCCGCCTCTCGGGTGAAGTGGTGCAGCAGTTGGCTCGCGACGACCACGTCGACCGAAGCATCCGCCAACGGGAGTCGAAACGCGTCCCCCTGGACCGACGGCAACCCGCCCTCACGGCACAGCCGCGCTGCTTCCAGGTGCCGGTCGAGAGCAAAGGCGCGCAGCTCGGTCCCTCTACCGAGCCCGTGGCGCCCGAGCCAGCCAGCCACGTCGCCCATGCCCGCCCCCACATCTAGCAGCGTGAGCACCTGCGCCCCGGTTCCCTGCAGCAACCGGTCGACGCCCCACGCCACGGCGCTCCGCCCGCCGAACAGTGCGTTGGCCCGCGCGATGTCCGACAACGTCGCCCGGGTGATCTCGGGATCGAGGTACGGCGTGTCGAGTGCCTCGAAACCGGGGGCGTGAATCGGCATGGTATCGGTCAGCGTCATGTCACCAGCCGCCATACGTAAGAGGGCTTGAGCACCTGGGCCGGGGGCACGAAGTCGCCCGTCACGCCCACCAGCAGGTCGGCGAGACCCGGCTTGTCGGCGAAGCGACGCGCCACGTGATTGAGCGACGCGGGGTGCGCGACCATCCAGCTCACCACCCGCTCCACTAGCCACTTCCCGGCGAACTCCCGGCGGCGCGCCTTGTCGTACGGGGCGAGGTCGGCGGCACCGAGGCGGTCCGCCTCCAGCCCACGCGCCACCTGCTCAGCCGCCAGCTCCGCCCCGCGCAGGGCCGCGTAGATACCCTCGCCGGTGAACGGGTCGTAGAAGTCGGCCGCGTCGCCCACCAGGATTACACGATCATCGGTGGCCCGCCTCGTGGTGCGCGCGAACGGCCCCGCTGCCTGCACGAGCGTGGCGCGGCTCCCGGACCCCAGGCGCTCGTACACCGCCGGGAAGGCACGTAGCAGCTGGTCCATCCAGTCCTCGAGCGGGCGGCGCGGCGTTACCCTGCTAAGGTCTGCCACCACTGCCACGTTGGTGAGGCCCCGCCCAACCGGTGCGAGACCGACATAGCTGGCCGGCCCGACGTGCATCTCACCCACATCACCCATGCCGGACACGCCCTCGTAGTGCGTGACCAGCGCGAGCCGGCGCCTGCGCCCGCGGCGGGCGACTCCCAGAACCCGAGCGACGCGGGAATTGAGCCCGTCGGCGCCGATCACGACCCGCCCGGTGAGGGTCCTTTGGGTGTCACCGCAGCGCACGGCCACTCCACGCCCCCCAGAGGACGCAGCGCTGATCCCTTCGACCGAGGTGCGCTCCAACAACACAGCGCCGCACCCCACTGCGGCCGCGGCGAGGTGGGCGTCGAGCACCTCACGGGGGAGCGCCAGGCCGTAGTCTTGGTAGCCGCGGAATGGGTGAGCACCGGCAAACCGGCCCGTGAATGCAGTGCCTCCCGGGCTCACCACTCGCATGCCCCTGAGACGGGCGGCGCCCTCGCGGCGCAGCGTGTCGGTCAGGCCGAGGCGGTCGAGTACCCGCGCGGCTTCGGGGCTCAGATACTCGGCACACGGCTTGGGTCGCGGAAACACTGCCCGCTCCACCAGAGCGACCGAACAGCCCCGCTCGGCCAGCAATGCCGCGGCAGCGCTCCCCGCCGGGCCGGCACCCACTACGATCACGTCGAATGTGGTGCGATGCATCACGGCAGTTACCTGTTCCGCACGCTCTTGTTGAGTCCTTAGCTTCCGGGTACCAGCGGCGTGTTCCAAAACATACATGGGGGACCCAGGCCGGGTTCCCGTGCGACGACTCCTGGCCCATGACCGAACCCGAAGAACTGCTACCCCAGCTGGACCTGGAGGAGCACCTCCGCGACCCGGGCATCAAGCAGCGGTTCGTCACCACCATGTTCGAAGTGGTGGCGCCCCGATACGACCGCTTCACTCGCGCGTTCTCGTTCGGCATGGACCGCGGATGGAAGCGGCAGCTCCTCGACGAACTCGACGGGAAAGTTCAAGGAAACGCGACGGTGCTGGACCTGGCAAGCGGCACGGGTGACCTGGCCCTGGGAGCGACGATGCGCCTGCCGCAGGCCCGAGCGCTGGGGCTCGACGTGTCACGCCGCATGGTTAGGGCGGCCGCGCAGCGAACAACCGATGTCGGCAATGATCGGGTGCGGTTCTCGGTGGCGCACATGCCGCATCTTCCCGTGCGCGATACGGCCGTGGATGCTGTCACCGTGGGTTACGGCATCCGGAACGCCCCCGACTACGGCACGGCGCTGGACGAGATCGCGCGGGTGCTGCGGCCGGGTGGCCTACTCCTGGTGCTCGACTTCTACCGGCCGCGCAATCGGCTGTGGCGCTCGCTGTACCTCTGGTACCTGCGGGCGGCCGGGAGCCTATACGGCTGGCTGTGGCACCGGCAGGCCGTGGCATACGGTTACATTGCACCGTCGATCGAGCATTACATCTCGTGGCAGGACTTCAGCGCGGCGCTTGAGCGACGGGGATTCGTGGTCGAGCGCGTGAGTCGCAAGCTGTTCGGCGGCATCGGCATCCACGTGGCGTGCAAGGCGGGATTAGGGGGAGGAACGGCCTAAGTGGATTGGAGCATGGACTCGACGGCGGCCCGGAGGCTCGTGGCGCTCTTCGTACCGGAGGGGCTGCTGCTGATCGCGGCCGTGATCCTGCTTCAGATCGACTCCTTGCAGGAGCCGCTCGCCGCCCTGGCGAACTTCGCGGCATACGGAGTGTTCCTGGTCGGCGCGCTGCTGGCGTGGCGCTTTCACCGCAACCAGCTGCTGCTCGCCCTGATCGTGCTGGCTCTTGCCGACCTTGGCCTGGCATCCGCCGAAGCGCGCCAGGCCATCGCCGTGCTGCTGCCTCTCAACCTCGTGCTCCTGGCGCTGGTTCCGGAGCGGGGCTTCCTAACGCCGATCGGCATCGCGCGGGTGACAGGGATCGTACTTCAGATCCCGCTCGTGCTGCTTTACGGCCGCTCCGAGCATCTCACCGCGCTGCTGGACACCCACCTGCTGCCCCAGCCAGAGGTGCCGTGGACCAGCCTGAGCGACGTCGCGCTCGTCGCGACCATGGCGGGGTTCGTGGTGTTGCTGACCCGAGCCCTGCTCAAGCCGGACGCCACGGGGCGGGGCTTCCTCTGGGTGCTGGTAACGTCGGTGTTGGCGTTCAACGCCGGCGAGCCCTACGCGCGGACGATCTACCTGGCCACGGCGGGGCTGATCCTGGTCGTGGCAATCATCGAGACGTCCTACTCGTTGGCCTACCGCGACGGGCTAACAGGGCTGCCTGCGCGGCGCGCGCTGGACGAGGCGCTGCGGCGCCTGGGGGGACAGTACACGGTGGCCATGGCGGACGTGGACCACTTTAAGCGACTCAACGACGACTACGGACACGACACTGGCGACCAGGTGCTGCGCATGGTCGCGGCCAGGCTGGGGAAGGTGTCGGGCGGCGGCCGGGCGTTCCGCTACGGCGGCGAGGAATTCGCGATCCTGTTTCCCCGCAAGTCCGTGGAGGACGTGCTCCTCTTCCTGGAGAGCGCGCGCCAGGAGATCGAGGACACCAGGTTCAAGCTGCGTGGGCCCAACCGCCCGCGCAGGAGGCCCAAGGACGCGCGCAAGGGAGGGCGCGGCGCCAAGCGCGTCACGGTCACGGTCAGCATCGGCGTCGCTCAGCCGAGCGAAGGCCAAACGAACCCTCTCGAGGTCATCGATGCGGCCGACCAGGCGCTGTACCGCGCCAAGCAGGCCGGCCGCAACCGCATCGAGGCCTGATCAGTCGCGCTGCAGCCCGATGAGCCCGGCGCTCTCGGCGTTGCGCAGGTACTCCAGCACCGCCTCAGCACTCACCGTCCCGAAGTAGTGCGCACCCGCCTCGCGGGCCTCCGCAGCCACATAGCGGTAGATCTCCCACCCGGTGGCCCGCCCGTCCACTGAGTTCAGCACCTCGAACCCCATGAGTCCGTGCAACCCGCGCACGCCGCTCAGCCCGCTGCGGCCGGTGAGAAACTCCGTGGGTCCGGCGGTCAGTGCTGGTTGCATCTCTGCCAGCGCCAGCTCAGCCTCACCCTCGGGCCCGCCTCGATCGGGCGGGCGCCGGCCGTGTGCCTGGCGATAGGCCACCTCTAAGTCCCGCACAGCCTGCCGCTCCCGGCGTTCCAGCTCCTGGAGCAAGCGATCTACGTCGCCTTGCAGGTCTGAGGAGATGTCGGCGAGCGAGTTCAAGGCGAGCGCCTCGCGCTTCGCCGCATACCAGATCTGGTCGAAGGCCTCCGAGTACGCCCGCTCGGCATCCTGCGCCTGCGCCACCCACGCGAGCGCGAGCCGGCTGTTGCGGCCCAGGCGCTCCATCCCCCGCCCCACCGTGTTGGCCGTGAACGCGGGGACCGCATCACCGTCCGCGTTCGCCATGACGTAGGAGATCAACGCCACGGCGGCCGCGTTCCGCCCCAGCTGCGTGCGGTCGATGTTCCACAAGTCGTCGTCGCTCGAGTGGATGAACCGGTCGGGCATGTTGGTGAAGCTCACCCCGGGCACCCCTATCGGTGCCTCGAGGAACGTCATGTGGTCGCTGCTGGTGTGGAAGAAGATCATCTCGGCGTTGAAGCGGTGCAGCGTGCCCAGATGCGCGGTGTGCGGCTTGGGATACAGGCCGCTGCCGGCCTGTGCCTGCGCCAGCTCGTAGGTGTTGGCCGCCACCATGTACTCCACCACCGACTCCACGACGTCGTTGAAGAAGTGAAACCGTGCCGCCGGCAGCCGCGTGATGTTCTGCTTGCGCATCACGTCCTGTGACTGGTCGGCACCGACCATGTCCTGGTTGACGTTCACCCACATCTCGTGGTGCGCTTCCGGATGGTCGGCGAAGTACTGCCGCTGGCTGCCGATCTCGGTCACCCACCACATGCGGATGTTGCGGCGCGGCCGCGGAATGCGTCCCTCCTCGATCAGCTTGTTAAGCGCCCGCCCCACCTCCAGCACCGAGGCCGAGCCCGAAGCGTCGTCGTTGGCCGAGAAGCCCTCCTCCTGGAGGTGGCCGGTCAGCACGATGTCCTGCCCGATACCCGGCTCGGTCCCGCGTATGTAAGCCTCCACCATCACCTGCCACGGCTCGGCTCCCTGCTCCGAATCGAACGCTGCCTCTACAACCGCCCGCACCACAACCGGCTCCTCGGTCCGCAGCAGGCGCTGCCGCAGAGCGAGACCTTGTCGCAGGGAGAGTCCGAACGTGAAGGTCGGCTCGCAGCCGTCGGAGCCCTGACCAGGTGTGCGGATCCAGCGGAGCTGGTCGGGCCGCGCGGGGCCGGAACCGTTGGTTCCCTGGTCGGTCGAGAACGGACTCGGATACCAGACGATACCGAGCGCGCCGTGCTCGCACACCGCACGCTGCATCGTGGTGAACACCGATCCGTAGGTGAGCACGATCTTGCCGGCGAGGTCCTGGCCGGCGTAGTCACTATCTCCTCCGGCGCCGAGATCGACCAGCTCGCCCGTGACGTCGGCGGGGCGGCTCATGTCCGCCAGGTGCAGCACCGATTGCAGGGTGCTCGCGATGCGCTCGGGTGCGGGCTCCACGATCCACAGGTCGGCGAAGGTGGCGTTCCACGGCCGGCCGCGCGACGATGCCTGCTTGATGATCTGCACGTCGCTCAGCCCGAAGGCCTCGGCCTTCTGCGCCACGTACTCCGCCACGCTCCACAGCCCGTCCGACCCACCGCGGGGCCGGTGGAAGTGGGTCATGAAGCGGATGTGCTCGTAGGCTGCGTCGCCCGAGACCTCCTGCGAAATCAGCCGTGTCTGGCCCGGGTCCAGCAGCGGCAACTCCTGTGCCGCTGCCCCCGGTGCCAGCGCCATCCCGATCATTGCTGCCGCGATCCAACCCCTGAGGACGTGTGCTCGTGACATGTGCCGCCTCCAACTGCAGTGCGATTGAGTAGGGATACGGATTCGGAGAGCTAAGCTAGCAGGTTGGCGCCGACGGCGCCCGCGAGGACCGAAACCTTCTGCGGGCGAATCCCGTCAAACCTTCTAGGACCACGATCGAGGTCGGGAGGAGAACATGGGTACCAGACGCATCAGCACACTGCTTATCACCGCCGCGCTCACCGCTGGCTACGGCGAGCTTGCAGCGCAGACCACCGCCGAGGCGGAGCACCAGGTCCGCTCCCTGATGGACAAGGCCCAGATCCCCGGCCTCAGCATCGCCACCGTCGAGTCGGGGGCGGTGGCATGGCACGGTGCCTTCGGGGTCAAGCACGCGGAGTCCGGCGAGCCCGTAACCGACCACACCATCTTCGAGGCGGCGTCACTCAGCAAGCCAGCGTTCGCCTACGCCGTGCTGCGCCTGGTAGAGCGGGGAGAGTGGGACCTGGACGAGCCCCTGTGGAGCAGCCTGGAGTACGACCGGCTGGCGCACGACGAGCGGGCCCAGAAGATCACCACCCGCATGGTGCTTTCCCACATGACGGGACTTCCCAACTGGGGCGGCACGCCGCTCAACATGGTGCGGGATCCGGGCACGCAATGGGGCTATTCGGGAGAGGGTTTCGGGTTCCTGCAGCGGGCGATCGCGGAGAAGACCGGCATCGGCTTGAGCGAGCTGATGCGCCGCGAGGTGTTCGAGCCACTGAACATGACCCAGAGCAGCTACGTGTGGCTTGACGCGTACGACGAACTCTCGGCAACGGGGCATGGTGTGGTCGGCACCCCCAACTCCAAGAGTAGGCCGGAGCAGGGACACGCGGCGGCTACCCTGCACACGACCGCGGTCGACTACGCGCGCTTCCTGGCGGCTATGCTGACGGGCGAGGGACTCGAGCCGGCCACTTACGAGGCCATGCTCACGGCACAGTCGCAGAAGTGGACCAACGACTCGCTGGTGCCCCACCTCTACTGGGGGCTCGGCTGGGGCTTGCAGCGGACGGCGCGCGGAACCGCGATCTGGCATTGGGGCGACAACGGAGACTTCCGCGCCTACGTGATCGGATACCCGGCCGAGGACGGAGGGTTGGTCTACTTCACCAACAGCGAGAACGGCCTCGCTATCGCCGACGATCTGGTCTCGTTCTTCTTCGACGACACTCACTACGCCGTCCACGACCTGGACTACCCGCGGTGGGATGATCCAGGCCGGCTGGCACAGATAGAGATGCGGCAAGCATTCCGCGATGAGGGAGTCGAGGCCGGACTGCGCGTCTACAGCGCGTTCGTCGAGCAGCAACCCGACAGCATCGTGCGGCGGCAGATCGGCTCACTGGCAGACTACCTCATCGGCCTCCGACAGTTCGATGCGGCCATCGCAATGCTAACGGCCGAGGTGGAGCGCTCCCCTTCGGCATACGCCTGGGCGGACCTGGCTCAGGGCTACACCGGTGCGGGCGACTACCAGCGGGCGCTCGACAGCTACCGCCAGGCTCTCTTGCTGGACTCCGCCCAGGCGGGGAGGCTCCAGCCGCGCGTCGAGTGGCTGCACGTGGGCCTGGATACCAAGCCGGTCGTGCTGTCGCAGGAAGAGATGCGCGCCTGCGAAGGCGTGTACGGCCCACGCCACATCGAGCTGAAGGACGGCGGGCTCGTGTACTGGCGGGAGGGCTCCACCACGGAGACGCGCATGATCCCTCTGGGACCGGACCTGTTCGCACTCGAATCCACCAAGACGTTCCGCATGCAGATCGAGTTCGACGAGTCGGGCCGCGCCGTGAAGATCGTGGGACTGTACTCGGACGGCAGAACGGACGAATCGCCCCGGGCAAGCCCCTAGCCGAGCCCTACGGGTACGACTCCGCCAAGCTGTTCGCCTCAGTGAAAGGAACGGTGGGGCTGCGCTAGGCGATCTTCACGGCCAGTTCACGGTGAGCTGCACGTAGCCCCACCAGGTCGTGCTCTCTCCGCCCGCGAACGCCGGGAACAGCTGCGTCATCAGCTCTTCCGGCACGTACGCCGCAACACCCGCCTGCAAGCTCGCGGGCTTGGCAACGCGCCAGTTGCCCACCAGGTCGATCTCAGTGCCCAGGTTCTTGAGTCCGTTACGCTCCTGGGCGGTGCGGAAGCGGTGCAGGTCGAGCCGCACGGAGGTATTCGCCGAAGTGATGAGCGAGCCCCGCAGAACGGCATCCACCAGCCCCGCCTTGTCGAGCTGTCGCGGGATGAACAGGAAGTAGTCCATGTAGCCGTAGAACTTGTGGTTCGTGGCGTACAGCGTATTGAAGGCCTTCGTTTGCGTGTCGGCCGGGTCCGCGTTGCCCGACAGGTAATCCAGTTGCAGTGCCACCGTACCCTTGCCGACCGCTACACCCGCCTTGCCACTGGCGAACCACGCGCCGCGGTCCGGGCCGAACTGGTAGGCCCCCGCCGCATCGTAGATGAACACGCCCGAGCGGCCGTGCAGCCGCAGGTTCACCGTGTACGACTCGGGGGTGGCCGCCTTGCGATCGTACACGGCGGTCACCTCGGTCGTCACGTCACCATACTCCCCGGAGGCAAACCCGCCGATCAGCCAGCCGTCGTCGTACACGCCCTGGTTCAGCTGGGGATCGAGGCCCACGGCCAGCACGGAGTCGCGCTCGGCCACGTTCATCACGAACGCCGTCCACCCGATCCCGCCGTCCTTGCCGAATGCACGGACTCCGTCGAACGACCGTCCGGTGTTGCTCCACCCCACGGCGCCCACCAGCCGCTCGTCCGCCAGCGGCATCTCCTGCCGACCGAGCCGCCCGGTAAACGTTTCCTTGGCTCCGAGGTCCACGTACCCCTGATGCATGTCGAACAGGTCTGCACTGGCATCGACCAGGGTGTTGGTCTCGATGCCCCACGCGCGTGCGTCCTGCAGCTGGAGGTACACGTCGATCCAGTCGAGCAGGTCCGCGCGGACGCCGAAGCGTATGCGCGAGAGCGTCGCGAAGTCGGGGTTCGTGCCGACCGTTCGGCCGTCGGCCTCACTGCGCAGCCGGAGTTGCCCGTCGAACCGGAACGTCGGGTACTTCTGCTCGTCCTGGGCGAGTAGCGCAGCCGGGAGACACAGCAGGAGAAGGAGCGCGGCCGGCAAGACGACGCCTGGCGTACGGCGGAGTCGCTCACATCTTGACATCCCCACCTCCCAAGAGCGGAAAGACTCGGCGCGCGGAGTTGACTCGGGCCGAACCGCGCGGCAATTTCTCATCGCGAGATGTGATTAGCGTGATGTTACTTCGGATGCGGTCGCCTGTCCATCTCATCGTGCCACGGCTCGTGGCCGGGCAGTACCGGGGAGAGGATGAGCATGGTGGATGACGAGCGGAGCGGGCCTGCACAGCCCTCCGACGGTTCCGACCGGCGAGAGTTCCTGAGAAATGCCTCGCGCGCGGCCATGGCGGCGGGCCTGGTGGGAGGCTACGGTGCGTTTGCCGTGGTTGCCGGCCGGTTCCTCTATCCCGCCCGGACCGGTGAGGTCATGTGGCAGTTCGTGACCGAGGTCGCTGGGGTGGAGGTGGGTCAGGCCATCCGGTACCGCGGTCCCTCCGGCGAGACAATCAACATCACGCGGCGCGAGCGCAACGGCGACGCCGACGACTTCATCGCGCTGTCCAGCACCTGTCCGCACCTCGGCTGCCAGGTGCGGTGGGAGGGGCAGAATAACCGGTTCTTCTGCCCCTGCCACAACGGCGTCTTCGATCCCACCGGCAGAGCCACAGCCGGCCCGCCTGGCGAAGCGGGACAGTTCCTGCCGCGTTACGGCCTCAAGGTCGAGAGCGGGAACCTGCACATCGCAGTTCCGCCACCACAATTCGCGAGCGCAGCCGAGGTCATTCGAGAGGACACGGCCATCAGCGCGCCGGGGCACGACCCCTGCCTTGGTTGCCGACCTCGGGCAGGCCGCGATTCCCATGCCTAGCGGCGGTTCCCGATGAGCGCCGTGGGACGCTGGTTCGGCGACCGCCTGCCCGTGACCGGGCAGCAGTTCCGCGAGCTCACCAACGAGCCGGTCCCTTATCACTTGAAGCGCTGGTGGTTCGCCCTCGGCGGGACACCGGCATACCTGTTCGTCGTCCAGATCTTCACCGGGATCCTGCTGGCCTTCTATTACGAGGCCTCTCCCGCCACCGCCTACCAGTCGGTGGAGGCCATCACGCGTGACGTGTCGTTCGGCTGGTACGTCCGCAGCGTGCACAAGTGGGGCGCCACGCTGATGATCGTAGCGGTGATCATGCACCAGATCCGGGTGTTCTTCACGGGCGCGTACCGCAAACCGCGCGAGATCAACTGGCTGGTGGGGATGTGCCTGTTGTTCTGCACGCTGATGACCGGCTTCACCGGGTACAGCCTGGTATACGAGCAGCTGAGCTTCTGGGGTGCCACGGTCGGCGCCAACATCACCGACACCATTCCCGTGATCGGCGGGTTCCTCAAGCGGATGATGCTGGCGGGTGACGCCTACAACCAGTCCACTCTGTCGCGCTTCTTCGTGCTGCACGCCGCAATCCTCCCCGTCACGATCACACTGCTCGTCGCCCTGCACATCGCCGTCATCCGCATGCAGGGCGTCACCGAGTTCCGCTTCAAGGACGAGGAGACGGGGTCGCCCAAGACCTTCAACTTCTTCCCGGACCACCTGTACACGGAGTTGATCATCGGCCTGGTGCTGATGGTGCTGCTCAGCGCGTTGGCGACGATCCTGCCTGCCACCCTGGGGCCGCAGGCCAACCCGTTGCAGACCCCGGAGATCATCAAGCCGGAGTGGTTCTTCTACGTTGCATTCCGTTGGCTCAAGCTGTTCAGCGGCACGGCTGCCGTGCTGAGCATGGGCTTCATCGTGTTCGTCATGTTCGCATGGCCCTTCATCGACGGATGGATCCGGAAGCACACGCGATTCCAGGAAGCCAGCGTGTGGGTGGGTATCATCGGTGCCCTCACGATCATCGGCATGACGGTGTGGGAAGCCGTCGTCAGACACTGAGGTAGACATGAGTCTCGAGACCAAGCGGATCGTGATTGCCGCCCTGGGCGGGCTGTTCCTGCTCTCCCTGGTGCTGGTGCAGTGGATGGAGACGGCTCGAAAGGCCGAGGAAGCGGGGATCCGACCCCCGCACGTCTCCGTACCGGCATCGTCGCGCGAGTGCGTGGAATGCCATGCCGAGGAGAATCCCGGCATCGTCGCGCATTGGGAGGGAAGCACGCACGCCGAGAAGGGCGTGGGGTGCGTTGAGTGCCACCAGGCAGCGCGCGAGGAAGCCGACAGTTACCTGCACCACGGGGAGCAGATCGCGACAATCGTGACGCCGGGCGATTGCGCGCGGTGCCACGATCACGAGGCTGACGAGTTCGCCCAGAGCCACCACGCCGCCGGCGGCAACATCCTCGCGTCGCTCGACAACTTCCTGGCGGAGACGGTCGAGGGGGCGCGCATGATGTTCAATCCCCATTCGCCGACGCCGGGCAAGTCGGTGGATGCGGTGAACGGCTTTGCCAGCGCCTTCTCTGGTTGCCAGCAGTGCCACGGCTCCAAGGTGGCGTTTCAGTCGACCGATGGCGGCATGATCAACGTGGATGACCTGCAACCGGATGCAGACGGGCTGCCCACGAACCTCGACGCGGTATCGATGATCGTGCGCGACGAGGAGGGACGTCCCCTGCTGCACCCCGGGACCTGGCCCAACACGGGAATCGGCCGGCTCAACCTCGACGGAACGCGAGGCTCGTGCACCGCGTGTCACAGCCGCCACGATTTCTCGCCGCGGCGCGCCCGTCAGCCGGAGAACTGCGGCAAGTGTCACCTGGGGCCGGACCACCCGCAGAAGGAGATCTACGAGGAGTCGAAGCACGGCATCGCGTACCGCGACCTCAAGGACGACCTGAACCTGGATGCGGAGCGCTGGGTGCTGGGCGTGGACTACGCCGCGGCCCCGACCTGCGCCACTTGCCACATGTCGGGTAACATCCGCAACGGCGGCCGCATCACGCACGATCCGGGCGAGCGCATCTCGTGGACCAACCGCCCGGCCGTGAGCCGCGTGATGGACACCGATGTGAACCACGAGATCGTGACGGAGACCGATCCCGAGACGCGCCGCAGCCTGATACACGACTCGGCCGAGCAGAAGCGCGACCGGATGAAGGAAGTGTGCTCGCACTGCCACACCGACGACTACGTCAACTCCTTCTACACCCAGTACGACGACCTCGTCATCCTGTACAACGAGAAGTTCGCCAAGCCGGGCCTCGCGATCATGGGAGCCTTGCTGTCGAACGATCTCCGCACGCCCACTCAGTTCGACGAGGAGATCGAGTGGACCTGGTTCTACCTGTGGCACCACGAGGGCCGGCGCGCGCGGCACGGAGCCTCGATGATGGCACCCGACTACACGCACTGGCACGGCATGTACGAAGTCGCTGAGCGCTTCTACATGGAGCTGATCCCGCAGGCGAGAGAGATCGTGGACCACGCCATGCAAACGGGCCAGCGCACTCGCGCCCGGGCGGTCGCCGCGGTGATCGATGGAGTCCTGGCGCGGCCCGAGCACCTCTGGTTCCAGGAAGGGGCAGAGGCACAGGCCGAGCAGATCCGCCGCGAGATGGAGCGCCGCTACGGGCGCTAGGAGAGTCGTCATGAAACGCAGGAAGTTCCTCGAGACCCTGGGTGCCACGACTGCCGGCATCGCGGCCTTCTCGTGCGCCGACCGCGAAGCGGCCGAGCGCCTGCGCGGCGCTGGGGACGGGCTCACCGACGCCGACCTGGCCTGGAGCAAGGCGCCGTGCCGCTACTGCGGCACGGGATGCGGGGTCGAGGTGGGCGTGAAGGACGGGCGCGTCATGGCGGTACGTGGTGACGTCAAGAGCCCAGTGAACCGCGGCCTGCTATGCGTCAAAGGGTACCATCTGCCCGGCATGCTGTACGGTGAGGACCGCCTCGAGTACCCCATGCTGCGCAACGGCCGGGGCTGGGAGAGGATCTCGTGGGACGAGGCGCTCGATCTCGTTGCCTCCAAGTACAGGGAGGCGCTCGAGCAGCACGGACCCGAGTCGGTGGCCATTTACGGATCGGGCCAGTGGACGATCTTCGACGGTTACGCCGCAACGAAGTGGTTCCGCGGCGGCATGCGCAGCAACAACGTGGAGCCCAACGCGCGCTTGTGCATGGCATCCGCCGTGACCGGCTTCATGACGCAGTTCCAGAGCGACGAGCCAATGGGCTGCTACGAGGACTTCGAGGCCGGTGACGACTTCGTCCTGTGGGGCAACAACATGGCGGAGATGCATCCGGTGCTTTTCTCCCGCATCCTCGCCAACAAGCGCGCCAACCCCAGCGTGCGCATCATCGACATAGCAACGCGCCACACGCCGAGCACCGACTACGCCGACATGTACGTGGAATTCGTGCCGGGTAGCGACCTCGCGCTGGCGAACGGCATCCTCCACCTGCTGGTGCGCGATGGCAAGGTGAACCAGGCGTTTCTGCGTGAAAACGTGGTCTTCAAGCGCGGTATCGAGGATCTCGACCGGATCGGCTACGGCAGCTGGGGCGAGGACGGCCTCGCCACCGACCCGTCGGCCGGACCGGCAGAGCGCTACCTGTTCCGCGACCAGGGGCGCGACTCTTCGCTCCGCGAGCTGGAGCGGTTCCTGGCCGACTACACGCCGGAGCGGGTGAGCGAGATATCGGGCGTGCCGGTCCAGCAGATCCACATGCTGGCCGACATCTACGGCGACTCCGGCCGGGGCACGGTGAGCCTCTGGTGCATGGGCGTGAACCAGCACACGCGCGGCACCTGGATGAACAACCTCATCACCGACCTGCACCTGCTAACCGGCAAGATCTCCCGCCCCGGAGCCAACCCGTTCAGCCTCACGGGTCAGCCCTCGGCTTGCGGCACCGTGCGCGAGGTAGGCACGCTGGCCCACCGGCTCCCGGCCGACATGGTGGTGATGAACGCGGAGCACCGCGCCAAGGCCGAAGAGATCTGGGGAGTGCCCGCGGGCACCATCCCGCCGCGGCCCGGCTACCACACGATGGACATGTTCCGGGCGTTCATGCGGGGCGACGTGAAGGTGATGTGGACGCAGACCACCAACCCGTGGGTCAGCATCCCCAACTTGAACCGCATCCAGCGCGAGCCCGGCGACGGTCGCTTCCTGGTGGTGAGCGACATCTATCCCACACCCACAACCGAAGTGGCCGATCTGGTGCTGCCCTCGGCGGCGTGGGTGGAACGCGAGGGCGTGTTCGGCAACTCCGAGCGCCGCACACAACACTGGCACAAGGCGGTGGACCCACCGGGCGAGGCGACCGAGGATGCGTGGCAGATCGTCCAGGTGGCAAAGCGCATGGGGATGGAGCACCTCTTCCCCTGGCCGGAAGACGACTGGCACGAGCCGATGTACGAGGAGTACCGCAGCTTCACCCTCGGCCTCGGAAAGGACGTGGCCTCCTACGAGCAGCTCAAGGAGACGCGCGGGATGCTGTGGCCCGTGGTAGACGGAGTGGAAACCCGCTACCGCTACGCCGCCGGTTACGACCCGTACGTGCAGAAGAGCCGCGGCGTGCACTTCTATAAGGCAAAGGGCTACGGCGAGAAGGCTGCCTTCTGGCTGCGGCCGTGGCACCCGCCAGCCGAGTCGCCCGACGACGAGTACCCCTTCTGGCTGTGCACCGGCCGCGTGCTGGAGCACTGGCACACCGGCTCCATGACGCGGCGTGTGCCGCAACTGCACCAGGCAGTCAGCGAGGGCTACGTGGAGATCAATCGAGCCGACGCACAGCGCCTGGGTGTCTCGACGGGCACGAGAGTGAGGGTGGCGAGCCGGCGCGGCACGCTCGAGCTGCCCGCCATGGTGGACGGCCGGGGCAAGCCGCCCCAGGGATCGGTGTTCATCCCGTTCTTCGACGAGAACCGGCTGCCCAACCTGCTGACCCTCGATGCAATGGACAACATCAGCAAGGAACCTGATTACAAGAAATGCGCGGTTCGAGTCGAGCGGGTCTGATCACCGGGGCGCTCGCGGCCGCCGCGCTGGCGGCGGCCTGCGGCGCAGACACCGTTCCCGTGCCCGACCGGGAGGGGGCGGTGAAGTCCGCGGCCGGCGTTAGGGCGGAGCGGCGCGCTTACGACGGTGCTCCCCCGACGATCCCGCACGGGAGCCTCGGCGCCCGCTGCGAGGCATGCCACAACGAGCGCGGCCGGTCGGTCTCCGGCGTTGGTTTCGCTCCAGCCTCACCGCACGTGGACACGCCGCAGGCCGGCGCCACGATCCGGTGCCGCCAGTGCCACGTGTCCGCCACGAGTGACGACCGGTTCGTCACGAGCGAGTTCGAGCCGCTCGAGCAGAACCTGCGGGCCGGCGGCCGGGCGACGCCTGGCGCGCCACCCACCATTCCACACCGCATCCTGATGCGGGAGAACTGCGTCGCGTGCCACGACGGTCCGGGCGCCCGGGAGGAAATTCGCACGAGCCATCCCGAGCGGCTGCGTTGCAGGCAGTGCCACGTGCCCGAAACGACGCGTGAAGGGTTCGAGAGCACTCTGGGTGAGGGGCTGACGGAGCGACCGTGATCGCCGCGGCGGCGCGGGGAAGAGGAATGCCGACATGAATCAACTGGCCGACGTCATCGAGCTGGGGCCAATGGACGAGGCCATGCGTCTCTGGGGCGCGGCAGTGAAGGCGCGGGAAGCCGCGGCCGACGACCTGGTATCGCTGTTCGAGTCACTAGGTCTCGGGTTACACGCGGCCGAGATCATGGTGATCTCGCTGCTGCAACCCGTGAAGGACAAGTTCCCGGCCACGATCGGCGTGCAGCTCACCATGCCGATGCCCGAGGTGGACGCCCACCGCGACGGCGTCAACGTGCCGAAGGTTCTGCAATTCCACGATGTGGTTGACCTGCTGAGCGACGACGAGCTCGACTGCGTGAGTCCCGGCATGCACCGGGGTTGGGAGGACCGGCGGTTCTCGTGCCGCCGCTCGCGCACAGCCGCACAGGAGACGATCGGCCTCACCCTGTCGGCGTCGGACCAGGATCAACTGCTCTTGCTGGCCGCGTATCGTAACCGCCTGTTCCGCTACCCGCCGCCCGTGCGGGTCGTACCGGGTGAGATCCTGCCCGCGTTCCAGCGGTTGGAGCGGTTGATGGATGGGTTGTTGACGGCTGCGAAGGGCTAGAGCCCGCTTCCCTGCTCCGCTTCCCTGATCGCCATCACGCTGCGGGCTACGGCGACGATGGTGCCCCAATCGGGGAGAGTCATGAAGCGGCCGAAAACGAAAGCGCCGCGCACTTGGCGCGGCGCTTTCACGTCCGATCTGATACCAACTTTCCCTACGGCATATTAGGCTGACCAAACCTACCGCCCTTGCCGCGCATGTGCCCCGGCCCGAAGGGGCGCTGGCTCAGGTCCAGCGTGAAAGTCTCCCCGTCGACCTCGACAGTCACCTCGCTCGTCCCGTTGAACGTGATCTCCACGGTCCGTGTGACGGTCTGCTCCGAGCCGTTCGACGTGCGGGTGATGGTCATGGTCCGCGTGATCGTCCCCGACGTGGGCCAGCTGTGGTCCTCCCTGGGGTAGGGGACCACGACGCTTATGATCTGGCCGGTAGACGTCATGTTGTAGGTGCGCTCGGTGCCGTCGTCGAAGTGACGGCTGCGCGTGACCGAGCCCTCGCCGGAGCCGTTCCAGGTGACGTCGCCGTCTCCCTCGAGCAGCCCCTCGACCACCATGGTGCGGTGCCGCTCGATGGTGGCGCCCCACCCCGTGCGGCCCCTCTCGCCCTCGACCCAGATCTCGTACTCGATGGACGCTGTCTCACCCTCGACGTACCCGTCCTGCGGGTTTCCCAGGGCGTCCTTGTAGACGATCGTGCGTGTGTACGTGGTCCCGTCACGCTCTATCGGATCGCACAGGAACACGTCCTGTGTCTTGGGGCAGTCCGGCCGGCCTCCGATCAATCCGGGGAACACCCCGCCCCCCTTCCCCAACCCGGGGCCGTGCATCATCTCCAGGTCCTCTACGGCCCCATCCGCCGCAACCACCGCGGCATCGAAGTTGAGCTCGTCGACGCCGCCGGGCCCGCTGGCCTCGTCGCACCCGGCGACGAGAACCGCAGCCATGATCGCGGCGATGTACGTCTTGTTCCGCATCCTGCCTCCACACCAGTGAATGGTTGAATCTAACTAGGGTCTGTCGGATATGACGCGCTGGGCTGCGGGATGTTAAGCGGGAGATGTCCGAGCCGGCGGCGAGGGTCCCAAGTGTCCGCCAGTCAATCACTTGTGCTCGCAACACCGAGACGCGCTCCTTGGTGCCAACCGCGAGCGTCTGAGGTAGATTCCCTCAGGCTCTACGGGGGAACAACCGGGTGGTCGACGCTGTCAGGGCCGTACTAGCAAACCGCTACGCCATCGAGCGCGAGCTCGGAAGCGGTGGCATGGCCACGGTGTATCTGGCGCGAGACTTGAAGCACCATCGCGCGGTCGCGGTCAAGGTGCTCAAGCCCGAGCTGGCGGCCGCCGTGGGACCCGAGCGGTTCCTGCGCGAGATCCGCATCACCGCCCAGCTCAACCATCCCCACATACTCCCGCTGCTCGATTCCGGCGAAGCCGAAGGACTGCTGTACTACGTGATGCCGCACGTGAGCGGTGGATCCCTGCGCCAACGCCTATGTGACGACCGGACACTGCCGATCCAAGACGCCGTCCGGATCACCGACGCCGTCGCCTCGGCCCTGGACCACGCACACAGGCAGGGCGTGGTGCACCGCGACATGAAGCCGGAGAACATCCTGTTCTCCGAAGGGCACGCGATCGTGGCCGACTTCGGGATCGCCAAGGTGGTGAGCGCCGTGAGCCGCGACCAGCTCACACGCAGCGGCTTCCCCCTGGGCACGCCGGGATACATGAGCCCGGAGCAGGCCGCCGGCAGCACCGCGCAGGATCCCAGGACCGACGTGTTCGGGCTGGCGTGCGTCACGTACGAGATGCTGATCGGCGAGACACCCGGCATGTGGCCCGGAGAGGACGCCGTCCGCACGGGCCGCTTCCTCGACGCCACATCCGACCATCGCGCGCGCCTCGACGGGCTGCCGGGCCGCCTGGAGCAGACGCTGGTCAAGGCGCTGGCGATGCGTCCGGCAGACCGGTACGCGAGCCCCGGGGCGTTCGCCGGCGCGCTTGCCGACTCATCCGAGCACGGCGCCAAGCTCGGCAGTTCCGTCGCGCGCGAGGTGATCCAGCGTGCCGTGGCACTCGATGCCGACCGCGTCACGGAGGAAGGCGCACTTTCAGTCGGGGGCGTCGAGCAGGTGGCTGCCGAGGTCGGCATCCCCCCGGCACGCGTGCGGGAAGCGCTGGGGGAGCTGGACCGGCCGCCCGACGCGCTCCCCGTGTCCAAGCCCGAGTTCCGCAAGGGTAGGCTCAGCACGGATCGCGTCATACCGGGCCGGCTGGCAGAGGCCGACTACGAGGTCCTGGTGGACGAGATCCAGCGCTCGCTGGGTTTCGTGGGCAGCGTCTCGCGGGTCGGCGGCACGCTGAACTGGAACGGCACCAAGCCGGGGTTCGTGGGGCGGGACGTGCGCGTGACGATCACGCGAGGCTCGGACGATACGCGGGTACACGTGGAGGAGCACATAGATCTCCGCGGCTTCTCGATGTTCGCCCCGGCGTGGGGCGCCGCCGGTGGCGCGCTGGCAACGCTGGCGACCATGATGTTCCTCGGACTGCCGGACGTGGCGGCGGTTCTCGCGATTCCAACGGCGATCGCCGGGGCTGCTCTCACCGCCACCAGCATCCCCCGTGGGTTGGCGCGCAAGTACGCTCCGCAGCTCGAAGGCCTGGCGGACAAGCTCGCGGCACAGGTGCGGCACCGGGCATTACCGGATGTCCCGGATCGCGACAGCGAGAATGGGGGGATTGGATGAGCGTGAAGATCAGACAGGTCGACTCGAAGGCCGACCGCAGCACCTTCACCAAGGTGCCATGGGTGGCTCACCGCAATGACCCACATTGGGTACCACCCCTATTGGCGGACGTACTGGACACCATCAACCCGCGCAAGAACCCCTTCTTCGAGCACGGTGATGCCGCTCTGTTCCTGGCTGAGCGGGACGGCGCGGCGGTGGGGCGCATCAGCGCTCACACCAACCGGCTGCACAATGAGTACCACAAGGATAAGACGGGCTTCTTCGGCTTTTTCGAGTCCATCGAGGACGAGAGTGTCTCCGGTGCCCTGCTCGAAGTGGCCGAGGGCTGGCTGAAGCAGCAGGGCTGCGACCAGGCGCTGGGGCCCGAGGGCTTTTCGACCAACGAAGAGGTGGGAGTGGTGGTCGAGGACCGCGAAGGCCCCCCCATGATCATGTGCGCCCAGAACCCACCCTACTATCCGCGCCTGCTCGAGGCGGCCGGGTATGAAAAGGCCAAGGATCTGTTCGGCTGGTACTACGAAGTGGGCGAGATTCCGGGCGAGGCCCGCAAGATCGCCAAGGCCGTAGAACAGTATCCGGGACTCACCGTGCGCCAGGCTGATCCCAAGCACCTCGAGCGCGACATCCACATTGTGCGCGAGGTGTTCAACGCCGCGTGGAGCAGGAACTGGGGGTACGTCCCCTGGACCGACAACGAGGTGCGGCACGCGGCCAAGGTGATGGGCATGATCATCAAGCCAGAGATCACGGCAATCGCGGAAGTCGAGGGCAAGCCTGCCGGGATCATGGTGGCGCTTCCCAACATCAACGAGGTGATCAAGGACCTGGACGGCCGCCTGTTCCCCACGGGTCTGCTCAAGCTGATCTGGCGGGTGAAGCTGGGACGCCATCAGTTCCGCGGAGCCAGGCTGTTCCTCCTCGGGATCATGCCCGAGTACCGCGGCCACGCGCTGGGCGGGTTGAGCGTCCTGCTCTACGTGCGCGCCCACCGCGGGGGCGAGCAGCTGGGCATCAAGTTCGGGGAGCTGGGCTGGACCCTGGAGGACAACGAGAAGATCAACGCCGGCATCCAATTCATGGGGGGAAGACTGGGAAAGGTGTACCGGGTTTACGGGAAGAGCCTGTAGCGGCGCGGAACCGACCGTTGCGTCTCTCGCACGTCTTTCCTATGGTGTGGCGTTCACAATACTGGACACCAGGTGACAGCAACGGCCAGAGCATTCAGTAGATCGGGTACGGTCAAGGCCGCACTGCTGCTGTGGCTCATCGTGCTCGCCGCCATCGCCTACTATGGGATAGAGATCGGCGGGGTGTACTGGCGCCAGTACAAGCTAGAAGAGATCGTGACGCAAGAGCTCTCGTTTGCGGGCCAGGCCACGGATGAGGCGATCCATCGGCAAGTGCTGGAGGAGGTCCACGCCATGGGCCTGCCACTCTCAGACGGCAACATTCAGTTCGTCCGCACCGACAACCCTCGCGCCCTTCGCGTCTCGATCTCGTACGTAGAAACCGCGAACCTGCTGTTCACCGAGAAGCGGTACGTCATATCCGTCGAGGTCGAGCGCGAATTCTGAGGCAAGCGCGCCCGGGCACGGCGCCACTCACCTCTTCAAGTAAGCCCTCAGGTCTCCCACATCGTACTGTCCGTCACCGTTGCCGTACCGGTCCAGGTACTGCTGCTGCTCCGTCGTTAGTGCCGTCGCACCGCTCCCCAAGAAGCGCTGAACCAGGAGGTCCGTCGCAAGCCTGACGGTGGACAGGGTCACATGGGCTACTCCGCCTTCAATCGAAATCCGATAGATCGTCACCGGGGTCGTTACACCGGAATTGAGCCGGGTCGAAGGATAGGTGTTGCTGGCGATGTGGCCGGGGCCGAACGCGCCCCACGCGTCCCCTGGCTCGCCGCGGTTGCCACCCTGTAAGAACGTCCTTCTCAGGCTGCTGTTGCCGTCGGCTTCCAGCATTCCCACCCGGTATACCTGCAGGCACCCGTCGCACGGCTGGTTGCCCGGGATTTCCGGATCGATGTGCGTGACGAGAACGCCGGAGGCCGGGAGGTCCAGGTCGAAGCCTTGCTTGGTCCGATACTCCACCAACAGGTATTCGTTCTCGTCGGCCAACGGGCCCCGCTCGAGCGGGATCTTGAGCACGCGCTGACCCGTGAGCACCGGTTCGAGCGTGAATTCCAGCTCGAACCCCTCACCCACCTCCTCGACCTCGGTCAGCCAACCGAGTTGCTCCTTCTCCCACGCGCCGGGGTGCGTTGGCCGCACCCACCCGCCGCGGTTATCCGTGCCGCAGCCCCAGGCTCCCGCTGCCATGAGCGACCAGCACCCGATCACCCAGCGACGCTGCTCGGGGAGGATGCCCTGCGAGCGATCGTACAGGTCCGGCAGGCCCAGCACGTGGCCCATCTCGTGTGCTATCGTCGTCGCCTTCTGCGGCTCGACGCCGCCACAGTCCGTCACGCCCTGCACGATGTAGTCGTTCACGACGATCGTTCCGCCCCCAGGACGAGGATCGTTCGTCACGTAGGCTTGTTCGGGAGCG
This sequence comes from Gemmatimonadota bacterium, assembly GCA_039586815.1. GTDB lineage: Bacteria > Gemmatimonadota > Gemmatimonadetes > Gemmatimonadales > GWC2-71-9 > WVYX01. The sequence goes on along the minus strand of JBDHJR010000013.1, from coordinate 43,293 downwards.
GTCCAGTACTCGATGCGCGAGCGGTGGGGCCAGATGCTGGGCCCACCGCAGGACGCCGCCACCTCGAGAAACTCGAACGCCACGGCGTCCACCGCACCGTCGTCGTCTCCACTGTTCGGCGTGCCGTCGGGACCGTCGTTGTCGAACAGCCCGAAGTCCACGGTGGGGTCGGCCAGGTCGAGCGCCTCCACCAGATAGGCGTGTGTCTGCGCGTCATTTCCCAGGCCGTAATCGCTCCCGACCACCTCCGCCATCGTGAGGCTGGTTCTGACCCATGGCAGCACCTGTCCGGAGAGCGTCAGCCTCCCGCCGGAGGCCTCATCGTAGTACTCGGTGGCCGTGCCGTGCTCGAACGGCCCGTCGAACAGAACCCGTTGGAGGTCCGCCTGTGAGAGATGTGGCGCGGGCGAATCGTCGAACAGCGCGAGAACCACAACGATCGGCAACGTACCGGTGACGGCCGTCGATGCTGCTGCGGCACGTTCAGCACGCCGAATCCACCCGTCCTTGAGCTCGAACAGGTCGGGCTGACTGCGAACACGCTCGTAATACGCGGGCGGGAGCCGCAATCCCTGCACCCGCGGGGGCTCCTGCGCCACTGCCGCAGTGGAAAAGACAGGTACCGCCGCGAGTCCGAACGTCAGCGCGAACAGCGACCGGGCGCTCATGGCTGCCACCGTTGCTGACTCGAAGTCAGGTCCTCGGTGAACTGCAGGACGATTTCGTAGTCAGCCAGAGAGCTACGAAGCCGGTTGAGGCCGTCGGCAACCTGCACCAGCGTCACCGAGGGGCGAGCGCCGAGGTCCTCCACACGCAGCCTGAACTTGATCAGGCCGGGCTCGTCAAGGATCAGTACGACGCGGGTTACTGTGCCGTCGTGCTCGTAGAACGTATCGCCGAACTCACTGGACACGACGCTGGGTCCGACCGCGCCGGTGAGCTCGAGCACGGCTGCTCCGTCGGGGCCGTGAGGCGAGGCAGCCGACACCTCTATCATACCGGTACCGCTCGGTTCCCCGAGACCCAACTCGCACGAGCCTAAGACGATCGCGCCTGCAGTGACAACGAGCAGGCCGACGAGAATACGGAAGTGTCGCTTCACTCTGGATTCCTCCCGTGCTTGCCACCACCCAACGAGATGCGGGGTGCTCACTTGGTCCTACAGCGGCGGGGCCCCGCCGGTTCCGCCATGACCGAATCATGATATCAGGTTTTTAGTTTGCCGGCATCTCGGACGCAGGCTTCGCGCCTGTCAGCAGGTTGTCACACACTCGCGCCTGGGGATGAAAGGAGGGCGGCGCGATTGCGCCGCCCTTCGGCACGGGCTCGAAAGCACGGCCGCCGTATAGCCTGGGAGCGGTCAGACCTAGTGTAGCGTCGCGATACGGTTGGGGCCGCTCTCCCGACCCTCGACGCGCGCGTCGACTGCCGCGGTCATTAGACGGTTGACCGAGTCCACCGTGTCCGGCATCGATGCGACGCCGAAGGCACACGTAATGGGTGAGCGGTCGCCGAGTTCGAACTCAGTCTCGTTCACGGCTGTTCGCACCCGGTCGGCTACCGAGATCGCACCGTCGAATGGCGCGTCGGGCAGAAACACCGCGAATTCCGCTCCGCCTACGCGGGCCGGCACGTCGTAATCGCGCAACCTGGATCGCAGAATCGTGGCGAGCTGTTTCAGCACATGGTTGCCCTGTTCGACCTCGAGTTCCGGCACCTGATCGACGGCGAGACTCACCAACGAGCAGGGCTCGCCAATCGAATCCTGCATCGCTTTGTCGAGACCCGTTCGATTGGGTTGGCCCGTGACCGTGTCGACCAGCCCCAGCCGCTGAGACAGCTGCTCATCCATCATCTCCCCGATCGAGTGCCCTGCCTCGTTGGCCAGCGCCTCGAGACGCGCGTACATCGATTCATCGATAAAGCCCTCGGGTGCGAACACAACGAGGGCGCCGGCGCTTCCGGTCTCCCCCCGAAGCGGGAGCGCCGTGCCTTGCTGCTCCCGCTGGCGCCGGTCGGATCGGGGCCCCAACAGCGGGCGGCCTCCTGGATCCGGCGTCATGTATCCCAGGCACGCGTATCGCGCGACTGAATCATGGTCGACGGCCATGCCGATGAGTCGTCGATCGCAGCCCTTCGACGCGGCCACGACTGTCGACACGTGCGTGGTCGGATCATTGACCGCCACCACGTTGGGACAACGGGTCAGCTTTAGGACGGCATCGGTCAGGGCGAAGCCGATGCTCGCGACGGTGGGGGACAGCCGGTTGGATTCGTTAATGCGTACCATGAACCCTCCGCCAATGCCACAGGGTTTGCCCGCTGGGAGAGAACGGGATGACGCGCCCTGGCGCAACAGGCGGGTCTTTTCAAAATGGGAAATCTCGGCTGACAGGGCAAATCTTAGGGGTGCGGGCCCCGCAGGACTCGCCTGCGACCCCCGACGGCGTTGTGAAACCACTCGAGGACTGCTGCGTACTTCAGGGTGGGCAGTCCAGCGCCCCAGCCGTCCTCTACATCCGCGAAGACCCCGGCGAGGAGGTGGCATGAAGCAGGCTCGCACGCGCACCCGCCGCGTTGACGAGCGACGGGCCCGGTGGCGGAAGTGGGCCGACCTCTTCATCGACGCCATCAGTGATGTGCGTCTTGCCGTTCGATCCCTCAGGAAGGCCCAGGGATACGCGGCGGTAACCGTCCTGTCCCTGGCCGTGGGCATCGGCGTGAATGCAGCTGTCCTCACGGCCGTCTATGGGGTCTGGTTTTCCCCCGTTCCAGGCGTGACGGAGCAGGACCGGATCGTGGATCCGGTCACGGTCCAGGAGGGGGCGGACTACTGGGGGTGGACCTTCCCCGACTTCGCGGCCGTCCGGGACGCTGAGACACCCTTTCGGTTCGTGACCGCCTGGATCGGAGAGAGCGCCACCCTAGGCGGCGAAGACGGCGCAGAGCGGGTTCCCGTGGCATACGCCTCTGCGGACTACTTCAGGGTCCTGGGGGTGGTCCCCGCGCTGGGACGCGGCTTCCTCCCAACGGAGGACGCCGGGCCCGGCCAACATCCCGTGGCCGTCGTGAGCCATGATCTGTGGCAGTACCGCTTCGACGGGGACCCCAACGTCCTGGGCCGGGCAATCACCGTGAACCGGACTCCCCATACCGTGGTGGGCGTGGCCCCGGAAGGCTTCGGTGGCGCTCGGGTAAACATGAGGAGCGTCGACCTCTGGGTTCCCCTGGTGCAACACCCGGAGATGCGAAGCGAGGAGTCGTTCGTGACGGATCGGGAGCGCTACTCGGTTCAGGTGCTGGGGCGCCTGCGGCATGGTAGCACCCGGGCCGAATGCCAGGCCGCGCTCCAGACGGTGTTCGGCCGCCTGGCGGCCGATCATCCCGAGACCAACCAGTACCGGACGGTCCGGGCCGAGGCCTTCGGGCGCTTCCCAGCCCAGAATCGCATCTTGGACATGATTGCCGTTATCGGGTTGTGGGGCATGCTGGTCGTACTGCTGCTGATCATCTGTGCCAACCTCATGGGGATGGCCCTGGTCCGATCGGCCTCGCGGGAGCACGAGATCGGCGTGAGGTTGGCTCTGGGATCGAGCCGCACCCGCCTGGTACGGCTCTTGATGGTCGAGGCGCTCGTCCTGGCCCTGGCCGGGGGCGCCGTGGGAACTGCTCTGGCGATGCTGGGCATGGCAACCGTCTCCCCCGTTGATCTGGGGATCGCCGCTCCCGGCGTGACGTTCAGACCCAGCGGCTGGGTGATTGCCATGTCATTCGTCCTCGCCGTCGGGGCGGCCGTCGCATTCGGCCTCGTTCCCGCCCTTCGCTTCAGCCGGCCCGAGATCGTCTCCGCCCTAAAGGACGATACCGGAGGTGGTGGACGGCGTGTCGGGCGCATGCAACGCTTCGCCGTATCGGCCCAGGCCGGTGCGGCGTTCTCCCTCCTCGTGCTGGGGGCTCTGTTCCTGCGCTCCCTGGAGCGGACGGACCAACGTGCCCTGGGATTCCAGCCCAGCGGGATGCTGGTAACGGATTTCCAGAGCGGAGGGTTCTTCTCCACCTTCCTGGATCTCTCCGACGAAGGATATGCAACGCTGGAGCAAGGTGGTGCGGCCTTTCTCGACCAGCTGGGCGCAGCCCTGGAGACGTTGCCGGGAGTGACGGCCGCGGCGATGGGGGACGGCATTCCGCTGGACCGCGTCGGCAGCGCAGGGAGGACGGGCAGGGCGGACCGGCCCGACGAGTCCGCGAACAGGGTGGTGGCGGAGGTCACGAGGGTCAGCGAGGGGTTCTTCGCGGCCATCGGCGTCCCCATCCTTCAGGGTCGGGGGTTCCTACCCGACGACGACGCGGCCTCCGAGCCCGTAGTGGTCATCACGCGCAGCTTGGCGGAACGCCTCTGGCCCAACGAGTCCGGGTTGGGCCGGCGGCTCCTCTGGCCCGCGGGCTCCGACAGCGCTCGGCCCCGCACTGTCGTGGGCGTGGTGGGTCGGGTGGCATCGAGCCGCGCCGGACGTGAGATGCCCCAACTCTTCCTACCGGTTCGCCAGGAGTATCCCTCCCGCCTCATGATCGTGCTACGGACGGCAGCGGACGCCTCGGGATTGGCGGGTTCGCTCCGGGAGGCACTCCGGTCGGTGGATCCGGCGCTTCCCCCGCCGCGCCTTCTCACCGGAAGGACCATCGTAGTCCGGGCCACCCGGGATCAGCGGGCCGTCGCAACGCTGGGCGGTGGCCTCGGGCTCGTAGTGCTCGTCCTTTCCGCCATCGGGGCGTACGGAGTCGTCGCGCTGGCAGTGGCCACTCGCACCCGCGAGATCGGACTCCGCATGGCCCTGGGAGCGACCCAGAGTGACATCATCCGGCACGTACTGGGGGACGCCGTCCGTCTCTCGGTGCCCGGGCTGATTGTCGGCAGCCTCGTTGCAGCCGGAACGGCGGCTGCTGCGCGCTCGATGCTGCTGGGAATCAGTCCCCTGGATCCCGTCGCGTTTCTCGCGGCGGGAGCGCTGTTGCTGGCCGTAGTGCTGCTAGCTGGCCTGGTTCCAGCCCTCAGAGCGTCCGGCATCGAGCCGGCACGAGCACTGCAACCGCGGTGACGGCGTAGAGCCAGACCGGCGCGTCACTGCAAGTCGGCTTGCATCCTCTCGACCAGGTGCTCGAACATGGTCGGTTCGACGCTCATCCCGCCCTGGAATGGATCGCTTAGCGACAGAATGAGGTACAGCACCATTCCCACGAATACCGTGTACAGCGACATGAGCGTTAGGAGAGCCTTCTGCGGGGGGTAAACACCAAAACAAGCCATGGTCACAAGGAACCCGAAGACGACGACGTAGACGAAGATCGGCGGTGCTGTAAGCGCACTGTCCAAGCGCATCAATCGTTGGTCGGAAGCCGCGTCTAGATCTGAGATGATCCGAGCCCACGCCTGCTGCTGTGGCATGCCTGTCGGGCCAAGCCGTATCACACTATCAGTAAACTGCCGATTCAAGGCCGAGGCTCGCTCGCCGAGCCGGCCATCCGCGAGCGCAGGCCAATCATCGTCGATCACGGCCTGCGTGTAGTTGGCGAGCATCCGTCGAATGCGTCGCGTTCGTTCGCTGTCGTACCGGTGCAGCTCGTCGAACACATCCGAGATGGCTACAGCCTCGCGTTCAAGGGCATTCCGGATCGCCCTGTTCTGCGTCAGGACCTCCGCGAATGCCAGCGAGAGCATCAGGCTGACGAGCACACCAACCACGCCAAACAAGCTGCGAATCGCGTAGCCGGTTTCCTCGGTCGTGTTTCTCGCCAGGAGTTTGTGCGAGACGGCGTATGTCGCAAACCCGAAGGCCGTCGATAGAGCGATGGTGAGCAGACCACCCAACCACCCCGGTAGTGAAGACAAGAAGTCGATCATGAGTCGCCAGCCTGACAGGCAAGGGTCGATCCCAATCTAAATACTCTCGGGCATGGAAAATCCGCGCAGGGACGGGCACGCACCGGCAGGACTCGACCCGATGCTCCGAGCGCAGCGAGGAGCGAGGGCAAAGAGACTGTCGGGCATGAAAACGCCGCGCACTTGGCGCGGCGTTTACAGGCCCGGCAGGACTCGAACCTGCAACCCCCGGTTTTGGAGACCGGTGCTCTACCAACTTGAGCTACGAGCCTAGAGGGTGGCTGAAGGGGATTGAACCCTCAACCTCCGGAGCCACAGTCCGGCGCTCTAACCAATTGAGCTACAGCCACCACGGCCCCGTAACACCTACGGGCAGTTGAACCTAGCGGGGCCCAGAAAAGGGGTCAACCCGCTCCGATCCCAGCCCAGCCGGCCATTCTCCGGGCTCCAGACTTGCGCGGCCGGCCGACCTCCGTAGTTTCCAGCCGACCTGAGCACTCGAGTATGCCAGGAGCGCCCGCGCCCACAACCCCAACAGTCACCAATTGAGTCCCGACTCGGTCGGGGCCATTAGCGTTTCACTACACCTTTCCTCCCGGAGGTGAGTATGCGTCGTACCGTTCCACTATTGCTGTGCACCGCCCTGCTGGCGTTACCCGCTACGCTGGCAGCCCAGACCACCAACGCGGAGAAGATCGCCAGCGCCGTGAGCTCGGCGCCCGCCTCGGTCGCTCACTACGCGACCGTGGTGGACTGGGACCAGACCATGCTGCGCGAGGGCACGAACGGCTGGACCTGCCTGCCGGACATGCCGGACACCTCGGGCAACGATCCCATGTGCCTGGATGCTCCGTGGATGGACTGGGCGGATGCCTGGATGAACAAGAAGCAGCCGAGCTACTCGCAGATGGGCTTCGGCTACATGCTGACCGGCGATTCACCCGCCAGCAACACCGATCCCTATGCCTCAGGCCCGACGCCCGACAACGAGTGGATGCCGGAGGGCGTTCCGCATCTCATGATCCTGGTCCCCAATACGGAGGCATTGAAGGGGCTGCCGACGGATCCGAAGCAGGGTGGTCCGTGGGTGATGTGGCGCGACACGCCGTACGTGCACATCATGGTGCCGATGCCGAAGAAGAACTGACGCAGCAGTGAATCGGGCGGGCGGCGGTATCGCGCCCGCCCGGTCACTTACTTCTTCCGTTTCGCCTGGTTGGCCACGGCCTGCTGGGCGGCCTTCACCTTCGCCGCGTCGCCCAGGTAGTAACTGCGAATCGGCGAGAGATCGTCGTCGTTCAGCTCGTACACCAGGGGAATCCCGGTGGGGATGTTGAGCCCCACGATTTCCTCGTCCGACACGTCGTCGAGGTACTTCACCAGTGCCCGTAGCGAGTTGCCGTGCGCCGACACGAGCACCCTCGTGCCTGACTTCACGACCGGCGCGATCGTCTCGTGCCAGTAAGGCAGCATCCGCTCCACGGTGTCCTTGAGACACTCGCTGAGCGGCAGCTCCTCATCGGTGAGGTCGGCGTAGCGTGGGTCGTGACCGGGATAGCGCATGTCGTCCTTGGAGAGCGCGGGCGGCGGCGTATCATAGCTGCGGCGCCATAGCTTCACCTGCTCATCCCCATGCTTCTCGGCGGTCTCGGCCTTGTTGAGGCCCTGGAGCGCCCCGTAGTGCCGCTCGTTGAGGCGCCAGCTGTTGAAGACCGGAATCCACATCAGGTCCATCTCCTCCAGCGTGAGCCAGAGGGTCTTCACCGCCCGTTTGAGCACCGAGGTATAGGCCACGTCGAAGGTGTGGCCCTCCGCCCTGAGCACCCTGCCTGCCTCGATCGCTTCCTGCACCCCCTTTTCGGTGAGGCCCACGTCGGTCCACCCGGTGAACCGGTTCTCCTTGTTCCACGTGCTCTCACCGTGCCGCTGGAGAACGAGCTGCTTCATGGTCGGCGGCCCCAGTTCATAAGGTGTTGACCTAACGTAGCTTACGAGCGCCGCCGCGGCAACGGCCCCATTACCCGCGAACCTCTGCAACCTTTCCGCGACTCGACTCGTCTTAGTGAGTACGGGAAGCCCGAGCGGTCCTGTCGCATTTTGGAAGGTTACGCGCATTGGCGATGCTCTGTTCCAACCCGAAATCCCTACAGGCAGCCTGTGCCGCCCTGCTGCTCACCGCAGGGTTGGCCGCTCCCGCTGCCGCCCAGAACGGGTCTGAAGCCGCCACCGCCCGCGTGAATCCCCCGACGGCAGCCATGGCCATGCGCGCAGCCCCGGGGGCGCCACAGCTCGACGGCCGATTGGACGACGAGGCGTGGCGGACCGCGCCGATGATCTCCGACTTCACACAGCGCGACCCCGACGAGGGAGAGCCCGGCACGGAGCGCACTGAGGCGCGGGTGCTCTACACCAACGACGCCCTGTACGTGGGCGTGCGGGCGTACGACTCCAGGGCCTACGAGATCAGCGGGCGTCTCACCCGGCGTGACGACTGGTCGCCCTCCGATTGGATCGGGGTGATGATCGACTCGTACTACGACCGGCGCACCGCGTTCTACTTCATGGTGAACGCCGCCGGGGTGAAGCGCGACATCTACATGTTCAACGACAACAACGACGACGATTCCTGGAACGCGGTATGGGACGTCGCCACCTCACGCGATTCCGAGGGATGGACCGCGGAGTTCCGCATCCCCTTCAGCCAGCTACGCTTCTCCGCCAACCAGGAGCAGTTCGGGTTCAACGTGTACCGCCGCATCAACCGGCTGAACGAGGAGCAGTACTGGCGCATGCCGCCGAAGGACCAGTCGGGCATGGTGTCGCAGTTCGGCGACCTGGTGGGGCTCCAGGGAGTGGAGCCGCCACGCCGCATCGAGGTGCTACCCTACGTGTCGGCCACCGGCACCCGCGCGCCCGGCGAGGATGGCAACCCCTTCCTCACTGGCCGGGACCAGAGTGTGGCGGCAGGCGCGGACTTCACCGTGGGCCTGACGTCCAACTTCACGCTGCAGGGCACCGTCAATCCCGACTTCGGACAGGTCGAGGCAGACCCCGCAGTGGTGAACCTCTCGGCGTTCGAGACGTTCTTCCCCGAGAGACGTCCGTTCTTCCTCGAGGGGCTGGACATGTTCCAGTTCGACCTGGGTGACGGCCAGGCGTTCTACACCAGGCGCATCGGGCGCCGGCCGCAGGGTGGTGCCGACCCGCGGGGAGGCTACGCGGAAACCGTCCAGCAGACCACGATCCTGGGTGCAGCGAAGCTGACCGGCAAAACGTCCGACGGCTGGACGCTCGGGTTCACCGGTGCGCTCACGGCGGAGGAGAAGGCACGTGCCGTCGACAGCCTGGGCAACGAGTTCCATGACCCGGTGGAGCCTCGCACCTGGTACGGCGTGGCCCGCGTCGCACGCGATTTCCGCAACGGCAAGACCCAGGTCGGCCTGTTCGGCACAGGGATGCACCGGGCGCTGACGGACAACCTCGACTGGCTCCGGAGCGACGCATACACGGCCGGATTGGACGTGAACCACCGCTTCTCGAGCGACCGTTACTCGATCAGCGGGTTCGTCGCGGGGAGCCACGTGCGCGGCAGCACCGACGCGATCGACATCACGCAGCAGTCCTCGGCCCGCTACTTCCAGCGGCCCGACAACGACTACGTGACCTACGATCCGAACCGCACCACGCTCGGCGGCATCGCCGGGGACGTGACGTTCCAGAAGCGGTCCGGCGATTGGCGCGGCGCGACCGGCATCTCGACGCGCTCGCCCGGCTTCGAGGTGAACGACGTCGGCTTCCAGCAAAACGCGGACTACCACAACCAGTGGATCTGGGTGCAGCGGCGCTGGCAGGAGCCGGGCAAGGTATTCCGCCGCTTCTTCCTCAACTTCAACCAGTGGTCGGTGTGGAATTACGGCTGGGACCACGTGAACGGCGGCGGCAACTTCAACTTCAACTGGACGTTCTCGAACTACTGGGGCGGCTACGGCGGGATGGGACGCCAGACCGGAGGGCTTTCCAGCACGGCGCTGCGCGGCGGGCCCGGCTTCATCACGCCCGCCGAGACCAACAGCTGGTGGGGACTGAGGACCGACCGGCGCAAGACCGTCAGCGGAGAGCTGGGTGGCTGGTTCGGCCGCGAGGACCAGGGCGGCTCCTGGTGGTGGGGGCTCGAGACCGGCGCCTCATGGCGCCTCGCCAGCAACATGGATTTCATGCTGGCGCCCCGGCTCTCACGCCGCTACAACAGTTGGCAGTATCTCCAGACCGACGAGGCGCTGGGGTCGGCGCAGTATGTGTTCGGCGAGATCGAGCAGACTACAGTGAGCATGACCTTCCGGGCGAACCTCACCTTCACGCCCACGCTCTCGCTCCAGGTCTATGCGGAGCCCTTCGTGTCGGCCGGGGCCTACAGCAACTACAAGCAAGTGGATGACCCCCGGGGCGCGAGCTTCGACGACCGGTTCTTCGTCTACACCGACGACCAGCTGACCACTGACGGCAACGGCAACACCGAGGTGGACCTCGATCGCGACGGCAGCGCCGACATCTTCATCGGCAACCCCAACTTCACGGTGCTTTCGTTCCGCTCCAACGTGGTGCTGCGCTGGGAGTACATGCTGGGCTCGACGTTCTACCTGGTTTGGCAGCACGGGCGCAGCGGCTTCGAGGACGATGGTTCATTCAAGCTCGGCTCGCAGCTCGACGAGCTGTGGCACTCGCCTTCCGCCAACACGCTGCTGGTCAAGATCAACTACTGGCTGAGCCTCTAGCCCGCACCGCGTCCATACGGGAGTGAAGGCCTCGCTTTTTGGGGAATCTCCGCACACCTTCCGCTGCAACCTTCTGCCACCTTCAACCCGTCTAACAAGGCGAAACCTCCTGCACCACTCGTCGTAGTGCAAAGAGAGACACTCCGGCGGCATTGCTCCTGGAGCGACGAGCATGGGCGTCCCTCTACGGTTGGAAACCAGGACAGGTGGCTTTCGGCTGCTGACCGCGGCAGCCGCCGCCTTGCTCTGCACGCCGCTCGCCCTCGCCACCGCTCAGGAGTCGAGCGAGGCAGCCACCATCGCGGGGACCGCCGCGAGGCCGGCAATCGCCCTGGCCGTGCGCGCACAGCCGGAGTCTCCCAAGCTGGACGGCAGGCTGGACGAAGCGGCGTGGCAGGCGGCCCCGGTGTTTTCCGACTTCACCCAGCGAGACCCCAATGAGGGCGAGCCGGCAACGGAGCGCACCGAGATCCGGGTGCTCTACACCGACGCGGCCCTCTACGTGGGCGTGCGGGCGTTGGACTCGCAGGCCGACCAGATCGCGGCTCGCCTCACGCGGCGCGACGAGTACTCGCCATCCGACTGGATCATTGTCGCGATTGACTCGTACCACGACCGGCGCACCGGATTCATCTTCTGGGTGAATCCCGCCGGTGTGAAGCGTGACTCGTACATGTTCGACGACGGCAACGAGGACGACACGTGGGACGCGGTTTGGGATGTCGCGTGCACGGTGGACCCCGAGGGCTGGACCGCGGAGTTCCGCATACCGTTCAGCCAGCTGCGCTTCTCCAAGTCCGACGAGAACACCTTCGGCTTCCAGGTCATCCGGATGATCGCCCGCAACAACGAGGAGTCGCACTGGCGTCTCATGCCCCAGGAAGAGTCGGGCGTGGTCTCGCAGTTCGGCGAGTTGAGCGGAATCCGCGGGATCAGGCCGCCGCGCCGGGCGGAGTTTCTGCCGTACGCCGCCGCGACCGGGGAGTGGGCCGAGCCAGAGGCGGGCAATCCCTTCGAGACCGGCCGTGACCGCACCATGCGGGTCGGCCTGGACTTCAACGTCGGCGTGACCTCCAACCTGACGCTCTCGGGCACCGTCAACCCCGACTTCGGGCAGGTAGAGGCGGACCCGGCGGTGGTGAACCTCAGCGCCTTCGAGACGTTCTACCCCGAGCAGCGGCCCTTCTTCAACGAAGGACTCGACATCTTCCGGTTCCCCATCCTGCTGGGGGACGGGGATGGCGCCAACGAGCAGCTGTTCTACACGCGCCGCATCGGCCGCCGACCCCAGGGCGATGCCGATGACCGCGGCGGCTACGTCCAGCCCGTCGACTGGACCACGATCCTGTTCGCCGGCAAGCTCTCGGGCAAGGCGAACGGATGGACCATGGGCGTCCTGGAAGCACTCACCGCCGAGGAGGAGGCGGCGGTCGTGGACGCGGACGGGAATTCGCACTCCGACGTGGTGGAGCCGCGCACCAACTACCTGATCGCACGCCTGGCCCGTGACTTCCGCGACGGCCAGTCACAGGTGGGGTTCTTCGGAACGGCCGTGAACCGCAAGCTGCCGGACAATCTCCAGTGGCTGCGCAGCGACGCGTACTCCGGCGGGTTCGACTGGAGCCACCGCTGGCGCAACGACACCTACAACATCAACGGGTGGATCGTCGGCAGTCACGTGCGCGGCTCGGCGGAGGCGATAGACGAGACACAGCTCTCGTCGGCGCGCTACTTCCAGCGGCCGGACAATGACTACGTCACCTACGATCCGGCCCGCACGTCCTTGACCGGCTTCGCCGGCCAGTTCGTCATCGGCAAGCACGGTGGCGGCAACTGGCGCTTCTCCACCGGCGCGGACACTCGCACGCCCGGCTTCGAGGTGAACGACGCCGGATTCCAGCGGGAAGCCGACCGCACCATCCAGTTCATCTGGGTGCAGCGGCGCTGGCTCGATCCCGGCAAGGTGATCCGGCGCGCCTGGCTCAACTTCAACCAGTCGTCGGTGTGGGACTGGGGGTGGAACCGCCTGCGGATCGGCGGCAACGTGAACGGGAGCGCTCAGTTCGCGAACTACTGGCATGGTTATGCCGGCTTCTGGGTAGGCAGCGAGGGCTGGTCCAACAGCGCACTGCGTGGTGGACCGGCGTTCAGGACGCCACCCGCCCAGAACGGCTGGGCAGGTTTCTCCACCGACGACCGCAAGGCGCTGCGCATCGGGCTCAACACCTCGGGTTTCCGCCAGCCGCAGGCCGACGTCTGGTCATTCAACGTCCGGGTGCCGCTCACCTGGCAAGCGGCGTCCAACGTCAGCCTCGTTCTGGCACCGGGCGTGTCACGCATGTACGACACGTGGCAGTACCTGGACACCCAGGATGCTCTGGGGGAAACCCACTACGTGTTCGGCATGCTCGACCAGACCACAGTGTCCGCGAGGATCCGTGCCAACCTCACCTTCCGGCCCAACCTGACGCTCCAGGTCTATGCCGAGCCGTTCGTATCTTCGGGGAAGTACGTTGGCTACCGCGAGGTGGACGATCCGCGAGCCGACGCTTTCGCCGACCGGTTCTACGACTACACGGACGACCAGGTGACCCTGCAGGATGGCGAAGTCTTGATCGACTTGGACGGAAGCGGCACCGCCGACATAGTGCTGGACGACCCGAACTTCACTTATCTGTCGTTCCGGTCCAACGTGGTGCTGCGCTGGGAGTACATGTCCGGCTCCACCCTGTTCGTGGTGTGGCAGCATGGACGCAGTGACGTCACCGACAACGGCCAGTTCCAGCCGGGCCAGGGGATACAGGACATGTTCCGTCTCCCGGCCGTGAACACCTTCGTCATCAAGCTGAATTACTGGCTCAGCCTCTAGACTACCCTCGGGGGCGGCCAGCCGAGCGGCGGGTCCGGAACAGGGCCCGCCGCTTCATTGTGCTCGAAACTTGCGGGCTGGGCCATCTGTAGAATCTTCAACCCATGCTCGACGCCATAACCCAGTTCATAGAGCAGTCGGGAGACTGGATGTACCTCCTGGCACCGCTGTTCATGATCGTGGTGGCGATTCTCCCCATCCCGGCGGAGATCCCCGCCATGCTGAACGGGATGATCTTCGGCGCCGCAGCGGGCGTGGGCATCACATGGAGCGGGGCGTTGATCGGCGCCGTCGTGAGCTTCGAGCTGGCCCGGCGCTTCGGGCGGCCGCTGGCTCAGCGGGTAGTGTCGCCCCAGGCGCTGGCGAAGGCGGACCGCGCGGTGTGCTCGGCGGGATGGCCGGGGCTCCTCACCCTGCGGCTCATTCCCACTGTGGCATTTACCCTGGTGAACTGGGCGGCCGGCTTCACGCCAATCCGGCGCTGGACCTTCTGTTGGACCACCGCGCTGGGGATCGTGCCAGGTGCAATCGTGTTCACGATCTCGGGCAGCGGGCTCGGTGCCCTGTACCGCAGCAATCCCGGGCTCGGTATCGTCATCGGAGCTCTGGCGCTGGCGGTGATCGTGTGGACCGTGCTACGGTACCGCATGGAAGCGTCGCCGAGGCCGGCTGAAGACTAGGCGTCACCGGGGAACCGCGTCTCCTCCGGTGCGGTTCTCGACCAGTACAACCACAGAGAAAGACCATGATCACGCTCGACCAACGCACGCCGCTGCACGTGCCGGACCTCCACTACTTCGAGGAGGACGGCATCTCGTACGCCGTTGACCCGCAGGCCCCCAACTGGGTAGCCGTTGACCGGCGGGGCCGAGAGCTGCTCGACGCGATCAGGCAGTCCAGCGGTTCGGGCACGCTGGACGGAATGGTGGCCCACTACGCCGCACGCCACGCTCTCGAGGCCGGCAAGGCCTGGGTGCACGTGCACGACTTCCTCACTGCCCTGAGCCGGGCGGGCATGGTAGCAGGGCAACCGTTCGGCACCGACCCCTATCCGGGCCGCGCGGCGCTCACAGCTCCCGAGGGACTGAAGGAGCTGTGGATCCAGATCAACAACGCCTGCAACCTGGAATGCTCCCACTGTCTCGTGCTGTCCGGACCGGGAAAGGAGCCGGGACTTCCCTACGAGCACCTGCGGGATCTGGTGGATCGAGCTGCGGAGCTGGGGCTGGAGCGGCTCTACCTCACGGGCGGCGAGCCGTTCGTACGGCGCGACGTCTTCGACCTCATCAGGCACGCAACCGACGGGCACGGGCTGGAGGTCATCGTCCTCACCAACGCCACCGTGTTGCAGGGCCGCGTCGAGCAAGGACTTGCCACGATTGATCCCGCACGAGTGCGCTTCCAGGTGTCGGTGGACGGCGCACAGTCCGAGACGAACGACCGCATCCGCGGTGCGGGGACCTTTGCCAAGGCGCTGGACGGAGCACGTCTGCTCGGTGAGCGCGGCTTCGAGGTCTCCCTCTCAACAGTGGTCGCCGAGGAAAACCTGGAGGAGCTTCCGCTCTTCCCGCAGCTCGTGCGGTCGGTTGGAGCCAGGAGCCAGCACCTGATGTGGGCGCACAAGCGCGGTCGCGCCGCGGTGAGCGGCAACGGGTTCTTCCCCGACATCGAGCCGATGATCGACGCCGTGATGCGCACCGTTGAGGCCTCCGGGTCACTGGGCGTGAGCCTCGACAACCTGGAAGCGGTGAAGCGGCGGGTGAACGGCGTCCCCGGCGTAAAATACGACCGCGGCAACGGCGGATGGGACTCGGTGGGCGTGTACGTCGACGGCAAGGTCTACCCCACCGCCGCCCTGGTGAACGAGCCGTACCTGCTTTGCGGAGATGCGCTGCAACAGGACTTGGAAGAAATCCTGGAGAAGTCCCCGGTCATCAGGCGGCTGCGGGATGCGAGCGTGGCACGGATGCCGCAGGTCGAGCGCGACCCGTATCGCTTCTTCACGGGGGGCGGCGACTGGGAGCATGCGTTCTGGTCCACGGGCGATCCACTGGGACACGATCCCTACTACCCGATCACGGTGCGCCTCATACGGCACGCGATGACCTCGCTGGGCAGGGAGAAGCTCGCACGCCGCAACTCGCGGTCGGGCTACGACGCCCCGCTGGTGCTGCACGCCATGGGGGAGGGTGCCATCGCATGCGGCACTGCCGACGGCGCCATGGCTGAGCGCCCCGTGCTCACACTGCACTCCAATTGCGTGCTCTCGTTCGACGTGGACAAGCCGCGGGCCAAGATGCGCGAGTTCTACGGCGAAGCCGCCGAGCGTCCACAGGCCGAGTTGTGCTGCCCCACGAAGTACGATGACGCAGCGATAGACCACATCCCGCAGGATGTGCTGGACCGATTCTACGGCTGCGGCTCACCGATGGCGAGCGCCGCAATCAAGTCGGGCGAGACCGTACTGGACCTGGGCAGCGGCGCCGGGATCGACGTGTTCATCGCGGCCAAGCTGGTTGGTCCCGAGGGGAAGGCGATCGGCGTGGACATGACCGACCGCATGCTCGCCGTGGCGCGTGAGAACCAGTCCAAGGTCGCGGCGTCCCTGGGCTACGACGCAGTGGAGTTCCGCCACGGCTTCCTCGAGGAGATCCCCATCGAGGACCGCTCCGTGGACCTCGTGACCTCCAACTGCGTGGTCAACCTGTCACCCGATAAGCCGCGCGTGTTCGAGGAGATGTGGCGCGTATTGAAGGACCACGGCCGGATCATGATCTCCGACATCGTGAGCGAGCACGAGGTGCCACCACACCTCAAGGTGAACCCACAGCTGTGGGGCGAGTGTTTGGTGGGCGCGCTGACTCAGGAGGAGTTCCTGGCGCAGCTCGAGCGGGCGGGCTTCTACGGCCTGAGCGTACTAAAGCGCACCTACTGGAAAGAGGTGGAGGGCTACCCGTTCCACTCCGTCACCGTGCAGGGCTTCAAGTTCGAGAAGCGCGACGGATGCGTGCACAAGGGCCACCGCGCCGTGTACCTCGGCCCCGGCAAGGCCTTCGTGGACGAGGAAGGCCACCTATTCCCGCGCAACGAGCCCTACGAGGTGTGTACCGACACCGTGGCGAAGCTGAGCCGCGCACCCTACGACGGGATGTTCGCGGTGCTTCAGCCGGGCGAGCAGTACGTCAGTTATGCGTGCTGCGGTCCGGAGGGGGAGTGTTGCTGACCGGTCGCCGGCCGGTGGCGCCCAGGTAGATCGCGCAGAGTGTGAGAGCCGCGCCGAGCAGCTCCACCGCCGTGGTGGGCCGGCGGAACAGCAGCAGGTCCCACACGAACGCAAGGGCCGGCTGCAGCAGCAGTACCAGACCCGCGCGCGAGGCCTCGACCTGCGGCAGCGCACGGGAGATGAGCACCCAACCCGCCACCTGGGGAATCAGCCCGTAGGCAATGAGGACACCCCAGCTCCACGCGTCCGGGATGCGGAAGCTCTCGCCCTCGATCTGCACGGCACCCGCAGCGAACACCGACCCCACGAGGCAAAGCAGCGCCACCGTCACCATCGCACTTGGAGCGCCCGGCGCCGACTGCGCCCACCGCAGGGAGAGGATGTAGCTCGCGTAGAACAGCCCGGTGAGCACCCCGAGCAGGAGCCCCAGCCGGTAGCCGGGCTGCAAGCCACTCCAGTCCAGCCCGAATATCAGAAACAACCCGAGCACGGCGAGCGGGACGGCCGTCTTGAGCCGCACGCTGGGATGCTCGTGCAACACCAGCACGCCGTACGCACCGAGGAAGAACACCTGGAAGTTGCCCAAGATGGTGGCGAGCCCCGGTCCGATCAGCAGGATGCTGCGGTGCCACACCGCCAGGTCCACGGCGAGCACCGCGCCGGCGATGACCGCCACGGCCATGTGGCGCCGCCCCGCCCACAGCCGCTCGCCCCGCAGCAGCACAATCAACGCCAGCGCCAGCCCGCCGAACAGCAGCCTGTAGAACCCCGATACGGTGGGTCCCACGTGCGCCACGTTCACCAGCACCGGAGAAAAGCTGATGAGCGCCGCACCAAGGGCGAGCTGGAGCAGGGCGGTCGTGGCCGGTGTGAGCCGGCGGCGGGATCGCAAGTGGGTGGTCTGGGGTACGGTTCTCATGAGGTCAATTGGCGCGACGGAAGATACACTCTGAGGGGGGTACCATGAGACAACTGTTGTTCGCACTCTCTGTTGTAGCAATTGGCACGGCGTGCTCGGATGGTGTGACGGGACCTGAGGAACTGAGCGGTGTGTACGTCTATCACGCGACGGATTCCGCCGGCACGCTGCTCCTCACGGGCACGCTGCAGATGGTGTTCCAAGATGACTCGTCGGTCACCGGAAGCTGGGGGATCGAAAGGGAGCCGGACGCAGGTGGCGACAGCGAAGTTGGCCCGCAGATCGGTGAGGGAACGCTGCAGGGGCGGCTGTCTGCCGAGGGCCTCGTTCTCGACCTGAACCCCGGTAGCGCGGACAACAATGTACTCCTGATTGGTGCATTGGTGCGGGATGCCGGAGCGCCCAAGCTCGCCGGTGATTGGCGCTACTCCGCGTTCGCGGGAGAGGTTGCCGCGGGCCACTTCACAGCGACCAGGCTGCCGTCGGCGATGGAGTAGTAGGCCTGCTACCGTACCTGCCGTGACGCCGCTCCCTTCGGGGAGCGGCGTTATATTCTCCCCCCAACACACCATCCAATCACGGATACACGACCGAGGGATTCCCATATGCGCGCAGATCTGGTGAGAGTCGTTGCGCTCGCCTTGCTGGCGGGGTGCACCGCAGGGGAGATGAGCATGCAGGACCGCGTCGATCAGTACGCCACCGTTCAGCTCACAGCCGACCTGAGCGGGCTGAGTGACGCCGAGCGGCAGATGATCCCGCTGCTCATCGAGGTCGCCGACCAGATGGACGTCCTCTTCTGGCGCCAGGCCTACGGCAACAAGGACTCGCTCCTTGCGAGCATCGACGATCCGGCTACGCGGAAGTACCTGGAGATCAACTACGGTCCGTGGGATCGCCTGGCCGGCGACGAGCCGTTCCTGCCCGGAGTGGGTGCCAAGCCAGCGGGCGCCAACCTCTATCCGGCCGACATGACCGCGGCGGATTTCGAAGCAGCGACCGACGCCCCCGCCGGCGTGGCGGAGCAGCTCCGCGGCCTCTACACGCTGGTACGCCGCGGGCCCGACGGATCGCTCACCGCGGTGCCGTATTCGGAGGCGTTCGCCACAGAGCTCCAGATCTCGGCAGATAAGCTGCGCGAGGCAGCGGCACTGGCACCGCAGCGCAGCCTGCGGCGCTACCTCGAGCTCCGTGCCGACGCGCTCCTGACTGACGACTACCAGGCGAGCGACATGGCCTGGATGGACATGAAGGACAATACGATCGAGGTGGTGGTCGGACCGATCGAGACATACGAGGACCAGCTCTTTGGCTACAAGGCGGCGTTCGAGACGTTCGTCCTGGTCAAGGACCTCGAGTGGAGCCGCCGGCTGGCTCGGTTCGTCCAGTACCTGCCCGACCTGCAGCGCGAACTCCCGGTGGCCGACATCTACAAGCGGGAGATGCCCGGCAGCGACGCCGACCTCAACGCCTACGACGTGGTGTACGTATCAGGCGACGCTAACGCCGGCTCGAAGACGATCGCCATCAACCTGCCCAACGACGAGACGGTGCAGCTGGATAAGGGGGCGCGGCGGCTGCAGCTCAAGAACGCGATGCGCGCAAAATTCGACCGCATCATGCTCCCCATTGCGGACGTTCTGATTGCCGAGAACCAGAGGCAACACGTCACGTTCGACGCCTTCTTCGGCAACACCATGTTCCACGAGGTGGCGCACGGCCTCGGCATCAAGAACACGATCAACGACCGGGGAACGGTGCGTCAGGCGCTGCGCGACCACGCATCGGCCATGGAGGAGGGGAAGGCCGATATCCTCGGGCTGTACATGGTGACGAGGTTGCTGGTGCAGGGCGCTACAGAAGGCAACCTGAACGACAACTACGTCACGTTCCTCGCTGGGATCTTCCGCTCCATCAGGTTCGGGGCCTCCAGTGCTCACGGCAGAGCAAACATGGTGCGCTTCAACTTCTTCAAGGAAATGGGCGCGTTCACGCGCGACGAGGCCACGGGCACTTACAGCGTGGACTTCCAGCGAATGGGCGAGGCTATGACCGCCCTGTCGGAGGTGATCCTCACCCTCCAGGGTGACGGTGACTACGACGGCGCAACAGAGCTGATCGAGGAGAAGGGTGTGATCGGTCCCCAGCTGCAGGCCGACCTGGACCGCTTGGCCGACGCGAACATACCGGTGGACATCGTTTTCGAGCAGGGCATGGCGGTGCTGCAGGGCGGCAACTAGTACACCGGGAGGAGGAACACCGCCTTGTAGTCTACCCCGGGCACGTCGGCGGTGATCTCCAGCTCCCAGTAGCGCGGTGGGCGCTCGCTCATGCGGGTGCCCGCCGCTTCGCTTGGCAACTCGAACGCCAGCTCGAGACCGCGGCGCCCCTCCCAGCGCCGGCGCACGTCATCGATAGCCTGCGTGTCGACATACGTCTCGTAGCACACCACCCGCTGGCTGCGGTTCTTGCCTGAGCCGCGCGTTTCGTAGGCCTCCTCGACAGCCCGCAGGGTCACGCTCACGGGTTCGAGCAGCTCGCTCCGCCCCGGTCCCAGGAA
Organism: Gemmatimonadota bacterium; assembly: GCA_039586815.1. GTDB lineage: Bacteria > Gemmatimonadota > Gemmatimonadetes > Gemmatimonadales > GWC2-71-9 > WVYX01. Next base: position 23,072 of record JBDHJR010000013.1, on the reverse strand, counting down.
ACGGAGTCCGGCCCGCTCGCCCAACCGGAAGGGGAAGGTCTCGAAGCTCACGGCGCTGGTGCCGTACTTGAGGTAGCGCAGCAGCAGGTAGACGGCATATCCCGCCACCACCACGGCAATGACGTCGAACAGCCCCACGATCCCCATCCACAACAGACGCCCCGCCACACCCTCTAGCACGAAGCCCACGTAGTTGAACGGAATCATGAACACCACGATGAATGCAGCGCCGAAGAACCCCTTTCTCACGCGCCGGGCGCTGTCGTCCCTCGCTCCGTACGGGTCCCAGGGATGATCCCACTGCCAGGGCTCGTTGGGGTGCGCGCGCTTGCGCTCCGCCACCCGAGCGCGGAGGCGCAGTCCCTTGACGCCGTGGAGAATGAGGGAAAAGCCGACGAGACCGAACACGGCACCGAACCAGAGCAGCAGGGGGGTGGGTCCCTCCACCTGCTGCGGCGCAACGCGCCACACCACGAGCGCACCGACCCCGACACCGAAGAACGGCAGCCCGAACAACACCGACGGCCAGCCGTGTATCGTCGTGGCGCTGCGGCCCTGATGGCTCTTGAGCTCTCTGCGGGTCGGCGCGGTCATGGTGTCCATTCAGTTGCATAATCACGACAACTATGTCAAGCGTCCGCGGCTCTTGCCCCATTGGACATCGGGCCATAGAATGGCCGCTTCCCATTCAGAGGGCCTCCCATGAACCACGGTTCAGCCTCTGCAGTACTGCTAGTGTGCCTGCTGGCCGCGTGCGCCCCGCAGGAACCCCCGGCACCCAACACCGTCACCATCGTTGCGAGCGACTTCGCATACGAGGCGCCCGAGCAGATCCCGGCCGGCGTTACGACGGTGCGCATGGTGAATGACGGTGCCGAACCGCACCACACCATCATCGCCAGGATCGATGATGGTAAGACGTTGGACGAGCTGTTGGACGAGTACAGGGCCGAGAACCTCTTTCCCGAGTACGTCACATACGTAGGTGGGCCGGGTGAAGCCCTGCCGGGCGACACCTCCAGGGTCACCTTACGGTTCGAGCCCGGCCGCTACGCACTGATCTGCTTCATCCCCTCTCCCGACGGCGCGATGCACTTCGCCAAGGGCATGACGCGCGAGCTCGAGGTGGTGGAGTCAGGAGAGCAACTCGCCGCCGAGCCGACACCCGACGTAACGGTGCGGTTGGCCGACTACGCGTTCGGGTTCTCGGGACCCGTGCCCAGCGGCGACGTCACCTTCCGCGTCGAAAACGCGGGGCCGCAGGTGCACGACTTGGTCATCATTCAGACCGAGCCCGGGAAGTCGGTCGAGGAGTTCCTGGGATGGCTGGAGTCGGGCAACGAAGGGCCACCACCCGGCCGCATCGTGGGCAGCATTACGGGCATGAACACCGGCCACCACGTGAGCTTCTCGACGTATCTGGAGCCCGGCGAGTACACCGTGCTCTGCTGGGTGCCGGACGTTAGGGACCTGCGCCCCCACTTCATGTACGGGATGATGCAGCAGTTCTCGGTGAGTTAGCCCGCGGTACCGCGGATACACGTCGCCCCTCATCGCCCACGATCCCGGCGGTGAGGGGCGCCGCGCTTCCTAGCCTACCCGTCAGGCCCGCTCCACCTCCACTCGCGCATCGTTGAAGCACGCCCCGCCGGCCACGACGTTCAGGTGCGCGGGACAGAGCGCCGTGCTGGTGAAGCCGGAGAGCGACGCCCGGCGCCACGCTCCCTTCGGCATGGAGACCACCCCGGCTCGCATCCGGTCGCGCACCCGCGCCCCGCACCGCACCTCACCCAGCTCATTGTACACCCGCACCGTGTCGCCGTCGGTGATGCCGCGCGGCTCGGCGTCGGCGGGATGAAGCTCCACGTAGAGCGCGGCGAGGTTGTACTCGCCCATGGTGCTGTTGATCAGCTTGGAGGTGGCCGGCGTGACCAGCGCCAAGGGCCAGTCACCCTGCGGCGCCTGGTAAGAGTACGCCGCGTCGCCCAGCTGGGATGGCGTGAGGCGGACCTTCCCGTCCGACGTGAGCGGCAAGACCGTATCGAACATGACCGGCGTCTCGCCGGCAAAGTCGTAGCGCGCTATTCCTCCCTGCGCCAGGCTGCCGTCTGCCCCTCGCTCCCCCAGCGTCAGCGCCTCCGCTGCTCGCCCGAGCGCGGTCTCCTCGTCCCAGGTGAACGCCTCGTCGTCGAATCCCATGGCTTGGCCCAGCAGGGCGAACACATCGTGATTCGACTTGGCCTCGCCGGGCGGCGGCACCACGGGCCGCACGGCACCGGCGTGGTAGCTGCCGTATGCCACACGCAGGTCGCGGTGCTCGAGGAACGTCGTAGCGGGAAGCACCACGTCGGCGTACGGCACCGTATCGGTCACTACCTGGTCGAACACCACGGTGAACAGGTCCTCGCGCTCCAACCCACGCAGCACGGCTTGCTGGTCGGGGACAGTCACGACGGGGTTGCAGTTGTAGACGAACAGCGCCTCGATCGGCGGAGCGAGCGGGCTGGTGAGCACCTCACCCAACGGGGTCATGTTGATCTCACGGGTGGCCCAATCCAGCGGGCCCAGCAGGGCGTCACGGTCGAACCTGGCAGCTCCGTTGTTGCTTAGGGTATAACCGCCACCGCGCACCCCGAACTTCCCCAGCAGTGCCGGCATGGCGAGTATCGCGGCCACCGCCTGGCCGCCGTTGCGGTTTCGCTCCACCCCCCAACCACAGCGCACCAGTGCAGGACTGGCATCCGCGTAGACGCGCGCCAGTTGTTCGATGTCGGCTGCCTCGACGCCGGCCTCGCCGGCGGCCCGCTCGAGCGACCAGCCCTCGGCTGCCTCGAGCAGCCGCTCCAACCCGATCGCGTGCGCCGCCAGGAACTCCTGGTCGAGCGAGCCCCACTCGCTCCACAGGCGGATCATGGACAGCGCCAGGGGCAGATCGCCGCCCGGCAGCACAGCCAGGTGCAGGTCGGCCTCCCGCGCGGTGAGATTGCGGACCGGATCCACCACGGCCACGAATGCGCCGCGCTGTTTCGCCTCCTTGAGGAACGGCATCAAGTGGATGTTGGACGCCTTGGGATTTGCTCCCCAGATCACGATGCACTTGGCGTGCACGAAATCCTCGAACGCTACTCCCGGCATCTTGCCGTACATGTCTGACGCCACTGCCGTGGTGGGACCTGCGCAGAGAGTGCGCGCCAGGCGGGACGCCCCGAGCCGGGCGAAGTACAGGTGGTCGAGCAGCCCGTCGCTCAAGTAACCGTTGGAGCCGCCGTAGTGATACGGCAGGATCGCCTCGCCGCCCCACTTCTTCTTGATCCCGCGGAAGCGACCGGTGATCTCGGCGATCGCCTCGTCCCAGTCGATCGGCTCGAACTCCCCCGCTCCCTTGGGCCCGACACGACGCAGCGGCGTAGTCAGACGCTCGGCGTGATACACCCGCTTCGCGAATCGGGCCACCTTGCTGCAGATCACACCCGCAGTCACCGGGTGGTCGCCTCCGGCAGCGATACGCTCGATCCGTCCGTCACGCACGGTCACGTCGAGCGCGCAGCCGTCCGGGCAGTCCATGGGACAAATAGTGGGGATTACATCACTGGTCATTGGGAACAAACGTACTGCGGGGTGCGGGAGACGCGAAGCCCCGCCCAGCTCAGCGAGCCAGGCGGGGCTTGTATCACTGCGGTCACGCCTAGTGTTGCTTGACCCTGACCCGAGTATTCTGCCGTACTTCGTTGCGGATCTCCATCCGGATGTTCCGCACCTCGTGGCGGATCTCCGCCTTGATGCGCTGGATCTCATCCGCGAACTCAACACATGGGCCCGCGTCGTCGTGGCTCATGTGGTCGCAGGGAAGATCGTCGGCGTCGATGTACAGCCCCGAGTGGTGGTCCGTCCCGGCGAACTCAACGCTGCCGAAGCGCACCAGCTCCCCCGGATCAGAGAGGCAGTGGACCGCGTCCTTGTACCCCATCGGCCCTTCCCGGTCGATCGCGTCGGGGTCGAGGTGGAAGTGGCAGGTGGCGAGCTCGGAGGCGTCCGCCTCATCCGACAGGGCGATCAGCAGCGTCAGGCTGTCGACCGTGCCCGGCTCCACGCGCTGCACCACCACCGCCTCGAGCTTACCGATCCTGTCGCCCTCCACGTACATCGGCAGGAACGAGAGCTCCATCGTGACCGGATTGGAGCTGTGCTCCAGGCTGTCGGCCCAGGCTTCGATCTGGGCCTTCAATGCGGCTGCGTTGCGCCAGCCCCAGAGCATGCCCAACCCGACCACCAGCACCAGGGGTGCGCCAACCGCAACCATCACTCGGCGAGTCGTAGACATCGTAGCTTCCTCGAATGTGTCTGACGGGTTCGTCTTACCCTACGCGCGGCGGCGGCGCGGGGTTTCAACCAGCCGCCGCCCAGACAGAGTCACGTAACCCATTGTCACTTAATCATTTACAGTGGCGCTATATGTCTGCCGGGACGCTGCTGTTGAACATGTCCGCCACGACCTTCCACTCGCCGTCGATCTTCTGCCACACGACCAGGTACTTCCCGTGATCCACGACGGCCCCGTCTGGCGCGTCCGTGACCTGCCAGGTGCCGTAGTCCCACGCCATGTCGCCGGCAGCAGAGACGACGATCTTGGTCGGCCCGAACCACAGGTTAGGCAGTGCCGCGATCGTGCCGACCCATGCTTGCTCGAGCGCCTCCAGGCCGATTACGGGGTCCGTGTTGGGCGGCAGGAGCGAGCCGTCGGCCGCGTAGAACGAGGCGCACTTGGCGGCGTCACCAGCGGCCACCGCAGCTATCCACTCTGCGTCCAGATCGCGGATCGCCTGCTCCTCGGCGGCGTAGTCCACCGTGGGCTGGCATGCGCTAGCCACTAGCGCCAGCACGGTCGTGAGCCATAAAGCGGGTCCTGCTCGTCGCATGGTGTCCTCCCCGGGAGGGTTCCGGGGCTGCTATGCCGGGCGAATGTCCATCCGGGTACACCCGCTGTCAACGAGCCAGTCGCCGACCACCGTCGCACTTGCGACGTACCGGCAGTTGCGGTTCCCTTTCACGCACTTGGAGCCGGCTGCGCTGCACCATGCTCGTTGCTCGTTGCGCGACTCACAGGAGTAGGGATACGTGACGCTGACTGACGACCTCTACACCGCCGCCAAACTCAACTGGGACGCCCAGCTGGAGCATCCTTTCGTCACGGGACTGGGCGACGGCTCGCTCGACGTGGAGCGATTCCAGCGTTGGGTGCTGCAGGACTACCTCTACCTCAAGGAGTTCGCCCGCGTCTTCGCTTGGGCGGTCGCGAAGACGGACCGGCTGGAGTCGATGAGCTGGTACGCCACGGTCCTCGACCTCACGCTCAATACCGAGATGGCGCTGCACCGCTCCTACGCCGAGCGGTTCGGTATCTCGAGCGAGGAACTCGAGGCGACGCCCATGTGGCCCACCACGCGGGCGTACACCGACTTCCTGGTGCGCACGGCAGCGGACGGCGACATGGCGGATTTGCTGGCCGCGCTCCTCCCCTGCGCGTGGGGCTACGTCTACATCGGGCAGCACCTGGCACGGGGCAAGGCACCCGAGGACGAGCGCTACGCCGACTGGATCCAGCAGTACGCATCCGACGAGTTCGCCCAGGCCGCGGAGTGGCTCAAGGCGGAGTTGGACCGGGTTGCGGAGGGCGCCGGCGACGAGAAGCGCGCGCGGCTCACCGAGCTGTTCGTGGTCTCCAGTCGCTACGAGTGGCAGTTCTGGGAGATGTGCTGGCACGGCGAGGAATGGGGACCGTAGCGCGCACGTCGCTCTAGCCGCGATACCGCGGCGCCCGTATCGTTATCCAATTCCCACTCGCGCGAGAGGCCTCATGCAGCGACGAACCTTCCTCCGCAGCAGCATTGCGGCCGGCTTGATGGGCGCGGGCGGAACCGCGCTGGCACCTGGCCTCATCGAGGCCGAACCACGCCGCCACCCCGAAGGACCCATCCGCTTGAGCTCGAACGAGAACCCCCTGGGGATCTCTCCACTGGCTCGGCAGGCGATCATCGACGGCATGGTGGACGCGAACCGCTATCCTCGCGGCCGCGATCAGCTGATCGCGGCGCTCGCCACCAAGCACGGCATGCCGCGTGAGACGTTCGTCATCGGGGCAGGCTCGACCGAGGTGCTCAAGATGGCGGTGCAGGCCCTGGCCGCCCCGGCGGGCGCGTTGGTGCTCGCCGAGCCTACGTATGAGGACGCACCCTGGTATGCGGGGCCGTTCGACATACGGCAGCTGAAGGTGCCGCTCATGGCCGACGGCGCGCACGACCTGGAGCGCATGCGGCAGGCGGCGAACGAGGCAAAGGGCGCAGTGCTCGTCTACCTATGCAACCCGAACAACCCGACGGGCACACTCACGCCGAGCGCGGACATCGACGCCTGGATCGAGTCGGCGCCCGAGAACATGTACTTCCTGGTGGACGAGGCGTACTACGACTACGTGCGGGACACCCGCTACTGGTCGGCTCTCAAGTGGGTGCCCGACCGGCCCAACGTGATCGTGGCCCGCACCTTCTCCAAGGTGTACGGCATGGCCGGCATCCGCCTCGGATACGCGATCACCCACCCCGACACGGCGCAGCGGGTGCGGCGGCTGCGCGTGCGTAACAACTCGAACCACTTCGCCACCGTGGCCGGGTTGGCCAGCCTGCGGGATCCCGATTTCGTGCGGAGCAGCCTCGACGTGAACCAGCGCGGCAAGGAGATCCTGTACGCGTGCCTCGACGAGCTGGGGCTGGCCTACGTACCGAGCCACACGAACTTCGTGATGCACCGCATCAACGGAGAGCTGCAGGCCTACCGCCAGCGCATGCGGGAGATGGGAATCTGGGTGGGGCGACCGTTCCCCCCGATGCTGGACCACTGCCGGCTCTCCATCGGCACACCGGACGAGATGGAGACCTTCGCGGAGGTGCTGCGCTCGTTCCGCCAGGAGGGCTGGGTGTGACAGCTGTCCCGAACCGAGGACGATTCGGGCAGGACAGGGATTAGCTAAGTCGTTGCAGGACAACGTATTGAGTTCTGGCCCGCAACTTGCCAAATAGGTGGGCGGAAGACTGGTCGTAGCGGCTTCGACCGGGGGAGGTTCAGATGCTCACTGCGCTACTGCTCACCACACTGACGCTCGCGCCGACCGAGGCGATCCAGAGCGCACAAGAGCCGCCCGTCAAAGTCTGGCTCGACAAGAGGGGCGACCTCGAGCGCGGGAATCGGGTCAGGGTCTTCACGCGCGTCGAAACGGATGGATACCTCGTGATTCTGCACGCCGAGGCCGACGGCAGAATCCGGGTGCTCTTCCCGCTGGACCCCTTCCACGACAACTACGTGCGCGGCGGCCAGGACTTCGAGGTACGGGGCCGCGGCGATCGGGAAGCATTCCAGATATATGCCGCCAGCGGCGCCGGAACGGTCTACGCCGCCTTCTCGCGTGACCCGTTTGGGTTCGACGCCTTCGTGCGCAACAATCACTGGGATTACCGCCTGCTGGAAACGTGGCGGCTCAACGAGGGACTCGACGCACAGGCCGAGCTGACCGCGCTGGCCGGACAGATGGCCGGTGAAGGCACCTACTTCGATTACGACCTGACGCATTACGGAGTGGCGCAGCAGGCGGCGAGCTCCGGAGGGGGTGGCAGGACGGTCTATGTAAGTGGCGGGTGGGGCTACGGATATGGCTATCCCTACTGGGGCTACCCGTACTACGGAGGGGGGTGGGGCCCGTACTTCGGCTTCGGGATCAGCTGGGGGTGGGGCAGCATAGGCTGGGGCTGGGGCAGCCCGTATTGGGGCTGGGGCTGGCCGCACCACTACGGCTACTATGGCTACTACCCGTATTACCGGTACGGGTGCTGCTACTACGGCGGACCCTACTATTACTCCGGGTATCCGTACTACGGGTACTACGGTAGCGGTTACTACCACGGCGGCGCGTCCTACAACTACGGCGTCGGTGCCTACGTACTGCCGCGTTACACGTTCAAGCACGACGCCCAGCGCGGACTGGCGTCCGGTGGCATCACGAACTGGCAGCGTAGCAGCCGCTCCGCCACGGGTGGACAGTTCGCCAGTTACTCCCGCTACGTCGGGGCACCTTCTCGGCGCACCGCACCCACGGGCGTGGGAACGGCCGCCCAGATGGCGGGGCGCCGCGTCGCGCCGACGACGGGGACCGGCACGGCCGCCCAGACGGCGGGCCGCCGCATCGCGCCGGCAACCGATGTCCGTGGCGCCGGCCAGGCGAGCACCGCGGGGCGGCCCACCATCGAGCGCCGCGCCGGTCCGACGACCAACGCCGGCCGCCAGGTGCAGCCCGACGGTTGGGGCGTCACCGACGGCAGGCGCACGATTCCGGTGACGGACCAGCGTCAGCAGCCGGGTGCGGCCCAGAACACAGGCCGCCGTGTGCAGCAACCAACCAACCTGCGGGAGCGCAACACGCCGAACACGCAGCCGCGGGGTGATGCCGGGGCCACCGGCGGGAGAGCGGCAGCGCAGCGCCGGCAGATCGAGCCGGGCTCCGCGGCCCGGTCGGCGACCGGCAGCAAGGCCGGGACGCGGCAGACGCTGCAGCAGCGGAGTGTGAGCCCGCAGCGGACGTCGCCGCAGCCGCCCACGCAGAGCAAGAACTCGCTGCGCAGCACACTGCGGCAGATCACGAGCCCCCAGCGCACGGCACCGCGCAGTGGGGCGGCACCCAGGGTGAGCGCGCCGGCAGGCCGGCCGACCCTGGAGCGGCGGGCGTCGCCCAGCAGGGCTGCGCCGCGTCCGAGCCCCACCCAGATCCGGTCGCAGCCCTCGTCGCAGCCGTCGGTGAGCCCGCCCAGCAGGCCATCGACACCCCGGCCGCAGGCGCGGCCGAGTGCGCCCCGGACCCCACCGAGGAGTACGCCGCGCCCCGCAGCGCGGTCCGGGCCGCGACGCCCGTAGCAGGGTGAGAGGGGAGCCTTGGCTCCCCTCTCTCTTTCCCCCCACTAGCAGGGTCCACGGGCTCACCGTAGTTTTTGTGCGCACGGTGCGCTCCCAGAGCGACCCATGACGCCCGACTCCTACCGGAGCACCGTCAACTGACATGATTCGCCGGTTCTTCCAAGCTCCAGTCGTCCGGCTCGTGGGATACTACATCCTGCTGGCCGTAGCCCTCTTGGTGCTCGTCAGGCTGTTCCCGCTGCTGCAGAGCGCCTTCTCGATGGAGCGCGCTCGCGACATCCTGGGCCTGGATGTGCCACCGGAGCTGCAGTCCGGCGTGGATCCGAGCGAGCAGGGGGCGGGAGGCTTCCTGGCGCGCCCCTACCCTGCATTCCGCACGCTCATCGCGGTCCTCGGCGCGTTGCTGCTCGTGATTCCCATCGCCAAGGTCTACATCACGACCAAGAGCCAGGTACGCTACGACCAGTCGATGGTGCACACGATAATCATGCTCCCCATCGCGGTGACGGGGATCGTGATCATCGTGCAGGACTCCGTCGCCCTGGCGTTCAGTCTCGCCGGCATCGTGGCCGCCGTGCGGTTCCGCCACACGCTGCAGGACACCAAGGATGCGGTGTACATCTTCCTTGCGATCGCCGTGGGGCTCGCAGCTGGCATTCAGGCCCTCGCGGTCGCGTTCGTCGTGTCCTCACTCTTCAACCTCGTGTCGCTCTACCTGTGGCGCTTCAACGTGGGCGACATATACGGGCCGGGGGCCGCGCCTGCCACCGAGCTCAAGAGGGGAACGAGCGTCGGAGATGCGCCGGCGCTGCCCAAGCGGCGCCGCGGCTCGCTCTTCCTCGACGCGAACGCCCTGCTCGCGCTCCCCGAGAGGGAGGAACACGAGCAGCCGGTGGCGGCGACGATCAACCCCGAGCTGAGCCTGCTGGAATTCCAGGGCCGCGTGCTGGCGCTGGCCGAGGATCCGGACACGCCCCTGCTGGCACGGCTGCGATTCTTGTCGATCTTCGGCCGCAACATCGACGAGTTCTTCATGATCAGGGTGGGGGGCCTCAAGCAGGCTGTGGCCGAAGGCGTCACCAGGAAAGCGATCGACGGACGCACGCCGAAAGAGCTACTCAACGCGATCACCACGCGGATGCGCGCCCTGGTACGGAGACAGTACCGCTGCTTTGACGAGCTGCAGGCGCGCGGGCTCGAGCCCAGCGGCATACGAATCCTAGACTACGAGCAGCTCGACCCGAGCGCGCAGGAGTACGTGCGCGGCTATTTCGACGAGCGGGTGTTCCCGCTGCTCACGCCCAAGGCGATCACTACGGCACCGGGGCACCCCGTGCCCTACGTGGAGGAGCTGCTCCTCTCGCTGGCTCTGGTCGTGCGTGACCAACGCACGGGCCGCGACCACTTCGTGGTAATCGACGTACCCGATGCCGTACCGCGCTTCGTGCAGCTACCCAACACGAACGACTTCATGACGATCGAGGAGCTCATCCGGGCGCACATCAACACGCTCTACCCCAACCGGGAGGTGCTCGAGGTAGCGCCCTTCCGGCTGACTCGCAGCGCCGAAGTGACATTCGCGGCGGCTACTGCGGAGACCTTCCTCGAGGTAATCGAAGACGAGGTCAAGCGCAGACCTCAGGGTGCGGTGGTGCGCATCGAGGTAGAGCGCTCGATGCCCTTCCCCGTGCGCGACCTGCTCCTCAGTCACCTGCGCCGCGAGGAGTCGGGCAAGGGCGTGCCACTCGATCCAGCGGACATCTACGAGTTGGACGGCATGATCGATCTGGGAGCGGTGAGCGAGCTGGCCCAGCTGCCGCTGCCCGAGCACGAGTACCCGGTGTTCACCCCCAGCGTGCCCATCGAGCCCGATCGCCCGGTGTTCGATGTGCTGGAGGAGCGCGACGTACTGGTGCATCGGCCGTACGAGTCGTACGAGGAGTCGGTGGAGCGCTTCCTGTGTGAGGCCGCCGAAGATCCGGACGTCGTTTCCATCAAGCTCACGCTGTACCGGCCGGGGGGGCCGTCCCGCCTCGCCGACGCCCTCAAGAGCGCGGCCCAGGCCGGCAAGGACATCTCCGTGTTCGTGGAAGTGAAGGCGCGCTTCGACGAGGAGTTGAACATCTTCTGGGCCAAGCAGCTCGAGCGCAGCGGCATCCACGTTGTGACAGGACTGGTGAAGCACAAGACGCACGCCAAGTTCGCCCTCGTAGTCCGCCGCAACGGCGACGCCCTCAAGCGGTACCTGCACATCGGAACCGGGAACTACAACGCCTCCACCGCACGGCTGTACACCGACCTGGATCTTCTCACGACCAACGAGGACCTCTGCACCGACGCCGGAGTGCTGTTCAACGAGCTCACCGGCTCGACGCGACCGCCGGCGGCGATATTCCAGGAGCTGGTGGTGGCGCCCACATACATGCTCCAAACGTTCCAGGAGCTGATCGCGCGGGAGACGGAACACGCCGAGGCCGGCGGCACGGGGTACATCAGGGCCAAGCTCAACGGCCTGGCCGACGCCGAGATCATCGAATCACTGTACAAGGCCTCCAAGGCCGGTGTGACGATCGATCTGGTCGTGCGTGGCATCTGCTGCCTACGTCCCGGTGTTACCGGCTTGTCCGAGAACATTCGGGTGGTGAGTGCCGTGGGCCGGTTCCTGGAGCACGCCCGGATCTACGTGTTCGCGAACGCTGGCTCACCCGCGTTCTACATCGGATCCGCGGACTGGCGGGGGCGCAACCTGCGCCGCAGGGTGGAGGTCGTAACCCCCGTGCACGACCCCCAACTGCAGATGCGGCTGGACGAGATCCTCGAGATCGAGATGAACGACCCCCAGGCGTGGGAGATGCATCAGGACGGGTCGTACGTGCCGCGCACCCCGGGCGATGGAGCGGTGAGCGCGCAGGATGAGTTCCTCGCGCGGCTGGTTACGGTCTAGGCGTTCAGGTAGCCGGGTCCTCCCTGCGACTCACCTCGACCGGCGCACCCGCGCGATGGGCGCGGAGCACTTCGAGCACGGCATCGAGTTCGCGGCGGAGGCAGGCGAGACCGCCGTTGCGCCACTCGGTCTCGAACGCCTGGTAGAGCCCGACTTGCGCCTCGCGGCCCGCGCGAGCGAGCGCCAGCACGCCGGGGGCCGCGTCGCATCGCTCGGCCGGATCGATCTCCTTGTCGAGGGCCACCGTGAACTCGTGATCCAGCACCTGCAGATCGTGCAACTCTCCCAGCACGTCCTGTAATCCCTTGAGGCGTGTGACGGCCTCCATCGCTACCCCTATTTCCACTGCGACCAGCTCCAGCAGGTAACGCAATCGCTTGGCTGCGATGCGCGCCTGATGCACTGCCGTTTCGTCCTCGGGCACGTGGATCGCGGCCAGCTTTTCCTCCAGTGCGTCGACGTGCTCCTCGATCAGCTCGCCCAGTACCGTTGCGAACGTGGCACCCTGAGGGGCTGCCGCATCCCGGCCTGCCTGCAGCCACGTACGCACGCCGTCGTCGACGTCCGTAAACTCCGCGTCGATGGCGCGGATGCTGGCTTCGTACTCCCGGTCGCGCCGCTCCTCCAGGCACTTCACGAACCAGGTGAACCCGCACTGCAGCTCACCGTCGAGGTCCCCCCGCTGTCCCTCGAGCCACGCGAGTTGCACTTCCGCGTCCCGTGCGCCATTGGTGGCGCGCGCCAGATCGCGCACCAGCCTGCGCAGCCGCTTCTCCATGGGATCGCCGATCCGGCCCCGGAACGCTCGCTCCACGCTGCGTAGCCGGCGCAACGCCACGCGGAAGTCGTGCAGCGCTTCCGGATCCGCGGGATCCGCCAACCGCCCCTGGGCCTCCTCTGCCGCATCCAGCAACGCGCCACCGATGCCGTCGATGGCCGCGGCAACGGAGCGGTCCAGCAGATCACGAGGGTACTCAGGCACCACCGCCCCCTATGAGCCGAAGCTGCTTCGGCGCCAGGGCCCAGCACAGCACACCTGATCCCACCGCAGGGCGGTCGGCGAACTCCAGCAGGCACGCCGCCCCCTTCTTGAGTTGAACGAACGAGGCGTCGGCGCCAGTCAGGAGGTGCGATACGAGGATGGAGCAATCGGGCTCGTGGCCCACGACTGCCAACGCGTCACCCGAACGTCGGCCCCGCAACCACTCAACCACGGTCTCCGGATCACCTCCCGCCGCGAGCGCCCGGACCTGCTCTACGGCGACCCCGCCGTAGGCGGCCGCCAGGATCTCGGCGGTCTGCAGGGCGCGCACCAGCGGGCTCGTCGCGACGAGATCCAGCGCGGGGACAAGCTGTTTCAGGCCGCGCGCGCCCTGCTCCATGCGGCGGCGACCTTCGTCGGTCAGAGGACGCTCACCATCTTCCTTGCCCGTCGCCGCAAAGGCGACGCGATCCTCGGCAATCGCATGGCGAACGACGAGGAGCCGCACGCCTCACCGAGTTTCGAAGGTGAGCGTAGCCCAGCGCGACACGTAGTCGAGCTCGGGCTCGGCCGCGGGAACCATGTTGATGAACTTCACGTACCACTTCCCCGGCGCGTCGATCGTCACTTCAGCCACGCCCTCCTGGTCGCATCGTGCGCGCCGCTCGGGTATTGGCCCATCGCGGCCTTCGCCTCCCCAGATCACCATCTGGTCCGGCACCGGATGGCGATCCACCAGGCAGCGCACCCGCAGCGCGCTCCCGACGGAGAGCTCATAGGGGTTGGCCAGCGGAACGATCTCTGCCGGGTAGCCGAGTACCGTGGAGAAACCCGCCGACCGCTCGGAACCCACCTGGAACACGGCCTTCACGTGCTTGGAGTATCGCTCAGTGGCCGGGCGATCAAGCTCGCCCCGCTTCGCGCGCAGCTCCAGGATGTCGGGGATGCCGTCGTGCTCGAGGTACTCGTTGAACTCTTCCGCTGTGAGGTCGATCTCCCGCGGCAGTGTCGCGGCCCCCGCCACGTACGTCCCGGCCTCGCCCGTGCGGAGTCGCAGCCAGGTAGAGTCGCCTTCCACCTGCCACGCAGCCGTGTCGAGCCGCTCGGTTCCCGCGGGTGTCACGAGCGAGATGTCGAACACGCGGTCCGCAGTCACGGCGTTCTCGCTCTGGTCGAATGTGCCGTTGAGCACGAGGATCTCGACCGCAGCGCCGGGGTCGACGAAGTAGCTCTGGAGCTTGAGGAAGAGGTCGTGCGCCAGCAGCGTTGAGGAGACGAGGGCAATCAAACCCATGGTGATGGCTATGCGCGATTTCACAGTGACCTCTCTCGGAGTTTGGGAGATGATCAATCTGCGCACCCGTCACCCGCAGTGCCAGAGGCCGCGTTGACAACACTCGATTGAGCGCACATTGTCCAGAATCACGGTGGGAGGTGGTGAAATGCGGATACTGATTGCGCTGGCATTCGCGCTCGCGCTCCCGTCCGTTTCTTGGGCCCAAAACGCCAACTGCCTCGACTGTCACACACGCGTGACCCCCAGGATCGTGACCGATTGGCAGATGAGCCGGCACGGGCTGAACGGGATTACGTGCGGCGTGTGCCACGGCACGGAGCACACCACACAGTACGACTACGATGAGGTGTCGCTTCCCACGCCTAACACTTGCGCCCCCTGCCACTCCGATCGGGTTGAGGAATTCTCCCGCGGCAAGCACGCTGCCGCGTGGGCTGCGATGAATGCCATGCCCACGACGCACGCCCTGCCGATGGCCCTCACCGAGGGCATGAAGGGCTGCGGCGGATGCCACAAGATCGGTCTCAAGAGCGAGGAGGAGATCGCGGCGCTCAAGGAGCAGGGCGCGGGCTACGGAGTGGCGTCGTGCGATGCCTGCCATACCCGGCACCTCTTTTCGGTGAGAGAGGCCCAACAGCCGCAGGCATGCCAGACCTGTCACATGGGTTTCGATCACCCGCAGTGGGAGATGTACTCGGGATCCAAGCACGGCGTGCGCTTCCTGCTGAAGCAGAACGACGTGCTGCCGGAGAACGCAGCGGCACCTACTTGCCAGACCTGTCACATGGTGGCCGGCAATCACGAGGTGCGCACGGCGTGGGGCTTCCTGGCGGTGCGCTTGCCCATGCCCGAGGACGAGCAGTGGGCCGCCGACCAGGCCACGATTCTCCAGGCGCTCGGCGTGCTCGACCCCGAGGGGCAGCCAACCGGGCGGCTCGAGGTAGTCCAAGCAGCCGACGTGGCGCGCCTGACGCAGGAGGCGTGGGATAAGGAGCGGAACGCGATGCTGGAGGTGTGCAGCCGCTGCCACTCGGCGAACTTCTCCAGGGCCGAGCTGGCAAAGGGCGACGACATGATCCGGGAATCGGACCGCCTGTTGGCCGAGGCGATCCGCATCGTGGCCGGCCTGTACGAGGACGGCACGCTCGAGAAGCCGGAGGCCTACGCCTATGCCTTCCCTGACTTGCTGACGTTCCATGACGCCCCGACGCCCATAGAGCAGGAACTGTTCGTCATGCATCTGGAACACCGCATGCGTGCGTTCCAGGGCACGTTCCACTCCAATCCCGACTACGCACTGTGGTACGGGTGGAGCGAGATGGTACGCAGCCTGGCGACGATCAAGCAGATGGCGGAGGACATGCGCCGGCACCGCTAGGTCCGGCGCCCATAGCTCAGGAGATCCAGGTACCCCGCTGCGTGCGCTGTTTCGGCGCCACGCAGCGGGGCTCTATGGGAGTGGACCATGCAGAAGCGCCCGTTGGGGCCCAGCGCACCCAAGGTCTCCGAGATCGGCTTCGGAGGAATGCCTCTATCGATCCAGGGGAGGCCGGCGGATGAGCGCGAGGCCATCCGCGTCATCCATGCATTGCTGGATGCCGGGACCACACTGATCGACACCGCCAACGTCTACTGCCTCGACGACGACGACATCGGCCACAACGAACGACTCGTGGCCAAGGCAGTCGCCAGCTGGACCGGCGGAGTGGGCGAGCAGACGGTAATCGCCACCAAGGGCGGCCTGACACGGCCCCAAGGACGCTGGGAGCGCGACGCGGATCCAGCCAAGCTCAAGCAGGCGTGCGAGCGCTCGCTCCAGGCCCTCGGCGTGGAGCAGATCGACCTGTACCAGCTGCACGCACCCGACCCTAAGGTGCCGTTCGCCGAGAGCGTGGGCGCGCTGGCCGAGCTACAGCAGGAGGGGAAGATCCGCTGGATCGGGCTGTCCAACGTGTCCGTGGAGGAGATCCAGGAGGCGGAGCAGCTCGTGCAGGTCGAGACGGTGCAGAACCGGCTCAGCCCATTCTTCCGGGAGGCGCTGGAGACCGGGGTGGCGCGCTACTGTGCGCACCGCGGCATAGGATTCCTGGCTTACAGCCCGGTGGGCGGCGGCCGGCTCAACAAGAAGCTGCCCGATCACCCGGTGCTGCAGCCCATCGCCAAGCGGTACGGCATATCTTGCCACTCCGTAGTCCTCGCCTGGGTGATGGCGCAGGCCGACAGCGTGATTCCCATTCCCGGTGCCCGCACCGTGGAGCATGCCCTGGACTCCCTCACCGCGGCCGACGTGCGACTCTCCGGTGACGAGCTGGCGGCGATCCGCGCGGCGCAGTTTTCCACGGCATGACGGGAACCCCCTGGCCGATCTCGCTAGCCGATGTGCGCGCGGCGCGCGAGCGAATTGCCAAGCACATCACACCGACCCCGGTGCGCGAGTATGTCCCACTCAATCAGGCCGTGGGCCACGACATTCGCGTGCTAGTGAAGCACGAGAACCACAACCACACCAACTCGTTCAAGGCGCGCAACGGCCTATCGGCCATCGCCGCGCTATCGGCTGAGGAGCGGAGCCGCGGCGTCACTGCCGCCACTCGGGGAAACCACGGACAGGGAATCGCATGGGCGGGATCGTTATTGGGAGCGCCCGTGACGATCTACGTGCCGCACGGCAACAATCCCGAGAAAAACGAGGCCATGCGGGGCTACGGAGCGGAGCTGGTCGAGGTGGGACGGGACTTCGACGAGGCGCTTGCCGCAGTCGAGGCTGCGGTGCGCGACGGCGGCCCAACGCTGCTGCACCCCACCAACAACCCGTTCGTGCTCGCGGGCGCCGGCACCATAACGCTCGAACTGCTGGAGCAGGGTGCCGAGCCCGACGCCATGGTGATCGCCGTGGGCGGCGGCTCACAGACAGTCGGGGCTCTTACAGTGCTGCGGGAGCTGCGTCCGGAGACGCAGGTGTTCGCGGTGCAGGCTGAGGGAGCGGCGGCGATCTACCGATCGTGGAAGGCGGGCAAACCGTTGACTGTGCCGGAGGCCGACACCTTCGCCGACGGCATCGCCACTCGCTCGTCGTACGAGATGACCCTTCCAACCCTGTGCGAGGGGCTCGCCGGCTTCGTGACCGTTACCGATGCGGAGATCGCCGAGGCGATGCGCCTGCTCATACGCACCACACACAACCTGGTCGAGCCGGCCGGAGCCGCCGGGCTCGCCGGACTCCTCAGGTTGCGTGAGGAACTCGCGGGCAAGCGCGTGGCCGTGATCCTCACTGGCGGCAACGTGGATCAGGTCACGTTGCGGCGCGTGGTGACGCGAGAGATCTAGCCTGCCTAACCCGCTGCCACGTAGTCATCCAACTCCTTCAACAACGCGTCCTTAGCAGCCCGATCGAGGAAGGTCGCCTCGAACGCGTTGCGCCCCAACTCGACCACCTGGTCGCGGCTGAGATCGAGCCCCCGCTGTGCCGCGAGGAAGTTCTCGTTCATGTACCCGCCGAAGTAGGCGGGGTCATCCGAGTTCACAGTAGCGCAGAGCCCGGCATCTAACAGCCGCTTGAGGCTGTGGTCCTCCATACGGTCGTACACGCACAGCTTCACGTTGGAGAGCGGACACACCGTGAGCGGGATCTGCTCTTTGCGCAGCCGCTTCACCAGCTTGTCGTCCTCGACGCAGCGCACCCCGTGGTCTATGCGTTTCGCGTGCAGCAGGTCCAGCGCCTCCCAGATGTACTCGGGCGGCCCCTCCTCGCCGGCGTGCGCCACGGTGAGAAAACCCTCTTCCCGCGCCCGATCGAACGCCGCGACGAACTTCTGCGGCGGATGGCCCACCTCGGAGGAGTCGAGTCCCACCCCGATGATCCACTGCTTGAACGGCAGGGACTGCTCCAGGGTCTCGAGCGCGGCCTCGCCACTCAGGTGCCGCAGGAAGCACATGATGATCCTGCTGGAGATGCCGAACCGGTGATCCGCATCCTCGAGCGCCCTGTGGATTCCCGTGATCACGGTCTCGAAGGCCACGCCGCGGTCGGTATGCGTCTGGGGATCGAAGAAGATCTCCACGTGCCGCACGTTCTGGTTGTGTACCCGCTCGAGGTACGCCCACGTCATGTCGTAGAAGTCCTGCTCCTTCAGCAGGACGTTGGCGCCCGCGTAGTAGATGTCCAGGAACGACTGTAGGTCCGTGAACTCGTAGGCCTTGCGGACCTCCTCCACCGATGCGAAGGGGATGGACACGCCGTTCCGCTCCCCAATCTCGAACATCAGCTCCGGCTCGAGCGTGCCCTCGATGTGCAGGTGGAGCTCGGCTTTGGGCATCCCCTCAATGAACTTTTCCATCGTCGTCCCCTTCCCGGTACGTGTTTTGGCCACGCGTGAAGATGCAGGGGAGGGAGTGGTCGCCACAAGGCGGCCCTGCGCCGCGCTGTTGCCGCTGCCGTAGGCGTGTAGATTGCAGCGCAGGTGACACGCCTTTCTACGCGCCTGCGAAGCCTCCACGACGGCCTGCGCCAGACCGAACAGATCTACATGGTGCTGGTGGCGGTCGTGATCGGCCTCGTGGGCGGCTTGTGCGCTGTCGGCTTCCGGCTCCTCATCCGGGGGCTGAACCAGGTGTTCTGGCACCAGGGCCAATACACCCTGGACTACCTGTACTCCCTCCCGTTCTGGTGGAAGATCGCCGCGCCGGCTGTCGGCGGGGCGCTGGTGGGCTTGATCGTGTATCGCTTCGCCCGCGAGGCCAAGGGCCACGGCGTGCCCGAGGTGATGGAGGCGGTGGCGCTCAGGGGTGGACGCATTCGCCCACGGGTGGTCATCGCCAAGATGTTCGCCTCGGGCATATCGATCGGATCGGGCGGGTCGGTAGGCCGAGAGGGACCCATCGTGCAGATCGGGTCGGCGCTCGGATCTACCATCGGGCAGTGGCTCAGGGTGGATCAACGCCGCCTCCGCACTCTCGTGGGGTGCGGGGCCGCCGCCGGCATCGCAGCCACGTTCAATGCCCCGGTGGCCGGCGCCCTCTTCGCCGTGGAGGTGATCCTCGGCGACTTCGGCGTGAGCCAGTTCTCTCCCATCGTGATCTCGTCGGTGGCTGGCACGGTGGTGAGCCAGCACTTTCTCGGCGACTTCCCGGCGTTTCAAGTCCCGGCCTACCATCTGGTGCACGCGGGCGAGTTGTTCGCCTATGCCGGCCTGGGGATCCTGGCGGGACTCGTGGCGCTCGCGTTCATCCGCACGCTGTACGGAACCGAGGACCTGTTCGACCGGCTACGCCTCCATCCCGCACTCAAGGCAATGCTCGGCGGCGTGCTCATCGGCGTAATCGGGATCTGGGCGCCCCACATCTTCGGCGTCGGCTACGAGGCAATCAACGAAGCGCTGAACGGCAACATCGTGTGGCAGTTCATGCTGCTGCTGGTGGTCGTGAAGATCGTCGCCGTCTCGATTACGATCGGCTCGGGAGGGTCGGGAGGCATCTTCGCGCCGTCCCTGTTCATCGGCGCCATGCTGGGTGGCGCCGCCGGCACGGTCGTGCACACCCTGTGGCCCGCGAGCACCGCGGCGTCGGGGGCCTATGCGTTGGTCGGGATGGGGGCCGTGGTGGCGGCGGGAACGCATGCACCGATCACGGCGATCCTCATCATCTTCGAGCTCACCGGCTCGTACACGATCATTCTGCCGCTCATGATCAGCTGTATCATCGCCACGCTGCTGGCCACCCGCCTGCAACGCGCGTCCATCTACACGCTCAAGCTGCTGCGCCGCGGGGTGGACGTGCAGCGGGGCCGCGCGGTCAACGTGCTGCAGCACGTGCACGTGCGCGAGCTGATGCGCGCCGACGTGGTGACGGTCGGCCCCGAGGAGGGGCTGTCGGCTTTGATCGGCAAGTTCATCGACCACCCCGGATCAACCGTGTTCGTCACCGACGAGGACCGCGCACTGGAAGGCTTGATCACGGCCGACCAGATTCGGCCGGTCATGCAGGACCCGGCCGCGCTCGCAGCATTGATCATCGCCCAGGACGTGATGGCGGCGGGCGACTTCCCCAAGGTCCGGCCCGACGACTCGCTGGCCGACGTGATGCGCCACCTCGAGCTCTACCGCGGCGAGGTGCCGGTACTGGAGAGCGGGCGGCTGGTGGGCGTCATCTGGCCGGGGGACGTGATCGAGCGCTACAACACCGAGGTGTTCAAGCGCGACATGGCCGGGAGCATGGCTTCCGCGCTCACGCCTGAGGGCAAGCAGGGACTCATGCCTGCGGCCAGCGATACGGTCGTCGCGGAGATCGACGTCCCCCGGCGCTTCATCGGACGCACCATCGGCGAACTCAACATCCGGCAGGACTATCGCGTCAGCGTGCTGATGATCAAGCGTACGTCCGATGACGGCGAGGAGCAGCTCGATGCATCGCCCACGGCGGACCACGTCTTCGCACCCGGCGAGGTGATGCTGGTGCTGGGACGGGACTCCGACCTCCCCCACCTGCGCCGCGGTATCCCTGGCGTAGCTGCTACGGCTCGATCCAGTTCTCGATAAAGCGCTTCTCGCCCCGCTCGGCCTCGTCCACGATCGCCTGGAAGATTGCGCGTAGCTGCTCGTAGGGATACGTCCCGATGATCATGCGGTTGTTGATCAGCATCGTGGGAGTGGACCGAATGCCGTGGGCGAACCGCTCGGAGGTCTGCTCGTACTCGGCACCGGTGTTCATGATCTGGTGCACCAGGGCCTGCGTCGCAGAGTCGGAGAGTGCCGCTTCCACTCCATAGCGCTGCGCGAACTCCTCGCGCCACTCGGGCGTCTTGGCCGCCCGGAAGTTGGCCCAGACCTCGTCGTGCATCTGGAGAAACTTGTCTGGATCGTATGCGACCATGTACGAGATGTCGCACGCTCCCGGATGCAGGTCCTTGTCCACCACGCCGTTGCACTGCGCGTCGAGCGGGAAAAACTGGAACGCTACGTTGAGCTTGCCGGCGAACTCCTCCTTGAGCCGCACCATCTGCTCGTGCAGCACCAGACAGTCGGAACAGAGCAGGTCGCCGTACTCGACGACCCGGATGGGCGCGTCCTCGAACCGCTCCGTGGAGCGCACCGTCCAGTAGGGAGAGAGTGTGCTGGGCTGCGCCACCTCGGGGAGGCCGAAGTACTGCTCCACGATGCGCGCCGCCACGCCGCCCGACTGGGCATCGCGCTTGGCCTGGTGGTACAGCGCCATCCCTGCGGCACCAACCAGGGTCACTATCGCGAACGCAGCCAGGTGCTTGGCCGATGGTCTCACCCACCGCAGCACGAACAACGGCTCGTCGCGGTCGATCCCGTAGCGCCAGAACAGCACCAAGCTCGCGATCGAGAAGGCGTAGTAGCCGGCACACAGCAGGCAGAGGCTCCCCATCACCGCGACCGAGTAGACGAGCAGCACGACTACCCCAATCACGTTCAGCAAAGAGATCGTCTTGTTGCTGCGCTCGAACTGTTCTGACGGGAACACTGCCCCGAGACAGACCAGGGCGCCGGTGACGACCCCCAAATAGCCTATGGGCACGCCGCCGATCGCCGATATGGCGGCGAAGGCAGAGCTGTCGCAGTTGAAGAAGGCGCTGATGTCGCAGAAGGACCCGGCCCAGATGGTGGCCGGATAGTTGGCGGCGAAGAAATGTTCGATGGTGAACAGCGAAGAGACAACCATCCCCAGCCCAAAGACGAAGCTCAGCAGGCGCGGCCAGGTGGTTCCGTTCAACGTGAGTGATCCCTGCATCATCCCCTCCCGTGGCTCACATAATCTAACGACCCAGCGAGTAAGTAAGCGCCGTCGTGAACTCGGTGTCGTTCTTCTCCGAACCGGCTGTGGGCGTGTTGTCGTACTCCCACAACAGCTGAACACGGAATCCCAGCCCTGCGACGAGCGTCGCCGTGAGACCTGTGAGAGTCATTACCTGGAAATCCTCAATGTCGTCGAGAGCCGGCGAGTAGACCGTGCGCAGATCGTAGTCGAACAGCCCCAGGGCGACCCGCAGCCCAGCGTCAAGCGAGCCGGTCGGGACGGTTCTGGAGCTGTCCACCGTACCCTGCTGCAGATAAAACTTCTCGTACCGGATGCCGGCACCCAGAGAGCTGCGCAGGTCGAGATTGTCCCGCTGGAAGAACTGGTACCCCACACCGGCCGTGTAGAACGAGCGTAGGTCGATCTCCTTGAAGCGGTCGCGTGATTGTCGCGTCGAGCCGAAGACGAATAGCTTGGGGTGCGGGAAGATGTCATAGCGCAGGCCCGCGAGGTACCTACCCGAGGTCTGTACGAGGGAGTCGGGCTCGCTGTCGCCGTCGGTGTCGACTCTGTTGTGCTCCTGGCTGAGCTGGGCCGTCAGCGTCAGTCGGTCCAACTCCGTGGCGCGCTCCATGTCCAGGTAGGCCGTTCCCGAACGGGTGTTGGTGTTCCCGCCCTTGAAGCTGAGGCCCAAACTGGCGGTCACCCGCCAGAACTTGAAGAAGGGGCTCAGCAGCTTGACGTGGACGGGGCGCAGAGCCTCGAGGTCGGAGGGATTTCCCGCCGCGGCGAGGTCGGCGACCGCAACCGTCCGAGTAGTTCCGTCGGCTGCCTGCAGACGCAGCCCGCCCGCCACGGTAGCCACAGTCGCGGCCAGCAGAGTACCGTCGGCCAGCCGGAAGCCCACCGGGTCAGGAGCCGTGAACGATGCAACGTCGGCTGCCGCGATCGAGAGATCCATCCCCGCGTACTCGAACACCCAGTGGCCGTCGGCGATGCTCGTCAACGTGCCCGAGAGCTGATCACCGTTGGCCAGGGTGAGGGTCTGCTGTGCCGCCGCCCCGCTCGGGGCTGCGAGCAGCAGTGCGCACAATACTGCCGTTGTGAACCGCATAGGCCTCGCTTGCGTGTGGTGGAAT